>CAYTTB010000080.1:0-13153 GCA_964440565.1 uncultured Thermoanaerobaculia bacterium
CCACCTCCACCTCGCCGAGCAGGCGGAAGCCGCGGCGGGCGAGGAGGAGGTGGCGGCCGGGGTGGGCGTGCGGGGGCAGGAGCCGTTCGGGGGCCGGATCGTCGGCGCCGAGCTCGAGGCGGGCGCAGGGGATGGCGAGCGGGGAGTGGGCCAACAGCACCGCCTCGCCGGGCCGGGGCGGGCGGGCGGCGGGGCGGAGCCGGGGCGAGCCGGGCGCTGGCGGCGCCGGGTGGCGCCGGAGCCACCAGCGGGGAAGGTGGCGCGAGCGGTAGCGGGCGAGGGAGGCGGAGAAGTGCTCTCCGGCGCGCTCGCCGGTGGTGGTGCCGTACGGGTGGACGGCGCCGGCGGCGGGCTGCACCTCCACCCGCAGCCCCGCCGCACGCAGCCGCAGGCACCAGTCGTTCTCCTCGAAGTAGAGGAAGTACCCCTCGTCGAGGCCGCCGGTGGCCTCGAGCGCGCGCGGGGTGGTGGCCATGAGCGCGCCGCCCACGGCGGGCACGCGCACCGGTGTGGCGGCGGTCCAGATCCGCTCCTGATGCCGCACGTAGAGGGCGCGGGCGAGGCGCGGCAGGCGGGCGGCGAGCCACTCGAGGCGCCACGTGTACGGGGTGGCGTGGGGAAGCTGCCAGCGGCCCTCGCGGTCCCACAGCAGCCGGGGGGCCACCACCCCCGCGCCGGGCCGGCTCGCGCGCGAGGCCAGCGCCTCGACGCATCCCGGCGCGAGCTCGAGATCCGGGTTGGCGAGCAGCAGCACGTCGCCGGTCGCCTCCCGCGCCCCCCGGTTGAGCCCGGCGGCGTAGCCGCGGTTGGACTGGACCACGAGGCGGTCCACCGGCAGCTCCCGCAGCCGCGCCGCCTCGGCGGGGTCCTCCGAGTGGTCCACCACCACCGTCTCGTCCACCCCCTCGGCCGTGGCCAGCAGCCGCGCCACGGCGTCCGAGGAGCGGAAGCTCACCACCACCAGCGAGACGCGCACCCGCCGATGGTAGCAGCGGTCCCGCCGTCCGGCGTGTAAGATGCGCCCATGAGTCACGGGGAGCCCGCCCGCCCGCTGGTCTCGGTGATCGTCCGCACGCGGGACCGCCTCGAGCCGCTCGGGGAGGCGCTGGCGAGCGTGGCGGCGCAGACGTACCGGCCGCTCGAGGCGGTGGTGGTGAACGACGGCGGCGCGCCGGTGGGCGGGGTGGTGGACCGGGTGCGGGACCGGCTCGCGGTGCGCCTCGTGGAGCACCCCGAGCCGCGGGGACGGGCGGCGGCGGCCAACGCCGGGGTCCGGGCGGCGGCGGGGGAGTGGGTCGCGTTCCTCGACGACGACGACCTGTACCTTCCGGAGCACGTGGCGACGGTGATGGAGGCGGCGCGGCGGGAGGGGGTGGAGCTCGCCTACGCCGCCTGCCGGGTGCTGCACCCCGCGGCGGGCCCCGAGGGCGAGGTGCTGGCGCGCCCGTTCGACCCGGAGGCGCTCGCCATCGCCAACTCCATCCCCACCTGCGCGGTGGTGGTGCGGCGGGAGGCGGTGCTGGCGGTGGGCGGGTTCGACGAGGAGCTCGAGTTCCTGGAGGACTGGGAGCTGTGGCTCCGCCTCGCGGCGCGGGGGCGGTTCGCCTTCGTCCCCGAGGTGACCTCGGTGTACCGCGCCGGGCCGGCCTCGGTGGGCGGCGACATGGCCGGCGAGCGGTGGGCGGCGATGGTCCGGGTGCTCGAGCGGCACTGGGAGAAGGTGCGCCCCGGGGCGCTGGTGCGCCGGCTCCACGAGCTGGAGCGCGACATCGCCGCGCTGCGTGCGGAGTTGCTGCGGGTGGCCGGCGACGCGGAGGCGGCGGAGCGGGGGCGGGCGGAGGCGGTGGCGGCACGGGACCGCCTCGCCGCCCGGGTGGCGGAGCTCGAGGCGCGGGAGGCGGCGCTCGGGGACGAGCTCGAGCGGCTGCGGGCCGAGCACCGCGAGCTCGCGGCGGTGGTCTCGGGGGCGATGCGGCTGCGCATCGCGCCGCTGCTCGCCCGGCTCGGCCGCCGCGGGGGTGGAGGGGAGGGGTGAGCCGGCTGGGGGAGTGGTTCCTGCGGGTGGTCACCCCCTACCCCCGGATCGCGGCGTTCCTGCACCACGTCCGCCACCCGCGGCTGGTGTGGGCCAAGCTCCGGGCCCGCCTGCGGCGCCGGCGCCGGTTCCGCTCGTACCGCTCGGCGGTGCGCCGGGGCGGGCTGGTGGCCGAGGTGGCGGCGCCGCCCTCGGGGCGGCGGTTCAGCGTGGTGGTGCCGGTGTACCGGGTCCGGGAGGAGCACCTGCGGGCGGCCATCGCCTCGGTGCGCGGGCAGACCCACCGGGAGTGGGAGCTGATCCTGGTGGACGACGCCTCGCCGGAGCCGCACGTGCGCCGGGTGCTGGAGGCGGTGGCGCGGGAGGAGCCGCGCGTGCGCCTGCTGCTGCGCGAGGACAACGCCGGCATCGCCCGCGCCACCGACGAGGGGCTGCGCCACGCCACGGGCGAGTTCGTGGCGTTCCTGGACCACGACGACCTCCTCCACCCGCGGGCGCTGGAGCTCGTGGACCGGTTCCTCGCGGCGCATCCGGACCTCGACTGGGTGTTCACCGACGAGGACAAGGTGGACGAGAGGGGCCGCCACCGGGAGCCGTGCGTCAAGCCGGGGTGGTCGCACCACCTCCTGCTCACCTTCAACTACGTCTGCCACCTCCGGGTGGTGCGGCGCGCGGTGCTCGAGCGGATCGGGGGGCACCGTCCGGGGCTGGACGGCGCCCAGGACTACGACCTCGCGCTGCGGGCGCTCGCGGCCGGGGCGCGGTTCGGGCACCTCCACGGGGTGCTCTACCACTGGCGGACCGTCCCCACCTCGATGGCCCGGGCGGCCGCGGCCAAGCCTGCGGCGCACCGGCACGCGCTGCGGGCCCTCGTGGAGCACGCCCGCTCGTGGCCCCGCGGCGGCGAGGTCACGGCGGAGGTGCTGCTGGCTCCCGCGAGCTTCTTCCGGGTCCGGCGGCGGGCCGAGGAGGGCCTCGAGGTGGCGGTGCTCGGGGACGCGCCCCTGGGCGGCCGCCGGACCGCCGGGCGGCTCCCGCTCGTCCCCGGCGCCGGCTGGGCGGAGGTGGTGGCCGCCGCCCGGCGCGCGGGCGCCCCGGTGGTGGCGCTGCCGCCGCCGGGTGGGTTCGGGGCGGAGGCGGTGGAGGAGCTCCTGGCCCTGCTCCAGGTCCCCGGGACCGCGCTGGTGGCCGGACGGGCGGTCCGCGGTCACCAGGTGGCGGCGAGCGGGTGGTGGGTTCGCGAGGACGGCGTGCCGGTGGACCCGTGGTTCGGGCTCGACGTCGGCGACCCCGGCTACCTGAACCTGGCGATGGTCCCGGGGCCGCGCGCGCTGCCGCCGCCCGGGGGCTGGGTGGCCTGGCGGGAGGACCTGCTCGCCGCCTGGGAGGCGGGGGCGGGCGTGGAGGGGCCGTGGCGGCTCGCGGCCGGCCTGGCGCGGCTGGCGCTGGAGGCGGTGGTGACGCCCACGGTCTCGTGGCGCGTGCGCGGGGAGCTCCCGCACCCGGGGCCGCCGCCCGCGGAGATCCCGGCGCGGGAGCGCCTCTGGCTCCGGGATCTGGGTCTCGCCCACTGCTACCTGGGCGGGTACGACCCCGCGGGGATGGTGCGGCGGTGACCCCGACCAGGCCCCTGCCGCGCTGGCTCCTGGGGGCACTCGTGCTGCTGCCGGCGCTGCCGTACCTGTGGATCGTCCCACACGCGGGAAGGCTCCAGTACAACGACTACTACGGCACCCTGGCCAAGGTGGTGGACGGCGACCGGTTCACCCGCGACCCGCTCCGCTGGCTCACCGTGAAGTCCAACGAGCACACGGTGGCGGTGGCGGCGGCGGTCTACGCGCTCAACGTCGCTCTCACCCGGGGCGACAACCGCGCGCTCGCCGCCTGGTCGGTCCTGATGATGGCGCTCACCGCCGCGGCGCTGTGGCGGCTCCTCCCGGAGGAGCTGGCGCGGGCCGGGCCCGCCGGGGCGGCGTCCGCCATCGTGGTGGGCGCCATGGCGTTCACCCCGGTGGCCGTGCACAACGTGGTGATGGGGTTCTCCGGGGTGATGTGGCTCACCGCCAACGCGCTCGCGGTGTGGGCGGTGGTGGCGCTGCGGCGTGCGACAGGGGAGGGGGCGTGGCGGTGGGTCGCGGTGGCGGGCGGGCTGGCCCTCGTGGCGTCGCTCACCTACAGCACCGGGATCGCGGCGTGGCCCGCACTGCTCCTGGCGGCGGCCGCGTGGCGGCTCCCGTGGCGGCGCGTGCTCCCGCTCGTGGGCCTCGGCCTGCTGGACCTCGCCTTCGAGGCGGCCACGTACACCCGGCCGGCGGAGCTGCCCGCGCCGAGCGCGGGCGGCGGCGTGGGCCTGATCCGGTACCTGGCCGCGTACCTGGGTCACCTGTGGGGGCTCCACACGGTGGCGGCCGCGGCGGGCCTGGCCGGCCTCGCACTGGGGCTCGCGCTCGCGGTGCCGCTCTGGCGGCGGCCCGCGGCGCGCGGGGCGCTGGCGCCGTGGTTCGCCGTGGGAGGGTATGCGCTGGTGAACGCGGTGACCACCGCGCTGGCCCGGATGCAGCTCGGGAACGCGCGCTCCTCGCGCTACGCCACGCTGGCGGCGCTGTACTGGCTGGCGGTGCTGGTGGCCGCGGCGTGGCTGGTGGCACGGATCGGCGGGCGCCGGTCACGCCGGCTGGCGGCGGCGGGGCTGGCCGGGCTGTGTGTCGCCCTGGTCGTGGCGATGACGGGCCGCGGACGGTCGCTGACGCGGGACTACCTCGCCCGGGCGGCCCGGCAGCCGCTGGCCGGGCTGGCGCTGGTGCACGGTATCGAGGACCTGGAGACGCTCCGCGCGGTGCACACCTCTCCCTTCACGCGGGAGCAGCTCCGGGTGGTGCGCCAGATGCTGCGCCGGCTCCGCCACGTCCCCTTCGAGCGGCCTCCCCGGGTGCGGTACGGGGAACGGCCCGGGGGCGCCGTGGCCGGCGGGTGCGCCGGGGTCGCCGTGCGCGTGGTGCGGAGCGAGCCGGTGGGCCCGGCGGTGCTGCGGCTCGAGGGCGTGGTGCGGGGCGTGCAGGGTCCCGTCCGGCTCGCCCTGGTGGATCGCCGCGGGCTGGTGGCGGGCGCGGGGGTGGCGATGCCGCCGCCGTGGCCGGGTGCCGCGGGGTGGCCGCGCGGGCGCGCCGTCCGGTGGGCGGGGTACCTGGCGGTGGCGGGGGCGCGCGGGGGCGTGGAGATCCTCCTCGCCCGGGACGACGGGTGGTGCCGGGCCGGGCCGCTCAGCCCCGGCGGCGGAGCAACCCCCTGACGCCGCGCGGCGGATCGGGTTCGCGGGCGGTCCGGAGCTCCTGCTCGAGCGCCGCCACCCGCTCGCGGAGCGCGTCCGCCTCCCCCGCCTCCTGGCGGGCGGCGGCGAGCTCGCCACGCAGGCGCTCCAGCTCGCCGCGGAGGCGGTCGCGCTCCGCGGCCGCGGTGGCGAGCCCGCGCGCGAGGCGGGAGGCCTCCTCCCCACGCGCCGCCGCCTCCGCCGCGAGCGAGGCCACGGCCGCGGCGGCGGCTTCCGGCTCCAGGGAGCCCACGAGCCGCACCAGCTCCCCGGGCGGCTCGTGCGGCCGGGGAGAGGCGGGGGCACGGCAGACGGGCTCGGCGATCGTGACGGGCGGCAGGGCGAGCGCCACGCGGGCCAGTGCCTCCCGGACGCCGCGCCCGGGGTGGTGGGTGAGGGCCTCCAGCAGCGCCTGACGGGGGACGGCCGCCGCCCCCGCGGGGAGGGTGCCGGCGGCCAGGGCGGCGGCGAGCCCGGGCCCCGCCGGGGCGGGACGGAGCACCCGCTCCCCCTCGACCACCATCACCGCCGCCCCCGCCGCCAGGGCGGCACCGCGGGCCAGCGCCCGGCCGAGGGCGAGGATGGCCCCGGGCAGGGGGAGTTCCCCCTGCCGGTACACCACCGCGTGGGACGACCCGGCGCGCCGGAGCGCGCGGGCCAGGGTGGCCCCGCACGGGGGTCCGGTCACCACCGCCGCGGCGAGGCGGGCGACCTCCGGCGGGAGGGGATCGGGCGGGGGCTGGCCCGCCACCACCACCGTCCCCGGTGGGGGCTCCTCGGCGGCCAGCGCCGCGAGGGCCTCGAGGAGCCACGGGCCGTCGCCGTCGTGGAGGAGCACGGCGTCGGGCGGGGCCACCGAGGGCGGCACCTCGAGGCCGGAGGAGGGCCCCAGGCGCGCCGCCCACTCCAGCGCCGAGTGGGTGCGGACGAAGGCGAGGTCCACGACGTGGTACGCCTCGGCGCGCCGCACCGAGGGGGGCAGCGTCAGCCGGCGGGCCGACGCGATCCCCTCGAGGGCCTCCAGGTAGGGCGCCGCGCCGAGCTGGGAGGTGAACGCCTTGGCCGCCGCCAGCACGTCCTCCCACACCGAGCTGACGTCGAGCAGGAGGTTGGGCCGCAGCACCGCCGACACCTCGTAGGCGGCGAGCCGGAGATCCGGGTCCGGCTCCGGGGCCTCCTGCACCGTACGGTAGGTGGCCAGGGCCAGCGCACGGTGGTCGGGGTGGACCTCCGACGGCGCGGGGACCAGCACCACCTGCGGCCGGTGGCGCGCCAGCAGGTCTCGGATCGCGGCGGCGAGGGCGGGGTCGGCGGGATCCAGGCCACGGTCGGCGAACGCCAGGAACTCCGGCTCCGGCGTCCCGAGGCGCCGGGCGGCCTCCCGGGACTCCTCGCGCCGCACCTGGGGCTCGCCCTGGGCGTCCCCGCCGGTGAGCACCGCGACGGCGATCCGCCGGCGCTGGCGAGCGGCCAGCGCCAGCAGGCCGCCGCAGCCGAAGACCTCGTCGTCGGGGTGCGGCGCGAGCACCAGGAGCGGCTCGCCGGGCAGCTCGCCCGGCGCGTACGGCACCAGCTCCGGCTCGGAACGCACGGCGCGATTGTACCGCGGTGGCCGCTGTGGGTCAGGGCCCGAGCTCGTCGGGCCCGAACAGGGGCGGGGTGGGCTCCACGGCGGGCAGCACCCGCTCCAGGATCGTCTCGGGCCATCGGTCGCGCTCGGCCGGGTCGAGGCGCAGCGGCTCGAGCCCGCGCGCGACCAGGATTCCCTCGAGGAGGGTGTCGATCCGCTCCTGGAAGGCGGGGTCCACGGCGCGGACGCCGTCGTACGTGGGGCGGCGCCACAGCGGCACCTTCACGAGGAGGTCGTAGGTGGGCAGCCAGCGGCCGAGCAGGGCCTCCCACGCTGGCTGCGGCCCGGCGGCGTGCACGAGGTAGCAGTAGTTGTCCAGCACGGCCCGGTCGCACACCACCACCTCGTGAGCGGCCGCGGCCTCGATCTCCCACGCCATCTGGGTGTGGAGGATCCACTCCTGCGCGTCCACCGTCGTGTCGCGGTTGATGGGCAGCGGGCACTTGCGCGCCACCTCGCGCACCACCTCGACGTTGACGTCGAGGCGCTTGAGCCGGGCGGCGAGGTCGAAGCAGAGGGTGGTCTTGCCCACCCCGTGCGTGCCGATCAGCGCGATCTTGAACGCCACGCGACCATGGTAGCCCGGACCGCCGGGGCGGCGCTCCGGACGGCCCCCGCGGCGGCGCCCTCAGCGCCCCGCCGGCCGGCCCGTGGGCCGGAGCGAGGCCGGCAGGTCGGCGCAGGCCTCGACGAGCAGCGCGTGGATGGCGGCGGCGTCGGGGGCGTCGAGGAGCCCCGCGAGGCGGCCGGGGTTGCGCACGATCCACGCCAGTCGCGAGAGCCACCGCAGGTGCAGGGCGTCGTTGCGCAGCGCGAGAAGGAAGAACAGCCGGGTGCGGCCCATGTCGGGGGAGCCGAACACCACCCCCTCGCGGGACCGCCCCAGCGCGATGAACTGCTGCGGGAACTTGTCCGGGGCGCGGCGGCGGGCGTGGAGGAACGCGACCCCCTCGGGGACCGCCGTGGGCACGAGGCGCTCGCGCGCGGCCAGGGCGGTCTCGAGCCAGCGGCGGTCGCGCACCAGCCCCAGCTCGGTCACGTGCCCCGCCATCTCCGAGATCACACCCTGCCGGTCCGTGGCCTCGAGCTCGGGGAGGATGTGCTCCACCGTGAAGATCTCGGCCAGCGGCACGTCGAGCACCTGGCTGGCGGCCGGATTGGCAGTGGCCACCGACTCCGCCGCGAGGTTGTCCAGGTACTCGTCGAGCAGCGCCCGGCGGAACCGCCACTGGCCGCCGATCTTCACCCCGGGGATCTGCCCCTCGTGGGCCAGGCGCACCAGGGTCCGCTCCGCGATCTTCAGGTACTCCGCCGCCTCCTTGGCCGTCATGTACGATTCCATGCCTCGCCTCCCAGCAGCTGGCCGACTGCGGCCGCTCCTGACCGAGTACACCGGTTCCGCGCGTCGGTGTCAAGAGCGGGCGGTGGCCGGGGGGATTGCGCCGCGGGGGCTCGTGTGCTATCACGTTCGGGCTCTTTGGGAGCCGAGAAACGGTAGGGGAGGACGCACGGATGGATATCGAGGCAAAGGTCAAGGAGATCATCGTCAACCAGCTCGGCGTGGATCCGGCGAAGGTGACGCTGGAGGCGTCGTTCGTGGACGACCTGGGGGCGGATTCCCTCGACACCGTGGAGCTGGTCATGGCGTTCGAGGAGGAGTTCGACGTGGAGATCCCCGACGAGGCGGCGGAGAAGATCCAGACCGTCGGGGACGCGGTGAAGTACCTCAAGGAGCACCTGGAGGGATGAGATGACCCGCAGGGTGGTCGTCACCGGCCTCGGACTGATCACGCCCGTCGGCCTCGACACGGAGAGCACCTGGTCGGCGCTGCTCGAGGGCCGGTCCGGGGCCGGGCCGATCACCCAGTTCGACGCCTCGGGGTACTCGGTCCGGATCGCGTGCGAGGTGAAGGGGTTCGAGCCGACGCGCTGGATCGAGCCGAAGGAGGCCCGGCGCTACGACCGGTTCGTCCACCTGGCGGTGGCGGCGGCCGACATGGCGCTCGAGGACTCCGGCCTTGAGATCACCGAGGCCAACGCCGAACGTGTCGGGGTGGTGATCGGCTCCGGGATCGGCGGCCTCAAGATGATCGAGGAGCAGCACCGGATCCTCACCGAGCGAGGCCCGCGACGGGTCTCGCCGTTCTTCATCCCGGGGGCCATCATCAACATGTGCTCGGGCCTGGTCTCGATCCGGACCGGGGCCAAGGGCCCCAACTCCTCCACCGTCACCGCCTGTTCCACCTCGGCCCACGCCATCGGCGACGCGCTCATGTTCATCCGCGCGGGGTACGCCGACGCGGTGATCGCCGGCGGGTCCGAGGCCGTGATCACGCCGCTCGCCGTGGCGGGGTTCGCCTCGATGCGCGCGCTCTCCACCCGCAACGACGAGCCGGAGCGGGCCTCGCGTCCCTGGGATCGGAACCGGGACGGCTTCGTCATGGGGGAGGGCGCGGCGGTGGTGGTGCTGGAGGAGCTGGAGCACGCACGCCGCCGCGGCGCGCCGATCCTGGCCGAGGTGCTGGGCTTCGGCATGTCGGGGGACGCCTACCACATCTCGGCCCCGTGCGAGGACGGCGACGGCGCGGTGCGGGTGATGCGGGCCGCCCTCGAGGACGGCGGCATCGCTCCCGACGAGGTGGACTACGTCAACGCCCACGGCACCAGCACGCCGGTGGGCGACCGGATCGAGACGCTGGCGATCAAGCGGGTCTTCGGCGAGCACGCCGGGAGGCTCGCGGTGTCGTCCACCAAGTCCATGACCGGCCACCTGCTGGGCGCCGCGGGCGCTCTGGAGTTCGCGGTGACCGTGCTCGCGGTGCGCGACGGGGTGGTCCCGCCCACCATCAACCTGGACGAGCCAGACCCCGAGAACGACCTCGACTACGTCCCCCACACCGCGCGGGAGATGCGGATCCGGGTGGCGCTCAGCAACTCGTTCGGGTTCGGCGGGACCAACGCCTGCCTGGCGGTGGGCCCGCTCCGGTCCGGTGGCTGAGGGGGCGTCCGAGGGGGCCCCGGCCGGCGGCGGTCGCCTCCGGCACGGCCTCGCCGGCGCGGCGGGCAGCGTCCGCAGGTTCCTGGTCCACTTCGGCGTCTACAACTTCGGCCGCTGGCTGCTGCTCTCCTCGGCGGTGGGGGTGGTCGCCGGGCTCGGCGCGGCGGGCCTCACCTGGGGGATCACCGGGGTTTCCCACCTGGCGCTGGGGCGGGTGGTGGGGTTCCGGCCGCCGGGCCACGGGGCGCTGGGGAGCACCTCGTGGAGCGGGCCGGAGCGGCCGTGGCTCCTGCTCGTGGTGCTGCCGCTCGCCGGCCTGGTGGTGGGGTGGCTGGTGCAGCGGTTCGCGCCGGAGGCCGAGGGGCACGGCACCGACGCGGTGATCCGGGCCTTCCACCGCGAGCAGTCGCTGATCCGGCGCCGGGTGGGTCCCCTCAAGCTGGTCGCCTCGGTCCTCACCATCGGCACCGGGGGGTCGGCGGGACGCGAGGGGCCGGTGGCCCAGGTGGGCGCCGGCTTCGCCTCGCACCTGGCGCGGGTCCTGGGGCTGTCGCCCGGCGAACGGCGCACGCTGGTGGTGGCCGGGATGGCGGCGGGGATCGGCGGGATGTTCCGTGCGCCGCTGGGGGGTGCGCTGTTCGCCATCGAGGTGCTCTACTCGGAGAACGAGTACGAGTCGGAGGCGCTGATCCCGTCGGTGATCGCCTCCATCGTGGCGTACGTGGTCAACGCCTCCTTCACCGGCTGGGGGGAGATCTTCCGCTCGCCGCCGCTCCGCTTCACCCGGCCGGTGGAGCTGCTCACCTACATCGTCCTCGGGGCGGTGCTGTCCGCCGTGGGGGCCCTCTACATCTGGGCGTTCTATGGCCTCCGCGACGGGTTCTTCGCCCGGCTGCCGATACCCGCCTGGACCCGGCCCGGGGTCGGGGCGGCCTTGCTCGCCGCGGTGGCGATCTTCGTTCCCCAGGTCATGGGTGGCGGGTACGGCTGGCTCCAGCTGACGCTCGACGGGCAGCTGCCGCTGAAGCTGCTGCTCGTCATGGTGCCGGCAAAGATCCTCGCCACCTGCTTCACCATCTCCTCGGGCGGCTCCGGCGGCGTTTTCGCGCCGTCGCTGATCATCGGCGGGATGACGGGGGCGGTGTTCGCCCAGCTCGCTCAACGGTTCGTCCCGGCGGCGGCACCGGAGCCGGCGGCGTGCGTCCTCGTGGGCATGGGCGGGTTCTTCGCGGGGGTGGCCAACGTGCCCATCGCGTCGCTGATCCTGGTGGCCGAGATGAGCGGCTCCTACCGGCTGCTGGTGCCCATGATGCTGGTGGGGGCGGTGGCGTTCCTGCTCAACCGGCGGCTCAGCATCTACGAGCAGCAGGTGCCGGGGCGGGTGGACTCGCCGGCGCACGTGGGCGAGTTCCAGGTGGACATCCTGGAGCGGCTGGCGGTGCGCGAGGTGCTCGATCCGGCCCAGGAGGTGGTGACGGTGCACCCCTCCACGCCGTTCCGCCGGGTGCTGGAGCTGGTGGCCACCTCCGACCAGGGGTACTTCCCGCTGGTGAACGGCGACGGAAACCTGGTGGGCATGTTCTCCACCGACGACGTGCGGCGGGTGCTCACCTCGCCCGAGGTGTGGGATCTCCTGGTGGCCGGGGACCTGGGGGTGCCGGCGGAGTCGCTGGGGTACCTGGAGCCGGACGACGACCTCCACACCGCGGTGCGCCGGTTCACGGCCCACCGGGTGGACGTGCTGCCGGTGGTGGCACGCCGTCCCCCCGCGCCACTGCTCGGCCTGCTCGCCCATCACCGCGTGCTCGAGGCGTACGACGAGGCGGTGCAACGTGCGCACCTCGAGGCGGGGGAGGTGTAGGCGGGTGCGGCGCTTGGCGGAGCCGGGGGCGTTCTGGTAGACTCTCGGTGGAATGAATGAACGTTCACTCAGTCCACGGGGCTGCGGTGGGAACCCACAGCAAGGGAGGTAGGCCGTGAACTGCATCGTCTGCATGACCCACG
The DNA here is from genome assembly GCA_964440565.1 of uncultured Thermoanaerobaculia bacterium. Classification (GTDB taxonomy): domain Bacteria; phylum Acidobacteriota; class Thermoanaerobaculia; order Thermoanaerobaculales; family Sulfomarinibacteraceae; genus CAYTTB01. The sequence goes on from CAYTTB010000080.1 coordinate 11,975, forward strand.
TGCCGGACACGGCGTCGGTGATCAAGATCGGTCCCGACGGCACGCACATCGACGAGACCGGGATCAAGTGGATCGTCTCGCCGTACGACGAGTTCGCGCTGGAGGAGGCGCTCAAGATCACCGAGGCGCAGGGGGGCGAGGTGACGGTGATCTGCTACGGTCCCGCGCGCGCCGAGGCGGGTCTCAGGGAGTGCCTCGCCCGCGGCGCCCACAAGGCGGTGCACATCGTGGGAGGCGAGGCGACGCTGGGCGACTCCTACGCCATCGCCCGGGTGCTGGCCAAGGCCATCGAGGGCCGTGAGTACGACCTGATCCTCACCGGGATCAAGGGGGTGGGCACGGACAACGCGCAGGTCAGCCAGATGCTGGCCGAGCTGCTCGGCCTTCCGCACGTCACCGGGATCACGAAGCTCGAGCTCGTGGACGGGAAGCTCACCGCCGAGCGCGAGGTCGAGGGCGGCGTCGAGGTCGTGGAGTCGCCGCTGCCCGCGGTGCTGGCGGCCCAGAAGGGGCTCAACGAGCCGCGCTACGCGTCGCTCAAGGGGATCATGGCGGCCAAGCGCAAGCCGGTGGAGAAGGTCGAGGTGGGCGCCCTCGGCCTGGACGAGGCGGCGCTGGCCGGCGACGAGGCCACGTACCGCGTGCGGGCCCTGGAGCTGCCGCCGGCCAAGGAGGCGGGCACGATCATCCAGGGCGAGGACGATCCGAAGGCGGCCGCGGCGGAGCTGGTCAGGCTCCTCCACGAAGAGGCCAAGGTCATCTGAGGGAGGCGAGGATGGCGGGAATCCTGGTTTTCATCGAGCAGCGCGACGGCACGATCCGCAAGGGCTCCCTGGAGGCGCTCTCCGAGGCCCGCCGTCAGGCGGCGGCCGCGGGCTGGCCAGTGGCGGCGGTGCTCCCCGGCTCGGGCATCGAGAGCGAGGCCGCGAAGCTCGGCGCCTGGGGCGCCCAGAAGGTGTTCGTGGCGGACGACCCCAACCTGAAGCTCTACTCCGCCGAGGGGTACGCCGAGGCGGTGGCGAAGGCCGCGGAGCGGTTCGGGCCCGACGCCATCTTCTTCTCGGCCACCGCGATGGGGCGCGACCTCGCGCCGCGGGTCGCGGCCCGGCTCGGGGTGGGCGGCCTCGCTGACGTCACGGCGCTCGAGCTCGACGGGGATCTGTTCGTCGCCAGGCGGCC
>CAYTTB010000081.1:0-13096 GCA_964440565.1 uncultured Thermoanaerobaculia bacterium
CCTCGCACGCGCTGTCTCGGAGCGCGAGGCCGGGGAGCGTCTCCGGCACCTGGCCACGGTGCTGTTCGGCGCGGACGCGGTCGTGGTCGTCCCGGTCCGCGACGGCGAGCCGCCGGTCCCCGGGGGTGGCGAGGCCGGCGAACCCCTGCCCTCCTGGGCCGAGGCACGGGCCCGCCAGGCTCTGGCCGCCCCCGAACCGGTGGTCCGGCACCACGACGGCTTCACCGTGACGATCGGGCACGGCGGCGAGACGGTGGCCGTGCTCGTCGTCCGTGGTCTCGCCTTCCCCCAGCACACCGATCGCTACCTCGAGCTCGTCCCCGCGATCTCCGGAGCGTTCGGTCTGGCGCTGGCGCACGCGCGAGAGTTCGACCGCATCCAGGCCGAGGCCAGGCGGATCGAGAAGCTGCTGGAGGCGAGCGCCGGCCTCGAGGGGCTGGACACGATCTGCGCGGGCTGCAAGAAGATCAAGGAGGCGGAGGGGAAGTGGCGCGACGTGGAGCTGGTCCTCCTCGAACGGGCGGGCCACACCTTCAGCCACGGGCTGTGCCCCGACTGCGCTCGGAGGTACTTCGGCACGGCCAGCGACACCCGTCGAGGCTGGATGGCCGCCGCCGCCCTCACGATGTAGACTCCGCGCGTGGCCACCTGGGCGATCGGGGACGTGCACGGCCGCTGGCACGAGCTCTCCGAGCTGCTCGCCGTCGTGCGTCCCGGAGACCACGACACCGTCTGGCTCGTGGGGGATCTCGTCAACCGGGGGCCGGACTCGCTCGCGGTGCTCCGCTGGGCCGCCGGCTCCGGTGACCGCGTCGTGGCCGTGCTCGGCAACCACGACCTCTACCTGCTGGCGCGGGCCGAGGGGCTCGCCGCGCCGGAGCCCCGGGACACGCTCGAGCCCGTGCTCGAGGCGCCCGATCGCGACGACCTCCTCGCCTGGCTCCGGATGCGCCCGCTGCTCCACCGCGAGGGGGACCGGGTCCTGGTCCACGCCGGCCTGTGGCCGTCGTGGGGCGCCGCCGACGCCGAGGCGGCCGCGCGCGAGGCGGAGGGCCTGCTTGCCGCCGGCACCGCCCTGCTCGCGCGGCTCGCCTCGGGCGAGATCCCCTCCTGGTCGCCGGAGCTCGCGGCCGAGGACCGCGCCCACGCCGCCGCCGCGATTCTCACCAACCTGCGCGCCGTCCTCGCCGACGGCCGGCCGTGGCAGGGCGTGGGACCGCCCGAGGCGCTCCCGGCGGGCGCCGCGCCGTGGTTCCGGCGCTCCCGTGCCGTGGCGGAACGGGTCACGGTCGTCTTCGGCCACTGGGCCCGCCTCGGGCTTCGCCTCGAACCCGGCGTCGTCGCCCTGGACAGCGGCTGCGTCCACGGTGGGGCCCTCACCGCCGTGTGCCTCGAGGACCGCCGGGTGGTCCGGGTCCCGTGCCGCCGGAGTCCCGCCGCCACGCGCCCGTGAGCGCGCAGGTGCGGCCGGAGGCACCGCCCCGCCGCGGAGCCGCGGTCTCGCCGCCGCGCACGCTCCGGCGATCAGCGGGGACCCGGCGTCGGTGGCGTCCCGCGGGGAGCCGGGAGCCGCAGCGTCCGTGGGATCCTCGGCGCCGCCCCGCCGATCACCACCGGCACGGTGAGCTGCGGCGTTCCCGGGTCGTCGGTGGTCACCGTGATCGTGGCCCACACCGGGCCCGCCGGCAGGCGCCGCGCCGCCTCCGGGCGCAGCACCACCCGGATCGTGTGCACCTGGCGCCGCCCCGAGGTCGTCCTCGTCACCTCCAGCACCTCCGGGCGGTCGGTGGCCACCCGGGTCACGGCGAACGCCTGCCCTCGCGTTCCCCGGAGGCGGACCACCGCCGACGTGACGCTGGCTCCGGCGGCGCCCGCCCGCCCCAGCGTGACCCGCGGCGGCGACGCCTCCACGTCCCGCTCGGCGACCACCGTCACCGTGAGCTTCACCGTGGGCGCCTCGGGATGGTCCGTCGCGAGCTCCACCACCACCGTGCGCCGGAGCGGGGGTTTCGCCGGCCCGATCCCGAGCCGCACCGTCACCTCCGAGGGCGGCTCCCCCTTCGCGCGCGGTGCCACCTCCACGGTCACGGGCGCCCCAGGGGCCACGGGGCGGGGCGTCACCCGGAGGGGCTTCCCGTCCCCGCGCCGCAGCCTCACGACCCGCTCCGCCCGTTCTCCCGGGCGCAGCCGCACCAGCAGGCGCGGCGACGGCAGCACCTCCACCGCCGGCCGGACCTCGAGGGTCACGAAGAGCTGGACGGTGCGCATCACCGGGTCGTCGGTGGTCACCGTCACCACCTTGCGCAGCTTCCCCCGCTGTGTCGCGTGCGTCCTGACCTCAGCCGTGAGCGTTCCCGACCCACCTGCCGGGATCACCGAGTCGTGCTCGGCGACCGTGCACCCTCACCCGGGCTTGACGCGCAGGATCCGCACCGGGCGGTCGCCGTCGTTGTGGAACACGAACACCGCCCGGGCGGTCTCGCCCCCGGTGACCACGCCCGCGTCCACCGTGGTCGCCTCCACCCGCAGCATCGGGTGCGGTCCCGCCGCGGGCGTGGGCGTGGCCGCCGGTGGCCCCGCTCCGGCTCCCGCCGCCGCCAGCACCGCGGCCACCGCCGCGCCCCCAACGCTCCACGCGCCCATCACGCCTCCCTTCCCGGCTCGCCTGCCGTAACGCATTCTACGCCAGCCCCCGCTACCGGCGGGAGTCACCCGGCCGCGGGCGGCACCGTCCGGACGCGGGCGGCGCGGACCACCTCCTCGAGCGCGGCCGCGTAGGCGTCCCAGGTGAGCGCCGCCGCGCGCCGGCGGGCGCCCTCGGCGAGGGCGGCGAGCCGCTCCCGGTCGAGGGCGGCGAGCGCCCCGGCCAGGGCCGCGGGATCGCCCGCGGGAACGACCACCCCGCTGCGGCCGTCCTCCACCAGCTCCGGCAGCCCACCCACGGCGGTGGTGATCACGGGGACGCCGTGCGCCAGTGCCATGGGGGCCACCGCCGACTGCGAGCCCGCGCGGTACGGCAGCACGACGACGTCGGCGGCGTCCAGGAGCACCGGCACCTCGGCCTCCGGGACCCAGCCCAGGCGGAGGTGGACCCGGCCCGCGAGGTCCGGCGCCGCGGCGCGCCGGGCGAGCCGCTCCCCGAGACCACCCCACGGCTCCCCCGCCACCACCACCCGCCATCGCGGGGGCAGCTGCGCCGCCGCATCCAGGAGGATGTCCACGCCCTTGTAGGGCCGCACGATCCCGAGAAACAGCGCGACCGGAACGTCGCCCGGCAGTCCCAGCCGCTCCCTCGCCGCCGCCCGCCCCGGGCCCGGACGCGGCCGCGGTGGCGGCAGCAGGTGCCACCCCACCGGCGTTCCGGGGTACCGCCGCTCGAGCGCGCCGGCCAGCGCCCGCGCGTGGGTGAACAGCCCCTCGACCCGGCGCAGCACCCACCGGGCCGCGAGGCGCTGCCCGGCGCCCGCGTCGTGGTCCTCCGGGTTGTGGACCACCGCCACCACCGGCGGCCGCCCCCGGGCGAGCAGCGTCCGCCACGCCGGCGCCCACACCCAGGTCCAGTACGGGATCACCCACGCCGCGGCCGCGAACCCCGCCGCCCGCCGCCGCGCCGCGAGCCACCGGCGCGGATCGAGGGGATCGAGCGTCGCCTCGGCGCAGGCGAGCCGTGGACACGCCTCCGGGTCGCGGTCGGAGGCGCCGGGGAACGCCCACCGCGGGTACTGACGCCGCGGCGTGAGGAACAGCACCTCGTGGCCACGCCGCACGAGCGCCGCCACCAGCTCGGTGGTGGTGCGGGCGATCCCCCCTCGGAACGGATGCCCCGGGCCCAGGACCACGAGCCGCATGGCGCGGGGAAGCCGCCGTTCAGCTGGTGGGCGGGTGAGTCGCCCGCCGGTACCGGGCCTCGAGCCGGAGCCGGACGGGTTCCGGAACGAGCCCGCTCACGTCGCCGCCGAGCTGCACGACCTCCTTGACCAGGCGGGACGAGAGGTAGGTGAACTCCTCCTTCGGGGTCAGGAACACCGTCTCGGCGTGCGGGTAGAGGCGCCGGTTCATGAGCGCCATCTGGAACTCGTACTCGAAGTCGGACACCGCCCGCATCCCGCGGACGATCACGGTCGCGCCCACCTCCTGGAGGAACGACACGAGCAGGCCGGAGAAGCTCCGCACCTCCACCACGGCGGACCCCGCGAACTGCTCGCGGATCATCTCCACCCGTTCCTCGGTGGAAAACAGCGCGTCCTTGGCGACGTTCTCGAGCACCCCCACGATCACCCGCGGGAAGATCTGCGCCGCCCGTTCGATGATGTCCACGTGGCCCATGTGGATCGGATCGAACGACCCCGGGTACACGGCGGGACCGCTCCGCGACGTGCTCATGGCTCCTCCTCCCCACCCGCCGTGGCCCGGTTGTGGTGGGTGTCCACGACCCGGACCACCAGCAGGTGCCGGCCGGGCTCGGCCGGGATCTCGAACCGCTCCTCGAGGCCATCCAGCAGGCCGTCCTCCGGGGCCAGCGGGTGCCACCCCTTCCCGTCACGGGACCACTCGGCACGGGCGATGGGGCTCCAGCGGTCGCGCGCCACGACCAGCCAGCGGTCGCCCCGCCGCTCGAGCCGCACCACGGGCGGCGAGTTGTCCACCACGAACCACGCGCTGGTCTCGGTGACCTCGAGCGGCGCGTCGGGGTTGGCGGGGCGGTCGGAGGCCGTGAGCCGGAACCGGTACCTGCCCTCGGGCAGCGCGGTGGTGTCCACCGCCAGGCGCGTGCCCTCGATCCGGCGGCGCACCGGGAGCACGAGACCGTCCTCGGTCTCCAGCGCGAGATCGAACCGGAGCGGATCGCCGTTGGGATCTCTCGCCTTCCAGCGCACCGACCGGTACCCCACGCGCCAGTACCGCTTCCCCTGCCCGGACGCGGCCGCACGCCCGTCCCGGCCCTCGCCGATCACGGTGAAGATCCCGTTGACGTCGGGGTGGCTCACGTCCACGTACTGGCCGGTGGGCGGCGGCGCCGCGAGGTACACCTCGCCCGGCGCCAGCACCTCCAGCCTCTCGATCACCGGCGGCAGGTTCACCTCCCGGTAGGCGACCTCCACCCGATCCACCCAGGCGTCGCCCTCGAGCTCCACCTCCCACTGGAGGAACCGCCCCGGCGGCGCGGGGACCGTGCCGTCCGTCGCCTCCTCCCACCCGCTCCACGGCGACCAGGTCGCGTCCGGCCGCCGGGTGGCGCCGCTTCGGAACCGGATGCGCACCGGGCCGCCGGCGAGCAGGCGGAACCGCCCCCAGCGGGCGGGCCGCTCGAGCGCGAGCGGCTCGATCCGGTACCGCCCGGCGCCATCGCCGGTCCTGAGCAGCACCGCCGCCGGCCCCTGGGTGCACGCCACCCGGCCGCCCGCGGCGAACGCCGTCACCTGGGCCGCGTCCAGGGCGGCGAGGCGGGCGCCGCCGGCGGCGAGGAACCGCCACACCTCTCCCGCATACCCGGTCCCCACCAGGACCCCCTGCCCGTCCCAGGCCAGCGCCCCCGCCACCTGCTCGGTGAACCGGTGCACCGAGAGCGTCGCGCCCTCCGGGGAGAGCCGCAGCAGCTCGGAGGTGGCGGTCCGCCCCCCCACCTTCGGGAGCTTCAGCTTCCCCGACGCGGCCGTGACCGTCACCTGCGCCCGGCCGCCACCGGCGCCACGCTTCGCCTTCTCCTTCTCCGGCGCCCCCACCATCGCAGCGGCCCAGACGCGCCCCGCGGGGTCCACCAGCACGTCGGCGATCTCGGTGAACGGGCTGTCGGCGAGCAACGACCAGCGGCCGGCCCCGTCCACCGCCAGGACCAGCCCACGGCCCGAGGTGCCCACGACCAGCCGTCCCCCGGACGCGGCCAGCGAGCGCGCGTGCGCGTCCGGGAGCTCCAGCCACCGCTCGAGCCCCTGCGGCCGCACCCGGAACAGCGTCGCAGGACGCCCGCCCGCTGCCACCAGCCCGCCGGCGAACCAGGCGAGGTCCCACACCCCGTCCACGCCGGCCTCCATCGGAGGCGCCATGCGGCCGTCCCGCCAGATCGCCACCCCGCCCGGCGCCACCGTCGCCACCGCGACCGCCCCGTCCGGCAGCGCCAGGACCGCCGTCGCCTGTTCCGCGCCGACGTCGGCGAGACGCTCGGCCCCCGCCTCCGTCACCCGGTACAGGCGGGCGGGAAACGCCGTCACCGCGTACACCGTTCCGTCCGGGGCCACGTCCGCAGCCGTGACCGCGGCCTCCTCGAACCGGGCCGCCTCACGCCAGCCCGGCGCCCGCCGGAGCTGTCCCGCCGCGGTCACCGCCACCCCCTGGCCCCGTCCGTCGAGGAGCTCCCGCGCGGTGTCCACGACCCAGCCACGGGTCGCCCCTCCGGCCGGAAGCGCCGCCGCCACCGCCACCACCGCGAGCCACCGTCGCCTCATCGTCGCTCCCCCCTCGCCGTGTCGCGACCGCCCGCCGTGCCGCCCCACCCGCCGTCGCCGGCGATCTCGAGCGGGATGCGCACCGCCCCCTGGATCGCCCACGGGAACGCCGCCTCCGCCCGCGCCACCACCAGCCGGCGCACCGCACCGGCCGCGGAGCCACGGGTGCGGCGCCACAGGAGGAGCTGGCTGGGCGGCGCCGCCACCGTGCCGCCGGGGATGGCGGCCGCGTCGCCCTCGGCCTCCAGCGCCACCACCAGCCGGTCCGCCGGCAGGTAGCGCGCGAGCAGCCGCAGCTCGTCCCGGAACCGCGCCGGAACCAGCGGCCGCTGCTCGAGGTCGTACTCCGTCCATGACGCACCGTCCGCCACGATGAGATCCACCCGCCGCCCCGCGAGCCCCTCGGGCACCCGCACCCGGATCGCCCGCGTCACGGGCGCGTCGCCGCGCGGCTCGAGCCGGACCCGGACGAGGAGCTCCTCGCCCGGCCGCACCCGCTGCCGGTCGGGCCACACCCCGGCCAGGCGGGCCACGGCCGTGCCCTCGGCGGCCTCGAGGTGGACGCTCAGGCCCGCGAGGCGCGGCGCCGGGAACGGGGTCGCCATGAGGTAGCCCACCACCGCGCCCACCATCGCCGAGGCCCGCGCCGGCGCGTCGGTGGCGGGGAACACCGCCTCGATGCGCCCCTCGCGCCCGTCGTCGTAGCGCACCCGCAGCCGGCACGCCAGCGTCATCTCGCCGAAGGTCCGCCCGTGCGCCGCGTGCGACGCCGCCGTGACGTACGCCGCCAGCAGCGGCAGCAGCACCGGGTGCTCCGGCGCCCGGAACCGGTAGGTCCGTCCCGCCTCCGTCACCACGATGGGTACCGTGGCCGCGCGCGGTCCCAGTCGCCCCCGGATGCCGCGCGCCCGGTCCTGGGTGACGAGCCCGATCTCGTCCCCCACCGCGAAGAACTTGAAGGACGACATGACGCTCGGCAGCACCGCGAGAACCCGCGCCCGGGCGAGCGGGAGCTCGAGCCCACCGGCACCGAGGAACGGGTGCCCGAACGCCCAGACGGTGCCGTCCCGGACCTGGGTCACGGTGCCCCCCGCGGCGAGAGTCGCGTCTCCCGAGAGCAGCACCGCAGCGATCATGTCGCCCGGGCGGAGCGGCCCGCTGGCGGCGACCGGCTCCGGCCCGGCCGCGGCCGCCCCCCCGGCCCAGCCGAGGCGCTCCCACGCCTCCCCCAGCCACGCCACCGCCGGCGCCGGCCCGCCAGCCACCGCCAGCGGGAGGCGGGTCAGGCCCCCGGGAGGCTCGGGCAGCAGCCAGTCGAGCAGCGCCTTCCCCGGCTCCGGCCCGGACCACGCGCCGGTCAGCGTCGCGAACGATGGCCGTGCGCCCCCGACCGCCGCCGGCGGACCGCCCCCCAGCGCCTCCATCCGCGCCCACGGCGTCACCCCGCCGATGGGCTCGCGCTCGAACGGCCAGCCGTAGGCCAGCGCGCCCACCAGCCGCCCCTCCACGTACACCGGCGAGCCGCTCATCCCGGCGATGATCCCTGTGCGCTCGAAGCGGGGGTCGTCGAGCCGCACCAGCACGATCTCCCCTTCCGGCGTCGCCGGTGCCAGAGTGCCCAGCACCGTCACCGGGATCTCCACCCGCTCGCCGCCGTCCATCTCCGTCACGCACACCCCGCGCGCCCCCGGAGCGGGCAGGTCCCCGGCCCGGGGCGGGGCCGCGGCCGCCCCCGCCGCACACACCGGGAGAACCAATGCCAGCGAAGCCCGGAGGATCCCTCGCATCGCCGCGCCATTGTAGACGTCCCCGATCCCGCCGACCGCCACGCTGACCGCCGGGGCGCGATGTCACCCCGGCCCCGGCGACCTCCACGTGGACCGCCCTCGCCTCGCTCGCTCGCCTCGCGGCCACGGTGCCGTCCCTCGACCCCCGGGCCGGCCGGGGGCCGGCGCCTCCGACGGAGCCGGCGCCCGGCGCGGACCGCCACGGCGCCCCGCATCCGGGCCCGCGACCGGGTACGGGCGAGGCGGCGTGGAAGGCTGCACGGCCGTCTCGACCCTGCGGGCTGGAGCCGGCGCTTCCCGGGCGGGGCCGGGCGCGGGCGCGGCGAGCTTGACTTCGCTGCGAGACTTCGCTAAACGTCAGTCACGAAACGCTCGGCGCTGTTGAATGCGAATCTCGATTTCATCGAGCGTCGTGGGAGGGAGGGGCCTTGAAGCTGTGGAAGCTCCCGGATCAGGTCGTCCGCCTCGCCATCCTCTTCGTCATCGCCATCGCCGCCCTGATCGCGGCCCGTGCCCACTTCGTGCCGCCCACCTTCGGTGAGAAGGGGCATTTCCGGGCAGCGGCGCTGGACGCCGCGCGGGAGCTCCCGGTGCACTTCGCGGGGCTTCCGGCCTGCGTCCAGTGCCACGACGACGTGGGCGCGACGAAGGCGGCGTCGTACCACCGCGGGCTCTCGTGCGAGACCTGCCACGGCCCCGCCGCCGACCACGTCGAGGCACCCGACGAGGTGGCGCCGGTCATCCCCAGGGGCCGGCCTCCGTGTCTCAGGTGCCACGAGTACCGGATCTCCCGGCCCACCGGGTTCCCGCAGGTGGTCCCGGAGAGCCACAACCCCGGTACGGCCTGCACCCGGTGCCACGACCCGCACGACCCCACCCCGCCCGAGCTCCCCTCGACCTGCAGCGCCTGCCATCGCACGATCGCCTCCCAGAAGGAGGTGTCGCACCACCGGCGCCTCGAGTGCACCACCTGTCACCAGGTCCCCGAACGGCACCGCATCGACCCGCGCGCGTACCGACCCACGAAGCCCGCCTCGCGCTCGTTCTGCGGCCGCTGCCACGCCCCCGAGGCCACCGGCATCCCGGAGGCGCCGAGGATCGACATGAGCGAGCACGGGGGCCGGTACCTGTGCTGGCAGTGTCACTACCCGCACCACCCGGAGGGATGAGATGGAGCACGACCTCGACCGTCGCGAGCTGCTCAGGGTCCTGCTCCGCGGCGCGGGCGCCGCGGTGCTCCTCCGAGCCGCCGGGCCGACGCTGGTCCTGGCGGCGGAGGACCGGGCCGGCCGGCGGCTGGGCATGGGAATCCAGATCGAGCGCTGCATCGGCTGCGGCAAGTGCGCCGAGGCCTGCAAGGCCGAGAACGGCGTGCTGCGCGAGCCGTTCTTCTTCCGGACCTGGGTGGAGCGGTACGTCCACTTCGCCGACGGGACGGTGGCCGTGGACTCGCCCGACGGCGGCGTCGACGGCTTCCCGCCCGTCGAGGCGCACGGGCGCGAGGTCCTGCGCTCGTACTTCGTGCCCAAGCTCTGCAACCACTGCGACAACCCGCCGTGCGTGCAGGTCTGCCCGGTGGGCGCCACCTTCTCCACCGAGGAGGGGGTCGTGCTCGTGGACGCCGAGTACTGCCTCGGCTGCCGCTACTGCATCCAGGCGTGCCCCTACGGTGCCAGGTACCTCGACCCGCGGACCCGCACGGCGGACAAGTGCACGTTCTGCTACCACCGGCTGGACGACGGGCTCCTGCCGGCCTGCGTCGAGGTGTGCCCGACCCAGGCGCGGGTGTTCGGCGAGATCGGCTCCCGCACGAGCCCGTTGCACCGGCTGATGCGGATGGAACAGCTCGACGTGCTCAAGCCCTACCTCAACACGGAGCCCAAGGTGTTCTACACCCGCCTCGACAAGGAGGTCCGCTGATGGACGAGCTGCTCCGCCACCTGGCCTCGATCCTGCCCCAGGTCACCGGGTACATCTACCCCAACGAGGTGGAGCTCCAGTGGGGGCTCCTCATCGTGGTCTACCCGTACGTCACGGGCCTGGTCGCCGGCGCCTTCATCCTCGCCTCGCTCGAGAAGGTGTTCCACGTCGAGGCGGTGCAGCCCACCTACCGCCTGGCGCTGGTGACGGCGCTCGCGTTCCTGCTGGTGGCGCCGCTCCCGCTGCTGACGCATCTCGGCCACCCGGAACGTTCCTTCGAGATCTTCCTCACCCCGCACACCTCGTCGGCGATGGCGATGTTCGGGTTCGTCTACGCCTGGTACCTGATGGTGGTGCTGCTGCTCGAGATCTGGTTCGAGTTCCGAGGCGACATGGTGCGCTGGGCGCGGGCGGCGCGCGGGCCCAGGCGCTGGATCCTCTACGCGCTCACGCTCGGCTCCACCGACCTCTCGGAGGACGCGCTGGCCTTCGACAGGAAGGCGGTGTACGCCATCACCATCGTCGGCATCCCCTCGGCCTTCCTGCTCCACGGCTACGTGGGGTTCATCTTCGGCTCCATCAAGGCCAACCCGTGGTGGTCCTCGGTGCTGATGCCCATCGTGTTCCTGGTGTCGGCCATCGTCTCCGGTATCGCGCTGGTGCTGCTGCTGTACTACCTCTCCTCCCTGCTCCGCCGGAAGTCCCTGGACATGCGGTGCCTCGACACGCTGGCCTCGTTCCTCCTGTATGCCCTCGTCGTGGACATCTCGCTCGAGGGCCTCGACTTCATCCACCGCCTCTACGAATCCGAGGAGTCCATCCACATCCTGTCCCAGCTCGTGTTCAGCAAGCTCTTCATCAGCCTCACCATCGTCCAGCTCTTCCTCGGCACCCTCGTGCCCATCGCCACCCTCGCCTTCGCGAGGTTCGGCAGGCTCCCCGACGAGCTGCGCCGGCTCGCCTACTTCATCGCCTCGAGCCTGGTCCTCATCGGGATCTTCTCCGTGCGCTGGAACGTGGTCATCGGGGGGCAGCTGTTCTCCAAGAGCCTGCGCGGCCTCACCACCTACAAGATGCAGCTGGGTGGCGCCGAGGGCCTGCTGGTGGCGCTCGGGCTCCTGGTCCTCCCGTTCGTGATCCTCTGGCTTCTCGTCAAGCTCATCCCGCCGTGGGAAGATGCCCGTCCGGCGGCGGAGGAGCCCGCGAGCTGAGCTCCGGGAGTGGCCGGTCCCCCCGCGCCGCCGGGTGGGGTGGTAGGCTGGGGCCCGATGCGGACGGCGAGCGGAGCAGGGGACAGCCGGCGGCGGCTCCTTTCGAGGGCGCTGTTCGTGGCCGCGCTCGCGGCCGCCGCGGTACCCTACGTGCCCACCCTCCGGCTCGGGTTCGCGGGCGACGACTTCCCCTGGTGGCACCACGCCCACATGGCGCGCCTCCGGCCGGCGCTGCTGCTCGCGCCGTTCGGCGGGTACCGGCCGGCCAACACCTGGACGCTGGCCGTGGACGACGCGCTGTTCGGGACGGAGCCCGAGGGGTACCGGGTCACCAACCTCGCCCTTCTCCTCACCTGCGCGGGGCTGCTCGCCGCCGCCGCGCGCCGCGAGGGCGCGCCGGTCGTGGCGGCCGCCGCGACGGCCACGCTCCTCGCCTGGTCGCCGCTGGTGTTCGAGCCCGCCACCAACGTCTCCGACCGGTTCGACCTGATCCAGCTCGCCGGGTGGCTCGGTCTGGCCCTCGTGTGGCCCCGCGGGGGCGCCCGCTGGTCCCGCCGCCACCTCGCCGGCGTGGTGGCGCTCGCGGCCCTCACCGCCGCCGCCAAGGAGTCGTGGGTGGTGCTTCCCGGGTTCGTGGCGGTGCTCGAGCTCCTGGTGAGGAGGATGCCCGCGCGGCGGGCCCTCCGCTCCGCGGCGCTGGCGGCGGCCCCGGCGGCGGCCTACGCCGCGTGGTACTTCGCGCACCCCGCGATCTCCCCCGGTGCCTACTACGCCGGCGGTCTCGCCGCCGCGGCCAAGCTGCCCCACATCTGGGCCGCGGCGCTGGGGCTCGCGCGTCTCCGCCCCGCGGGATGGGCGTTCGGCCCGGCCGAGGCGGTGGCCGCCGCCGCCGTGGCGGCGGCCGCCTGGGCCGCCTGGCGGTGGCGTCTCGCGGGCGTGGGGTACGGGCTCGCCCTCATGACGCTGCCGGTGCTGCCCGTGCTGCCGGTGCCCACCCTCACCACACGGTACACGGCCGCGCCGTGGGCCGGTGCGCTCCTCGCCGGAGTCTCCGGCCTCGCCGCCCTCGCCGCCGCGAGGCCCGCGTGGCGGCGGCGGGCATGGAGCGCTGCCGCCGTGCTGGCCATCGCCGCCGCGATCTCCGGGGCCGTGCGGCTCGGCCACGAGCGCGAGGACCTCGCCCGGTGGGTGGCCCTCCACGCCCGCCTGGTGGCCGAGGCGCGGGCGGCGGTTTCCTCGCTCCCCGCGGTGAGCCGGCTGGTCGCGGTGCGGCTCGAGCGGGACGACCTCCTGCGCGGCCTGCCGGGCACGGAGCGCGGCCTCGAGAAGGCGTACTTCGTGCGCGTGGGAGCCCCCTACGGCCTGGTGGAGTGGGCGGACCTGCTCACCTTCGCCGACGCCGCCCGGGGCGGCAGGATCTGGGTGGCCGAGAGCCAGCCTCCGTCCCCAGGCAGGGCACGGTTCGCCGTCCTCGCGCACCGGCGCGGCGGGTTCGCGATCCTCCCCGCCTCCGAGCCGAGCGCCGCCGAGGAGGCCGGGCTGTGGCGCTCCCGCGGCGTGCCGGTGCGTCTGCTCCGTCTCTGGCTCCCCTGAGAGCGTCACCGCCCCCCGTGGGCCTCCAGCCACCGCCGCACCAGCTCGGGCCGGCGCACCTTGCCGTAGGCGGTGCGCGGGATCTTCTCCACGATCACCCACGCCTTCGGCACCTTGAACCGGGCGATCCGCTCGCCGAGCC
>CAYTTB010000082.1:0-13046 GCA_964440565.1 uncultured Thermoanaerobaculia bacterium
TGCGGTCGGGCGTGTGCTACGATCGGGCCATGACCCAGGCGGCGTCGCGCGATCTGGAGCAGCGGGTGGCGCTCCTCGAGGGGTGGAAGGAGAGCCAGGAGCCGTTCGTGCGCTCGCTCAAGGACGACATCCGCGAGGTCCAGACCCGCCTCACGGCGTTCCAGGCGCACGTGGACCACCGGTTTTCCGACCTGGAGGCCGCGATGGGCCGCCTCCGGGACGAGCTGCGCGGGGAGATCGCCCAGGTCCGGGAAGAGCTGCGGGGGGAGATCGCCCAGGTCCGGGAGGAGCTGCGGGGGGAGATCGCGGAGCTGTCCCGCCGCATGGACGCCCAGGGCGACGAGCTGCGGGGGGAGATCGCGCGGGTCCGCGAGGAGCTCGGGGGCGAGATCGCGGGGCTGCGGCGCGAGATGCGGGAGGAGAACGCCCGCCTGGTGCAGCGGATGGACACCCAGACCCGCTGGATCGTGGGCGTCCAGTTCCTGACCCTGCTCACCCTGATCGCGGCGCTGCTGCGGCTGGCCGGGTGAGGAGGGGCGACCGGGGCGGCCGTGCCGCGGCGGGCCGTCGCCGTCATCGGGTTGGGCCCTGGGGGTGACGGTGGTGGCGGTAGGTCGCGGGGCGCGGAGGCGGGAGCGAGGGTTCGAACGAGGGTCAGAGCGGTCTCGTCCTCGAGGTGGAGGGAGCGGCGGTGATGGTGACGTGGCGCCGTCCGTGGGGCACCCGGAACCGGACCGTGCGTTCCAGCGGGTGCCCGGGAGCTCCGGTGAGCAGCTCGAGGACCTCGCTGCGGTCCCGCAGCCGGTCGGGAGGTCCGGCCACCGCCGCCAGGAGGTGCCACCCGAGGACTCGCCGCGTCTCGGTGAGGGTGGTGTTGCGGCCGGTGATGGCGTAGCGCCAGGTGGAGCCGTCGAACCAGAAGGCCAGGTGGAACCGGGAGATCGCCGGCGCGTCGGCGAGGAGCACATCGGCCATGAGGAACCGCCAGGGCCTGCGCGGGTCGAGAACGAGGCGGCCGACGAGGACGGGTTCGGCCGGCGTGGCCGCACCCGGGTCCAGGAGGAGCCTCCGCGCGGTGGGTGCCGCGGCGCGGATCGAGGGGTGGGATCCCAGGACTGCCGTGCGGTTCACCCGGAGGACCAGGGCCGGAGGTGCGGGGATGGCCCCGGGCGGTCCGGAGGCGCGCCGGGCGCGGGGCGGACGATCACGGCCGCCCGGCACGAGCCGCCCGGGCATCGAGGGACGCTGTTCCCGGCCTGGCCACTCTCTCGTCTCGTTCACATCGTCTCCCCACATCGTACAGGATCCGCTCGCCCGACGGGTACCCTCGCGGCGGCCGGCCACGCCGCGCGGCCGGCCCGTGGCATCATGGCGGCGGAGGTGCGTGTGAGCCGCGGTCTCCCGGAGGTACAGTGCGAGCTGGACGGGTGGGCGCTGTGGTGGGCTCGGCTCGAGCGGGCCGGAGGCGGCGAGGGCGTGCCGGAGCGCGAGTGGGAGGCGCTGTGCGCCGCGGTGGCGTCCCGGTTCCGGGACGCGCCGGTGAGCGCCCACCCCGCAGCGCGGGAGGTTCGGCGGCTGTTCCGGGCGGCCGGGTGCGACCCCACCCGCTACCGCCCGTCGTCGGAGGCGCTGCTGCGTCGGGTGCTGCGCGGCGACGGTGTTCCCCGGATCGACCCTCTGGTGGACCTGAACAACCTGCTCTCGATGGAGCTCGTGCTGCCGTGCTGCGTGATGGACGTGCGGTCGCTGGAGCCCCCGTTCACCCTGCGGGCGGGGCGCGAGGGCGAGCGGATGGACTCCCTGCGGGGCCCGTTCGACCTCGCCGGCAAGCCGCTGCTCGAGGACGGGCGGGGTCCGTTCGGCACCCCGATCACCGACAGCGAGCGGGTCCGGGTGGTGCCGGGCACGCGAGAGGCGTGGCTGGTGGTGTACCGGCCCGAAGGCGTGGCGTGCGACCCCGGCGCGGCGCTGGACCGGCTGCTGGAGCGGTTCCCGGTCGCCCGCGTCCTCGCCCGGGGGTGAGCGCCGGTGCTGCCTGCGTCACTTGCCGCGAGGAGGGCGGCGCCCTAAGATGCTGGAGAGCCTGACAGGTGGGGAGGGTGCGGTGAGCGAGCAGGACAGGAAGGCCCGGATCAAGGTCGTGGACCGCAGGTGGTTCACGCAGGACGGTGAGCTCCGCAGGGACCGCCCGGCCCCGGAGCCCCGGCCGGCGCGCGAGCGGGTCGCCCCAGACGAGGAGGGGACGGGTACGGCGCAGTCCCCGTCCGAGGCCACCCGCGAGCCGGGCGAGGCGCGCGGCGGGGTCTCGTGGCCGTCGGCGGTGAGCTTCCTCCAGCTGGTGGACTTCCTCGCCCAGCAGGCGCTGGTCCTCCTGCAGGGGGCGCAGGGGATCCCGGCGAACCCGGACCAGGCCCGGATCTTCATCGACTTCCTCGGGATCCTGGAGGATCGTACCCGCGGGAACCTCTCGCCGGACGAGGCGCGCGCCCTGTCCGACGTTCTGTTCCAGCTGCGGACGCTCTACGTGAGGTTGGCCGGGAGATGAGGCGGCTCGCGGCCGGGGTACTTCTCGGGGCGGTGGCGCTCGCGCCGGCGGCGCCCGCCGCGGCGGACGTTCCTCTGGCCGAACTCTGGTACGGGGTCCAGCGCAGCGTGCAACGGGGTGCGGTGGAGGAGCTCTCGGAGCGAGTGGGCGAGCTGCGGCGGGCGGCGCGGTCCACCGGTGCCGAGCGGCTCTCCACCTACGCCGCGGCGCTCGCGATGTGGGCGAGGACCCACCGGGGAACCGGCGGCGAGGCCGCCCTGGCGGCTGCGCTGGAGCTCGATCGCCGGTGCGCCGAGGCGCGCTGGCTCCAGGCGCGGTGGGCGTGGGAGGAGGGCCGGTACGGGGCCGCGACCGTGGCGCTCGCGCGTGGGGTCGCGTCCGCCCTGGCCGATCCGTGGACCAGGCGGGACGTGGCGGGTTCGCTCGTGGTCTGGTTCGCGCTGGCGGCGGTGGCGGCGGGGCTCGTGTGGATGACCCTGGCAGCGGGGCGGTACCTCCCCGAGGTCCTTCACGACGGGATGGAGCTGGGGCGCACGATATTCTCCCCGGCCAATGCGTGGGTGTTCGCGGTGGCGCTCGCGGTCCTGCCGCTGCTCGCCGGGCTCGGGCCGGTGTGGCTCGTGGCGTACCTGCTGGGGCTCGCGCTCCCGTACATGCGGCGGCGGGAGGTGGCGGCCGCCCTGGTGGCCTGGCTGGTGGCCACCGCGGCGGTGCCGGCGGTGGAGCTGTGGAAGCAGCGGGGGCTGGTGCAGCCGTCGCCGCTGGTGCGCGCGGTCACCGCCCTCGACTCCGGGATCGTGGACACCATGCTGCTCGACGAGCTGCTCGGTCTGGCGCCCGAGCTCAGGGGAAAGCCGTCCTACCACATGCTGGCCGGGGAGCTGCTCCACCTGCACGGCGAGCTGGCGGGCGCCCACGAGCAGATGCGGCTGGTGACGGTGTACGCTCCCGAGCGCCCCGATCCGCACATCTGGCTGGGGAACATCGCGCTCGAGGAGGGCGACGTCGGGCTGGCGATCCAGCAGTTCGGCATCGCCGTGGAGAAGGACCCGCGGTCGGCGGTGGCGCACTACAACCTGTCGGTGGCCCTGGATCAGGCGCACCTGTTCGAGAGGGCGGACGAGGCGCGCTCGCGCGCCTCGGCCCTGGGGATCGCGAACGCCGACGTCGCCTACCGATCGGTGGACGGGATGCGCATCGCGTACCCGCGCGACCAGCACCGGATCCTCGCCGATCTTCGCGCCTCGCTGAACGACGCCCAGAGGGTCGCGCTGGGGCTCGTCCCGCCGCCGCTCTCGCTCCGCGAGGGGCTCGCCTCTCCGTTCACCCTGGCCGTGGGCGCTCCGGTGGTTCTGGGCCTCGTGCTCCTGGGCGTCCGGCGGGCGGGCATGCCGTGGAGGGCACGGTCGTGCCTCCGCTGCGGGAAGGTGTTCTGCGAGCGGTGCAAGACATCCACCGAGAGCCAGGCGTACTGCACGCAGTGCATCTCGGTGTTCCTGAAGCGGGACGCGGTGGCGCTGGACCAGCAGGCGGCGAAGCTCCAGCAGATCCGGAGGCACGAGGCGCGCCGGCGGCTCGTGCGACGGGTGCTCGGCACGGTGCTGCCGGGGGCCGGCGCCGTCGTCGCCGGGGCGCCGTGGCGCGGGCTGCTGCTGCTGCTCGGTGCCGCTCTGGGCGTGACCGGGCTCCTGGTCTGGCTGCCGGGGTTCGCACCCGCGGTGGCCGGCAGCGCCCCGCTGGTGCCCGTGCGGCTGGCCCTCCTGGCCTGGCTGGCGCTGGTCTGGGCGGTGGGTATCCGGTGGGCATGGCGGGAGGCGTGAGGTGGCGCTCGAGGGAACGCTCCGGGACTTCTCCTTCGCCGACATCCTCCAGCTGATCTCCCTGCAGCGGAAGACCGGGGTGCTCACCCTCAAGAGCGACGACAACGTGGTCACCGTCTCCTTCCTGGACGGCAAGGTCGTGGGCGCGAACGCGCTGAACCAGCAGGCGCAGGATCGGCTGGGCCTGGTGCTGCTGCGGAGCGGCAAGATCACGGAGCGTCAGCTCGAGGAGGCGTTGCGGGAGCAGGAGGAGTCGCTCCAGCGGCTGGGGAAGATCCTCATCGAGCGCGGGTACGCCACGGCCGAGGACGTGCGCAGCGCGCTCGAGCAGCAGATCCTGCAGCTGATCTACCGCGTCTTCCGCTGGCAGGACGGCGAGTACCACTTCTCCCAGGAGACGGACATCGACTACGACCGGGATCTGATGATCCCGCTGTCCACCGACAGCATCATCATGGAAGGCGCCCGGATGACGGACGAATGGCCGTTCATCGAGCGGCGCCTTCCGGACCGCTCCGTGATCCTGGTGAAGACGGATCCCGCCCGGGTCGTGGAGGTGGCCGAGGCGGGAGAGGAGGAGCTCGACGAGTTCGAGTTCACCTTCGCGGAGACCCCGGAGGCGACCCCGCCCGAGCCCACACCCGGCAACGCCCTGACGCCGAACCAGTTCACGATCTACAACCTGATCACGGGGCGCGAGACCCTCGGCGAGCTGATCGAGCGCAGCCCGCTGGTGGAGTTCGAGACCTGCAAGGCGGTGGTGGAGCTGCTCGATCGGGGCCTGATTCGCGAGGCCACGCCGGAGGAGATCGCGCGCGCCCTGGAGCGCGAGGCGGAGCGCCCGGTGAGCGGGGCGCACCGCGCCCTCCGCTCGATCCCCTGGCTCGCGCTCCCGTTCCTCGCGCTGCTGGGGTTCTCCGCCCCCCTGACGGTGCGCAACCCGCTGAACCCGGCCTGGAGCGGACGCTCCGAGCTCGTGAACCGGTACGTGCTGGAACCCGCCTCGGCGCTCAAGCTCAGGCGGGTACTGCGGGAGCTGGCGGCGTACCGTGACCTCCACGGACAGCTTCCCGAGTCGCCGGTGGAGCTGGCGGCGGGCGGCGGTCTCGCTCCGGAGGAGCTCGCGGACCCGTGGGGGCGCCCGTACCGGATCGTGGTCCGGGGCGACGCCCTCCTGGTGGCCGGGGCGGATGCCGCCGGCCAGCCGGTCCCGATTCTCCTGGTGAGCCGTCGCCTGGCCGCGAGCGAGCCGGGGGTCCGGGCCAGTGGCCCGGGCGTCGTGCTCATCGAGTAGCGGGGTCGCCCGGGGCGTACCGTGCGGGGCGCCTGTCATCCCGAGGAGCGGCCGGGGGCCGCGACGAGGGGGGAGCACGCCGCGGCCACCGCCTGGTGGGCGTGGGCGGCGAGGGGGAGGGGTGGCGGGCGTCGCCGCGTGGGTGGGACCCCTCGGGCTTCGCCCTCGGGGTGACGTTCGGCGACGCGAGCCGCCTCGCGGCTCGCTGCCTCACGTCATCCACGGGTCGGGAGGGCGCGGCGACGGAGGTGCGAGGGGCCGGGGAGCGTCGAGGGTCGCCGGTACTTGACAAGAGACCGCTCAGGTTTTATCTTGAAAGCGGACGACGAGAGTTGAGGAGGATGTAAGCATGTCACGGATCATCGGCATCGACCTGGGAACCACCAACTCGGTGGTAGCTGTGATGGAGGGCGGCAAGCCCGTGGTCATCCCCAACCAGGAGGGGAGCCGGACGACGCCGTCGGTGGTGGCGTTCGCCAAGAGCGGTGAGCGCCTCGTGGGCCAGGTGGCCAAGCGGCAGGCGATCACCAACCCGGAGAACACGGTGTTCTCCATCAAGCGGTTCATGGGCCGCCGGTACGACGAGGTGCTGGAGGAGATCAAGACCGTCCCGTACGCGGTGGTGCGGGGGGAGAACGACACCGCCCGCGTCGAGGTGATGGGGAAGGTGTACTCGCCGCCGGAGATCTCGGCGATGATCCTCCAGAAGCTGAAGAAGGCGGCCGAGGACTACCTGGGCGAGAAGGTGGAGAAGGCGGTGATCACCGTGCCCGCCTACTTCAACGACTCGCAGCGCCAGGCGACCAAGGACGCGGGCCAGATCGCCGGTCTCGAGGTGGTGCGGCTGGTGAACGAGCCCACCGCCGCCGCGCTGGCCTACGGTCTCGACAAGAAGAAGGACGAGACCATCGCGGTGTACGACTTCGGCGGCGGTACCTTCGACATCTCGATCCTCGAGGTGGGCGAGGGCGTGGTGGAGGTGAAGTCCACCAACGGCGACACCCACCTCGGCGGCGACGACATCGACCAGCTGCTCATCGACTGGCTGGTGGAGGAGTTCAAGAAGGACCAGGGGATCGACCTGTCCCAGGACCGGATGGCGCTCCAGCGGCTCAAGGAGGCGGCCGAGAAGGCCAAGATGGAGCTCTCCTCGGCGATGGAGACGGAGATCAACCTGCCGTTCATCACCGCCGACGCCTCCGGCCCGAAGCACCTGATGATGCGGCTCACCCGCAGCAAGTTCGAGCAGATGATCCGGCCCATCGTGGAGCGGACCATCGAGCCGTGCCGGCAGGCGCTCAAGGACGCGGGGCTCGAGCCGAAGGACGTGGACGAGGTGGTCCTGGTCGGCGGGTCCACCCGGATTCCCCTGGTGCAGCAGCTGGTGACGGACTTCTTCGGCAAGGAGCCGTGCAAGGGCGTCAACCCCGACGAGGTCGTGGCCGTGGGCGCCGCGATCCAGGCCGGCGTGCTCTCGGGCGAGGTCAAGGACGTCCTGCTGCTCGACGTGACGCCGCTGTCCCTGGGCGTGGAGACGCTGGGCGGGGTGATGGACGTGGTGATCCCCCGCAACACCACGATCCCGGTCCGCAAGAGCAAGATCTACTCCACGGCGGAGGACAACCAGACGCAGGTCGAGATCCACGTGCTCCAGGGCGAGCGCCCCATGGCGAGGGACAACCGGACCCTGGGCCGGTTCCACCTGATGGGGATCCCGCCGGCACCGCGCGGGGTGCCGCAGATCGAGGTCACCTTCGACATCGACGCCAACGGGATCCTTCACGTCTCGGCGAGGGACAAGGCGACGGGGCAGGAGCAGAAGATCCAGATCACCAGCTCGTCCGGGCTCAGCGAGGAAGAGATCCAGCGGATGGTTCGCGAGGCGGAGCTGCACGCCCGCGAGGACGAGGAGCGGAAGAAGGAGGTCGAGGCACGGAACAAGCTCGACGCGCTGGTGTACAACACGGAGAAGCTGATCGCCGAGAACAAGGACAAGCTGCCGGAGGCCGAGGTCACCCGGGTGAACGAGGTGCTCGCGGACGCGAAGCGGGCGCTCGAGGAGGGCGGGCGCCAGCGGCTGGAGTCCGCCTACGACCGCCTGACCCAGGCCAGCCACCAGCTGGCCGCGGCCATCTACCAGCAGGCGGGAGGCGCACCGACGGGCGGCCAGCAGGCCGGCGGGCAGGCCGCCGCGGGCGGCGGATCCACGGGCGGCGGCTCGGGTGACGAGGAGGTGATCGACGCCGAGTACGTGGACGTGGACGCCGAGGGCACCAACTGACGCGTGGTAGAGTGGGGCGGGGAACGCTCCCCGCCCTCCGCGCGTTTCCGGAGGTGGGCATGGCGCTGGCGTGGCCGATCATCCGCGATCTTCTCGCCCTCCGCGACCGCCTCAACCGGCTGTTCGACGAGGCGATGCTCGAGGGCGAGGTCGGGGTGGCCGACCAGGGAGCCGGCCCGTACTGTCCGGCGGCCGACCTCTACGAGACCGACGACGAGGTGGTCGTCGTGGTGGAGATCCCCGGGGTGGCGGCGGAGAGCATCGACGTGCAGCTCCAGGAGGACCGCCTCCGTATCTCGGGGCGCATCGCCGGGCCGACCCGGGGGCCCGGGGTGCGTCTGCTCCGCATGGAGCGGCCGCGGGGAGCGTTCCACCGCGACTTCCGTCTCCCGGTCCGTCAGTTCTCGGGTCAGCCACGGGCCGAGCTCGAGCGGGGCGTGCTCACCGTCCGGCTCGTCAAGGCCCCCGCCGTCCGGCGCCAGCGGGTGGAGATCGTGGAGGAGGCGTGATGAAGGCGAAGCCCCGCTACCGGATGATCTCGTGGGTGGCCGAGAAGTACGACGTCCACCCGCAGACTCTCCGGCTGTGGGAGCGCGAGGGGCTCATCAAGCCCGCGCGGTCCAAGGGCAACACCCGCCTCTACGACGACGAGACGTGCCGGCGGCTGGAGACCATCCTCACCCTGACCCGGGACCTGGGGGTGAACCTCGCGGGGGTCGAGATCATCCTCAACCTGAAGGAGCAGGTGGAACGCCTGCAGCGCGAGGTGGGGGTGCTGCGGGAGCTGCTCCGGCGCAAGATGGCGGAGGAGCGGGGGGTGCCACGCTCGCACGCCATCGTCCGCATCACGTCCACCGAGATCCAGCCGGTCGAGGACGAATGAGCGCCGCGGCCCGGGGCCCCGACGACGCCGAGGCGGCGACCCTCCGCCGGTACCTCAAGGAGATCTCGCGCTACCCGACGCTCACCCACGAGGAGGAGGTGGAGCTCGCCCGCCGGATCCGGGAGGGCGACCAGGAGGCGCTCCGGAAGCTCGTGGAGTCGAACCTCCGGTTCGTCGTGGCCTACGCGAAGCGGTTCCGCAACCCCAACGTCTCGCTGCTCGACCTGATCCACGAGGGGAACCTGGGCCTGATCCAGGCGGCCAAGAAGTACGACCCGTTCCAGGAGGGGCAGGACGTCAAGTTCATCACCTACGCGGTGTGGTGGATCCGGCAGGCGATCCTGCACGCCCTGGCCGAGCACGCGGGGACGTTCCGCCTCCCGCAGAAGCAGGCCAACCTGCTGTACCGCCTCGAGCGCGTCCGCAAGGAGCTCTCGGAGGAGATGGGGCGGAGCCCCACCGACGAGGAGCTCGCGGAGCGGGTCGGGATCCCGGTGGAGGAGGTGCGCCTCCTCACGCAGGTCTCGCAGGGCTCGGTGTCGCTCTCCGAGCCGGTGGGGGAGGAGGGCGAGTCCGAGCTCGGCGACCTGGTGGAGCAGACCCTGCTCCCCGACGTGGACGAGCGGATCATCCTCGACTCGTTCCGCCAGACGCTCAAGAACGCCCTCGACGAGCTCCCGGAACGCGAGCGGCGGGTGCTCGAGCTGCGGTACGGGCTGGAGGACGACGAGCCGCGGACTCTCCGGGAGATCGGCGAGATCCTGGGCCTGTCGCGCGAGCGGGTGCGGCAGCTGGAGCTCCGGGCCCTCAACCAGCTCCGCCGCTCCCACCGCGCCCGCGCCCTCGCCAGCTACCTGAACTGAGCCGCCGCCCCGGGCCGGGGGCGACGGGCGGGAGGCCCGTCATCGCGAGGCGTCGCCGAGCGCGCGCTCGAGGGCGGCGCGCGCCGCGTCGAGCCGCTCCGGGCACCTCGCCGTGCCGCGGCAGAGGCGGCCGCGCCCCCCGCCGCGGGCCTCGAGCGCCGCCGCCACGGCGGGCCAGAGACGCTCCGCCGGAACCGTCACCCCCTCCCCCAGCGCGAGCGCCACCGCCCCGCCGGGCGCGGCGAGGAGGTGGACCCCGCCCCCCGGCGAGCCGGCCAGTACCGCGGCCACGGCCCACACCAGCTCGCCGTCGTCGAGCGTGGCCACCGCGACCGGGCGGGCACCGGCACGCAGGCGCGAGGCGATCTCCTCGGCGAGCCGCGACCGCCACCGCCTCGCCTCCCGCCGCGCCGCCACCGCCTCCTCCAGCCGGCGGGCGGCCGCCTCGGCCAGCTCGAGGTCGGCGGCATCCAGCGTCTCGCGCAGCCGGCGCAGGAGCTCGCGGCGGGAGGCGACCCAGCGGCGCAGGCGGCCGCCGGCCACCCAGTGCAGGCGGGTCCCGCCGTGCATCGGCTCCCGCCCCACGAACGCCACCGCCTCCACCTCGGCGGTGGAGCGGACGTGGGTGCCCCCGCAGGTGTTGCGGTCGAGCCCCTCGATCTCCACGATCCGGACGGGGCCGTCGAGCTCCCGGGGGAGGCGGCGGGACCGTACCCGGAGCCGCTCGAGGTCGGCGGGCTCGACCCAGTACCAGCGTACCGGCCGCGCCGCCCGCACCTCGGCCGCCACCATCTCCTCGAGCCGGGCGAGCTCGTCGGGGTCCATCCCCTTGCGGTCCACGTCGATGTAGGACGTCTCCGGCCCGATCCCGAACCCCACCGTACGCCATCCGAGGCGGGCCAGCGCCGTGGCGGTGAGGAGGTGCTGGGCGGTGTGCTGCTGCATGTGGTCGTAGCGCCGGGTCCAGTCGAGGCGGACCGTGACCGGACCCGCGCGGACCTCCCCCTCCACGACGTGCAGCGTGGCGCCGCCCTCGCGCCGCGATCCGAGCACGGGCGCGCCGCCGATCCAGCCTCCATCGGCGGGCTGCCCACCCCCGCCAGGGTGGAGGATGCTCTCGGCGAGCTCCACGGCGGTGCCGCCCGCGGCCGGGACCGCGGCCACGACCTCGGTCTCGAGCTCGGCGAGGTACGGGTCCTCGAGGTAGAGAGCCCGGCTCACGCCGGGAAGGGTACCACCCCCTCAGGCCCCCCCGGCCACGCGGCGCACGAGCTCCGGGAGGACCGCCTCGGCGGGGCCGGCGAGCACCACCCGGGCGAGACGGCGGGCGGCCCGGGAGGGCTCGGGGTCCACCACGATCACGGGGACGCCGCGCGCCGCGGCCTCCACCACCAGCCACGCCGCGGGGTAGACGGCGAGGCTCGAGCCCACCGAGAGCACCAGGTCCGCCACCGCGAACGCCGCGTCCGCCGCCGCCGACGCTGCGGGCGGGATCGGCTCGTCGAACAGGACGAGGTCCGGCTTGACCACCGCCCCGCACCCGGGGCAGCGCGGCGCGGGCGGCCACGGCGGCAGCTCCTCGCGCCCGAACCGGCGCCCGCATTCCGGACACACCGCCCGCGAGGCGGTGCCGTGGTACTCGATCACCGTGCGGCTGCCGGCGGCCTGGTGGAGGCCGTCCACGTTCTGGGTGACCACCGCGGCCAGGTGCCCGGCACGCTCGAGCTCCGCCAGCGCCCGGTGCGCGGCGTTGGCGCGGGCGGCGCGCAGCTCCCGGTCCAGCCGCCCGAACAGCTCCCAGCACCGCTCGGGGTCGCGCGCGAAGGCGGCCGCGGTGCCGTGCTCCTCGACGGGGAACCGCTCCCAGATGCTGCCCCGCCCGCGGAATACCGACAGCCCCGAGGCCACCGAGATCCCGGATCCCGTGAAGGCGACGGCGCGGCGAGCGCCGCGCACCAGCCCGGCGGCGCGGTCGAGGGCCCGGCGCCAGGAGGGCTCCACCACGGCGGCATGGTAGCGCGGCTACACTGGGGCGGGAGGCGCCATGGGCAGGGTGACGTCGCTGGTGGTCGTCTGCATGCTGGCGGCGGCGTGGTCCGGGGCCGCGGAGCGTCCGCCGACACGCCAGGAGGTGGAGCGGCTCATGGGGCTGCGCTCGGAGGGCGACCTGGTGCGCGGGCAGCTGGACACGGTGGGGTTCGTGGTGACGCGCGAGCAGGCCGAGGACGCGCTGCGGGCGGCGCTCGCGGCCGAGCGGGAGGCGCTCGGGAGGCCGCCGCGCGAGCTGGTCGCCGCCGTCTGCCCGCACGACGACCACCTCTACGCGGCCCGGGTGTACGTCCACGCCACCGAGCGGATCGCGGCGCCGCGGGTGGTGCTGCTCGGCGTGTTCCACAAGGCGCGGCTGTGGGGGCTCCGCGACCGGCTGGTGTTCGACCGGTTCCGGGCGTGGCACGGGCCGTGGGGCCCGGTGCGGGTCGACCCGCTGCGGGAGGAGCTGCTCGCGGCGCTGCCCGCGGGCGACGTGGTGGTGGACGACGCCATGCACTGCCGGGAGCACTCGCTGGAGGCGATCGTGCCGTTCCTCCAGCATCGCCACCGCGACCTCACCATCGTCCCGATCCTGGTGCCGTACATGGGGTGGGAGCGGATGGCGGCGCTCGCGGACCGCCTCGGCGGTGCGCTGGCGGACGCCGTGCGGCGCCACGGCTGGGTGCTGGGCCGCGACCTGGCGGTGGTGATCTCCACCGACCTGGTGCACTACGGTCCCGACTTCGACCACGCGCCGTTCGGCACCGATGCGGCCGCGTACGGGCGGGCGGTGGCGCGCGACCGTGAGCTGATCCGGGAGCACCTCGAGGGACCCCTCGAGGCGCGGCGGCTCGAGGGTCTGCTGTACCGCCTGGTGGACCGGCGGGACGTCACCCGCTACCTGATCCCGTGGTGCGGGCGGTTCTCGGTCCCCTTCGGCCTCGAGACGGTGCGGGTGCTGGCCGCCCGGCTGGGCCTTCCGGCTCCGGAGGGGCACCTGCTCCGGTACGGAACGTCGCTCTCGGAACCCGAGCTTCCCGTGTCCCGGGCGACCCGGGCTGCCGGGCTCGGCTACACCGCGCCGTCCAACTTCCACCACTGGGTGGCCTACGGGGCCGTGGGGTACGTGCTCCCCGGGAAGTAGCCGGGAGTGTTCATCGGCGAGGTGCTGGGCGCCGAGATGATGGTGGTGTCCCAGAGTGTGCACGATGCATCGTCGGGACTTCGCGCGGGGTGGCTCGTGTGCGGCCCCGACGTGACCGTGGGCGGTTCGCGCGGCGGACGGAGCCGCGCGGCGCCAGCGCGCCCGGCACCTCGGCTCCGCCGAGG
>CAYTTB010000083.1:0-12884 GCA_964440565.1 uncultured Thermoanaerobaculia bacterium
CGCTCCACGACTCCACGGGCGGCGGCTGAGCGGACGGCGCCGCCCGTCCGGGGGGAGGCGCCGGGGACGGTCCCGCCGAGACGGGGACGGTGCCCCTCCCGGGACCTCGGATCGTGCCGAAGCGGCGGGGGTGCGGTTCACGGCCGCGGTCACCGGCACGGGGCCGGCCGCGGTCACCGCCGGGGGTGGCGTGCCGCCGGAGTGTGACGCTGCCTCGGACGGCATGGGGAGGGTCCGCGCCTCCCGCGCCTTGACTCCCCGGGGGCGGGGGGATAGGCTCGGCACCCGGATCTCGCCGGTCGGGAGGGGTGTCGATGGAGATCACGACGATCGGGGTTGTGGGCGCGGGCCAGATGGGCAACGGGATCGCGCACGTGGCGGCGCTGGCCGGGTACGACGTGATCCTCTCGGACATCGAGGAGGGGATCCTGGAGCGGGCGCTGGCCACGATCTCGCGCAACCTGGACCGCCAGGTGAAGAAGGGCCTCGTGGACGAGGCGGCGAAGGCCGCGGCGCTGGGCCGCATCCGCACCAGCACCCACGTGGACGCTCACCGCGAGGCGCAGCTGGTGGTGGAGGCGGCGGTGGAGCGGTACGAGATCAAGGCGGAGATCTTCCGCCAGCTCGATGCGGTGTGCCCGCCGGAGACGATCCTGGCCTCCAACACCTCGTCCATCTCCATCACCAGGCTGGCGGCGGTCACCGGCCGGCCCGAGCGGTTCGTCGGCATGCACTTCATGAACCCGGTGCCGGTGATGCGGCTGGTGGAGGTGATCCGGGGGCTCGAGACCTCCGACGCCACCTACGAGACGGTGATCGCGGTGGCCGAGCGCATGGGGAAGGAGCCCGTGGCGTGCAACGACTACCCGGGCTTCGTGTCCAACCGGGTGCTGATGCCCATGATCAACGAGGCCATCTACGCGGTGTACGAGGGCGTCGCGGAGCCCGAGGCCGTGGACCGGATCATGAAGCTCGGGATGAACCACCCCATGGGGCCGCTGGCCCTGGCCGACCTCATCGGTCTCGACACCTGCCTCGCCATCCTCAGGGTGCTGCACGAGGGGCTGGGCGATCCCAAGTACCGCCCGTGCCCGCTGCTGGTGAAGATGGTGGACGCGGGGCGGCTCGGCCGCAAGAGCGGCCGCGGCTTCTACGAGTACGGGACCGCGTGAGCCCGATCCTCTGCCAGTTCTGCGGGGCGGCCAACGCCGCCGGGAGGGAGCGCTGCCGGCGCTGCGGCAGCGTCCTGCTCGTGGTCTCGGGACCACCCGAGCCCGTCCCGGAGTTCACCGAGGAGGCGCTCGTCGAGGCCCAGGAGGAGCTCGAGGAGCACCTGTTCGAGCGGATCACCACGCTGGAGGAGTCGGTCCGCCAGCTGGCCCGCGCCCTGGGCGCGGCGGCGGAGCGGCTCGAGGAGCTGGAGCACCGGCTCACGGTGACCCATTCCGGCGTGGAGAGCCTGGGCGACCTGCTCGAGGAGCACGGGGTGATCCCGCGCGCGGAGCTCCAGTCGGGGTGGGAGGAGCGGCTCGGCCGGGAGCTGCTGTCGCAGGGGCTGGCGCGCCGGTTCCTCGAGCGGTCGCGCCGGATCCTTTCGCAGGCGGAGCAGGCGGGGGCGGCGACGCCGGGGTTCCGGCGGCGGCTGCGGGCCCTGGAGCTCGCCCTGCTGGCCCACGAGGGGGAGCGGGCGCTGGAGGAGGCGGAGGCGCTGGCCCGGGAGGCTCCGGGGCTCGACGAGCTGTGGTCGTTCGTGGGCGAGATGGCCTTCGAGCTGGGCGATTCCGCGGCGGCCCGGGAGGCGTTCGCGCGGGTGCTCGAGCTGCGCGGTCCGCACTACGAGACGCTGATCTACCTGGGCACGGCGCTCACCGAGCTGGGCGAGTGGGACGCCGCCCGGAGGGCGCTCGAGGCGGCACGGCGCCAGAGGCCCGAGTCGTTCCTCCCGGCGTTCACGCTGGGGGCGCTCGAGCTGGGACGGGGACGGCCGGAGGCGGCGCTGCCGTGGCTCGACGAGGCCGTGGGGCTCGAGGAGATCGCCCAGACGCGCTACCTGCTGGGGGTGTGCGAGCTGCAGCTCGGGCGTCCCGGCCGGGCCATCCGCGAGCTCGGGCGGGCGGTGGAGCTGGACCCGGAGTTCGAGGACGCGCTCTACCAGCTGGGGCTCGCCTACCTGCGTCGTGGCTGGCGCCGGAAGGCGCTGGCGGCGTTCCGCGAGGTGCTGGCCCTGGACCCGCAGCGGCTCGAGTACCGCGAGACGGTGCGGCTGCTCGCGGCCGCCCCGGCGGGGCAGCTGCCGGCGGAGGCCGCCGAGACGGTGCGGCGGGCCGAGGCACTGCTCGAGCGCGGCCGCGACCGTGCGGCGCTCGCCGTGCTGCTGGCCGCGGCGCGCGCCCACCCGGGCGAGCCCGGGCTCGCCGCCACCGCCGCCCTGCTGGCCTCGGCCCTGGGCGAGAGCGGGGTGGCGGTGCGCCTGGGGCACGCCGCGCTGCGCTCGCCCGCCGCCGCCGGCTCGCCGTACCTGGCCGCGGCCGCGGTGGCGGTGCTCGAGGGGCTGCGGCGGGCCCGGCGGCCGCGGGCGGCGCGCCGCGCCGCGCGCTCGCTTCTCGAGCGGGCGGACGATCCGCTGGTGCGGGGGCTGGTGGCGTACGAGCTGGCGCTGCTCGAGAGCGAGCTCGGGGACGACCTCGACGCGGCCCGGGAGCTGGCGCTCGTGGCGCTCGAGGAGACGCCGCGCGAGCTGCGCCACTACCCGCTGGGCGCGCTGGGGGGGATCGCCCTCAAGAGGGGCAGCGTCAGGGAGGCGGTGCGGTACCTGGAGCAGGCGACGGACACGGCACCGGTGCCGGCGTTGCTCCGCCAGCTCGCGGTGGCCCGGCTCGAGGCGGGGGACGCCGAGGGCGCGGCGCGGGCGCTCGACGAGGCGGACGAGGGCCGCGGCCAGGGGCTCGACAGCGAGCTGCTCGGGCACGTGCGGCGCCTGTCGCTGCTGCTGGCCGCGGTGCCGTCGCGGGCGGCGCGCCAGCGCGGGCCGCGAGGGGGGTGAACGGATGCGGTGGACGAGGACGTTCATTCGGACGCTGAGGCAGGATCCTTCCGACGCCGAGGTGGTGTCGCACCGGCTCATGGCGCGGGCGGGGATGATCCAGAAGGTGGCGGCCGGGATCTACACCTACCTGCCGCTGGGGTGGCGGGCGATCCGGAAGCTCGAGGCCATCGTCCGCGAGGAGATGGAGGGCGCCGGGTCCACCGAGCTCGCGATGCCGGCGGTGCAGCCGGCGGAGCTGTGGCAGGAGTCGGGCCGCTGGTACGAGTACGGGCCGGAGCTGCTGC
The DNA here is from genome assembly GCA_964440565.1 of uncultured Thermoanaerobaculia bacterium. GTDB lineage: Bacteria > Acidobacteriota > Thermoanaerobaculia > Thermoanaerobaculales > Sulfomarinibacteraceae > CAYTTB01. Next base: position 3,331 of record CAYTTB010000083.1, read on the forward strand.
GCATCACGGACCGGCACGACCGCGACTTCTGCTTCGGGCCCACCCACGAGGAGGTGATCACCGACGTGGTCCGCCGGACCACCAGCTCCTATCGCCAGCTGCCGGTGAACCTGTACCAGATCCAGACCAAGTTCCGCGACGAGATCCGGCCCCGGTTCGGGCTGATGCGAGCGCGCGAGTTCATCATGAAGGACGCCTACTCGTTCCACGCCACCGCCGAGGACCTCGACCTGGCCTATCGCGCCATGGAGCGGGCGTACCGCAGGATCCTCGAACGGTGCGGGCTCCGGTACACCACCGTGGAGGCCGACACGGGCAACATCGGCGGCTCCGAGTCGCACGAGTTCATGGTGCTGGCCGACACGGGCGAGGACGCCATCATCGCCTGCACGTGCGGCTACGGCGCCAACGTGGAGAAGGCGGAGCGGGGCGAGCTCGGTCCCCCGCCGCCGTGGCCGCTCGAGAGGCCGGAGCGCCCCGTCGAGGTGCACACGCCGGAGAAGCGCTCGGTGGAGGAGGTGGCCCGGTTCCTCGGCCTGGCCCCCGCGCACCTGATCAAGACGCTCATCTTCGAGACCGACCGCGAGTTCGTGGCGGCGCTGATCCGCGGCGACCGCGAGGTCAACGAGGTCAAGCTCAGGAACGCGCTCGGCTGCACCCACATCGGGCTCGCCTCCGAGGCCAAGATCGAGCGGGTCACCGGCGGCCCGCAGGGGTTCTCCGGGCCTGTGGGGCTCGAGGGCGTCCGCATCGTCGCCGACCCCGGCGTGATGGCGCTTCCGGTCGCCGCCACGGGCGCGAACCGGGGCGACACCCACCTGGTGGGCGTGGTCCCGGGCCGGGACTTCGAGCCGGACCTGGTGGCCGACATCGACACCGCCCGCGCCGGCGACCCGTGCCCCCGCTGCGGGGAGCCGATGGTGGAGCGGCGCGGCATCGAGGTGGGGCACATCTTCAAGCTCGGCACCAAGTACTCCGAGCCGATGGGGTGCACCTTCCTCGACGCCGAGGGCCGCGAACGCCCCATGATCATGGGCTGCTACGGCCTCGGCATCGGCCGCACGGTGGCGGCGGCGATCGAGCAGAACCACGACGAGCACGGCATCGTCTGGCCGCTTCCGCTGGCCCCGTACGAGGTGGTGCTGGTGCTGCTCAACGCCGACCGCGAGGAGGTGGCCGCGGCGGCGGACCGCCTCTACGGGGAGCTGCTCTCGGCCGGGATCGAGGTGCTCTACGACGACCGTCCCGAGCGCCCCGGCGTGAAGTTCAACGACGTGGACCTCATCGGCTTCCCGGTGCGCCTCGTGGTGGGCAAGCGCGGGCTGGAGCGCGGCGAGGTGGAGCTCTCGCTGCGGCGTGACCGGCAGCGGCGGCCCGTGCCGCTCGAGCACGCGCGCGAGGAGGTGGAGCGGCTGCTCGCCGAGCTCCGGGCCGAGCTGGAGCCGCGGACCGCGTAGGGCGGCATGGCGGCACCCGCCGTGGGGCTGCGTCAGGCCACGGTGGCGGCGGCGCTGGCGCTGCTCGTGGGCGGGCTGGGCGTCGCGCTGAGGCCGCCGTGGCACGACGAGCTCTACACCCTCGAGCTGGCGGCCCGGCCGGCGCCCGCCATCGTCGCGGCGCTCCGCCTCGACTCGGGCCCGCCCGGCCACTACCTGCTGGCGCGCGCGGTGTGGCTCGCCGGCGGCCGCACGGCGCGGGCGCTGCGCCTCCCCTCGCTGCTCGCGTTGGCGGCGGCGCTGGCGGCGCTCGCCGCGGTGGCGGCGCGCCGGCTCGGGCCCGGGGCCGGGTGGTGGGTGGCGGTGGCGGCGCCGCTCCACCCGGTGGCGCTGGCCGCCGCCACCGAGGCGCGGGCGTACGGCGTGCTGCTTCTGGCGGCCTCGGTGGCGGCCGTGGCGGTCTCGGGGCGGCTCGGCCGGTGGCGCGCGGTGGCGCTCGCCGCCGCCCTGGCGGTGGCGTGCTGGGTGCACGCCCTGGGCCTGCTGCTGGCGCTGGCGGTGGCGCTGGCCGCCGCGTTCCGGCCGCGCCCGGAGCGGCTGCGGGCGTGGGCGGCGGTGGCGGCCGCGCTGGCCCTGCACCTGCCGTGGGTCCCGGTGATGCTGGCGCAGCCTCCGGCGGCGCTGGCCTGGATGGCGCGCACCACGCCCCGGGCCGACCCGCGCGTGCTGCTGGTGCCGCTGGCCGCGGCCACCCCGGCGGTGGACCTGTCCCCGTGGCTCGACCTCGCCGGGGTGCCGGGGATGGGGGCGGTCGCGCCGCTCGTGGGCCTCGCCCTCCTCGCCGCGGGGCTCCGGCGCCGCGAGCTGCGGCCCGCGCTCGCCCTGTGGTGGGGGGCGGCGGGGGCGGTTCTCCTGGCCTCGGCGGCGATCCGCCCCGCCTACTACCCGGGACGCGGCGACGCCCTCTGGCTGCCCGCGGCGCTGCTCGTGGCGGGCGCGGTGCTGGCCGGGGGAAGGCGCCCGGGGCGGGTCGTGGCGGCGGCGGCGTGCGGGGTGGGGGTGGCGGCCGCCGCGCTCACCCTCTCGGCGTGGGCGGTGGCTCCGCCGGGGCCGGCCGCCTCCGCGGCGGCGGCGCTCGCGCGTCTCGCCGCGCCCGGCGACACGGTGGTCACCACCGGGTGGTGGGCGCTCGCGGTGCGGTGGCGGCTGGGGGAGCGGGCGGCGGGGTTCCGGTGGCTGACGTTCCCGCCCGCGGCGGCGGCACATCCCGGCTGGTACGACGACGCCGAGGCCACCGCGGCGGCGGCGCGGGAGCTCGGGCGCCGGCTCGCCCCGCTCGCGGCGGCCGGCCGGCGGATCTGGCTGCTGCGCTCGCCGGCGCTGCCCTCGGACCGTCGGCTCGACCCCGTCGCGGGTTCGCTGGGTCTCGTGCCGCGCGCCCGCGGCGGCCGGTTCTGGGTCCTCTGGGGCCCGCCCGGGTGAGGCGGCGCGCCGGGGGCGGCTGCCGCAGCCGGCAGGTCGCGCGTGTACACCTCTGGGTGTATCATCGTACACGTGGAGGGAACGTGCGGACGAACATCGTGCTGGACGACGAGCTGGTCGCGGAGGCGCAGCGCCTGACGGGCATCCGCACCAAGCGCGAGCTGGTCCACGAGGCGCTGAGGACCCTGATCGAGGTCCGCCGCCGTCTCGACCTGCTGGAGCTGTGGGGCCGGCTCGAGCTGGCCGAGGGATACGATCACGAACGGCTCCGAGAGGCGCGCGCCGCGGAGCCCGAGCCGTGATCCTGGTGGACACCTCGGTGCTCGTGGACTTCGTCCGCGGGCGTGAGGAGCCGGGCGCGCTGGGCCTGCGCCGGGTGTGCGAGGAGGGGGTGCCGTTCGCGATTCCCGCCATCTGCTGCCAGGAGCTGCTCCAGGGGGCCGCGAACGAGCGCGAGTGGCGCCTCCTCGACCGGTACCTGGGGAGCCAGGGGATCGTGGGCCCGCGAGACCCCTGGACGACGCATCGGGAGGCGGCGCGCATCTTCCACGACGCCCGCCGCCAGGGGCTCACCGTCCGCAGCACCGTGGACTGCCTCGTCGCCCAGCTCGCCCTCGAGGGCGACCACATCCTCCTCCACGCCGACCGTGACTACGAGGTGATCGCCCGGGTCCGCCCGCTGCGCCAGATCCGGACCTGGCCGGCATGAGCCGGGGTGCGGGGGGCGGATCATGACGATGTTATGATGACCATGTCAGGAGGTGGCATGGTCAAGCTGGTCTCCAAGTCCGAGGCCAAGGCGCGGGCGCTGGAGCTGTTCCGGCTGGTGGAGCGCACCGGCGTGGAGGTGGTGGTGACCCACCGCGGGCGCCCCGTGGTCCGCATCGTGCCGGTGGCGCCCCTCGCTGAGCGGCGTGCGGCGTTGCGGGGAACGGTGGTGCGGTACGAGATGCCCGAGGAGCCGGTGGATACGGCGGCGTGGGAGGCACTCTCGTGATCGTCGCCGACACCCACGCCTTCGTGTGGTGGGTGGCCGATCCGGAGCGGCTCGGAGTGCGGGCGGCGAGGGTGATGGACGACGCGGCCGAGGCCGGCGGGCTCGGGATCTCGGCCGTCACCGTCTGGGAGGTGGCCACGCTCGTCGCCAGGGGGCGGCTCGAGCTCACGGTGCCGGTCCGGGAGTGGATCGAGCGCGCCCTGGCCCTGCCGGGCGTGGAGCCGGTGCCCGTGGACGAGCGGATCGTCCTCGAGGCGGTGCTCCTGCCGGGGTTCCCGGTGACGGATCCGGCGGACCGGATGATCGTGGCGACGGCGCGGACGCTCGGCGTCCCCCTGGTGACCCGCGACCGGCGGATCGCGGCCTGGGGCGGGGTGGAGACCGTGTGGTGACGCCGGTCCGCGGCGCCACGTCCGCCCGTCCTCCTCAGGGCGGCGGGAACTCGGCGCCGGCCTGGCTCTCGACCAGGGCCAGGCGGTTGATCTGGTTGGTGCCCTCGTAGATCTGGGTGAGGCGCGCGTCGCGGGCGGCCTTCTCCACCCCGTGGCCGTGGAGGAAGCCGTGGTCGGCGAGCAGCTCCATGGCCGCGGTGCACACCTCCCAGGCGGTGTCGGAGCAGAACACCTTGGCCACGGCGCCCGCGCCCTGGAACGGCAGCCGGTAGCGGGCCGCCTGCCAAACGGTGGCGCGCATCGCCTGCACCTTGAGCATCATGTCGGCCAGGCGGAGCTCTACGTCCTGGTAGGCGACGAGGGGCCGGCCGGCGAGGCGGGTCGTGCGGCAGAACTCGAGCGCCCGCTCGAGCGCCCCGCGCGCGATGCCCAGGGCGATGGCGCCCACCACGGGCCGGGAGAAGTTGAGCACGTTGCGGTTGATGGCCCACCCGGCCCGCAGCGGCCCGATCACCCGCCGGTCCGGGACGAACACGTCCTCGAGCACGAGCTCGGTGGCGTCGGCGGCGCGCTGGCCCATCTTCCGCTCCGAGCGCCCCACGGAGAACCCCTCCGACCTCGTGTCCACCAGGAAGCAGGTCCAGCTCTCCACCCCCTCGCCCTCCAGCGCGGAAAACAGCGTCACCCAGCGGGCCACCCGCCCGTCGGAGATGAACACCTTGCGCCCGGAAAGGCGCCAGCCCCCCTCGACCCGCCGGGCGCGGCAGCCGATCCGGGCGGCGGCGGCGCCCCCGGTCTCCTCGACGTCGGAGCCCGCCCCCGGCTCGGTTATGGCGAACGCCGCGATGGCGGGCTCGCCGCGCCGGATCCGGCGGTAGATCCGGCGCATCCAGCCCAGCGCCCGGAGCTGGCCGGAGACGAACAGCGGCGCCATCCCCAGCTCGTGGGCGAGCAGGGCGAGGCCGAGGCCGCCGCAGGCGGCGCAGAACTCCTCGGCCTTGAGGGCGGGGCCGAGCAGGACCGAGCGGGCGAGCGCGCGGGGGCTCGCGTTGCCGATGGGAGGCGGCATCAGCTCGGTCTGGAAACCCTCCCGCGCGGCGCGCAGGAACAGCCCGCGCACGTCCACCGACGAGGGATCGCGGTCGGCGGCGAGGGCGAGCGGCGCGATCTCGCGCCGGGCGAAGGCGCGGTAGCGCCGGCGCATCGGGCGGAAGACCCGCGGCAGGGTGGCGGTGTCGCGCTCCCACAGGGCGAGCGGACGGACGTCGTACAGCAGCCGGCCCAGCGCCGGCAGGCGGCGGCGGGCCTCGGCGGGATGAAGCGGCGAGCTCACGGCCGTCCCTCCACCACCGCGCTCCCCAGGGCGAGCCGCACCTCGTCGCCCGCGGGGCGCAGCCCCACCAGGGTGAGCGCGTCGCGCAGCCTCTTCTCGAGCCGGTAGTCCTCCATGTAGCCGTACCCTCCCAGCACCTGGAGCGCGTCGCTCACCGCGTCTCGGCACAGGCCGCAGACGGCGAGCTTCACCCCCGCCGCCTCCAGGGGACCGAGCTCGGAGCGCGCCGCCGCCGCCGCCGCGGCGTGCACGTGTCCCGCCGCCGCCGCCACCCGTGCCGCCACCTCCCCCAGCAGCAGCCGCACCGCCGGGTGGCGGCCGATCTCCGCCCCGCCCTGGTACCGCTCGCGCGCGTACCGGGCGGCCGCCTCCAGGGCGCCGCGGGCGTTGCCCACCGCGATGGCGGCGAGCCCCAGCAGGTGCGCCACGAGCACCGGCGCGGGGTCGCGCCGCGGGAGCTCCCGCACCTGCCCGGCCCCGCCGGCGAGGGCGAGGCGGACCACGCGCACCGCGGCGAGGCCGGTGCGCGGGGCCACCTCCTCCACCTCGAGCGCGGCGGCCCCGGCCGGGACCGCGAGCCAGCGGCCGTCTCCGGCGGAGAGCACCCAGGTGTCGCTGCCCGGCGCGGCGAGGACCGAGCTCCACGCTCGCCAGTCGCCGGGCGGGACCCCGTCCTCCCAGGGGAGCCGGGCGTCCGCGGGCACCAGCGCGGCGGCGGGCGAGGCACGGCCTGCCTCGTCCAGCGCCAGCGTCCCGACACCGGCCGCGTGCACCGAGGCGGCGAACCCCGCGCACTCGCGAGCCAGCTCCTCGAGCACCGCGAGGCTGGCCGCCGGCCCATCCTCGCGGCTCGCGCGCCCCCACACCCCCCACTCGTGGCCCGGATGGCCGGGGTCGGGCGAGGCCACCAGGCCGGCGGCGGCCGCGGCCTCGAGCGTGGCGGGGAGCCGGCCGAGCTCCCCGTCCCGCCCCTCGGTGCCCACCATGGCGCGCACCTCGCCCGCGGCGAACCGGCGCGCGGCCTCGCGGAAGGCGGCGAGCGTTTCCCGGTCCACCTCAGCCCTCCAGGTGGCGGACCTCGAGCCGGCCGCCCTCGCCGGTGCCGCCGTACCCGTCGAGGGGGGGCACCCCCCGCGCCACCACCTCGCCGGCGGGCAGGATCGCCGGGCGGTACAGGTAGACGCGGGCGAGCAGCGGCCGCGGCGCGATCCGGAGGGCGCGGAGCTCCCGGGCCACCGGGTGGTCGCCGAGGTCGAGGCGCACCCCCCGCGGGCGGAGGGCGCGCAGGTAGAGGGCGCGCTGCCGGATGCTGGTGCGCACGAGCTCGCCGTCGCGCACCGAGTAGGTCACCAGCGGCCTCCCATCGCGCACCGGCCGGCCGGCCCGCGGCACCTCGAGGGTGAGGATGTGGCGTCCCCCTTCGGCCAGGCGGCACGCGAGCCGTTCGGGGGTCACGGTGAACTCCATGTCGGCCAGGAACTTCGCGTACCCCCACACACCCCGTCCGGCGTCGCGGGCGGCCACCGTGGTGACCGGGAGGTGGAGGATCGCCATCCCGAACCCCGGGGTGCGCGCCTCCCGGAGCGCCGGCAGCGGCGTCAGGGGCCGCCGCCCATGCACCACCGGCACCGCCACCGCCACCTCGCCGTAGGGGCCGATGGAGGTCTCCACGTAGTTGAAGGCGGCCACCGCGAGGAGCGTTCGCCCGCCGGGGAGCCGGACCGGATGCAGCTGCCGCGTGGGCAGCGCCGCGCGCACCCGCGCGAGGTCGGCGGTGAAGAACGCCGCGAAGGCGTCGTCGCGGAAGTAGAGGATGGGCAGGTCGAACTCGGCCGCCCCGTGCCGGACCCGCTCGCCCGGCCGCGTCCCGTCGAAGAACCCTCCCGTCATGCCCCCTCCTCAGTACCCCATGGCGCAGCCGTCCTTGCGCGACTCGGTGGCGCCCGAGTAGACGCCGGTGTCCGGGTCGCGCCGGATCGCCTGGTAGCCGCCGAACACGGTGCCGGTGGCCTCCACCAGGCGATGGCCGCGCCGGATCAGCTCCCGCCGCACCTCGGGCGGCACCCCCGACTCCAGGTGCACGATCCCGCCGTCTCTCATGAGCGTGCCGGTGGGCTCCGAGGACCCGGTGTGGTGGAACCGCGGCGCGTCCCCCGCCTCCTGCAGGTTCATCCCGAAGTCCACCAGGTTGATCACGATCTGGACGTGGCCCTGCGGCTGCATGTCGCCGCCCATCACCCCGAAGGCGACGTTGGGCGTGCCGCGCTCGCCGAGGAAGGCGGGGATGATGGTGTGAAACGGCCGCTTGCCCGGCTCGAGCCGGTTGGGGTGGCCCTCCCGGAGGGCGAACAGGGCACCGCGGTTCTGCAGCCCGAAGCCGAGCTCGGGGATCACGTACCCGGAGCCGAACCCGGTGTAGTTGGACTGGATCAGCGACACCATCATCCCCGAGTCGTCGGCGGTGGCGAGGTAGGTGGTGTCGCCCCCGGCGAGGTGCGGGTTGCCGGGCTCCAGGCGCCGTGCCGCCCGGTCCATCCGGATCCGCCGCGCCTGCCGGCGGCCGTACGCCTTCGAGATCAGCCCGGCCACCGGGACCTCCGCGAAGGCGGGATCGGCGTAGTACCTCGCGCGGTCCTCGTAGGCCAGCTTCTTGGCCTCGATCAGGAGGTGCCAGAAGTCGGCGGAGTCGCGGCCGAGGGCGCGGAGGTCGAAGGTCTCGAGGATGTTCAGCATCTCGAGGGCCGCGATCCCCTGGCCGTTGGGGGGCAGCTCCCACACCGTCACCCCCCGGTAGGTGGTGGACACCGGCTCCACCCACTCGGACCGGTGGCGCCGGAAGTCCTCGGGGGTGAAGAAGCCGCCGTTGGCCTGCGAGAAGCGGACGATCGCCTCGGCGATGGGCCCGCGGTAGAACGCGTCGCGGCCGCCCCGGGCGATCGCCTCCAGGGTGCGTGCCAGCGCCGGGTTGGCGAAGAGCTCGCCCTCGCGCGGGGCGCGCCCTCCCGGCAGGAACACCTCGGCGAAGCCGGGCATGCTCCCGAACCGTCGCACCGAGCGCGCCCAGGCGCCGGCGATCACCTGCGGCACCGGCGCCCCCTCGCGGGCCATCCGGATCGCCGGCTCGAGCAGGCGCGCCAGCGGGAGCCTGCCGAACCGGCGGTGGAGCTCCGTCCACCCGTCCACGCACCCCGGCACCGTCCACGAGTAGGGCGTGAACAGCGGGACGGTGCCGTCGGGCGCGGGCGGGACCTTCTCCGCCGTGAGGGCCAGCGGGGCGCGGCCGGAGGCGTTGAGCCCGTAGAGCCTCCCGGTGGCCGGGTCCCAGACCATGGCGAACAGGTCCCCGCCGAGACCGCAGGAGGTGGGCTCGAGGAAGGCGAGGGCGGCGTTGGTGGCGATGGCGGCGTCCACCGCGCTGCCCCCGGCCCGGAGGATCTCGAGCCCGGCCATCACCGCCAGCGGGTGAGCCGCGGCCACCATCCCGTGACGGGCGTGGACCACCGAGCGGGTGGCGAACGCCCGCCCCTCGGGGCGGTCGGCGGCCGCCGCCGGGGGGACGGCGGCCAGCAGGACGAGAACGGCGAGCGTCGCGCGGCGCATGGGGGACCTCCCATCTTCCGCCACCCGAGGTGGTGGCCCGATGGTAGCAGCGACCGCCCCCCTGTGGACGCCCGGGCGGCCACGCCGTGCACGGCCCCGCACCGACGGCCCCACGCGGCGCGCGGACCTCGGTCCGGCACGCCCCCCGGGAGCGCGGTCCGGAGCGGGCGGGGACGGCCGCGCCACCAGGAAGGCGGGAGGGGGCGTGTGCTACGATCGGGCCATGACCCAGGCGGCGTCGCGCGATCTCGAGCAGCGGGTGGCCCTCCTCGAGGGGTGGAAGGAGAGCCAGGAGCCGTTCGTGCGCTCGCTCA
>CAYTTB010000084.1:0-1989 GCA_964440565.1 uncultured Thermoanaerobaculia bacterium
TCTCGCCCGCCACGAGGGGGAGCGGAGGCCGGTGCCGCTCTGCTCAGAACGGCCAGACGCGGGGAATCAGGGCCAGGGCCACGGCAGCCGTGATCAGGGTGAGCGGGATCCCGGCCCGGAGGTAGTCGCCCGGCCGGTAGCCGCCCGGGCCCTGGACCATGAGGTTGGTCTGGTAGCCGATGGGGGTGGCGAAGCTGGCCGAGGCCGCCACCATCACCGCCACGGCGAAGGGGGTGAGGCTCGCGCCCAGGTCGGCCGCGAGGGCAGCGGCCACGGGGAAGGCCAGCACCGCCGCCGCGTTGTTGGTGACGACCAGGGTCAGCAGGGAGGTGAACCCGTAGACGAGCGCCAGGTCGAGCCACGGGTCCGGTCCGGCCACGGCCTGCACGAGCCGTGCCAGAGCCGCCGCGGCACCCGAGGCCTCCAGCGCCCCGGCCACACCGATGGCGGCGGCGATGGCCACCAGGACCGGCCAGTCCACCATCTGCCGTGCCGCGGAGGCCGAGGTGCAGCGCAGGCCCACCATGGCGGCGGCGGCCACCAGCGCCGCCACCACCACCGGCACGGCCCCCACCGCCGCCGCGATCACCATCGCCGCGAGCACCGCCGCGGCCACCGGCGCCCGGTCCCGGCGGGGCGGCGCCGGCGCATCCACCGGGCTCACGAGGTAGAACTCGCGCGAGTGCCGGTACCGCTCCAGGAAACCCGGCGGCGCCTCCAGGAGCAGGGTGTCGCCGGGCCGCAGCACGATGTCACCCACCTTCGCCCGCACCCGCTCGCCGCCCCGGGCCACGGCCAGCACCACCGCGTTGTACACGGTCCGGAACCGCCCCTCGCGGATGGAGCGGCCCACCAGGCGGCAGGCCTCGGACACCACCGCCTCCACCACCTGGCGCTGGGGACGCGGCGCGTCCAGCTTGAACACCTGATCGGTGGCCGGGACGAGGCCCGGCATCCGCTGCAGGTCCACGATGGAGTCCACCACGCCCACGAAGACGAGCCGGTCGCCCGCCTCGAGGGTCTCGGTGGGCGCCACCGCCGGGAGCACTCGCCCGCCGCGGCCGATCTCGGCCAGGTAGACGCCCGCGAGGTGGCGCAGGCCAGCCTCCTCGATGGTGCGGCCCACGAGGGGGCTCCCCGCCTCCACCACCATCTCCACCGCGTACTCCCGCGGGTCGTCGAGACGGATCGGTGCCGGGCCCCGGTCGGGAAGCAGGCGCGGCGCCGCGAGCAGCAGGTAGGCGAGCCCCACCAGCGTGACCGGGACGCCCACCCAGGCGAGCTCGAGCAGCCGCAGCCCGCCGCCGCGCTCGATCAGCAGCCCGTTCACCACCAGGTTGGTGCTGCTGCCCACCAGCGTGCAGGTGCCGCCGAGGATCGCGGCGTACGACAGCGGCAGCAGCACGCGCGAGGCCGGGATCCGCCAGCGGCGCGCCCAGCCTCCCACCACCGGGATGAGGACCGCCACCACCGGGGTGTTGTTGAGCACCGCGCTCATCGCGGCGGCGAAGGGCAGCAGCCGGCGGCGCGCCTGCCGGTCGGTGCGGGGGGCGCCGAAGAGCGGGAAGGCCACCCGCTCCACCGCACCGGTCTCCTCGAGGCCGGCGACCACGACGTAGAGCGCGGCGATGGTGACCACGCCGGGGTTGGCGAAGCCGGCGAAGGCGGCGGGTGGCGAGACCACCCCGGCGACCAGGAGGACCGTGAGGCCACCCATGAAGATCACGTCGGTGCCGTGGCGGGTGAGCGCGAGAGCCGCCACCATGGCGGCCACCACGGCCAGCGCGAGCCAGGCTGCGGCGGTCACCGGCGCACCTCCACCGGCGCGGGCCGTGTGCGGGTCCGCAAGGGTCTCACTCCTCCCCGCATGCCGTCGCGATGGTAGCAGGAGCACGGCGCTGTCGGTCTCGGGACGCGATGCCGGCGGGGACGATCGCGGGCGAGGACGCCCGCGGCTGGGCATGGGCCAATGCCCTCTGTGCGGGCGGG
>CAYTTB010000084.1:2089-12693 GCA_964440565.1 uncultured Thermoanaerobaculia bacterium
GAAGAGAACTGTGTCCCCTTCTCCCGAGTGCCCCGCGGCTCCCGGCCGCTCCGGGTGGCGGCTGCTGTAGGCTGGCCCCGGGAGGCTCCGGTGGAGGGGGCAATCCGCGACGCGGTGGTGGTGGGGGCCGGGCCGGCCGGGCTCCTGGTGGCGGTGCGCCTCGCCGCCGCGGGGTTCCCGGTCACGGTGGTGGAGCGGCGGCGGGCACCGGCCGACGGGCTCCTGCTGCTGCCGCCGGCGGCCATGGCGCTCCTCGAGGAGGCGGGCCCGGGTGACGCTCCGCCGCCCGTCGCCGGGGCTCACCGCGCCGCGACCCTCGTGCTCGTGACGCCACGCGAGCGGCACGAGATCCCGCTCCCCGGCCCGCTCCTGTCGGCGCCCAGGCGGCCCGCGCTGGAGCGCCTCGCACGGGCGGCCGCCGACACCGGCGCGGAGCTGCTCTGGGGGTGGCGGGCGGAGGTCCCGCTGTGGGAGGGACGCCGGATGGCCGGGATCCGCGCCCGCCGTCCCGAGGGCGGCACCGCCGAGATCCGCGCCCGGGTGGTGGTGGACGCCAGCGGGCCGGACGCGTTCCTCGCCGGGGCGGTGGGTCAGCTGATGCCGCGGCGAGGCCGGCGGCGCCGGGCGGTGACCGCCCGCGGCGCGGCGCCCGCCGCTCCCGGCCGGTGCGAGCTCCACCTCGTCCGCCGGGCGTGGACGGTGGTCGCGGGCTGCGGCGGCGGCACGCTCCACGCCGTCCTTCCGGTGGACGACGACGGCCCATCCCCCCGCGGGGTGCCGCTCGCCGGACGGACCGTCCCCCTCGAGGCGCTCGAGGTCGTGGACGAGCGCCGGTCGGTGGGCGCGCTCACCCGCGCCCAGGCCGGCGACGGCTGGGTGACGGTGGGGGCGGCGGCGGGGCGTGGCGCGCCCGGGGCGCCGGGCGCCACCGCCGCCGGGCTGGAGGTGGCCGCGGCGGCGGCGGTGGAGCTCGAGCTGGCGCTCGGGCGCGGGCGCCCGGTGGGGGCCGGGACGGTGGGGGCCACGGTGGCGCTGGCGCGCCAGGCGGTGCACCTGGAGAGCGCCCTCGCCCGCACGCTGGACGCCGCCGCGGAGGCGGGGGTGCTGGGATGGGCCGCGGCGCACCCCGCACGCGGGCGCTGCCTCGCCGCGATGCTGCTCGGCGAGTGGAGCGGCCGCCGCGACCGGCTGCGCCGCTACCTGGTGCTGTGGCGCCTGGGGCGCCTGGTGCGTCGGCTATGATGGGGAGAGATCGTTCCGGGAGGAGGTCGTATGCGACGCTGGATCGTGATCGCGCTGGTGCTGGCGGTGGCGGCCCCCGTGTGGGCCGGGGAGCTCGCCGGGGTGGTGATGCCCGACCAGGTGCAGGTCGGCGGGAAGACCCTCGTGCTCAACGGGATGGGCATCCGCAAGAAGCTCTGGATCAAGGTGTACGTGGGTGGCCTGTACCTGGAGCGGCCCACCCACGACGCCGCGGAGGCCATCGCCGCGCCTGGCTACAAGCGCGTGGTGATGCACTTCCTCACCAACAAGGCCACCAAGAAGCGGATGGACAGGGCGTGGTGGGAGGGGTTCGAGAAGAACTCGCCGGAGATGGTCGACGCGTTGCGCGGCCGTATCGAGCAGCTGGTGGGCTTCTTCGGTGACATGAAGGTGGGCGACGAGATCGTGTTCACCTTCGACCCCGAGGGCAAGGTGACCGCCGAGCTGAACGGCCAGGTCAAGGGCGAGATCCAGGGGAAGGACTTCGCCCAGGCCCTGCTCAAGGTGTGGCTCGGCCCGCACCCGCCCACCGAGGATCTCAAGGCCGGGCTGCTCGGGAGGTCGTGACGGCACACCCGCCACCGCCTCGGGAGGGGGTGGATCGGGCTTGACGAGATCGGGTTTCCTGCCTAGATTTGGCGGGAAAGGTTCGGGATGTCGAGCGAACGTGCGAAAGGACGGAGGAACATGAGGCGATCCAGCGCACTCGTTGCCGTCGTGGTGGCCGTCTGCCTCGCCGTGCCCGTGGCGTTCGGCCAGGAGGCGCAGGTGAAGCCGGAGGAGGGGATCCCGGTGGGTCCGTTCCTGTTCAGCCCGGCGCTGGAGCTCACCTGGGAGAGCCGCGACAACATCTTCTTCACGCCGGACAACCCGGTGGACGACACGATCTGGCTCGCGCGCGCGCGGCTGCTGTTCGAGCTGCCCATCTACGACTCGTACCTGGTGTTCAGCTACACGCCGCAGTACCGCGACTACGCGGACTACGACCTCAGGGAGAACTGGTCGCACTTCTTCACCGCCGGCGGCACGTTCGAGTTCGCCTCGGGGCTCAAGCTCGACGTGGGCTACCGGTACGTCTCGGGCAACCTGGAGACGCGCGAGGTCGACCCCGGCGGCGAGTTCGTGTTCGGCGACCGCCAGTTCGACAAGAACGAGGCCCACCTGAGGGCGGACTACTGGACCAGCCCCACCAACGGGTTCAGTCTCGAGGCGGAGTACACCGACCTCTCCTACGACAAGCCCGCGCTCTTCTACGACTACACCCGGACCCGCTTCGGGATCGGCTGGCTGCACCAGATCAGCCCCACCCTGGTGATGGACCTCAAGTACGTGAACGAGAGCTTCGACGCCGAGCAGACGTTCCAGTTCCGCGACTCCGACACCGACAGCGTGCTGCTCGAGCTCCGGGGCGAGATCAACCCCGTCCTCCACTCCTCGCTGGAGATCGGCTGGCGGTCCACGAGCTTCGACACCGCCCCCGGCGATCCCCCCATCGACGACTTCTCGGGGTTCGTGGCCAGGGGGTCGCTGATGTGGGAGCTGGCGCACGGGTCGGAGTTCGTGATCGACCTGCTGCGGTGGGACTACCCGTCGGCGTACGGTCTCAACGCCTACTACACCGCCACCGGCGGCACGCTCACCTACCGCCTGAAGCGCGACCGGCTGTTCGGGCACATCCGGGTCGGGTACCAGAACAACGACTACGACGTTCCGGACGTGAACCTCGGCCGCACCCGCTCGGACGACATCACCAGCTACTCGCTGGGGCTCGGGTACCGGTTCACGAGGCAGCTGTCGCTCAGGGGCACGTACACCCACCAGGAGCGGGACACGCTGCACCCCTACTCGTACGACGCCAACACCTTCCTGGTGGGCCTGGTGCTGGGGTTCTGAGCCGACCCGCGCTGTGCTAGCCTGAGCGCCATGAGACGGTGGATGGTGGTGGTGTGCACGCTGGCGGTGGCGCTCGCGGGCGCCGCGAGCCAGCCGGGTGACGAGGCGGCGGCGCCCAGGTACACCCTGGGTGTGGGGGACGTCCTCAAGGTGACCACCTTCCAGCACGACGAGATCTCGGGCGAGTTCCCGGTGGAGGAGGACGGCACCATCACCTTCCCGCTGCTCGGCAAGGTGAAGGTGCTGGGGCTGTCCCCCTCCGAGGCCGCGGCCGAGCTCGAGCGGCTGCTCGAGAAGGACTACTACGTGGACGTCCAGGTCCAGGCCGAGGTCAAGGAGTACCGCTCGCGCCCGGTGACGGTGCTCGGCGAGGTCCAGAACCCCGGCACCTACTACCTGCGCGGGCCCACCACCGTGGCGCAGATCATCGCCGAGGCGGGGGGGCTCAAGCCCACCGCGGGGGCCACGGTGGAGGTGCGGCGCGAGGAGACCGAGAACGGGGTGCCGGTGCAGAAGGTGTACTCGTTCTCCTGCGAGGCGCTGGGCACCGGCCAGATCGCGGGGTTCACGCTCCGGGCCGGCGACATCGTGTCGGTGTCGGCGAAGGAGCTCTACTTCGTCACCGGTGAGGTGGCCCGGCCCGGCCAGTACGAGCTCGAGCCGGGCCTGACGCTCATGCAGGCGATCTCGCAGGCCGGGGGGCTCGGCAAGTTCGCCTCGCAGGCGGTGGAGCTGCACCGCGGCTCCGGCGAGGCCAAGCGGATCCTCACCTTCGACCTCGGCAGGATCCGCCGCGGCAAGGAGCCGGACCCGGAGATCCGTCCCGGGGACGTCATCATCGTCAAGCGCCGCTTCTTCTGAGCGGCCCCTCCGGCTCCCGCGGCGGGCCGGCCCCGGGCGGGACGCCCGGATCGCCGCGAGCCCCCGCGCGGCGGTTTGACATCGTGCCGCGACGACTGTAGATTGGGGGACCAGGGAGGCCCCATGAGGCGCTGGCTCATTCTCGGTGCGATGGTTCTGGTGGCGGTTCCGGCCGCAGCCCAGGTCACGGTCCGGGTCGAGAACGCCCCGCCCCCCGTCACCCACGGCGAGGTGGCCCAGCTGGTGCTGAAGGTGTTCGCCACCAAGCCGGGGCCCGAGCTCGCGCCGGCCGTGGCGCTGGCCAGGGCGAAGCAGCTGGAGCTGATCCCGGCGGGGTGGACGGTGAACGCACCGCTGACCGAGCGGGAGCTCGAGGAGCTCCTCCACAAGCTGTGCCCGAGCGCCCGGTTCCAGGCGGCGAACCCCACCAACACCGTGTCCAGGGCCTACGTCGAGGCGTGGTTCAGGCGCTCCAGCCCGTGCGTCGAGGAGTACCTCGCCAACTTCGCCGGTCACGGCTCCAGCGAGGCGGTGATCCTCGACGAGGGCGTGGACCGCGCGGTGAGCCCCTCGGGCTTCCGGCGGTAGCGCGCCGGCGGGAGCGTCACCCACGAGCTGCGGCCGCGCGCCGCAGCTCGTCCAGTATGGGGCCGAGGTCGGTGACGCCCTTCTCCGCCGCGAGTTCCCCCAGCGTCCCCCAGTAGGGCTCGCCGCACCGGATGCACACGATCCCGTGCCGGGAGAGGATGCCCACCGCCTCCGGCAGCGCCTCCACCAGCTCCTCGATCCGGACGTCCGGCCCGATCTCGATCTCCATCGTGCCCCCCGCGCCAGGATACCGCGCCCCGGAGGCCCTGGCCCGGATCGCCCCGCGCGGTCCGGGGCCGACGGCTCCGGCCGGACCGGCCTCGAGCCGCGGCGGACCCGCGGGAACCCGATCGCCGCCGGATCATCGAGGCGCCACACCGCCCGGAACCCGCTCCCCCCTGCTCCGTCCGCCCGCCGCGCCGCCAGAGGCGCGTGAACGTCCGACCCGTCACCCACCCCCCTCCGGGACGGAGCCCGCGCGGCGGGCGCGGCCCGCGGGCGCGCCGGCGTCCGGCCCGCCCCTGCGGTGACCGGCCCCAGCTCGCGGATGGCGTGCGTCCCCGACTCGCCAGGTGGTCTGTGTCCCCGACTCCCCAACTCCGACTCCCGGGTGGTGTGTGTCCCCAACTCGGATCCCAGCTCGGATCCGAACCGGATGGAGGGGGTCCACGTGCTCTCGCGATGGTTGATGTATGCTCGATGTATGCTATGCTCGATGGTCGGGGAGGTGGCCATGCGGGCGGGTGCCACACGCTGCGACCGGGTGCGCGAGGGGCTGCCGCCCCGGCTGCGCGCGACGGTGGTGCCGGCACGGGAGCTCGCCCGGCGCCATGCGGTCCGCCTCGAGGCATCGGCCCTGCCCACCGGCGTGGAGCCGCTGGATGCCGCCCTCGGCGGCGGCCTGCCCCGGGGGACGCTGGTGGAGGTGACGGGGCGCGGCTCGTGCGGCCGGCTCGCGCTGGTGCTGGCGGCCGCTGCGGCGGTCACCGGGCGCGGCGAGACGGCGGCGCTGGTGGACCGCGGCGACGCCCTCGATGCGGAGAGCGCCCTCGCGGCGGGGATCCGCCTCGAGCGGCTCCTCTGGGTCCGGCCGCGCCGCCTCCCCGAGGCGGTGGCGGCGGCGGAGGCGGCGCTCGCCGCCGGGCTCCCCCTGGTGGTTCTCGAGGCGGGGCTGCCGCCGGTGCCGGGGCGGGTGGCTCCGGCGGCGTGGCTGCGGCTCGCCCGGCTGGCCGCGGGCCGCCGGGCGGTGGCCCTGGTGTCGGCGCCGTACCCGGTGGCGGGCGCCGCCGCGGACGTGACGGTGCGCCTCGGCCGCGGCCGGGCCCGCTGGACGGGGCTCGAGCTCGAGCCGCGGCTGCTCCTGGCGCTGGAGGTGCGCGCCACCGTCCGCCGCCGCCGCGGCGGCCGCGCCGAGCGCGCGGTTCGCCTCGCCTGGCGGCCGGCCGACGCGATCGCCGCCGACGCCGGCGCGCTCCCCGCCGCCACCCGCCACCACGGCGGCGAGGAGGTCGGCCATGCGGCGGGGTGAGCGCGGGGGCACGCGCCGCGCGGGGGGTGCGCCGTGAGCCGGCTCCTCGCCCTGGCCGTGCCGCTGTTCCCGCTCGCGGCCCTGCTGCGCGCCGAGCCCGCGCTCGCCGGCGAGACGGTGGTGGTGTGCGAGGGGGAGGGCGGGGGGGCGCGGGTGCTCGCCGCCAGCCGCCGCGCCCGCCGGCTGGGGGTGCGCCCGGGGCTCACCCTCGCCCGCGCGCGCGCCCTCGCGCCCCACCTCGTCGTCCGCGGCCGCGACCCCGCCGCCGAGGCGTCGGCCCAGGAGGCGCTGGCGGAGGCCGCCGGCACCGTCTCGCCCCGGGTGGAGCGGGCGGAGCCCGGGCTGGTGCTGGCCGACCTCGCCGGGTGCGAACGGCTCCACCCGGACGAGGCCGAGCTCGCCCGGGCCGCCCTCCTCGCCGCCGGGCGCCGCGGCCTCCCCGCCGCCCGCGCCGGGATCGCGGCGAGCCGGCCGGCGGCGGAGCTCGCCGCCCGCCGGTCGCCCACCCCCACGGTGGTCCCGCCCGGCGGGGACCGCGCCTTCCTCGAACCGCTGCCGGTGGCCACGCTGCGTCCGCCGCGGCGGCTTCTCGAGCGTCTCGCCGCCTGGGGGGTGCGGACGCTGGGGGAGCTCGCCCGTCTGCCCGAGGCGGAGGTGGCCGCCCGGCTCGGGCCGGAGGGGGTGGCGCTCCACCGCGCCGCCCGCGGGGTGGACCTCCGGCCGCTCGTCCCCGCCCCACCCCCGCCGGTGCTCGTGGAGGCGCGGGCGCTGGACTGGCCCGCGGTGCGGCTCGAGCCGTTCCTGGCGGCGGTCCGGCGCTCGCTGGAGCTGCTGTGCCGCCGTCTCGAGGGGGAGGGGCTCGGCTGCCGGAAGCTGGAGGCGGAGCTCGAGCTGGAGCCGGGGGGGGCGGCCCGCCGCACCGTCCACCTCCCGGCGCCCACCGCCGACGCCGCCACCCTCCTCGACCTGCTCCGCCTCGCGCTGGAGCGCGATCCGCCCGGCGCGCCGGTGGCGGGGTACACGCTCCTCGCCCACCCGGCCACGCCCCGGCGCGCCCAGATGACGCTGTTCGGCCCGGAGGAGCCGTCGCCCGAACGCACCGGGGCCGCGGTGGCCCGCATCGCGGCCCGGGTGGGACCGGACCGCGTGGGCTCGCCCGCTCCCCGTCCCGGCCACCTGCCGGGCCCGCCGCACGCCGCCCCCTTCGCCCCGCCGCCGCCGCCACGCGTCGCGCCGCCGCCGCGCCCCGCGCGCGGGCTGCTGGCGGTGCGGCGGCTCCACCCGCCGCGCCCGGTGGAGGTGATCCTCGAGGGGAAGCGGCCGCGGTCGCTGCGCACTCCGCCGGGGGTGCGGCCGCACCTGCAGGGGCTGGTGCGGGTGGCCTCGGGTCCGTGGCAGCTGGAGGAGGGGTGGTGGGAGGGCGACGCCCCCGAGGCGCGCGAGTACTGGGACGTGGAGCTCTCCGGCGGCGAGCTGGTGCGCCTCTTCCGGCGGCCAGACGGCGAGTGGTACGCCGACGGCCTCCACGACTGAGAGGCCCCGCGCGGGGCCGCTGCCGTACAATCGGCGCGCCGGGGCCACCGGCGCGGGAGGGATCATGGAGCACCACCTGACGCTGGGGGCGCACCTGCTGCTGTGGGTGTTCCCGCTCGCGGTGACCGCACTCGCCGTGGGCCTTCATCTCGCCGAGCGCCGGAGGTCGGCGTGAGCGGGCCGGACGCCACCACCGTCGCCTGGGTCGCGGCGGTGATGGTGGCCTACCTGGGGGGCCTGCTCGCCATCGGCTGGGCCGCCGCCCGACGGACGCACGGCGGCGAGGACTTCCACCTCGCCGGGCGCTCCCTGGGCGCGTGGGCGGCGGGGATCTCCTCCACCGCGAGCTCCGAGTCGGGGTGGGTCACGCTGGGCGCGGTGGGGATGACCTACGTGCACGGGGTCTCGGGCCTCTGGTTCGCCCCCGGGTGCCTGCTCGGCTACCTGGTCAACCTGTACGTGGTGGCGCCGCGGCTCAGGCGGCTCTCCGAGGAGCAGGGTTCGCTCACCCTCACCGACGTGATCACCCGCCGCTGGGGCGATCCCGGGCACCTCGCCCGCGTCACCTCGGTGGCGATCATCCTGCTCTCGATGATGGGCTACGTGGCCGCGCAGATGACCGCGGCCGGCAAGGCGTTCGCCTCCACGCTCGGGATCCCCGGGCGCGAGGGGTACGTGCTCGGCGTGCTCATCGGCGCGGCGGTGATCACCGCGGTGACCTCGCTCGGCGGCTTCCGGGGGGTGGCGTGGACCGACCTGTTCCAGGGGCTGCTGGTGGCCGCGGCGCTCGTCGCGCTGCCGCTCTACGCGGTGGCCCGCCTCGGCGGGTTCGGGCAGCTGGTGGCCCGTCTCGGCGCCGTGGACCCCAACCTCCTCACCGCCACCGGCGGACGCGTGGGCGCGGCCCTCCTGGGCTTCGTGGTGGGCGAGCTCGGGATCGGGCTCGGGTACCCCGGGATGCCGCACGTGATCACCCGCTACATGGCGACGCGCGACGAGGGGGAGATCCGGCGGCTGAAGCTCATCGCGATGCTGTGGGGGGTGGCCGTGTTCTACGGCGCGGGGCTGGTGGGGCTGGTGGCGCGGGTGATGCTCCCCACCCTCGCCGATGGCGAGAAGGCGCTGATGGCGCTGGCGCTCGAGCTGCTCCACCCGGCGCTGGCCGGCCTGATGCTGGCGGCGGTGATCTCGGCCATCCTCTCCACGGTCTCGTCGCAGCTGCTGGTGGCCGCCTCGGCGGTCTCCTACGACGTGGTGGAGGAGGTCCTGGGCCGGGCCGCCGACGACCGGCGGTCGCTCGTGCTGGGCCGGATCACGGTGGCGATGGTGGGGATGCTGGCGATCGTCTTCGCCCTCTCCGACGTCCGCCTGGTGTTCTGGTTCGTGCTGTTCGCCTGGTCGGGCCTGGGGGCGGCGTTCGGACCGCTGGTGCTGCTCGCCCTCACCGACGTGCGCCTGACGCGGGCGGGGGTCCTGGCCGGGATGCTGACCGGGTTCGGCGTCACGGTGGTGTGGAAGCTGGGACGCTCGGCGGCGGAGAACCCGGCTCCGTTCCACGCCGCACCCTTCGGGGTGGTGGCGGCGGCGGTGGCGCTGCTGGCGCTCGGCCGGATCTCCGGGAGGCTGCGGCCGGACGACGCCGGGGCGGTGACCCTCGCCGCGCTGGTCACCCTGGGCTCGTGGTGGCTGGTGCAGCGGTGGGGTCTCGCCAACCTGTACGAGCTGGTCCCGGCGTTCTTCCTCGCCGGTGGTGCCGCCCTCCTGGCGGGCGGGCGGCTCCGGCCGGAGACGGGGTGAGGGGTCAGTCCCGCGGGGGCGGGGTCATCCCGAAGGAGAGACGCACGTACCGCTCCGCCTCCCGCTGGAAGGCGGCAAGGGCCGGGTCGTCCGCGTTCGCCACCAGCCCGTGGCGGGCGAGGTTCGCGTTGCCGCAGAAGCCGGCCAGCGGCACGCCCGCCGCGCCCGTCTCGAGGTAGAACGCCACCGTGGGGGACACGCCGTGCCCGGCGGCCAGCTCCAGGCAGCGGTCGGACAGGCGGAGCACGGCATAGAGCGAGCCCTCCCAGTCGAACCCCTCGGGGTCGGGAAGGACCGGCTGCTCCGCGTCGAGCAGGTCCCCGTGCTCGGCGAACAGGCGCCCGAGCAGCACGCGGCGGCGGCGCTGCATGTGACGGCCGATGCGGAGCTGGAGGTTGAGACGCCAGGAGGCCACCTCGGGGTCGCCGGTGGCGTAGGGGGCGAGCAGCGCGAGGCTCACCGCCTGCATCAGGTTGGAGGGGCCGGCGACCACGTTCTGGGCGTAGCGCAGGGCGCCCTGGACGAGCTCCGGCGAGCGGGTGAGCAGGGCGCCGCTGCGGAGTCCGGTGACGCCGTGGGTCTTGGAGAGGGAGTCGATGAAGATCACGCGCCCGGCGAAACGTTCCTCGCTCCCGTACCACGCCAGCAGCTCCCGGTGGCGCGGGTGCATGCGGACGTACACCGAGTCCAGGATCACCCCCGCGTGCGGCCAGCGGTCGAGGACCGCGGCCACGAACGCGCGCATCTGGTCCGGAGGCACCGTGCGGCCGGTGGGGTTGGTCACCGGCATGAGGTAGACGCCGTCCACCGCGATCCCGTCCGGCACGCGGCCGAGGTCGTCCGGATGCGGATCCATGTCCGGGCGCCCCGGCGGCAGGAGCACCACCCGCAGCCCCTGGAGGGCCATCTGGTCGAGCGGGCAGGAGAAGGTGGGCAGCGGCACCAGGATCGTCGCCGGCGCGCCGGTCCCGGCGCGCTGGCGGCGGGCCTCGGCGACCCCGATGAGCGCCGCCTGCAGCGCCTGGTTGCCGCCGTGGAAGACGAGCACCTGGGGCGGCCGGCCGGGCCGGTTCTCCATCTCGATCCCCACCTGGTCCGCCCACATCCGCGACCAGGCACGCACCAGCGCGGGATACCCCAG
>CAYTTB010000085.1:0-12530 GCA_964440565.1 uncultured Thermoanaerobaculia bacterium
CCACGCGGGCCCGGGGTCGCGCTCCCACCGCGCCCACGACACCGTGGTCTGTGCACCCGCGCCCGCCGTCAGCAGGAGCGCGGCGAGCGGCGCCAGGAACGGGGCGTGCGGCCGAGGTGGCACGGCCCAGGATAGCGCACCCGCCGTGGTGCCGGAGGTGGGATTCGAACCCACACGCCCTCGCGGGCCGGGGATTTTAAGTCCCCCGCGTCTCCCGTTCCGCCACTCCGGCGTTCAGGGCAGGACCGTCGGCAGGATCAGGGTCGGCGCTCCGGAACGGGTGTCCACCAGCGAGGCGTAGGCCGCGAACGGCGCCTCCGCGACGAGCTCCATCGTCGCCCCCTCCGCCCGGCGCACGCGGTAGGCGAGCAGGACGTCGTTCACCTGCACCTGGCTCCCCGGCGGCACCTCGTACCGGACCCGGGTGAGGACCGCGCCGTCGGCGCCGCGCACCGTCGCCTCCACGGTGACCGCGTTCTCGCCCGGGTTGAAGAACCCGACGTTGGTGCGAAAGCGTGGGGTGCGCACCAGCGGGCTCAGTACCGCGGTGGCCCCGGGCGGGACCATGTCGTCGAGCGCCAGCGCCGGCACCATCTGGCCCAGGGAGCCGCGCCCGGTGGCGTTGTACAGCCGGCAGCGAACCACCACCGCCCCGGGCGCGCGCACCCGCAGCGCGCCGGTGGCGCCCGGCGGCACCACGTCGGTGAGGTGGACGGTGACACCCGGCGCCAGCCGGACCGCGTGCCCGGCGTTGGCCAGCAGCGCCGCGTTGTCGCGACCCGCGGGGAGGAACAGCAGCTGCGCCACCGCCGGCCCGGAGCCGGTGTTGGTCAGCCACAGCTCGGTGTTCCAGTAGCTCCCGTCCGCTCCCCGCACCTGGGCCACGACCGGCACGTACAGCTCCGCGGCGGGCAGCGACCCCGCCACCGCGAGCGCCGCCAGGGCCGCGATCCGGGCGATCCTCATGGTCCCAATCTACACCACCGCCGCGCGGGCCGCCATCCTACCGCAGCCGCTTCAGGTACCGGTACAGCTCCGAGTCGGTGGTGAGCAGGAGCACCCCGCGCTCGTCGAGCGTGCCCCGGTAGGTCCTGAGGGTCTCCACGAACCGGTAGAACTCGGGGTCGCGCTGGTACGCGCGGGCGTAGATCCTGGTGGCCTCCGCCTCGCCCGCGCCGATGATCTCCTGGGACTTGCGGTACGCCTCCGAGGTGATCCGCTTCGACTCCTCGGTGAGCCGGCCCTGGATCTCGGCCTTCTTCCCCTGCCCCAGGGCCCGGTACTTCTCGGCGATCCGGAGCTGCTGCGAGATCATGCGGTCGTACACCTTCCGGAGCACCTTGTCGGTGTAGTCGAGCCGCTTGATCTCGAGGTCCACGACGTCGATCCCGAGCTCCAGCTCCGCCAGCTTCTTCCGCGCCGCCTCGGTGATCTCGTGCGTCAGCTCGTCCCTGAGCCCCGCCAGCGACTGCCCCGACGCCCGCTCGCCGGTGCTCGACTCCTCCTCGGTCAGCGCCTCCTCACCCAGCTCCAGCGGCCGGTCGGAGGAGCGCACGATCTCGAGGAGCGTGTGCGCGGACAGGGTGTCACGGACGAGCCCGTCCAGGATGTCGTCGAGGCGGCTCTGGGCCCCGGACTCGTTCACCACCTTCTTGTAGAAGGTGAGGGCGTCGGTGATCCTCCAGCGCGCGAAGGTGTCCACGAAGATGAACTTCGAGTCCTTGGTGGGCACCACCTCGGGGTCGCCGTCCCACTCGAGGACCCGCTTCTCGAACAGGTACACGGTCTGGACCAGCGGCACCTTGAAGTGGAGCCCGGCCTCGGTCACCGGATCGCCCACCGGCTTGCCGAACTGGACGACGATGGCCTGCTGCCACTCGGGCACGACGTAGGTCGCTCCGGAGAACACGAGCAGGGCGGCGAGGATCACGGCGAGGGTGACGATGCGCTTCACGACGCACCTCCCTTCCCGGCCTGACGGAGGTCGAGGAGCGGGACCATCCCCCTGGTGTCCTCGTCCACCACGTACACCTGCCGCAGCTTGGGCAGCACCTCCCGCATCGTCTCGAGGAACAGGCGCCGGCGGGTGACCTCGGGCGCCTTGCGGTACTCCTCGAGCAGCTTGAGGAACCGTGCCGCGTCGCCGCGGGCGCGGTTGACCCGCTCGATCCGCTGCCCCTCCGCCTCCTTGACCATCTGCTCGGCCTCGCCCTTCACCCGGTAGATGACCTTGTTGTACTCCTGGTACGCCTGGTTGATCGCCTGGTCCATCTCCTGGCGCGCGCGGTTCACCTCGTCGAAGGAGTCCTTCACCGGGTCCGGCGGATGGACGTCCTGCAGCTGCACCAGCTTCACGGAAACGCCGCACCCGTACCGGTCGAGCAGCCGCTGCATCATCTCCTTCACCTCGAGCTCGATCTCCTGCCGCTTGACCTTGATGACCTCGTTGAACGACATGTCGCCCACGGCGGCCCGCATGGTCGCCTCGGCCACGTCGCGGATGGTGCCGCGGACACCGCGCACGTTGAACAGGTACGCCTCGGGGTCCTTGATCCGGTACTGCACCACCCAGCTCACCGAGGCGATGTTGAGGTCGCCGGTGAGCATGTCGGACTCCTTGGTGAAGTCGGCCTCGGCGTACCGGGTGCGCACCCCGGCCTTCACCGTCCGGAAACCGAACTCCTCCTTGTACTGGTAGTCGGTCTTCACCTTGTAGACCCGATCCACCCCGAGGGGGATCTTGAAGTGCAGCCCCGGGCCGCGGGTGCCGATGGACCTGCCGAAGCGCAGCACCACCGCGGTCTCGTTGGGCTGCACCTGGTACGCCCCGGTCAGCGCCACCGCGAGCGCCACGATCACCACGGCGCCGATCCCCACGAGCCTCCCGTACCCCCCGGGGGGCCGCGGGATCCCCGTCCCCCGGCGCCGCATCTCGATCACGATGTCCTCGAACCTGTCCGGCATGGTCCCACCTCCCTCGCCTCGCGCCTCGCTCCTCGGAGGTACGCGCCCGATCATAGCCGGTTTCCGGCGCCGGCGCCCCGCACCCCCTCATCCGCCACGAGAGCGGCGTGGACCCGGGAGCCCACCCGGCCTCAGCGGGCGAGGGCGGCCCGCACCGCCAGCAGGTCCTCCCAGGCGAGGCGCTTGTCGCGGGCGTTGCGCAGCAGGTAGGCGGGGTGGTAGGTGGCGGTGACGCGCACGCCACGGTAGCCGAACCAGCGGCCGCGCAGCGCCTTCATGGGGGCCGTGCTGCCGGTGAGCCGCCGTGCCGCCGGCCGCCCGAGCGCCACGACGATCTCGGGCCGGATGGCGTCGATCTGGGCGTCGAGGTACGGGGCGCAGGCGGCCATCTCGGCGTCGGTGGGGGTCCGGTTGCCGGGCGGGCGGCACTTGACCACGTTGGCGATGTACACCTGCTCCCGCTCGAGCCCCAGCGCCCGGATCATGGCGTCGAGCAGCTGCCCCGCCTGGCCGACGAACGGCCGGCCGGTGCGGTCCTCCTCCCGGCCCGGGCCCTCGCCCACGAACATCAGCCGCGCGTGGGGATCGCCCTCGCCGAACACCGCCCGGTTGCGCCCCTCGCCCAGCGGGCAGCGGCGGCACGCCGCCACCTCCGCGGCGAGACGCTCGAGGTCCTCGCCTCCGGCGGCCGCGCTCCCCTCGCGCACCGGGGTCCTCGCGGGCTCGCCCGCCAGCTCGAGCTCCTCGGGCCGCCAGCCCAGCTCGCGCACCCAGCGCAGGAGATCGCCCACCCGGACCGGCTCGCTCATCGCCCCGCCCGGAGGGCGCGGCGAGCCAGCACCTCGCCCGCGAGGGCGAGCAGCAGCTCCCGCGCCACATCCCGCTTGGCCGCCCGCGGCACCCGCACCTCGCGCCCGGAGGCCAGGAGCAGCACGACCTCGTTCTCCTCGGCCTCCATCCCGATCCCGGGCGCCGTGACGTCGTTGAGCGCCACGGCGTCGGCTCCCTTGGCGCGCATCTTGGCGAGCGCCCGCTCACGATCGGCCCCCATCTCCGCCGCGAACACCACCAGGTACGGGCGGTCCGGCCGACGCCCCGCCTCCGCGGCGAGGTCCGGCACCGGCTCCAGCTCGAGCACGAGCCCGCCCTCCCGCCGGTCGAGCTTGCCGGCCGCGGGCGCCGCGGGACGGAAGTCCGCCACCGCCGCGGCGAGCAGCGCGAGGTCGGCCTCGCCCAGACGCTCCTCGAGCGCCCGGCCCATCCCGGCCGCGGTCTCGACGGGCACCGCATGCACTCCCGGCGGCGGTGGCACCCACTGCGGCCCGTGGATCAGCGTCACCTCGGCCCCCAGGCGCCGCGCCTCCGCCGCCAGCGCGGACCCCATCCGCCCCGAGGAGCGGTTGGTGAGCACCCGCACCGCGTCCACCGGCTCACGGGTCGGGCCGGAGGTCACGAGTACCGAGAGGCCGGCCAGCGGTCCCCGCCGCGGCAGGCGGGCGAGCGCCGCCTCCACGATGCGCGGCACCGGCGCCAGCCGTCCCTCGCCCTCGTCGCCACAGGCGAGCGGCCCGGCAGCCGGGGGGACGACCTTCACGCCCCGCGCCCGGAGGCGCTCCACGGCCTCGCGGGTGGCGGGGTGACGCCACATGTGGGTGTTCATCGCCGGCGCCACCACCACCTCGCGGCGGTGGGCCAGGTGGTAGGTGGTGAGGGCGTCGTCGGCGACGCCCGCGGCCATCTTGGCGAGCAGATTGGCGGTGGCCGGGGCGACCACCAGCACATCGGCCCAGCGGGCCAGCTCCACGTGGTCCACGCCCGGCCGGGTCGGCTCCGACCACTGGTCCACCTCGACCGGGTGACCCGAGAGGACGGCGAAGGTGCGGGGGGTGACGAACTCGGCGGCGTGGCGGGTCATGATGACCCGGACCGAGCATCCCTCGCGCTGGAGCTCGCGCAGGAGCTCGACGGCCCTGTAGGCGGCGATGCCGCCCGAGACGCCGAGCACCACCCGCCCGTCCACCGGGCGTCACTCCTCCTCGGGCTCGTCCCCGGACTCCTCCTCGGCCGCCGCCTCGTCCAGCGAGACCTCCTCGCGCTCCTCCTCGAGGTCCTCCAGGAGGTCCCGGTGCTGCCTGAGCGCCATCCCGAACAGCCGCTGCAGCCGCTCGAGCTCCGCGTCGCGCGACGCCTCCTCGGGCTCGGGCGGCGCGGCGGCCTCCGCCGCCTCCTCCATCTCCGCCCTGAGCTCCTCGAGCAGGGCCCGGCGCTCGGCCTCGAGCTCCGCCTGGCTCACGATCCGCCAGGGCACGAGCCCGGCGTCCACCTCGTCCTTGGCGACGAGGGTCGGCTTGACGTGCCGGCTCTCGATCCGCGGCCGGGCGCCGCGGATCAGCTGCTCCGCGCGCTGCGCGCAGATCACGATGTAACGGAACACCGAATCGATGCCCTCGGGCAGCTCAACCATTCCAGCGATCCTCCTCCAGGGCGGCGTCGAAGGCGCCCCGGATCTCGTCCAGGAGGGGCTGCATCACCGGCACCCGGTGGTGCTCGGCCAGGCAGATCCCGTACAGGTCCTCCACCGCCTCGTCGAGGCGGTCGTTGATGATAGCATAGTCGAAGTCGCCCACCACCCCGAGTTCCCGCTGCGCCCACTCCAGGCGGCGGCGGATCGCCTCCGGCGGGTCCTGGCGGCGGCGCCTGAGCCGCTCCTTCAGCACCTCGTACGAGGGCGGGTAGATGAACACCTTCACCGCCTCCGGAATCGTCGCCTTCACCTGCGCGGCGCCCTGCACCTCGATGTCCAGGAACACGTCCATGCCGGCCTCGAGGCGCCCCTCCACCTCGCGGCGCGAGGTGCCGTAGAGGTGCCCGGCGTACTCGGCCCACTCCAGGAACGCCCCCGCGCGGACCATGCGCTGGAAGGTCTCCCGGTCCACGAAGTGGTAGTCCCGGCCCTCGACCTCCGCCGGCCGCGGCGGGCGCGTGGTGTGGGAGACCGAGAAGTGGGTCCGGATCCCCCGGCGCTCGAGCCGCTCCATGGTGTGGCGGATGAGCGTGGTCTTGCCACCGCCGGAGGGCGAGGAGACGATGAACAGGAGCCCCCGCCGCCCGGTCACTCACTTCACCTCGCGGAACTTCTCGAGATCCTCGCGGGAGCCCAGGACCACGAGCACGTCGGAGTCCTTCAGCACGTCGCCGCCGTGCGGGACGAGGTTCAGGGTGTCGGTGAGGGCGTCGCGGATGGCCACCACCTGGATCCGGTACCGGTTGCGGATCTGGAGCTCCTGGAGGCTCTTGCCGATGAAGGAGGCCGGCACCGCCACCTCCATCACCGAGTAGTCCGGCCCCAGCGCGACGTAGTCCAGCAGGTTGGGATGGCTCAGCCGGTCGGCGAGCCTGAGCGCCATGTCGCGCTCCGGGTAGATCACCTCGTCCACCCCGAGCGCCTCCAGGATCTTCCCGTGGTCGGCGGAGACCGCGCGGGCCATGACCCGCACGTCCATCTCCTTGAGGTAGAAGCAGGCGAGGGTGGAGGCCTCGAGGTGCTCGCCCACCGACACCACCGCCCAGTCCACGTCCTTGAGCCCGAGCCCCTTGAGCTGGGTCTTGTCGCGCGCATCGGCGATCACCGCCTGGGTGCAGTCGTCCTTGATCGCCTGCACCAGCTCCGGCTCGATGTCGAGCGCCAGCACCTCGTGGCCCAGCTCGTAGAGACGCCGGACCAGCGTCGAGCCGAACCGACCCAGGCCGATGACGGCGAACCGTGCCATCTCACTCCTCCCGCCGCGGGTGCCGGATCGCGGCCTGCGCCGCCGCGAGCCGCGCGATGGGCACGCGGTACGGCGAGCAGCTCACGTAGTCCATCCCCACCAGGTGGCAGAACTCCACCGAGCTGGGCTCGCCGCCGTGCTCGCCGCAGATCCCGACCTTGAGGCCCGGACGTGCGCTCCGGCCCCGCTCGATCCCGATCCGCACCAGCTGACCCACCCCCTCCCGGTCCAGGACCTGGAACGGATCGGCGGCGAGGACCCCACGCTCCAGGTAGTCGGGCACGAAGCCGCCGATGTCGTCGCGCGAGAAGGCGAAGGTCATCTGGGTGAGGTCGTTGGTGCCGAAGGAGAAGAACTCGGCCACGCGGGCGAGCTCGTCCGCGGTGAGGCAGGCGCGCGGGATCTCGATCATGGTCCCGAACAGGTGCTCGATGCGCTCCACACCGTACCGCGCCGCCACCTCGTCGTGGACCGCGCGCAGCAGCTCCAGCTGCAGCTCGAGCTCGCGGGAGAGCGCCACCACCGGGATCATGATCTCGGGCCGGACCCGCTTGCCCTCCTGCGCCAGCTCGGCCGCCGCCTCGAGGATGGCCCGGAACTGCATCTCGGACACCTCGGGGAAGGTCACGCCCAGGCGCACCCCGCGGTGGCCCATCATGGGGTTGGCCTCCGCGAGCTCGTCGGCCCGCCGATCGAGCGCCTCCACCGTGATCCCCAGGGCCTCCGCCAGCCGCTCCCGCTCCTCCCGTCCGTGGGGGACGAACTCGTGCAGGGGCGG
Organism: uncultured Thermoanaerobaculia bacterium; assembly: GCA_964440565.1. Lineage (GTDB taxonomy): Bacteria > Acidobacteriota > Thermoanaerobaculia > Thermoanaerobaculales > Sulfomarinibacteraceae > CAYTTB01. The sequence goes on from CAYTTB010000085.1 coordinate 7,513, forward strand.
GTCGAGGAGCCGGATGGTCACGGGCCGCGGCGCCATCACCTCGAGCGTCGCCTTGATGTCGCGCTTGACGTGGGGGTAGAGCTCCTCGAGGGCGGCACGGCGCTCCGCCTCGTCCTGGGCCACGATCACCTTCCGGAGCAGGAACAGCGGCTCCTCCGATCCCGCCCCGTAGAACATGTGCTCGGTACGGAACAGGCCGATCCCCTCGGCGCCGAACTCGAGCGCGGTCCTGGCGTCCTCGGGGGTGTCCGCGTTGGTGCGCACCCCGAGCGTGCGGAAGCGGTCGGCCAGCGCCATGAACTCCCTGAAGCGGGGGTTCTCGGTGGCGTCGATCATGGGCAGCTCGCCCACGTAGACGAGCCCGCGGGTGCCGTTCAGCGTCACGACGTCGCCCTCGCGGAGCACCGTGTCGCCGGCGCGCAGGGTGCGCGCCTCGAGGTCGATCTCGAGCCCGCCGGCGCCCACCACGCAGCACTTGCCCCAGCCGCGCGCCACCAGCGCCGCGTGCGAGGTCATCCCACCCCGGGCGGTGAGGATCCCCGCCGCGGCGCGCATCCCCTCCACGTCCTCGGGGTTGGTCTCCTCGCGCACCAGGATCACGCGCTCCCCGTCGGCGGCCCACCGCACCGCGTCGTCGGCGGTGAACACGATCCGCCCCACGGCACCGCCCGGCCCGGCGGGCAGACCCCTGGCGATGGGCGCGTGACGCCGTTCGGCCTCGGGATCCACCAGCGGGTGGAGCAGCTCGTCCAGCTGGTCCGGGCGTACCCTGAGCACCGCGGTGGCCTCGTCGATGAGCCCCTCGGCGAGCATGTCCATCGCCATGTTGAGGGCCGCCGTCCCGGTCCGCTTCCCGGTCCGGGTCTGGAGCATCCACAGCCGCCCCTCCTGGATCGTGAACTCGATGTCCTGCATGTCGCGGTAGTGGCGCTCGAGCGTGCCCCGGATCTCCACCAGCTGCCGGTACACCTCCGGCATCGCCTCCTCGAGGGTGGGCAGGTGCCGGTTCTGCTCGTTCTTGCTCTCCTCGTTGAGCGGGTTGGGGGTGCGGATCCCGGCCACCACGTCCTCGCCCTGCGCGTCGGGGAGCCACTCACCGTAGAACCGGTTCTCGCCCGTGGCCGGATCGCGCGTGAAGGCGACGCCGGTGGCGGAGTTCGAGCCCATGTTGCCGAACACCATCGCCTGGACGTTCACCGCGGTCCCCCAGTCGTCGGGGATCCCCTCGATCCGCCGGTAGGCCACCGCCCGCCTGCCGTTCCAGGAGCGGAACACCGCCGCGATGGCGCCCCAGAGCTGCTCCCTGGGGTCGTCCGGGAACGGACGCCCCAGCACCTCGCGCACCCTCTCCTTGAACCGCTCCGAGAGCTCCTCGAGCTCCTCGGCGGTGAGCTCGGTGTCGGAGGCGTACCCCCTCTCGCGCTTCACCTCCTCGAGCATCGCGTCGAGCTGCTGGCGGATCCCGCGTCCATCCTCCGGCTCGATCCCCGCCGCCTTCTCCATCACCACGTCGGCGTACATCATGACGAGCCGGCGGTAGGCGTCGTAGACGAACCGCCGGTTGCCGGTCCGGGCGGCGAGGCCCGGTATCGTGGCCGGGCACAGCCCCACGTTGAGCACGGTCTCCATCATCCCGGGCATGGACTGCCTGGCGCCCGAGCGCACCGAGACCAGGAGCGGGTTCTCCGGGTCGCCGAAGCGCGCCCCCATGATCTCCTCGACCCGCGCGAGCGCCGCGTCCACCTGCTCCTCGAGCCCCGGCGGGTACGCCCCGTCGTGGTGCATGAAGTGGGTGCACACCTCGGTGGTGATGGTGAAGCCGGCCGGGACCGGCAACCCCAGCGAGGCCATCTCGGCGAGGTTGGCCCCCTTGCCGCCGAGCAGCTCCTTCATCCCCGCGTTGCCCTCGGCGGTGCCGCCCCCGAACAGGTAGACGTACTTGGCTCCGCTCATTTCAGCCTCCCTCCACCTGCAGCCTGGAGAGATCCGCGAGCCGTCCCAGCTCGCGCCCCAGCGCCGCGAGCAGGGCGATCCGGTTGGTACGGACGCGCTCGTCCTCGGCCATCACCAGCACCTCGTCGAAGAACCGGTCCAGCACCGGCGCCACCGCCGCGAGCTCGGCGAACGCCGCCTCCAGCTTCCCGGCGGGGACGAGCTCGTCGAGCCGCCCGCGGAGACGGATCAGCGCCTCGTGGAGCTCTCGCTCCGCGGGCTCCGAGAGCCACGCCTCCTCCGGCTCCCCCGGGGCCGCCTCCCCGACGATGTTGCGCACGCGCTTGTACGCCAGCGCCAGGCTCCTGAACCCGGGCCGACGTCGTGCCGCCTCGAGCGCCCGCGAGCGGGCCACCACCCCCGGCAGGTCGTCCCAGCCGGCGGCCATCGCCGCGTAGGCGGTGTCGCCGGCCACACCCACGAGATCGGTGAGGTAGCGTCGCACCCGGTCGGCGATGAACCCCCCCACCCGCCGCGCGACCTCCTCCGGCGGCCCGGCGAGCCGCTCCCCGTACCCCGCCACCGCCCGCCGGACGAGCTCCGACAGATCCACCCGCCACCCGCTCTCCGCCACGATCCGCACCAGCGCCTGGGCCGCCCTCCGCAGCCCGAACGGGTCCCGCGAGCCCGAGGGCACCTCGCCCACGCCGAACAGCCCGGCCAGCGTGTCCAGCCGGTCCGCCGCCGCCAGCACCCGCCCCAGGTCCGACGCCGGCAGCTCGCCCTCGAAACCCACCGGCAGGTAGTGATCGCGGGCCGCCGTCCACACCGCCTCGGGTTCGCCCTCGAGGCGCAGGTAGTGGCCGCCCATCACCCCCTGGAGCTCCGGGAACTCCCCCACCATGTGGGTGAGCAGGTCGGCCTTGACCAGGCGGGCGGCGCGCGCCACGAGCCCGGGGTCGAGGCCGAGCCCCACCGCCGTGGCCAGCGCCGCCGCCAGCCGCCCCACCCGCTCCGCCTTCTCCGCCACCGAGCCGAGCCGCCGGTGGAACTCGAGGCGGGCCAGCTCCGGCACCAGCTCCTCGAGCCGCCGCCTGCGGTCCTCGGCGAAGAAGAACGCGGCGTCCGCGAGGCGCGCCCCGATCACCCACTCGTTCCCCTGGACGATGAGCCCCTCGGGGTCGTCGGGCCGGTCGATCACGGCCAGGAAGTACGGCGCGAGCTCGCCGTCCTCCCGCTCCAGCACCAGGCACTTCTGGTGGTGGCGGAGCGTCGTGACCACGACCTCACGGGGCAGGTCCAGGAACCGCTCCTCGAGCCGGCCGCGGACGAGGCCAGGGTGCTCCACGAGCTCCACGTGCTCCGCCACCAGCGCGGGGTCGGGGTGGACGCGGCACCCCACCTCGGCGGCCAGCTCGGCGGCCCTCGCCTCGAGTCGCTCCCGGCGCGCCGCCGGGTCCACCACCACCCCCGCCGCCGCGAGCGCCGCCTCGTAGGCGGCGGCGTCGGGGAGCTCCACCGGCCCCGGCGCCACCACGCGGTGGCCCGCCGTGGCGCGGCCCCCGGCGTGGCCGAACAGCTCGAGCGGCACCACCTCCGCGTCGAGCAGCGCCACCACCCCGTGGACGGGCCGGCCGAACTCCCACCGCCCAAGCCCCCACCGCATCATCTTGGGAAAGCGGAGCGCCGGCACCACGCGAGCCGCGATCTCCGCCACCACCTCGGCGGTGGGCCGCCCGGGCCGGTGGAGCGTGGCCGCGACGTACTCGCCCCGGTCCGTGGTCACCCGCTCGAGCCGCTCCACCGGCACCCCCACCTTGCGCGCGAACCCCTCCGCCGCCCTGGTGGGCGTGCCGTCCTCCGCGAACGCCACCCGCACCGGCGGCCCGGTGACGGTCTCGGTGCGGTCCGGCTGGCGCCCGGGGAGCCCCTCCACCACCACCGCCAGCCGGCGGGCGGTGGAGAGCGCCCGCACCCGGAACCCCTCGAACCCCGCCTCGGCCAGCCCGTGCCGGAACCCTTCCTCGAGCTGGGCGCGGGCACCGGGAAGCGCCGCCGCGGGGATCTCCTCGGTGAGCAGCTCGAGGAGCAGGCGCGCCATCACCCCACCTCCCCGGCGAGCGCGTCTCCGAGCGGGAACCCCGCCGCCTCGCGCTGCTCGAGGTAGGCCCGGGCCACCCGCACCGCGTTGCGGCGGACGCGGGCGATGAGCCCCACCCGCTCCGTCACCGAGATCGCCCCACGGGCGTCCAGGAGGTTGAACAGGTGCGAGGTCTTGAGGGTCGCCTCCAGCGCCGGCAGCACCAGCGGCGGCTCGTGCTCCAGGCACCGCCCCGCCTCGCGCTCCCAGTCCTCGAAGTGGCGCCACAGCATCTCCACGTCCGCCACCTCGAACCCGTACACCGACGCCTCGCGCTCCTCGTCCAGGCGCACCTGGCCGTACCGGACCCCCCCGCCCCACTCGATGTCGTAGATGGAGTCCCGGCGCTGCAGGAACATGGCGATCCGCTCGAGGCCGTAGGTGAGCTCGGCCGAGATGGGGCGGAGGTCCACCCCGCCGGCCTGCTGGAAGTAGGTGAACTGGGTGATCTCCATCCCGTCCAGCAGCACCTGCCATCCGACGCCCCACGCCCCGAGGGTCGGCGACTCCCAGTTGTCCTCCTCGAACCGGACGTCGTGCACCGTCCGGTCGATTCCCAGCGCCTCGAGCGAACGCAGGTACAGCTCCTGCACGTCGTCCGGCGAGGGCTTGAGGATCACCTGCAGCTGCAGGTGCTTGCCCAGGCGGAACGGGTTCTCGCCGTAGCGCGCGTCGGCGGGCCGCCGGGACGGCTGCACGTACGCCACCCGGTACGGCTCCGGCCCCAGCACCCTGAGGAACGTCTCGGGGTGCATCGTCCCCGCCCCCACCTCCAGGTCGAGGGGCTGCTGGAGGATGCACCCCTGCTCGCCCCAGTACGCGAGCAGCTTCAGGATGAGCGTCTGCAGGTCCAACCGCGACCTCCCGGACGGGAGCGAAGGATAGCACGCCGGACCCCGCCCGGCCGACCCCGCTACCGGGACGGCGAGACGCCGCGGGGCTCCAC
>CAYTTB010000086.1:0-12083 GCA_964440565.1 uncultured Thermoanaerobaculia bacterium
GCGCGGGGCTCAGCGGGGCAGCTCCGCCTCGAGGCCGGCGAGGGCGGCGAGCACCTCGCGCTCGCTCACCCGCTCGCCGAGGCGGACGCCGTGGTCGGCGGGGAGGGCCCAGGCGACGCCCCCGGCGTCGCGCTTCTTGTCGCGGTGGAGGAAGCGCAGCACCGCCTCGGGCTCGATCTCCCCGAGCGGGGGCGGGGCGAGCCGGCGCACGGCGGCCAGGAGCTCCCGGTACGCCGCCGCGCCCAGGATCCCCCGCCGGCGGGCGATGCGCGCCTCCGCCACCATCCCCCACGCCACCGCCTCGCCGTGGAGGAGCCGGTACCCCGAGGCCGCCTCCAGGGCGTGCCCCACGGTGTGGCCGAGGTTGAGCGCCCGGCGCGGGCCGGCCTCGAGCTCGTCGGCGGCCACGACGTCCACCTTCACCCGCACCGCTCGCGCCACCAGCCGCGCCCAGCCCTCCGGGTCGAGGGCGTCCGGCACGGGCGCCGCCGGGAGCTCGCGCAGCAGGCCGCGGTCGCCGATCCACGCCGCCTTCACCACCTCGGCGAGCCCGGCCGCGATCTGCCGCACGGGGAGCGTGGCCAGGACGTCCGGGTCGGCCGCCACCAGGCGCGGGGGCCAGAATGCCCCCACCAGGTTCTTCCCCTCCTCGAGGTCCACCCCCGTCTTCCCGCCCACGGAGGCGTCCACCATGGCGAGCAGGGTGGTGGGCGCCGCCGCCCACCCCACCCCCCGCATGTACACCGCCGCCGCGAACCCCGCGATGTCGGTGACCACCCCGCCGCCCACCGCCACGATCATGTCCGCGCGGCCCAGCCCGTCGGCCAGCGCCCGCCGGCACACCGCCTCCACCGCCGGCCACCGCTTGTGCTCCTCGCCCACCGGGAGCTCGAGCGGCGGCGCGGCGCCCAGCGCCGCCGCCACCTCGCGCGCGTACAGCGGGCCCACGGTGGCGTCGCTCACCACCGTCACCCGGCGGCCCGCGAGCCGCCGGGCGAGCTCCGCCAGCGCGCCCGGGCCCACCAGGACGGGGTACGGCCCGCGGCCGGCGGGGACCTCGATCTGGATCATCGGGCGGCGGCGCGCACCCGCGCGAACCGGCGCCTGCCGGCGCGGACCAGCACCGCGCGCTCCGGGGAGAGCTCGATCTCCGCCTTGGGATCCACGATCCGCTCCCCCTCCACGCGCACGCCCCCCTGGACGATGAGCCGCCGCGCCTCGGAGTTGGAGCCGGCCAGCCCAGCCTCCACCAGCAGCTTGGAGAGGAGGATCCGCCGCCCCTCGGCGGCCACCGCCACCTCGGGGATCTCGGACGGGTCCTCGCGGCGCGAGAACACGCGCTCGAACTCCTCCCGCGCCGCGGCCGCGGCCTCGGGGGAGTGGAGCTCCGCGGTGATGGTGGCGGCGAGCTCCTTCTTGACCTCCATGGGGTGGCGCCGCCCCGCGGCCACCTCCTCCCGCATCCGCTCGATCTCCTCCTCGGTGCGGTCGGTGAGCAGCAGCCAGTAGCGCCACATCAGCTCGTCGGAGATGGACATGAGCTTGCCGAACATCTCCCCCGGCGGGTCCTCCACCGCCACGTAATTGCCCAGGGACTTCGACATCTTCTCGTGGCCGTCGAGCCCCTCGAGCAGGGGGAGGGTCATCACCACCTGGGGCTCGAGCCCGAAGTCCCGCATCAGCTGGCGGCCCACCAGGAGGTTGAACAGCTGGTCCGTGCCCCCGAGCTCCACGTCGCAGGAGAGCGCCACCGAGTCGTACCCCTGCGCCAGCGGGTACAGGAACTCGTGCAGCGCGATGGGCTGACCGGATTCGAACCGCTTGCGGAAGTCGTCGCGTTCCAGCATCTGCGCCACCGTCACCTTCGCCGCCAGCCGGATCCAGTCGGCCGAGGAGAGCGCCCCCAGCCACCTCGAGTTGAACTCGATCACGGTGCGCTCGGGGTCCAGCAGCTTGAAGATCTGGCGCTCGTAGGTGCGGGCGTTGGCCTGGATCTGCTCGGGAGAAAGCTGCGGCCGCGTCGCCTTCTTGCCCGAGGGATCGCCGATCATCCCCGTGAAGTCCCCGATGAGAAAGACCACCCTGTGGCCGAGCTGCTGGAAGTGCCGCATCTTGCGGATCACCACCGTGTGGCCCAGGTGCAGGTCGGGCGCGGACGGGTCGAACCCCACCTTCACGGTGAGCGGCCGGCCCGTCGCCAGCGACCGCTCGAGCTTCGCCCGGAGCTCGTCCGCCGGGATCACGTCCACACACCCCTTGGTGAGGTAGGCGAGCTGCCGCGTCACGTCCTGTATCACGTCCCCCTCCTGATGGTACTTCCGGGCGGAGGCTGCGATGAAGATCCTCGACCTGATCCGCCAGCGTCGCGGGGCGGCGGCGCGGGAGCCGGAACGCCCGGCGCCCAAGGTACCACGGCGCACCCCCGCTCCCAACGGCATCGAGGTGGCGGTGGACGAGGAGACCCCCTCCGATCCGCTTCGCCCCGCTGTGTTCGTGCTCAGCGACGCGGACACCGACCCGATCCTCGACTGGAGCCTGCGCCGCGAGGTGGAGGTCCACCTCCACCGCGACACCTACCGGTTCCTCTCGGCGCTCCGGCGGCACCTGGACGCCGGCGGCGAGGTCGCCGCGGTGGTCGTGGACCAGATCGTCCCGAAGTTCCTCTTCCTCACCCTGCTCGCCCACCTCGACCGGGAGGAGGCGCTGGCCCGCGTTCCCGTGGTCTACCTGCGCGGCTCCAGCCAGGTCGCGGTGTTCGTGGACGGCGAGCTCCGCCAGACACGGCCGCTCGTCCACCGCGAGCGGGAGCGCATCGTGGCCGAGACGGTGTCCCAGCTCGTGGCCCGCCGCCTCGCCGACCTCGGGATCCCGGTCGCCCCGGGCCAGGTGCGGGCGCGGGTGGCGCCCATCATGGGCCAGGTGGAAGGGGCAACGAACTGACGGGGAGCGGCCCGGCCCCCGTCGTGGGGAGCGAGCCCAGCTCGCGCCACCGGGCGAGGTGGGCGCTCACCGCCCCGGGCTCGACCCCCAGCACCTCCATCGCCCGCCGCTCCGGCGCCGTCCAGGACCGCTCGCCCGCCGCCACCGCCGCCGCCAGCGCCGCGCGCCCGGCGGAGCCGCTCCACCGCACCGCCTCCGCCGCCGCCACCCGGCGCCGGACCGGCTCCAGCTCCGCCGCCTCCGGCGGCCGCACCGCCTCCGCCCACGCCGCCGTCACCGCCGCCTCCAGGTCCGGGAGCTCCCCCTCGCCCTCCACCACCAGCACCGGGACCGCGCCGCCCGGCGTGGAGGCCGACACCAGCGTGGCCGGAAGCCCCGCCTCCGCGAGCCGCGAGGCCACCAGCCCCGCCGCCACCGCCAGCGCGGGATCGTCCGGCGGCCCCTCCCCCCCGAGGGCCACCGCGAGCGCCGAGCGCTCCCCGCTCACCGCCACCCGGCGCCGCGGCTCGACCGGGATCTCCGCCGAGGTGGGTCCCGCCGGCCCCGCCCCTTCCTCCACCGCCAGCAGTTTCACCGCGGCCTCCAGCGCGGCCTCGGCGTCGGGCGCCACCACCCCCACCACCCGGTTGGCCGGGGCCAGCAGCCGGGCCGGCTCCAGCGGCCCCGGCGTCGCGGAGCCCAGCAGCACCGCCAGGAGCCCGAGCGCCCGCCCCCGGGCGTCCTCCGGCTCCGGGACCGGGGTGGTGTCCCCGGCCACCCGCGCGAGCGCCCCGGCGAGCGCCTCCAGCAGCTCCGCGTACCGGTCGGGCGGGCCCTCGAGCTCGAGGTGCGGGGGATCGTGCTCCACCCGCACCACCGCCGGCCGCGGCGTCCCCTCGCGCAGCGCCGCGGCCATCCGGGCCAGCACCGTGGCCGTCCGCTCCCCGCCCGGGTCGGGCACCAGCGCGGGCCGCAGGCACACCGCCGCGAGGGCCGCGGTGGGGCGCTCCAGCACCGCCACCACCGTCCCGCCCGGCAGCGTCTCCAGGCGAGGGGCGGTGGCGAACCGCGGGTTGAGCGCCCGCGGCGGCAGCCTGAGCTCCGCCGCCCCGGGGTGGACGGCGAGCCACCGGCGCGCGGCCTCCGCGACCCGCCCCGCGTCCACCGCGCCGAACCCGTACAGCGCCTGGCGAACGGCGGCGTCGCCACCCGCGAGCCACGCGCGCACCAGGAGGCGCGCCCCGTCGGGGTGGCGCTCCAGCTCCGCCGTCCGCGCCGCCGCGAGGGCGGAGGCGGTGGCCGCCACCGCCTCCGCCTCGAACGGGGGGCTCGCGGCGATGCGGCCCAGCTCCAGGCGCAGCCGGTCGAGGTGCATTCCGGCCAGCTCCGGCTCGGTGGCGAGCTCGAGGACCACGCGCTCCCCGCCGCGCCGCACCCGCACCGGCGGCAGCGCCTCCCCCAGCGCGGACGGCAGCAGCTCCGCCAGCACCTCCGCCGCCGGCCGGAGGGGATCGCCAGCCGGGGGCAGCGGCAGCTCGAGCCGGACCGTGGCCGCCGCCCCCGGGGGGCCCAGGCGCCGCTCGGTGCCGCCCTCCGCCAGCGGGGGTGCCTCCCTCCGCGGCGGCGGGGCCACCGGCCTCCCCCCCGCCACCGAGCCGGCCAGGCGGCGCACCTCGTCCGGACGGAGCGGACCGGTCACCGCCACCACCGCCGGCACCCGTTCGCCCGAGCGCAGGGTCGCCTCCAGGGCGGCGAGCCCGGCCACCGCCGGGGCCACGCGGTCGTGCACCTCGCCGTCGCCGCCGATCCACGCCACGCTCACCGCGTCGGCCAGCGGCAGGGTCACCGTGATCACCCGGCCACCGCCCGGAAGCGGCGCCAGGTCCAGCGCCTGCGGGGCCGCGGGCCCCGCGGCGAGCAGCGCGACGGCGAGAACGAGGCCACGGTGCCGCACCGGCGCATGGTAGCATGGCGCGGTGCGACGCGATCTCGATCTGCTGCGGCCGCGGGCGGTTACGCTCTCGCTGCTGCTGGCCGCGGGGGCCTACCCGCTGGCCCTCGTGATCGCGGCGGGCGGCCAGGGGCTGGGGGCGCTGGCCGGCGGCTGCCGCTGGATCGGCCTCTCCCTCCCCCTCGACCGTCAGGTATGGGCGCTGGTGGTGGAGCCCGGCCTCCGGTTCGCCTCGCTGCCCCGCGCCTGGCCGTACTGGCTCGGCTCGCTCCTCCTCCCCGCCGCCGTGGCCGCCCTCGCGCTGCCGCTCGTGCCACGCCGCCGCTCGCTCGCGGCCGAGCTGGCCGTCCTCCAGGTGGCGTGGGCGGCGCTCCTCGTCGGCCTCGCGGTGGAGCCGATGCTGGACCCGGTGGACGGGCATCTCGCCCGGTTCCTCCACCTCCGCCGCCTACCTCCCGAGCTGGTCTGGCTCGCGCCGACGGCGGCCGCGGCGCTGGCCGCGGTCCCCGCGCTGCGGCTGCTCGCCCTCCTCCGCGAGGCGCGGCCCGAGCCGCCGCGCGCCCACCGGGTGGGGACGGTGCTGGCCCACCTGGCGATCCCGGCCGCGGGGTGGCTCGCCGCGGTGCACCTCGCCTCGGGGCGGACCCCCTGGGCCGCGCTCGTGGGCGCGGCCGCGCCGGTCCTGGTCGCCCTCGCCCTGGCGTGGAGCGGGTTCCCGCCGCGCCTTCCCGGCCGGTACCGCCCGCCCGCCTGGGGGGCGCACGTGGCCGCGATGGCGGTGGCGGTCCTGGCGTGGGCGGCGGTCACCGCCTGGGGCCACCGCCTCCCCGGGGACCGCCGCGCCGGGGTCCTCTGGGCCCCGCGCTCGGCGACCGACAACGTGCGGCCCTGGATCGCTCCCCGCCCCCTGCCGTGGGTGAGCGGGCCGCACCGGGCCCGCTGATCCCGGACACCCTCGTGTAGACTGCGCGGCGATGGCGGCACCGCTCTCCATCGTCCACGTCCTCGAGAAGAACCGGCTCACCACCGGGTCGGTGGTCCAGATGATGGAGGCCGCGCGGGGGCTGGCCGCGCGCGGCCACCGGGTGACGGTGGCGAGCCGCCCCGGGGGCGACCTCGAGGCCGCCTGCGCCGGAGCGGGGGTGGAGTTCCTGCCGCTCGCCCTCGCCCATCCGGCGGACCTGGGGTCGGCCCGGCGGCTGCGGCGGGAGCTTCGCCGGCTCGGTGCCGAGGTCATCCACGTCCACAAGGGCCGGTCCCACGCGGTGGCGCTGCTCGCGGCGGCGGGGATGGGTCGGCTGCCGGTGCTCGTGGTCAACCGTGGGGTCTCGTTCCCCCTCGACCTCCTCAACCGGTGGAAGTACCGCCACCCGCGGGTGGGCGCGGTGGTGTGCGTGGCCGAGGCGATCCGCGAGGTGGTGATCCGCACCGGCGGGGTGCGGCCGGAGCGGGTGGTGACCGTCCACGCCGGGACCGACACCGACCGGTTCGATCCCGGGCGGGTGGACACGGCAGCGGTGCGGCAGGAACTGGGCCTTCCCCCGGACGCGCTCCTCGTTGGCCAGGTCTCGGTGCGCGACTGGAAGGGGTGGCGGGAGCTGGTGGTGGCGTTCGCCGGGGTGGCGCCGAGGTATCCCGGGGCGCGTCTGGTCCTCGTGGGGTGCGAGCCCGAGAGCGAGCGGGAGAAGGTGCTCGCGGCGGCGCGGGGGGCCGGGATCCCGGAGCGGGTGCTCACCCTCCCCTACCGGCGCGACATGCCGGAGGTGCTGGGGGCGTGCGACGTGGTGGTGGACGCCTCCTGGGCCGGCACCGGGATCACCGGCACGGTCCGCGAGGCCATGGCCATGGCCCGGGCGGTGGTGGCCACCGACTGCGCCGGCAACCGCGAGCTGGTGGTGGACGGCGAGGTGGGACTGCTGGTGCCGCCGCTCGACACCCGGGCGCTGGCCCGGGCGCTGGACCGTCTCCTGGCCGACCCGGCGCTGCGCGCCCGCCTCGGCGCCGCTGCCCGTCGCCGGGTGGTGGAGCGGTTCTCCACCCGCGCCCGCCTCGACCGCCTGGAACGCCTCTACCGCGAGCTGGTCGCCTCCCGCCGCCGCTGATCAGCCGGCCTCACCGAACCGGATCCGGGCGTCCACCACCACGGCGCGGTCCGGCAGCGCCATCACCGGGTTGGCGTCGAGCTCGAGAAGACGCGGCTCGGCGGCGGCGAGGGCAGCGATCCGGGCCACGACGCCGGCGAGGGCGTCGAGGTCCACCGCCGGCCTGCCCCGGAACGGCCCCAGGAGGGACGCCCCCCGGAGCTCGCCGAGCATCCGCCGGGCCTCGGCCTCCGGCACCGGCGCGCGGCGGAACGCCACGTCCCGGAACACCTCCACGGCGATCCCGCCGACCCCGGCCATCACCATGGGGCCGAGGGCGGGATCCCGCACCGCGCCCACGATCACCTCCCGCCCGCCGGAGACCATCTCCTGCACCAGCCACCCCTCGGGCCGGATCCCCGCACCGGCGAGCCGCTCCCGCATCGCGCGGGCGGCGCCGACGAGCGCGTCGGGCCCGTCGAGCCCCAGCGCCACCGCGCCGTGCTCGGTCTTGTGGAGGAGCGCGTCGCCGGTGGCCTTGAGCGCCACCGGGTAGCCCACCTCGGCGGCGGCGGCGGGCAGGTCACCGTCCTCGGGGATCCAGCGCCAGCGGGCCACGGGGACGCCGGCGCGCTCGAGCAGATCGAAGGTGGCGGCCGGGTCGAGCCAGCCGGCGCCGGGGCGCGGCGGGGCGACCGCGGCGGGGAGCTCGACGCGGACTGGCTCCTCCCGAAGCGGGGGGGCGAGACGCACCATCCGCCCGAGCGCCCGGGCGGCGGGCTCGGGCGTCCGGTAGACGGGCAGCGGGGTGCCACGGGCGGCGAGCTCGTGGAAGAACCCCTCCCCGGTCATGAACGCCACCAGCACCGGCTTGGCCGCCCCGCCGGCGGCGGCCTCGATCCCCTCGAGCACCGCCAGGTGGTCGTAGAGCACCGGCGTCACCACCACCACCAGCACCGCGTCCACCCGCTCCTCCCCGAGGAGCAGGCGGAGGCAGTCGCGGTACTCCTCGGGGCCGGCCGAGGCGATCATGTCCACCGGGTTGCGGACCGCGGCCTCGCGCGGGAGGCGTTCCCGGAGCCGGCGCTGGAGGCCCTCCGGGAGCTCGGGCAGCTCGAGCCCCTCGGCGGCGAGGGCGTCGGTGGCGAGGATCCCGGGACCGCCGGCGTTGGTGAGCACCGCCACCCTGGGCCCCGCCGGGCGCGGGCAGCGGTCGAGCGCGAGCGCGAGGTCGAGGAGCTCGTCCACGGTGCCGCACCGGGCGGCGCCGGCCTGGCGGAGCAGGCCATCGACCAGCGCATCCGCCGCCGCCAGGGCGCCGGTGTGCGAGGAGGCGGCGCGGGCGCCCGCCTCGGAGCGCCCGGACTTGAGCACCAGGAGCGGCTTGACCGCCGCGAGCTCGCGGGCCGCGGCGAGGAACCGCGCGGGCTCGGGCACCGTCTCGAGGTAGAGCGCCACCTGGCGGACCGCATCGTCGGTGGCCCAGCGCTCGAGGAGATCGGCGGCACCCACGTCCGCCGCGTTGCCCAGCGACACGAACCGCCCGAAGCCGAGGCCCCGGCCGCGCGCCGCGTCGAGCACCGCCACCCCCAGCGCCCCCGACTGGGAGGCGAAGGCGAGGGAGCCGGGCAGCGCGGGCACGGGCGAGAACGACGCATCCATGGAGAGCTCCGGGTCGGTGTTGATGACCCCCATGCAGTTGGGGCCGAGCAGCGGCACCCCGGCCCCGCGCGCCAGGCGGACGAGCTCCTCCTCGAGCCTGGCGCCCTCGTCGTCCACCTCCCGGAACCCGGCGGTGACCACCACCAGCGACCGCGCCCCGCGCGCCAGCGCCTCGCGGCAGGCCGGCAGCGCCGCCTCGCGCGGCACGATGACCAGGGCCATGTCGGGCGCCTCCGGCACCTCCGCCACCGAGCGGTACGCCGGTACCCCGTGCACCGCCCGCGCGCGCGGGTTCACGGGGAACACCGCGCCGGTGTACCCGGAGCGGAGCAGGTTGTCGAGCACCCTGTAGCCGAGGGAGACGCGCTTCGTGGACGCGCCGATCACCGCCACGGAGCGGGGCGCCAGGATCGCGTCGAGCCGGTGGGCCATGGAGCCTCCACGCCCGGGGTCCCGGGCCGCACGATTGTACGCGCTCGCGCGCGCCCGGGCGGCACCGGCGCCTCAGCCGGGGCGGGGCCCCGACGGGCGGCGGGCGAGCAGCGCCAGGAACACCGGTCCGCCCGCCAGCGCCGTGACCGCGCCCACGGGCAGCTCCGCCCCCCGGCCGAGGAGCGGCACCGCCCGCGCCAGCGTGTCCGCGGCGACCAGGAACGCCCCGCCCCCGAGCGCCGCGAGCGGCAGCACGCGGCGGTGGGCGGCGCCGGCCAGCCGGCGCACCCCGTGGGGGACCACCAGGCCCACGAACGCCACCGGGCCCGCCTGGGCCACGCACGCCGCGGTGATCCAGGCCCCCGCGAGGAGCACCGCCGGCCGCACCACCGTCACCGGCACGCCGCGTGCGTGGGCGAGCCGCTCCCCGAAGGCGAGCTGGTCCAGCGCCGGCGCCAGCGCCAGGAGCACCGCCACCCCGGGCGCCACCAGCACCGCCGCCTCGGCCGCGGGCCGGACCCCCACCACCGCGAGGCTGCCCAGCAGCCACCGCTCCATCCCGTGCAGCCGGTACGGGTCGGCCACCAGCCGGAGCAGCATCACGCCGGCACCGAAGAGGAAGCTGCACGTCACCCCGGCGAGGATCAGGGTGGTGGGTCCCCAGCGCGCGCGGCGGGCGAGCCCCGCCACGAGGAGGAGCTCCGCACCCGCCCACAGCAGCGCCTGTGCCGGCGCCGAGCCCAGCGGCCCCAGGACCGCGAGCGCCGGCACCGCCAGAGCCAGGAACGCGCCGAACGACCCCGCCGCCGCCACCCCCACGGTGTACGGGGTGGCCAGCGGGTTGGCGAGCAGGGTCTGGAACGCCGCCCCCGCCACCGCCAGGCCCGCCCCCACCACCAGGCCCAGGGCCGCTCGAGCCAGGCGCAGGGCCACGATCCGGGCCGTGGCCGGGTCCACCGACCGCGGGGCCACCACGGCGCGCAGCGCCTTCCCCGGCGGCACCGGCACCGTGCCCACCGTCACCGCCGCCAGGAGGACGACGAGCACCGCCAGGATCGCCAGGGCCGCGGCACGCCTCACGGCCCCTCCCCCGCCGCCGGCAGCACCACCGGCCGGCGCGACCGGGGGTGCTCGGCCACCACCAGCTCGGGGCCGTACGCCGCCACCAGCGCGGGGTCGCGCAGCACCCGCTCCGGCGGCCCGTCCAGCGCCACCCTCCCGCCGTCCAGGAGCACCAGCCGGTCGGCGTGGAGCGCCGCCAGGTTGAGGTCGTGCGTGACCGCCACCACCCCGGTCCCGGCCGCCGCCGCCTGCCGCAGCAGCCGGAACACCCCCACCGCATGGTGCAGGTCCAGCGAGGCGGTGGGCTCGTCCAGCAGCCACCAGCGCGCCCCCTGGGCGATCACCGCGGCCAGCAGCACCCGCTGCCGCTCCCCACCCGAGAGCGCGCCGAACCGGCGCGCCGCCAGGTGGGCGGTGTCGGTGGCGGCCATCGCCCGCCGCACCGCCTCGAGGTCGTCCGGTCCCGGCCCCGACCACGGCGGGTGGTGGGGGAACCGCCCCGCGGCCACCACCTCCGCCGCCGGCAGGTCGTAGAGCGGGGCCACCTCCTGTGGCAGGTAGGCCACCCGCCGCGCCCGCTCCCGCGGCCGCACCGCGGAAAGCCGCCGTCCCTCCAGCGTCACCTCGCCCCGGTCGGGGACGAGCCAGCCGGAAAGCAGCGCGAGCAGCGTGGACTTGCCCGCGCCGTTGGGCCCCACCACCACCGTGAGGCGCCCGGGCTCGAGCTCCAGGGTCACGTCCGCGAGCGCGGGCCGGCCGCTGCCGTCGCCGTAGGCGAGCCACACCCCGTCTGCGGCCAGCGTCACCGCCGTGCCCCTTCGAGCGCCGCGGCCAGCGCCCGGGCGGCCTCCGGCAGGCGCGGCCCCGGCACCGCCGCCGCGTCCTCGGTCACCACCGCCACCCGCGGCGCCCGCGCGCCCAGGAGCGCCGCCCACGCCGCCCGCGCGCCGCGCACCGCCGTCTCCGGATCCTCCGCCTCCGGACGCAGCTCCACCACCACCTCCGGGGGATCCGCGGCCAGGGCCTCGAGCGACGGCGAGGGGTACCGGGTCCGCGCGCCGGCGAGCACGTTGACCCCACCCACGAGGCGGAGCAGCTCGTCGAGGTACGTCCCCGGGCCCGCCGCCACCAGCCCCGCGAGCCCCGGCCCGGGCCGGTCCACCACCACCAGCACGCGCACCGGGCGCCCCCCGCGCACGGCGCGGCCGAGGGCGGCGAGCTCGGCACGGATCCGCCCGACCAGCCTCGCCGCGGCCTCCTCCCGGCCCAGCAGCCGGCCCACGGCGCCGATCCCGGCGAGCGTCCCCTCCACCCCCTCCATGGGCACCCGCGCCACCCGGAACCCGGCCCGCTCCGCCAGCGCCTCCACCCGGGGCATGGGCGAGGGGACCAGCACCAGGTCGGGCTCCAGCGCCACCAGGCGCTCGAGGTCGGGGTCGTACAGGCCGCCGAGGCGCGGCAGCCGGCGCACCGCGGGCGGCCACTCGGCGTACCCGCTCACCCCCACCACCCGGTCGCCGGCACCCAGCGCGAACACGGTCTCGCACAGCCCCGGCGCCAGGCACACGACCCGCCCGGGCGTACCGGCGCCGGCGGCCGCCGCGGCGGCCGCCGCGGCGGCAAGGGCGAGCGCGAGTCTCCGGATCATGCCACCTCCGGCCCCGGGCGCGGGGGCCCCCGCCGCCCCGGCGGCGGGCCCGGCCCGGCGGGTCTTCTGGCTCGGGGGGACGGCTCCCGCCGCCCCGGGCGCCTTCCCGGGTCGCCCCGGTGGCGTGCCTCCCAGGCCCGAGGGCCCCCCTCACAGCGGCGCGTCCGCCCCGGATTCGCACCGGGTTCCCCGCACGGGCCGCAGCACGAGGATAGCAGGGCCCGCCCGCCGGCGGCGCGGTCGCCGACGCGAGCCGCCTCCGGATCCGTGATCCCGGGCCGCCCCCCGACGCGAAGGGGGCTCGGCTTCTTCGCGGAAGCCCGCGCTG
>CAYTTB010000087.1:0-12070 GCA_964440565.1 uncultured Thermoanaerobaculia bacterium
CTCCAACTTCCACTCTTTGAGACCTGATCCCAAAAATATTGGGGAAGGTCCAGTCCACCACCACGTTGACCGCCGCCGGGTCGGTGTGGAGCACCACCTCGAACCGTCCCTCGTGATCCGTCGTGGCCGACGGGAGGAGGCCCGCGGCGAACTCCTCGAGGGTGACCCTGGCGAAGGGGAGGGGGCCCTCCGGGCCGATGATCCGCCCCCGCCGGGCACGGCCCTCGAGAAGCTGCACCGTGACCTCGCGCGGTGGGCACGCCCGGCACACCTCCACCGCCAGCTGCCGGGAGGCGTACCCGGCCAGGGCCGCGCCCGTCCGCCACCGTCCCTCGCCGAGGCCGGGAATGCGGTAGGCGCCGTCCTCGGCCGCCGTGGTCCGGGCCCGGAAGCCACCTCGCCTCCACGCCACGACCTCGGCGCCTGCCGCAGGCGTGCCGTCGGGGTTGAGGACCGTACCGTGGAGCCCGGAGCCGGGCAGCGAGAGGCTGAGCTCGACGCGCCGGTCGCGCCCGGGCCTCCAGGGCACCGGAAGCCACCAGCTCACGGGCGGGTCCGTGGCCTCGATCCGGACCGAGACGGTGGTGCCGCCGGGGTCCGGGACCCAGCCGTGGAACCGCCCCTCGGCGTCGGCGCGGAGATCGCCGACCCGTCCCCAGGCCTGGAGGGTGACGCGGCCCTGGAGGGACCGGCCGTCCACCTCGAGCACCCCCTCCACCCAGACCAGGGGCACCTCGAGCCGCACCGTCTCCGCGTGCTCGAGCCGCAGCGTCCGGGTGAGCACCGGGGGGGCATCCTCGCCCGGGAGGAGGCGCACGAAGTACTCGCCGGGCACCACACCCGTGAGCGCCGCCCGCCCCGTCGGATCGGCCTCCGCCGCGAGCCGGCCGGCGAGGCCGGGTTCGGGGTCGACCCCCGAGATGAGCTCTACCCGCCAGAGGTGGCCCTCCGGAGGCACCGGCGGGTCCACCTCGACGGTGACCTCGAACGGCCGCACGAGGTCCACGTCGCCGAGGAGGAGCTCCTCGGCCGCACCGAGCTCGATCCGGTCCAGGACCAGCGGGGCGTAGCCATCGGCCGTGACGAGCAGGCGATAGCTCCCCGACGCGACGCCGGCGAGCTGGAAGAACCCCCGCGGACCGGTGGTGCGCCGGGGGCGGAGCCGCTCGGGACGCGTCCGCCAGGGCCCCGGGGGCAGGCCCGCCTGATCCGCCGGCACGAGGGTGACCAGGGCGCCGCGGACCGGATCGCCGGTGGCGGCGTCCCGCACCCGACCCGCGACCGAACTGCCCGCGGCGAGGGCGACCCACTCCGCTCCGGGCCACGATCTCCGGTTCGTGAGCGGTCCCTCCGTTCTCGGTTTGGTCGCCCGACGAGGCTGACCCCCACCGCCCCGGCTGTCGAGCGATCGGAGCGAGGACCCTCCACGGGAGTCCGTTCCGATCGCGGTGACGCGAGGGCGGTGTGACGGGGCCGGCGTCCCTCGAGCCCCCGCCCTCTCGCCCCTCGTGCACCGACGGAGATGGCCGCGGATGAGCGGCGGGGGCATCACACGATCGCCGGCGACTCACCTCCCGCCCCGCCGTGCCGCCTCCGCCCGCCCACCGCCACCGCCGCGGGACGGGAGGCACCGCGCGGGCAGCTCGAACTCGGGCCGGTCGGGGAACACCGAACGTCGGGGGGCCACCCTCACCGGGAGCCTCGCGGCATCGAGGGCAGCGAGGTCCAGGGGTCGGTCCGGATCCCACCGCGCCCGCGCGCGACGCAGCGCCCGCACGTCGGCGGCCTCGGTGGGGAGGTCCCGGTCCGGGTCAAGCCCGGTCGATCCTCGCGAGGATCTCGTCAAGATGTTCCTCCAGCCCGTACCGCCGGAACGACTCCCGCACCGCCTCCCGGTCCACCTCCGGCAGGCTCAGGAGGAACGCGACGTCCGCCAGCTCGGCGTGCGTCCGGGCGGGGTCGTTCTTCATGGCGAACGCCTTCATGGCCGCCAGATGCTCCGGCGCCACCACCGGCATCTCCCCGCCTCCCCGGAGCGGCATCCGCCGCACGCGGCCGAAGATCGCGTCGGCAGTTCCACCCCGCACGTACACGACATCCACCCGGCCGGCATCCGCGTCGGGGTGCAGGTGGTTCGAGTACCCGGGGGAGCGGTGCAGCGTCTCGTACCCCGCCGACTCCAGGAACGCCACCAGCTCCTCCTGCGCCGCGGCCACCGTCACCAGGTCGAGATCGAGCGTGGTCCGCGGCAGTCCGTAGGCCGCCATCGCCAGCCCGCCGATCACGGCCCAGGGGTACCGTTTCCCGGAGAGGAACCCACCCACACGCTCCATCACCGCCCGGAAGTCCATCGGCTCCAGGATACCCTCCCGGGCGCCTCCGGGCGAGGCCGCGGCCGTCCCGCGCGCGACCTCGCCGCGAGGCCGGGCGGGCACGCACTCTCGGGGACGCGGCGCCTCCCGCGACGAGACCGCACCCGCGCACGGAGGCCGCCGTGCGCCGGGCAGCCAGGCGCCGGCCGGTCCCGCCGCGCCCGTCACCCTCCGGCGGGCCTCCGGGCGAGCTCGAGCCCTCCGGCCAGCTCCTCCGGCACCCGGGCCGCGGGGCAGCGGTGGTTGAACCCGCACCAGGCGCACAGGACCCCCGGGCGGGCGGGGAACTCGGTGGCGGCCAGCGCCTCCCTGGCGAGCTCCAGGAAGCGCGCCCACACCCCGGGCGCGGCCGCCCGGGGGACGCGCTCCCAGCGGGTCTCGCCCGAGGCGAGGTAGTGGAAGCCGGCGAGGACGCCGTCCTCCTCCGGGTGGCCCGCCAGCAGGGCGGCGGCGTAGAGGCGGGCCTGGAGGCCGTTCTCGTGCTCCGGCCAGGCGCCGCCGGAGGCGGCGGTCTTGTAGTCCACCACGAACAGCCGTCCGCCCTGGGTGCGGCCGATCCGGTCGGCGATCCCGGTGAACACGACGTCCTCCGCGAGGCGGACCGAGACCCGCCGCTCCAGCGCCACCGTCCGGCTGCGGTCGCGGGCGAACACTCCGGCGGCGAACCGCGCCACCATCTCCCGGCCGCGGGCGGCGTACGCGGCGGCCGTCTCGCCCGCGCGCACCACCGCCACCCGCGGCCCCGTCGCCTCCTCCCAGGCGCGGTCGAAGGCGGCGACGGCCTCGCCGGGGCCGGGCTCGCGTCCCGCCCCGCGCCCGGCGTACAGCCACTCGAGCGCGGCGTGCACCGCCTTTCCCAGCGCCGCCTCCACCGAGGTGAAC
Source organism: uncultured Thermoanaerobaculia bacterium (assembly GCA_964440565.1). GTDB lineage: Bacteria > Acidobacteriota > Thermoanaerobaculia > Thermoanaerobaculales > Sulfomarinibacteraceae > CAYTTB01. The sequence goes on from CAYTTB010000087.1 coordinate 3,255, forward strand.
GCCTCCTCCAGCCCCTCCACGTACCGGTACCGGTAGCGGAGCGGGCACTGGGCGAACGTCTTCACCCGCGAGAACGAGAACACCGCTGCGGGGGTGGGGCGCACGCTCACACCGGGTTGGGAAGATCGACGAACGTCACGTCGAGGCCGAGCTCGCGCTCGATCCACCGGCCGAGCGCCCGGACGCCGAACCGCTCCGTCGCGTGGTGCCCCGCCGCCAGGTAGTGGACCCCGTCCTCCGCCGCCTGGTGCAGCACCCACTCGGTGGCCTCGCCGGTGACGAAGGCGTCCAGCCCCGCCGCGACCGCCCGGTGGTACTCGCGCTCGGCGGCACCGGTGACGATCCCCACCGAGCGGACCTCGCGGCCGTCGCCGGGGAACAGCTGCGGCGGCCGACCGCAGGCGGCCTCGAGGGCGCCCTCGAGCTCCTCCACCGGCACCGGCTCCCGGAAGACGCCGCACACCCCCACGGACACGCCCCGGTGCTCGCCGAACGGCTCCAGCCGCTCGAGCCCGAGCCGGTGCGCGAGCTGGGCCGCGTTGCCCAGCTCCAGGTGGCGGTCGAGCGGCAGGTGGTACGCCACCAGCGACATCCCGGCCTCGATCAGCAGGCGCAGCCGCTCGCGCAGGCTGCCCACGATGCGCGGCGCCTCGCCCGAGTTCCAGAGGATCCCGTGGTGGACCAGCACCAGGTCCGCCTCCATCGCCGCCGCCCGCTCGAACAGCTCCCGCGACGCCGACACCGCGGTCACCACCCGCTCCACCTCCCGCCGGCCCTCGACCTGGAGCCCGTTGGGGCAGTGATCGGGCACCGTGTCCGCCTCGAGGAGCCCGTCCAGCTCCGCCACCAGCTCGTGCAGGTCCACGACGGCATGGTACCGCAGCCGCCGGGGCCGCCTCACACCTGCTCGAGCCAGTCGGCGAGGAGGGCGGCCACCCGCTCCCACCCGGGCTCGGCGGGGACCCAGTGGGCCATGTCTACCTCCACGTGGCGGGCGGCGGGAAGGCGACGCGCCAGGGCGCGCACCGCGAACGCCGGGGTGGCGTGGTCGCGCCGTGCCCCCACCACGAGAGTGGGGACCTGCACCGCGTCGAGGCGCACGCGGGCCGCCCGGCGCCGGTCCAGCGGCCACAGGCCGATCTCGAACACCGCCCGGCCGGACTCGTGCACGAGGCGCTCGTGGACGGCGCGGCGGGACCGCTCGTCGGGGAACCCCAGCAGGAACCCGTGGCGGGCGGCGCGGTAGCCCGGGCGCACGGGCCGCCGCCAGAAGCCGGGCGTGGCGAGGATCCCGGCGAAGGCCCGCAGCACCGCCGGGGAGAGGGCGAGGATCCCGGCGGGGCAGGCGGGCGTGAGGAGGGCGGCGGCGCGGGCGAGGCCGCGCTCGGCGAGGATCAGGGCGAGCAGGCCGCCCATGGAGTGCCCGACGAGCACCGGCGGCTCGGGGAGCTCCCGGACCAGCGCCTCGAGGTCGGTGGCGTAGTCGAGGATCCCGGTCCGGCCGAGCTCCGGCGGCGGCGGGTCGCCCGGCGCCGCGTCGTGATGCCGCAGCGTGGGAGTGATCACCCGGAAACCGCGCGCCTCGAGAACGGGAACGTACCGCTCCCACACCCACCCGCCGCAGAACATGCCGTGGATCGCCACGACCGTACCCCTCATGCGCGCCTCCGGAGAGGCCAGTCTACCAGCGGGGCGCCTAGAATGGACCGATGCGGCGTGCGGGAACCGTGCTCGTGGCGCTCCTGGCGGCGTGTTCGGCGCCGCAACCCCCGCCGCCCCCACCCCCTCGCGCGGTGGTGGTGGTGACGCCCGGGACGGTGGACCCGTGGGCGGGGGCGGCGCCCGCCATCGCCTCGCGCCTCGAGGGACTCGGTCTCGAGCCCGGAATCCGCCGCCCGGTCTCGGCGGCGGACGTGGAGCCGCTGCTGGTTCGCCTCGGCGAGGCCGGGACCCGGCTGGTGGTCTGCCTGGGGCCGGTGTGCGAGACGGCGGTGTTCACCGTGGCGCCCGGCGAACCCACCACCCGGTGGATCGTGGCGCCCGGCTCGGTCCACGCCGGCAACGCGGCGGGGATCGAGTTCGCCTGGGAGGAGGCGGCGTACGTGGCCGGTGCGCTGGCCGCCGCGGCGGTGGAGCGGCCGGCAGTGCGGGTCACGGACCCCGGGGCGTGCGGGGAGGCCGTGGTCGCCGCTCTCCGCGGCGGGCTCCGCTCCCGCGCGCGCCGGTTCGAGCTCCTCGCGGGGCCGCCCACCCGCGGCGCGCCGCCGGCGGACGTGGAGGTGGCGTGCCCCGGGGTGCCGGCTCCCCGGGCGCCGCTGGTGGTGGGTCTCGCGGGCGCCCGGCCCGCGGGCGCGGTGGCGGTGGCCGTCGCCGACGCGGCGGCGGCGGTGGAGCGGGTGGCGCGCGACCTGGTGGTGGCCTCCCTGCCCGGCCGTGCGTACCGGTTCGACCTCGCCTCGGCACTGCTGCGGCTCGAGATCACCCCCGCGGGGCGCCGCATCCTCGCCCCGGAGGCGCTGGCGGCGGCGGACGAGGCCACCGGCGAGGTGATCTCGGGGGTCGCCGAGATCGAGATCCTGGGGTTCTGAGCGCGGCACCGGCGCCCCTCACCCGCGGCCGTGGAGCCTGCCGTCCCATCGCGGACCGCGCCCGGCCCCGGTGGCCGCCGACGACGTCACGCAGGCGGTATCTCCCACGGCCGCGACGAGGTCCGTGGTCCGTGAGGCGTCCGTGGGGGGCCACAGCCGCGGCACCCGTGGCAGGGCGCGGCCGCAGGCCGCGACGGGGGATCTCGCTCACGGGGAGCCCGCCGTGGCCACCGCCTCGGGGGCGTCGGCGGCACCTGCGCCGGCGAGAGACGGCGAGCGGGACGGGGTCGGAGAGATCTCGGCCAGGGACGCCGGCGATGGATCCCGGAGCCGCGAGGTCGTACACTGGCCTGGTGGGCTCGGGGGCCGAGCGTCGCTGTCCCTCCTGTGGAGCCGCGGCACCGGCGGAGGGCCGGGTGTGCCCGTACTGCCGGTCGGCGCTGCCGGCGCCGGATCCGGAGGACACCGTGCTGGCGGCGTGCGAGGCGTTCGCCCGCGGGATCGACCGGGACATCCGCGAGTACGTGCCGGTGGGACCGCTGGTGCTCGGGTTCGCCGGGATCGCGGGCGGGGTGGCGTTCGTGATCTGGGGACGGGGCGCCGGGCTGGGGACGTTCCTGCCGGCGGTGATCGGGGTGGCCGCGGCCCTGGCGGTGATCGTCGTCGCCGCCGCGCTGCTTTCCGCCGCGGAGCGCCGGTACGTGGTGCGGGTGGTGCTCCCCAAGGTGGAGCGGTTCCGGACGCGGCACGGCCTGAGCCGGGAGCGGTTCGCGGAGATCGCCGCGCGGGTGGTGGCCGGGCGCAGCGACGGTCTCGCCGGCTACCTCGACGACCTCCTCTGAGCGCCGGCGTCCCTACAATGGCCCCCACGATGGCGGTTCTCCGGTTCTGGGTGGCGCTCGCGGCGGTGGGGCTCGCGGGGTACGCGCCGCTGCGGCGCCTGGGCCTGCCGCCGGGGACCGCGTGGGCGGCCGCGCGGTCGGCGGGGCTCGCGGTGGTGGGGCTGACCGGCTGGTGGTGGGGCTCGGCGGGGTGGCCGGGGTGGGGGACCGCGGCGCTGGCCGCGGGGGCGGTGGCGGCCGTGGCGGGGGTGCGGCGGCTCGCCGCCGACCGCGGCGCGTGGCGGGAGCTGCTCGCCGCCGAGGCGGCGGTGGCGGCGGGGACGGCGCTCGTGCTCTGGATGCGTCTCCCCCGGCCCGAGATCGTGGACACGGAGAAGCCCATGGACCTCGGGATCCTGGCCACGCTGCTCCGGGCCCGGGCGCTGCCGCCTCCGGACATGTGGCTGGCCGGCGAGCGGCTTCCCTACTACGCGGCGGGGGCGGCGGCGTGGGTGCCGCTGCTCCGGGCGGCGGCGGTGCCGCTCGCCGTGGGCTACAACCTGATCGCGGCGGCGATGGGCGGGCTGGTGGCCGGCGCCGCCTGGGCGCTGGGCCGGGAGCTTGCAGGCCCCGCCCGCGCGGGGTGGGCGGCGGCGGCGCTGGTGGCGTTCGCCGGCACGCCGGACGGGCTCCGGCAGGCGCTCGCGGGGACGGGGATCGACCTGTGGGCGTCGTCGCGCCGGGTCGCGCACTGCATCACGGAGTTCCCGCTGTTCTCGCTGTGGCTCGGCGACCTGCACCCGCACCTCCTCACGATGCCGCTTCAGCTCGTGGTCTGGCTCGCGGCGCTCGGGGTGGCGCGGCGGGGGCCGCGGCCGGCGGCCGCGGCCGGCGTGGGGGCGCTCGCCGGGTTCGTGTGGTCCGCCAACCCCTGGGCGATGCCTCCCGCGCTGGCCGGGGCGGCGGCGCTCCTGGTGGGGGCGGCGCCGGGAGGGTTCCGGTGGCCGTGGGAGGAGGGGGGCGGCGGGCACTGGCTGGCGGCGGGGGTGATGGGTGCGGCGGCGGCGGTGGCGGCGGCGCCGTTCCTGCTGACGTTTCACCCACCGTTTTCCGGCCTCGGGGTGGTGCGGGCCTGGACCCGGCCGCACGAGCTGCTGCTCTGGGGCGGCGCGGTCCTCCTGCCCGCGGCGGCGGTCGCGTGGCGGCGCCTGCGGGCCGCCGCGGGTCCCGGGGAGCGGGGGCTCGCGGTGACGCTGGCGGTGGCCGCCCTGGGGACGCTGGCCGCGGGCGCCAGCGCCCGGGCGGTGGCGGTGGGGCTGGTGCTGGTCCTGGTGCCGCTCCTGGAGGTGGCCGCGGGCGGCGAGGAGCGGATCCGCGCGGCGGCCTGGCTCGCCGCCCTCGGCGTGTTCCTGCTGCTGGTGCCCGAGGTGCTCTACGTCCGCGACCCGTACGGCGGCGAGCTGCACCGCATGAACACGGTGTTCAAGGCGTACATCCAGGCGTGGCCGGCGCTCGCGGTGGCGGCGCCGGGGCTGCTCGCCGCGCTCGGCCGGCGGGCGCGGTGGGCGGTGGCCGCGCTCCTGCTCGCGGCCTCGGTGCCGCAGGCGGCGTGGGCGCTGGCGCAGCCCCTGGGGCAGCGCGGGCGGTGGGGGCTCGACGGCCTCCGCTTCATGGTCCCCGGCGACCGTGCCGCGGTGGCGGTGCTCGAGGGGCTGCCCCCCGGCGCGGCGCTGGTCGAGGCGGTGGGGCCGGCGTACTCGCGGTACGCCCGCCTCTCGGCCGCGTCGGGGGTGCCGGCGCTGCTGGGGTGGGCGAACCACGAGCGGGTGTGGCGAGGCGAGACGGTGGGGCCCGAGCTCGAGCGCCGCGAGCGCCTGGTGCGGACGATCTACACGGTGGGCGACCCCGCCGCGGTGCGGCGGCTGGCGCGGGCGGGAGGCGTCACCGTGATCGCGGTGGGCCCGCTGGAGCGGGAGACGTACCCCGGCCCCGGCCTCCGGGCGGTGCTGGCCTCGGGGCCGCACCTGCTCGAGGGGGAGACGGTGCTGGTGGAGGTGCCCCGGTGAGACGGCGCCGCCTGCTCGCCTGGGGCGCGCTGCTCGTGCTCTCGCTGGCACTGCACCTCGTCCGCCTCGGGGAGCGCTCGTTCCACCACGACGAGGCGATCCACGCCAGGCTCTCCTGGGACCTCGCGCGCAGCGGCCGGTACCGCTACGACCCCACCTACCACGGGCCGCTGCTCTACCACCTGGTGGCGGCCACCTACCTGGTGGCGGGAGACTCGGACCTCACCGCCAGGCTGCCGGTGGCGCTTGCCGGCGTGGCGCTCCTCGCGGTGGCGTGGGCGCTGCGGCGCCCGTTCGGGGAGCGCGCTGCCTGGTGGACGGGCCTGGTCGTCACGCTCTCGCCCATGACCCTCTACTACTCGCGCTTCCTGCGGATGGACGCGCTGGAGCTGCTCACGGCGGGGGCGGCGCTGGTGGCGGGGTGGCGGGCGGTGCGGGGCTCGCGCCGCGCGTGGCCGTGGCTCGGCCTGTGGAGTGGCCTGGCGCTGGCGACCAAGGAGAACGCCTACGTCACCGCGGCGCTGGTGGCCGCGAGCGCGGCGGCGATGGGGCTCGCGGCGGGTCCGCGGCGATCGGCGAGGCGGGCGCTGGCGTTTCTCGGCGCGCACCGCTGGGGGATCGCGGCGGCGGTGTCGGCGGCGGTGCTGGTGACGGTGCCGCTGTACACGTTCTGGTTCGCCCAGCCGGAGGGTGTCCTGTTCCCGCTCACCGCGATCCGCTACTGGTGGGCCCAGCACGAGATGCAGCGGATCCCGGGACCGTGGTGGTTCCACCTGTTCCGGCTCGGCGTCTACGAGTGGCTGATCCTGGGCGCGGCGGCGGCGTGGCTGCTGCGGCGCGGGCGCCGCCTGCGGCCGGTGGAGCGGTTCCTGGGGCTGCTCGGCCTCGGGTCGCTGGCGATGTACTGCTACCTGGGCGAGAAGGTGCCGTGGCTCGCGGTGCACCAGCTGATGCCGCTGTACCCGCTGGCGGGGGCGCAGCTCGGGCGCACCTTCGGCCGGCGCGGCCGGTGGTGGTCGCGGGCGCTGGCCGGGGCCGCCCTGCTGGCCACGGTGGCGGTCTCGCTCCGGGCCAGCTTCGTGCTCGACGAGATCACGCCGGCGGCCCGGAGGGTGGAGGCGCTGCACTTCGTGCAGACGTGCCCCGAGCTCGCCGCCGTGGCCCGCGAGGGGGTGCGGCTCGCTGCCTCCGGCGAGGCGCCGGTGGCGGCGGTCTCGGGCGAGGCGGTGTGGCCGCTCACCTGGTACTGGCGGCGGCTCGACGTGCTCTGGAGCGAGCCGCCCGAGGGCGTCCGGCCGCCGCTGGTGATCTGCGACCCCGGGCGCGAGGCCGCCGTCCGCGCCGTCCTCGGGGCGGGGTACACCCGCGAGCGGATCCCGCTGCGAGCGTGGTGGCTCCCCGAGGCGGCGCGGCCCACGGTGGGCGAGGTGGTGCGCTACCTCCTGACCCGGGAGCCGTGGGGCGGGATCGGCTCCACCGACGTGGTGGTGCTGCGGCGCGCCGAGTCCGGCCCGCCGGCGCGCGAGGAGGCGCCGCCGGAGCCGCTCGCGCGGGCGCTCGCCGTCCGGCGGGCCACGGTGCTGGCGGAGGGGCGCCTGGCGGAGCCGCGGGCGGTGGCGGCGGGACCCGCGGGTGTGGCGGTGACCGACCCGGCCCTGGGGCAGGTGGCGCTCGTGGACCCGGCCACGGGTGCCGTCCGGCCGCTGGAGCCCGGCTCGTGGGATGCACCCGAGGGAGCGGCGTGGGCCGCGGACGGGCGCCTCCTGGTCGCCGACACCTGGCACCACCGGGTGGTCCGGCTGGACGTGGCCTCCGGGGAGGCCGAGGAGCTGCCGCCGCCGCCCGGCGGCTGGTACGGCCCGCGGGCGGTGGCGGTGGCGCCGGACGGCACCGTGGCCGTGGCCGACACCGGCAACCGGCGGGTGGTGCTGTACCCGCCCGGGGGCTCGACGGTGCGGACGGTGGGGGAGGCCGCGGGCCTGCTGGAGCCGGTGGGGCTCGCCTGGGCGGCGGACGGCTCGCTCGCGGTGTGCGACACCGGCAACCACCGGATCGTCTGGCTCGATCCCGGCTCCGGCGCCGTGGCCGCCGCGGTGCCGCTTCCCGGGGGCTGGCCCGACTTCTACTCCCGCCCGCAGCTGGCGCGCCTTCCCGGCGGGCGCCTGCTCGCCACCGACCCGCCGGGACGGCGGCTGTGGCTCGTCACCCGGCGGGGCGCCCGGGCGGTGGAGCTCGCCGGCACCGGGGTGGTCCCCGGCGGGGTGGCGGTGGGGCCGGACGGCGTGGTGTACCTTGGGGACCTCGAGGGCCGCCTGTGGCGGCTGGAGGTGGGCGATGGGTGAGCGCCCGGAGCTGTCCGTGGTGGTGCCGGTGCTGGACGAGGAGGCCAACGTGGAGCCGCTCTACCGGCGGGTGCTCGCCGCGGTGGCGCCGGTGGTGGACGGGCTCGAGATCGTGTTCGTGGACGACGGCTCCACCGACGGGACGTGGGACGCGATCCGGCGCCTGGCCGCGGACGACCCGCGGGTGCGGGGGATCCGCTTCGCCCGCAACTTCGGCCACCAGGCGGCGCTCACCGCCGGGCTCGACGCCGCCCGCGGCACCGCCGCGGTGATCCTCGACGGCGACCTCCAGGACCCGCCCGAGGTGATCCCCGAGATGGTGGCCCGCTGGCGCGAGGGGTACGAGGTGGTGTACGGGCAGCGCGAGGCCCGGGAGGGGGAGACCTGGTTCAAGCTGGCCACCGCCCGCTGGTTCTACCGGTTGCTGCGCCGCATCACGAGGGTGGACGTGCCGGTGGACGCGGGCGACTTCCGGCTGATGGGGCCGCGCGCCCTCGAGGCGTTCCGGGCGCTGCCCGAGCGCAACCGGTTCATCCGCGGGCTGGTGGCGTGGCTGGGCTTTCCCCAGATCGCGGTCCGCTACCGGCGCGAGGCGCGGGCCGCGGGCCGCACCAAGTACCCGCTGCGCAGGATGGTGCGCCTCGCGCTGGACGGCATCACCTCGTTCTCCTACCTGCCGCTGCGGCTCGCCACCGTGGCCGGGTTCGCGGTGTCGGGGTTCGCCTTCGTCTACATCGTGGTGGTGATCGTGCTCAAGGTGCTGGGGATCAACTGGCCCGGGTACACCTCGCTCATGGCCTCGATCCTGTTCCTGGGCGGGGTGCAGCTGGTCATGATCGGGATCCTGGGCGAGTACGTGGGCCGGATCTTCGACGAGGTGAAGGGCCGTCCCCTCTACCTCGTGCGCGAGGCCACCGACGGCGAGCCGCGGGTGGTCCCCCCGCCGCGTGACGCCGGGAGAGCGAGGTGAATCGTGTGCCGGCCGCTCGGCCTCGTCGC
>CAYTTB010000088.1:0-11797 GCA_964440565.1 uncultured Thermoanaerobaculia bacterium
GACGCCCGGCGGTGCTACATGGAGATCTCGGGGCCCGCCCCCTCCTCGGGACGGGCACGGGAGGCGTCCCAGGCGACGAAGGCCGCGAGCAGCGCGAACGCGGCGAGGCCCATCCAGTTGCCCAGCCGCCCCAGGTTCTGGAAGGAGGGCAGCTCGAACCCGAACCGGTCGGCGGCCATGCGAGCCACGCCGTCGAGCACACCGGCCATGGCGCCGCCGGCGATGAGCCCGGAGGCGATGAGGGTGCCGCGGTTGTTCCGGGCCCGGCGCGACGTCTCGTCGGGCGCACGGCGGCGCACGGCCTCGGCCACCAGGGCCCCTGCCAGGATCGGGGTGTTCAGCTCGATGGGGAGGTACATCCCCAGCGCGAAGGCCAGCGACGAGACGCCGAGCAGCTCCACGATGAGCGCGATGGCGGCGCCCACGCCGTAGAGCAGCCAGGGCACCTCCGCCGAGGACATCACCGACCGGATCACGGCGGCCATGGCGTTGGCCTGGGGGGCGGGGAGCGGGTGGGGGTGGGCGGGGGACACCGAGTAGCCGTACACCCTGGCGAACATCAGGATCATGGCGGTCACGGTGACCGAGGCCACGGCCGACCCCAGGATGTTGGCCCACTCGATGCGGCGCGGGGTCGCGCCGAGCCAGTACCCGATCTTGAACTGGGTGACCAGCGAGCCGGTCATGGAGAGCGCCGTGCACACGACGCCCCCGATGAGCAGCGTCGCCAGCATTCCGTCGGGCCCCGAGAGCCCGATCCGCGCGAGCAGTACCGCCGACACGATGAGGGTGGTGAGGGTCATCCCCGAGATCGGCGTCACGGAGATCATGGCGACCGCCCACGCGGACACCGCCGCGAACAGGAACGAGACGATCAGGGTGATGGCGAGGGCGAGCGTGGCGGAGCGGGCGGGGTGGGGCTGGGCCGCGAGGACCGAGAACCGGAAGTACGCCCAGATCGCGGCCGCGAGGAGCACGGTGAGGGCGCCCACCACCGAGAGCGGGATGTCGGCGTCGGTGCGCACCTCGCCGCCGGTGGCGCCGCGCTCGAGCAGCGTGCGCACCTGGCCCAGGGCCTGGCGGATCGCCTGGCCCATCACCGGCAGCATCTTGACGATGGAGACGACACCCGCCATGAAGATGCCGCCGATCCCGATGTACCGGACGTAGCCGTCGAAGATCTGCTCGGCGCTCATGGCGGCGATGGGCGGAAGTCCCGGGGTGAGCGGTCCGGGGACGCGGGCGCCGACCCAGCCCACCAGCGGGATGAGGACGAAGTACGCCAGGAACGACCCGGCGCAGATGATGGCGGCGTAGCGGACGCCGATGATGTAGCCGAGCCCCAGCACCGCCGCCGAGGTGTTGAGCGCGAAGATCGCCTTGACCTCGTGCGTGAGCCGGGCCAGCGGCTTCACCAGCGAGGTGGTGAACACGTCGCGCCAGGTGGCGAAGGTGAGTGCCGCGAGGTCGAACAGGAACCCGATCCCCATCGCCGACACCAGCACCTTCGCCTGGCGTCCGCCCCGTTCGCCGGTCATGAGGATCTCGGTGATCGCGGTGCCCTCCGGGAACGGGAGCCTGCCGTGCATCTCGGCGACGAAGTAGCGGCGGAACGGGATCAGGAAGAGCACGCCCAGGACGGCACCCAGGAACGGGACCAGGAAGATCTGGAAGAAGGAGGAGCGGTTCTCGAGCCCCAGCACGAAGATCGCGGGCATCACGAACACCGAGCCGCCCACCAGGATCCCCGAGGTAGCGCCGATGGCCAGGACGTTGACGTTCTCCAGCAGCGTGGAGCGTCGCGCCATGACGGCGGAGAACCCCACCGCCAGGATCGAGATGGGGATCGCCGACTCGATCCCCTGGCCGAGCTTCAGGGCGATGTAGGCGGCGGCGGAGGAGAACAGGAGGGTCATGGCGAGGCCGAACGCCACCGACCGGAGGGTCACCTCGGCCACCGGGGCGTCGGCGGGGATCACCGGCTCGTAGGTCTCTCCGGGCGCCAGCTCGCGGTACGCGTTCTCGGGAAGCTCCAGCCTGGCGGGCTCCTGGACCATCGTCACCTCCGGCGTGCGCGACGCACTCGGCCGCACATCTTACCGGAGCCGTGGCCCGCAGCGGGGGACGGACGCTCCACGTCGGGACGCCCCGGTGCCGGGTTCGCAGCGGCCGGCGACCGGCGACGGATCGGGGCGCCCGGAGGCGCCCCGCGCTGCGCCCCGACCCGGTTCGGTTCAGCCGGCGCCGAACCGCCTCCCGATGTCCTTGAGCAGGCGGTCCACGTACTTCTTGTAGCGGATCACCCTGCCGTCCTTGATGATGTACATGATGGGGTTGCGGCGGACGTCGCCGTAGTCGTCGAACTGGATGGGGCCGGTGACGCCCACGTAGTTCTCGAGCCCGAAGTGCAGCGTCTTCTTGAGCTCCTCCGCGGTGAGGGTGCGGGTGTCGGCGAGCACCTTGAGCGCCAGCCGCATGGCGTCGTAGGCGTGGGCGGCGTAGATGTCGGGATCCGCGCCGTACATCTTCCGGTAGGCGGCGACGAACGCCTGGACCTCCTTGCGCGGGTCGTCGAGGTCGAAGGTGGGCTGGGGGAAGAAGACCCCGTCGAACAGCTTCGCGTGCTTCGCGATCACCTCTCCGGAGCTGATGGCGCTGGTCGCCAGCACGGGGCCGCGGTACCGTTGGGCCTCGAGCAGCTCGAGGGCGGCGACGGTGGCGTCGGCGTAGGCCACGACGTACGCCGCCTCGGGCTGGCTCGCCACCAGCAGGTCAGCGGCCTGCCGCTTCCAGCCCGGATCGCCCACCACGATCCGGCCGACGACCTTGCCGCCCAGCACCTGCTCGTACACCTGGCGGAACTGCGGCTCGATCCCCCGCGAGTGCTCGGTGTCCTCGCTGAAGATGATCACGGACCGCTTCCCCATCCGGTCGATGAGGAAGCGGGCGGCCGCGGACCCTTCGAGCTCGTCGGACGGGAAGAGGCGGAAGAACAGCTTGCTCCGCTTGGTGAGCATGGGCGCGGAGGCGGAGGGTGAGATGCACACCATGTGCGTCTCCTCCAGGACCGGGAGGATCGCCTTGGCCTCACCGCTGGTCACGCCGGCGAGCAGGAGCTCGGCGCCCTCGTGCGCCAGCCGGCGCGCCTCGTCGGCGGCCCGCTGGGCGTCGGAGCCCGAGTCCGCCCAGAGGACCTCGAGCCCGGCCGGGGCCGTGCCGTCGGTCTTCGCCTCCGTCAGCGCCAGCCGCATCGCGCGCTCCATGGACAGGCCGTAAGGGGCGGCAGCGCCGGTCCTCGCGAGCACCACCCCGAGGGTCGGCTTCTTGCCGCACCCCACCGCGACGACTGCGGCCGCCAGCACCGCCACGAGCGCCTTGCCGCGATTCATCGTCCACCTCCCTGTCTCGGGCCTCGTACCATCCTACAACCGTCCCGGGGGTCCCGCCCCCCGAGGACCTCATTCCTCCGCCATGAAGGGGTACGCGAAGTGCCGTGGCGGCACGAAGTTCTCCTTGATCGCCCGCTGGCTGGTCCAGCGGATCAGGTTCAGGAACGACCCCGCCTTGTCGTTGGTCCCCGAGGCCCGCGAGCCGCCGAACGGCTGCTGCCCCACCACCGCGCCGGTGGGCTTGTCGTTGATGTAGAAGTTGCCCGCAGCGTGACGGAGCGCGGCGGTCATCCTGGCGATGGCGGCACGGTCCTGGGCGAAGATGGCGCCGGTGAGCCCGTAGGGACTGGTGGTGTCGCACAGCTCGAGCGTCTCGTCGAGCCTCGCGTCGTCGTACACGTAGACGGTGAGCACCGGCCCGAAGATCTCCTCCTCCATCAGCTTCATCCGCGGATCCGTGGCGAGGACCACGGTGGGCTCGATGAAGTACCCCTCGCTCGCGTCGCCCTCGCCACCGCACAGGATCTCGGCGTCCGGCGAGCCCTTGGCGTACTCGATGTAGCCCATGATCGTGTCGAACGCGGGCCGGTCGATGACGGCGCACATGAAGTTGCGGAAGTCGAGCGGCGAGCCCATGCGGATCTCGGCCACCTGCGCGAGCAGCCGCTCCTTCACCGCGGGCCAGATCGAGCGCGGGACGTAGGCGCGCGAGGCGGCGGAGCACTTCTGGCCCTGGTACTCGAATGCGCCCCGCACCAGCGCGGCCACCAGGGCCTCGACGTCGGCGGAGGCGTGGGCGAAGACGAAGTCCTTCCCGCCGGTCTCGCCCACGATCCGGGGGTAGGTCCGGTAGGTGGCGATGTTCTCGCCGATGGTGCGCCACATCGCCTGGAACGTGGCGGTGGAGCCGGTGAAGTGCACCCCGGCCAGCTCGGGGTTCCGGAGCACCGGATCGCCCACCTGGGAGCCACGTCCGGGGATGAAGTTGATCACCCCGGGCGGGAGACCGGCCGCCTCGAGGAGCTTCATGATCTTGTAGGCGGTGAACACCGCCGAGGACGCCGGCTTCCAGAGCACCACGTTGCCCATCATGGCGGGCGAGGTGGGGAGGTTGCCGGCGATGGACGCGAAGTTGAATGGCGTGACCGCGAACACGAACCCCTCGAGGGCCCGGTACTCCACGTAGTCCCAGATCCCGCGCACGCTCTCGGGCTGCTGCTCGTAGAGCCAGCGCATGTAGTGGGGGTTGAACCGCCAGAAGTCGATCAGCTCGCAGGCGGAGTCGATCTCCGCCTGGTGCACGGTCTTCGACTGGTTGAGCATGCAGGCGGCGTTCAGCTCGTCGCGCCACGGTCCGGCCAGCAGCTCCGCCGCCTTGAGGAACACCGCGGCGCGGTCCTCCCACGCCATCTCGGACCACTCCCTCCACGCCGCGCGAGCGGCCGCCACCGCCCGCTCCACCTCGGCGGGCCCGGCCTGGTGGTAGGTGGCCAGGGCGTGGCCGTGGTCGTGCGGGCAGACCGCCCTCGCGGTGTTCCCGGTCCGGACCTCCTCCCCGCCGATGATGAGCGGGATCTCGATCTCCTCGGCGAGGGTCTCGCGGAGCTTGGCCTTCAGCGAGGCGCGCTCCGGCGTCCCGGGTGCGTACGACTTCACCGGCTCGTTGCTGGGTCGGGGCACGGGGACGATACCGTTCGGCATGGTCGGCCTCCCTGGTGGTGATCGCGGCCGTGTGGCCGCGGGCGCATGGTAACGCCTGGAGCCGGGAGCCGCAACGCGCGGCGCGATCCGGACGTACCCAGGCTCCTGGAGACTTCGTCGCTCCGTGCCGGGGCGCGGCGCAGGCCCGGGCGCGCTGGCGGGACGCCCTGTGCCGGAGCGGCGGCGCTCGCCGGGGCGCCCCTGCCGGCCGTCGTAGACTGGGGGAGCGCATGGACGAGGAGCCGATCTACCTGGACTACAACGCCACGACACCCGTGGATCCTCGGGTGGCGGAGGCGATGCGCCCGTACCTGACGCGGGTGTTCGGGAACCCCTCGTCGCTGCACGCCGCGGGGCGGCGGGCCCGGCGGGCCGTGGAGCGAGCGCGCCAGCAGGTGGCGGCGGCGGTGGGCGCGGATCCGGAGGAGATCGTCTTCACCTCGGGCGGGTCGGAGTCGAACAACCTCGCCCTGCGCGGCGTCGTGGCGGCGCGGGGTGGCGGCCACGTGATCACCTCGGCGGTGGAGCACCCCGCGGTGCTGGAGCCGCTGAGGGCGCTGGCGCGGGAGGGCGCGATCCGGCTCACCGTGGTTGGGGTGGACGCGCGCGGCCGGGTGGACCCGGACGAGGTGGTGGCGGCGCTGGCCGCGGACACGGTGCTGGTGTCGCTGATGCTGGCCAACAACGAGGTGGGAACGCTGCAGCCGGTTCGCGAGGTGGCCGCACGGGTCCGTCCGCGCGGCGTCCTGGTGCACACCGACGCCGCCCAGGCGGTGGGCAAGATCCCGGTGGACGTGCGCGAGCTGGGGGTGGACCTGCTCACGATCGCGGGGCACAAGCTCTATGCACCCAAGGGGATCGGGGCGCTGTACGTGCGGCGCGGGGTGCGCCTCGAACCCCTGATCCGCGGCGCCGGGCACGAGATGGGGCTGCGGGCGGGCACGGAGAACGTGCTCGAGATCGTGGGCCTGGGAGCCGCGTGCGAGCTGGCGGCGGCGGAGGTGGGCGAGGAACGTTCGCGGCTCGAGGCGCTCCGCGACCTGCTGGAGCGCCTGCTCCGCGAGGGGCTCGAGAGGATCGTGGTCCACGGCGATCGGAAGCGGCGTCTTCCCAACACGGCGAGCGTCGCCATTCTCGGGGTGGATGCGGGCCTCCTGCTCGCCCGCCTCGCCGACGAGGTGGCTGCCTCGGCCGGCGCCGCCTGCCACACCGAGGCGGCGGAGCCCTCCCACGTGCTGGCGGCGATGGGCGTGCCGGCGGAGGTGGCGAGGTCCACCGTGCGGCTGTCCGTGGGGAGGTTCACCACCGAGGCGGAGGTGCGGCGGGCGGCGGAGCGGATCGTCGCCGTGGCGCGCGAGCTCCGGGGAAGCGCCCGCGAGGCGGGTCCGGCCAGCGGCGACGGGGAGGTCCGGCTGACCCGCTACACGCACGGCCTGGGATGCGCGTGCAAGGTCCAGCCCGCTCTGCTGGAGCGCGTTCTCGCCGTCCTGCCCCGCCCGCGGCGGGCCGAGGTGCTGGCCGGGCTCGAGGGGGCGGAGGACGCGGCCGCGTGGCGGCTCGCGGACGGCTCGGTGCTCGTCCAGACGCTGGACTTCTTCACACCGGTGGTGGACGAGCCGGAGGCGTTCGGGGCGATCGCAGCGGCCAACGCGCTGTCCGACGTGTACGCGATGGGGGCGCGGCCGCTGTTCGCGTTGAACATCGTGGCGTTCCCGGTGGGGGTGCTCCCGCCGGAGGTGCTGGAGCGGATCCTGGCCGGAGCGATGGAGGTCGCGGAGGAGGCCGGGGTCGCGGTCCTCGGCGGGCACACGGTGGAGGACACCGAGCCGAAGTTCGGCTGGGTGGTCACGGGGATCGCGGACGAGGAGCGGCTGTGGCGGAACTCGGGGGCCAGACCGGGGGATCTTCTCGTGCTGACCAAGCCCCTCGGCACCGGCATCTGGGCCACGGCGGCCAGGCACGGGACGGCGCCGCCCGAGGGCTGGGAGCGCGCGGTGGCGACCATGCGGCGTCTCAACCGCGCCGCGGCCGAGGCGCTGCGGGGTGCCAGGCCGCACGCGGTCACCGACGTCACCGGGTTCGGTCTCCTGGGGCATCTGGGCGAGATGGCGGGAGCGTCGGGTGTGGAGGTCGAGCTGTGGGCGGCGGCGGTGCCGGTGCTCGAGGGGACCGCCGCGCTGGCGGCCGCCGGGGAGGTGCCGGGCGGGACACGCGCCAACCTGGCGCACGCGACCCGGTTCGTGGCGTGGGAGGACGAGCTCGAGGAGGTGAGCCGGTTGGTGCTCGCCGATGCGCAGACCTCGGGGGGGCTCCTGGCCGCGGTGGGGCGCGAGGCTCTCGCCGACCTGCTGTCGGAGCTCGAGCGGCGGGGCGAACGGGCGGCGGTGGTGGGACGGGTGACGGGGTGGGGCGAGGGGCGGATCCGGGTCGTCCGCGACGGCGGCATCTGAGAGCTCGCCCCGCCCGGTCCACGTCGCGGCGCCTCCGGGGGCCGTTCGCTGGGGGCGCTCCAAGGTGCTGAGATCGGGAGCGTTCTGGTAGAATGGAGGCGGCAAGGAGGCGGATCCGTGGAGTTCCAGGTGGGCGACAAGGTGGTGTACCCCGCCCAGGGGGTCTCGGTGGTGGAGAGCATCTCGACCCAGGAGTTCCTGGGCGAGAAGGTACGGTGCTACAACCTGCGGCTGGTGAGCACCAACTCCCGGGTGATGGTGCCGGTGGCCAACAGCGATCGGGTCGGCCTCCGTCCGCTGGCGCCGAGAAGCCGGGTGCGGCAGGTGATGAAGCGGCTCAAGGACCGCGCCGCCAGCGGCGACGGCGACTGGAAGGACCGCTACCGCGCCAACCTGGAGCGGATCAAGACGGGCGACCTGGACGAGGTGGTCGCCGTCCTCCTGTGCCTCACCGACGTCGCGGCACGGAAGACGCTCTCGTTCCGGGAACGGAAGATGTACGACCAGGCGCGGCAGCTGCTCGTGTACGAGGTGGCGGAGGTGGAGGGGCGTCCGGTGGAGGAGGTCGAGGCGGAGGTGGACGACGTCCTCCGCCAGCGCTGCGAGGGCGGGAGCGACTGACGGAGGGGCCTCCGGGGCGTGCTATCCTGCGGGGGCGGTGGCTGGCCGCTCCGGCAGGGGCGGCGAGGATCGCGACTCCGGGCCGGCTCCGCACCCGGTCTCGGACCCCGGGGGCAGGCATGAGGCGAGCGCTTCCCGTCATCCTGGCGTTCCTGACCGCGGCGGCGGCGGCCGCCGCGGACCCGGCGGCGGCGCGGGCGCTCGCGGCGCAGCTGCGCGTGGAGCGGGCGCTGCTCGAGGCCAAGACGGCGCGGCTCGAGCGGGCACTGGCGGACCTCGACGAGGCGCACCGGCGTGTGGCGCAGCTGGCCGCGGACTTCGGGAGGGCGGTGCGTGACGGTGAGTCGGGGGAGAGCCTCGACCTTCGGGATGCGGACCTCAGGCTCGCCGAGTCCGAGCTGATCCTCCGGATCGTCGAGGCGCAGCGGCTGCGGGGGGCGGTGACGGAGGCCCGGGCCAGGGTGGCGGCCCTGGGCCGGGCGCTGGCCGCCGCGCGGCGGACGGCGGGCGGGAGGCCCGACCCCATCACCGGTAGCTGGCACCTGGTGATCGAGCCAGGGGGGATCGAGGGCACGGCCGAGCTCCGCCTGGACGGTACCGTGATCATGGGGACGTACGAGCTCGAGGGTGGCTGGTACGGCTCGTTCAAGGGCACGCTGGTGGCGGGCAAGGTGAGGCTCGAGCGGATCGATTCCCAGCTCGGCTTCGCCGCCGTGTTCTACGGGACGCTCGATGCCGGGGAGCCGCCGCGGCTGTCGGGCACGTGGGAAGGAACCAACCTGGCCGCCGGGCAACCGGCGGGGGGGAGCTGGCTGGCGGAGCGTCTCCCCGAGGAGGAGGCGGGTGCCAGCCCGGGCCGGCCGTGAGCGACAAGGGGGGCGGATGTTCAGGACGTGGTGGTTCAACCTGCTCATCGGGCTGATGGTGGGGCTCGCGGTGGGGTACGCCCTGGCCGAGCTGCAGCCGGTGCCGCCAGCGAAGGCGATCCTGAAGGGGATGGAGGCAGCCGGGGCGCAGACGGCTCCGGACCGGCAGCCCACCCCGTCGGCCTCGGGGAACCCTCAGATCGAGCAGCAGATCGCGCAGCTCGAGCGGGCGCTGGCGGAGCGGCCCGACGACCCCGACCTCATGACGGCGCTCGGCAACCTCAACTACGACGCCCAGCGCTGGGACGAGGCCAGGCGCTGGTACGAGCGGGTGCTCGAGAAGCGTCCGCGCGACGCCAGCGTGCTCACCGACCTCGCAGTGGCCTACCGCCACCTGGGCCAGCCCGAGCGCGCGCTCGAGCTGCTCGGGCGCGCGCTCGAGGCGGATCCGGAGAAGTGGCAGGCCCTCTATAACACCGTGGTGGTGCTGCACTTCGATCTTCACCGGCACGACGAGGCACTCGCGGCGTTCTCCCGGCTCAAGGCGCTCAAGGAACGGAACCCGGAGATCCCCGACCTCTCGGCCCTCGAGAAGGAGCTCGGCGGGAGCGACTGAGGGTCGCGCCGTGCGTCGCCTGCTCCTCGTCGTCGCCATCCTCTACGTCGTGTGGAGGGTGCTCAACGCGATGGGGCGGCGGCTGGCGCGGCGGAGCCCGGGGGCGGACGCGTTCAGCCGGTTCTCGGCGGCGGGCCGGCGGCGCCGGGGGGAGGCCGAGCGGCTCGTGCCGTGCTCGCGCTGCGGGACCCTCGTGCCGGCGAGCCGTGCCCTCACCGACGGGAGCGGCCGGCCGGTGTGCGGCCCCGCCTGCCGGGAGGCTCACCGTGGAGAGCCCGGGGAGTGACCCGGCGCTCGGGCGCGTCCGGCTCGAGGTGGTGGCCGCCGGTGCCGCACTGTCCGCGGCCGGTCTGGTTCTTCCCGGGGAGGGAAACCTGTCGGTGCGGCACGGGCGGGTCCTCCTGATGACCCGCGCCGGCGCCGACCTCGGCCGGCTGCGGGTGGTGGACCTCGTGGAGGTACCGCTCACGGGCGAGATTCCCCGCGGCGCTTCCAGCGAGGTGGCGATGCACCGCGCCATCCACGCCCGCCGGCACGACATCCGGGCGGTGGTGCACGCTCACCCACCGGCGGTGCTGGCGCTCACCGCCGCCGGGGGGCGTCCCGACCCGTCGCTGGACGCAGCGGGCCGGGCCCGGGTGGGCGAGGTGGGGTGGGTCGGTTTCTACCCCCCGGGGTCGGAGGCACTGGCATCCGCCGCGGCGGAGGCGCTGGCCGCCGCCCCCGTGGCGGTGCTCTTCGGGCACGGGGCGGTGGCGGTGGGGCGGTCGCTCGAGGAGGCCGTGGACCGGATGCGGGTGCTCGAGCGGCTGGCGCACGCGGGCCTTGCCTGCGGGCGGCGGTGATGGATCCGTCGCTGTTCTCCGCCGCCGGCGGCCGGCCGCCGCTCGCCGACCGGATGCGGCCGCGCTCGCTGGACGAGGTGGTGGGCCAGGAGGCCCTCGTCGGGCCGGGCGGGCCGGTGCGCGCGTTCCTGGAGCGAGGGGAGCTGCCGTCCATCGTCTTCTGGGGGCCGCCGGGCTCGGGCAAGACCACCATCGCCCGGCTGCTGGCCGAGGGCCTGGGATGGGAGATGGTGGAGTTCTCCGCGGTGCTCTCGGGGGTCAGGGAGGCGCGGGAGGTGATGGCCCGCGCGAGGCGGCTGCGGGAGAGGGCGGGTCGGCGCACCCTGCTGTTCGTGGACGAGATCCACCGGTTCAACCGTGCCCAGCAGGACGCGTTCCTGCCCTACGTGGAGTCGGGCGACATCGTGCTCGTGGGCGCCACCACCGAGAACCCATCGTTCGAGCTCAACCGCGCGCTGCTGTCGCGGGTGAAGGTGTACACGCTGGAGCCGTTGGACGAGGATGCGATCCGGAGACTCCTCGAGCGGGCCCTGGCGGACGCCGGGCGGGGTCTGGGCGACGCGGGGGTGACGGTGGAGGAGGGCGCGCTGGATCTCATCGCACGCCTCGCCGCGGGCGACGCCAGGCAGGCACTCAACCACCTGGAGATGTCCGTGGAGGTGGCACGGGCCGAGGGACGGGATGCGGTGGACGGCGAGCTCGTGCGGCGGGTGGCGCAGCGCGTCGTGGCGGTGTACGACAAGGGGGGCGAGGAGCACTACAACCTGATCTCGGCGCTCCACAAGTCGATCCGCAACTCTGACGTGGACGCGGCGCTCTACTGGCTCGCGCGGATGCTGGAGGGCGGCGCGGACCCGCGCTACGTGGCGCGGAGGTTGCTGCGGATCGCCAGCGAGGACGTCGGGACGGCGGACCCGCGGGCGCTGGAGCAGGCGGTGGCGGCGGCGCGGGCGGTGGAGCACGTGGGGCGTCCCGAGGGCGACCTGGCGCTCGCGCAGTGCGCCGTCTACCTGGCACTGGCGCCCAAGTCCAACGCGCTCTACCGAGCCTGGGGCGAGGCCACCCGGGCGGTCCGCGAGCGCCCGGGCGAACCGGTTCCGCTCCACCTCCGCAACGCCCCCACAGCGCTGATGCGGGAGCTGGGGTACGGGAAGGGGTACCGATACGCCCACGACGAGCCGGGGGGGGTCGCCGACATGGAGTGCCTGCCGGCGGCGCTGCGCGGGACCCGGTTCTACCGTCCGGGCGAGGAGGGGTGGGAGGCCAGGATCCGCGCCCGCCTCGAGGAGATCGCGCGCCGCAGGCGCCG
>CAYTTB010000089.1:0-11777 GCA_964440565.1 uncultured Thermoanaerobaculia bacterium
CCGGCAGCCCGGTCACGATCCGCCACCTTGGACGGCGGTCGCCGCCCGGGGGTTGACGCCCGGCTATACTCGGCCCGTGGCCGGCGAGGTGACGTGCAGCGAGTGCGACGGGTCGGGGTGGGTGCTGGCGGTGCGCGACGGGGTGGAGGTGTTCCGCCCGTGCCGGTGCGCGGAGGAGCGCCGCCGTCGCAAGCTCCTCGCCGAGGCGCGGATCCCGGCCCGCTACGCCCACTGCACGCTGGACGGGTTCGAGCTGTGGAACCCGGACGACCCGACGCTCAGGAAGGCCCGCCGCGCGGTGCAGGAGTTCGTGGACCTGTACCCCGACGTGGAGCGGGGGCTGCTCCTGATGGGACCCGCCGGCACCGGCAAGACCCACCTGGCGGTGGCGGCGCTGCGCGGCCTCATCCTCGACAAGGGGGTGCGGGGCCGGTTCGCCGACTTCACCTCGCTGGTGCTGGAGATGCAGATGACGTTCGGGGGCGAGGGGTCCTCGCGGGCGCTGCTCGAGCCGCTGGTGCGGGCCGAGGTGCTGGTGCTGGACGAGCTGGGGGCGGGCAAGGCGAGCCCCTGGGTGATGGACCTGCTGTACTACCTGGTGAACACCCGCTATCTCGACGACCGGGTCACCATCTTCACCACCAACTTCTCGGACTTTCCCAAGCGCCAGGGCGAGGAGTCGCTGGAGGACCGGGTGAGCACCAGGATCCGCTCGCGCCTGTTCGAGATGTGCCGCCGGGTGGAGCTGCGGGGTCTCGACTACCGGCGTCACCGCCTGGCCGGCCGGGAGGGCCGCCCGGCGCCGTGAGGCGGGCGGCGGCGGCGCTGCTGGTGGTGGTGGCCGCGGGGTGCGCCACGGCGCGCCGGCCGGTGACGTCTCCCGCGCCGGCCGCCCCGTCTCCCACCCCGGCCGCGCCCACGGCCACCCCCGCGCCGCGCCCGGCCCCGCCGCCGCTGCCGCCTCCGGCCGGCGACCTCGCGCCGCCGCTGGTGCGGGTGCTGCTGGATCGCGCCGCGGCGGTGCGGCTGCCGCAGCCGGGACGTGCGTACCGCGTGCGGGGGGAGCGGCTCGCGACGCGGATCGTGGGCCCGGTGACGGTCACCGCACCCCGGGCCACGGCGTGGCAGGTCGGGGCGTGGCGCGACGCGGCCACCGCCGCCGTGGTGGCACGCCGGCTCGCGGCGGCGCTCCCCGGCCGGGCCACGGTGTGGCGGGAGCCGGCGCCGGGGGGGCTCACCCGGGTGCGGGTGCGGTGGGTGCGGCAGCCCGCGGACCCGGCGGCGGCGCTGGCCGGCCTGGGCTTCCCGGAGGCGGCCCCGGTGGCGCTTCCGCTGCTTCACCTGGAGGGGGCGGACGGGACGCTCGAGGCCGGGGGCGAGGTGGTGCTGGAGCCCGAGGGCGACTGGCCGGTGGCGGTGGGGAGGCGCCGCTACCGCGGCCGGCTGCGGCTGCGCGCGGTGGGGGGCGAGGTGCAGGTGGTGAACGAGCTCGACCTGGAGCGGTACCTGTACGGGGTGGTCCCGCGCGAGATGGGGCCGGCCGCGTTCCCGGAGCTCGAGGCGCTGAAGGCGCAGGCGGTGGCGGCGCGCACCTACGCCGTCGCCCACCTGGGCGATCACGACGCCGAGGGGTACGACCTGTGCGCCACGCCCGCCTGCCAGGTGTACGGCGGGTTCGATGCCGAGCACCCGCTCACGAACCGGGCGGTGGACGGGACCGCGGGGGTGATCGCGGTCCACGGCGGCGAGCCCATCGACGCCATGTACACCTCCACCTGCGGCGGCCACACCGAGGACGCCGGGGAGCTGTTCCCGGAGCGGGCCGCGCCGTACCTGGTGGGCGTCGCGTGCGCCTGGGAGCGGCCGCTTTCCCTCGTGGGGGAGGGGGGAGCCGACGGCGTCTGGCGTGACGGGCTCTCCTTCCGCGCGGAGCTCGCCCGGCGGGTGCTGGGACTCGGCGAGGGGGCCGGGGCCGGGGAGATCGTGGCCGCCCTCGCCGCGGCGTGCGGGCGGCCGGCACCGGCGGCGGGCGCGGGGGAGGAGGCCTTCGCGGCGGCGGCGCTCGAGGCGTGCGGTCTCGAGGAGGCGGCGGCGCTGGAGGGCGCGGACGGGGCGCTCGCGAACCTGCTCCGGCTCGCCGACCGCCAGCGGGTGGCGCTGCCGCCGCCGCTTCCGGGCCGCGAGGCGGCGTGGCGGCTGGCCGCCGCCGGGGCGGTGCTGGAGCTTTCCGGCGTCGTGGTCCGGGACGCGGGGGAGGCGGTGCCGCGGCCGGACGGGGCGGGGATCTATCCCGCTCGTGCCACGGCCTCGGAGCCGCTGCCCTCGCCGGTTCCGCTCTGGGAGCGGTGGGACGCCGCGGTGCGCGAGGTGGCGCGGGCCGAGGTGCTGCCCGGCACCCGCCTCGAGCGGTGGCGCGCCGGCGACGAGGTGGTGGCGCTGGTGGTGGTGCGGTCCGGGGGCGACGGGACGGCGGACCGGCGGAGCCGGTGGACGTGGTGGGCGCGGGAGGTCCCCTGGGAGGAGCTCGCCCGGCGGCTCGGGATCCCCGACCTCGAGTCGGTGGAGGTGACCCGGCGCTCGCCCACCGGCCGGGCCGTGGGCCTGCGCGCCACCGGCCGCTCGGGGACGGTGCGCGAGTGGTCCGGCTTCGACGTCCGCCAGGCGCTGGGGCTGCCCGAGACCTGGTTCGCGATGACGGTGCTCGAGCGCGGCGGGCGGCGCGTGGCCAGGTTCCTGGGCCGCGGCTGGGGGCACGGCGTGGGCCTGTGCCAGAACGGCGCCTACGGCCTCGCCCGTGCCGGCATGACCTACGACCGCATCCTCCGCCACTACTACCCCGGCATCGAGCTCGTGACCTGGCCGGCGGAGGCGGCGGCCGCCGGACGCTGACGGCGCCCCGGGCTCCGCGATCAGGCGCCCAGACCCGCCCCGGCGAGCGGGAGCGAGCGGATCCGCCGGCCGGTGGCGGCGAACACCGCGTTCACCACCGCCGGGGCGATGGGCGGGAGGCCGGGCTCGCCGATCCCGCCGATGGGGCCGCCGGAGTCCACGATGCGGGTGGTGACCTCCGGCATCTCGCGCATCCTGAGCGGTTCGTAGTCGTCCCAGTTCCCCTCCACCACCGCGCCGCCCCGGATCCGGATCCGCCCCCGGAGCGCGGCGGAGAGGCCGTACACGATGGCGCTCTCCATCTGCGCCGCCACGGTGTCGGGGTTCACGACGGGTCCGCAGTCCACGGCGCAGGCCACCCGGTGGACCCGGAGCCGGTCGCCGTCCACCGAGACCTCCACCGCCTGGGCGACGGAGGTGCCGAAGGAGTGGTGGCAGGCGAACCCCAGGCCGTGGCCGGAGGGGAGCCGCCGGCCCCAGCCGATCTCCTCCGCGGCCGCCGACACCACCGCGGCGAGCCGCGGCGCGTCCGCGAGGAGCTCGAGGCGGAGGGCGACGGGGTCGGCCCCCGCGGCGGCGGCGATCTCGTCCAGGAACACCTCGTTGGCGAAGGCGTTCTGCGAGTGGTACACCGACCGCCACCACATGACGGGCACGGGCGTGTTGGCCATCACGTGCTCCACGAGCAGGTCGGGGATGGCGTAGGGGAGGTCCGCGGCGCCCTCCACCGCCATCCGGTCCACCCCCTTCACCGATCCGGGCCACAGCTGCTCCAGGATCGAGGGTGCCACCAGCCGGTGGTGCCAGGCGACGGGGCGTCCCCGCGCGTCGAGCGCGGCTGTCATCACGTGGCGGCTCGCCGGCCGGTAGAGGTCGTGGCGCATGTCGTCCTCGCGGGTCCAGGTGAGCTGGACCGGGGCGCCCACGGCCCTCGAGATCTCCACCGCCTCGAGCACGAAGTCGGGCCAGGCGCGGCGCCCGAACCCGCCGCCGAGGAACGTCTGGTGCACCGTCACCTGCGCCGGGTCCAGCCCGAGGAGCTTCGCGGCCTCGGAGCGGACGCGGGTGGGGGACTGCGAGCCGGCCCAGATCTCGCACGAGCCCGGGCGCACGTCCGCCACCGCGTCGAGCGGCTCCATGGGGGCGTGGGCCAGGAACGGGACGGCGTACACCGCCTCGAGCCGGCGCGATGCGGCGGCCAGCGCGGCGTGGACGTCACCCTCGGCGCGGGCCACGGCGCCGGGCTCGCGCGAGCGCCGCTCGAAGAGACGCCGGACGGTGACGTCGTCCCAGGAGGCGGCCTCGCCCCCGTCCCACTCCACCTCGAGCCGCTCCCGGCCGCGGATGGCGGCCCAGGTGGTGTCGGCCACCACCGCGATGCCGCTTCCGATCCGCACCACCCGGCGTACCCCGGGCACCTCCAGCGCCCGGCGCGGGTCGAAGCGGCGGACGGTGCCGCCGAACACCGGACAGCGGGCCACCACGGCGTGGAGCATCCCGTGCCGGCGCACGTCGATGGCGAAGACGGCGCTGCCGTCGGTCTTGGCGGGGGTGTCCACGCGCGGCACCGGGGTGCCGATCAGGCGGAACTCCGACGGCTCCTTGAGGCGGACGTTCTCCGGCAGCGGCAGGGCCGCCGCCTCCGCCGCCAGCTCGCCGTACCCGGCCGACCGCCCCGAGGCTGGGTGGTGCACGCGCCCCTCGCGCGCCTCGCACTCGCCGGGGTCCACGCCCCAGCGGAGGGCGGCGGCGGTGACCAGCATCGTGCGGGCGGTGGCGCCCGCGCGCCGGAGCGGCTCCCACGCCTGGCGCACGGAGGTGGAGCCCCCGGTGGACATCCGGCCGTACCGCTCGGGATCCACCGGCGCCTGCTCCACCCGCACGCGCTCCCACGGCACCTCCATCTCGTCGGCCACCAGCATCGCCAGGGCGGTGAGCACGCCCTGCCCCATCTCCGCCTCGGGCACCCAGACGGTGACCGTGCCGTCGGTGGCCAGGGCGAGGTAGGCGTTGGGCTCGAACGCCGGCGCCGCCGGCGCCGGGACGGCCGCCCTGGTGGCCACCCGGCACCCCAGCACCAGCGCCCCCGCCGCGCCGGCGCCGAGGGCCAGGAACGACCTGCGGCTGAGCCTGACGACCCGGCTCACGCCCCACCTCCCGCGAGCTCGCGCGCGGCGCGGTGGATGGCGCGGCGGATCCGCCGGTAGGTGCCGCAGCGGCACAGCACCCCGGACATGTGCTCCGAGATCTCCTCGTCGGTGGGGCGTGGGTTGCGGGCGAGGAGCGCCGCCGCGGCCATGAGCTGACCGGACTGGCAGTACCCGCACTGCGGCACCTCCTCGGCGATCCACGCCTCCTGGAGCGCCCGGAACCGCCCCGCGGCGAGTCCCTCCACGGTGGTGACCGACCGCCCCTCGGCCTCGGCCACCGGGGTGACGCAGGAGCGCACCTGTTCGCCGTCGAGCAGTACGGTGCAGGCGCCGCACTCGGCGATCCCGCAGCCGTACTTGGTCCCGGTGAGGCCGAGCACGTCACGGAGGACCCACAGCAGCGGCATCTCGGGGTCCACCTCCACCGCCCGGCGCTCGCCGTTCACCCGGAGCTCGATCCGCCTCGTCATGGTCCCCCTCCCGGGTCTCCTCCCGCCCAGGGTACACCACCGTCCGGCACCGCCGCGCCGGGGCGCGGCCGGGGACGGTGTGGGCCGCTATACTGCCGGCGAACGTCCGCCCGGGAGGTGGCGATGGAGTTCGAGCTCACCCAGGAGCAGCGTCAGATCCGGGAGATGGTGCGCGCCTTCGCGCGCGAGGAGATCGCGCCGCACGCGGCCGGGTGGGACGAGCGGGAGGAGTTCCC
This sequence comes from uncultured Thermoanaerobaculia bacterium, assembly GCA_964440565.1. Lineage (GTDB taxonomy): Bacteria > Acidobacteriota > Thermoanaerobaculia > Thermoanaerobaculales > Sulfomarinibacteraceae > CAYTTB01. The sequence goes on from CAYTTB010000089.1 coordinate 5,746, forward strand.
CCGCGAGCTGTTCCGCAAGCTCGGCGAGCTCGGGCTGCTGGGTGTGCTGGTCCCGGAGGAGTACGGCGGCGCCGGGCTCGGGTACGTGGAGTACGTCACGATCCTGGAGGAGATCGGCGCCGCGGACGGCGGCGTGGGGCTCGGGGTGGCGGCGCACAACTCGCTGTGCACCAACCACATCTACCTCTTCGGGGACGAGCGGCAGCGGCGCGAGTACCTGCCGAGGCTGGCCACCGGGGAGTGGATCGGCGCCTGGGGGCTCACCGAGCCGGGGGCGGGGTCGGACGCCGGGGGGACGCGTACCGTGGCGCGGCGGGAGGGCGACGCCTGGGTGCTGGACGGATCCAAGAACTTCATCACCCACGCCACCGTGGGCGACGTGGCGGTGGTGATGGCCCGCACCGACCCGCAGGCGGAGAAGCACCACGGGATCAGCGCCTTCGTGATCCCGATGGACACCCCCGGGATCTCGGCGGGGCGGCGCGAGAGCAAGCTGGGGATGCGCAGCTCCGACACCGCGCAGCTGGTGCTCGAGGGGTGCCGGGTGCCGGCGGAGGCGATGCTCGGCCGGGAGGGCGAGGGGTTCTTCCAGGCGATGAAGGTGCTGGACGGCGGCCGGATCTCCATCGCGGCGCTGGCGGTGGGGATCGCCCGCGGTGCCCTGGACGCCGCGCTCGCCTACGCGCCGGTGCGGGAGCAGTTCGGACGTCCCATCGCCTCGTTCCAGCTGATCCGCGGCAAGCTCGCGGACATGGCCACGATGGTGGACGCGGCACGGCTGCTCACCCTGCGCGCCGCCTGGCTCAAGGACCGCGGGGTGGAGACCACCCGCGAGTCCTCCATGGCCAAGATGTACGCCTCCGAGGTGGCGGTGCGGGTGGCGGAGGAGGCGATCCAGATCCTCGGCGGCTACGGCTACACCCGCGAGTACCCGGTGGAGCGGGCGTGGCGCGACGCCAAGCTGTGCACCATCGGCGAGGGCACCTCCGAGATCCAGCGGCTGGTGATCTCGCGCGAGCTGCTCGAGGGCGCCGCGGCGGCGACCTGAGCCGGGCCGCGCCCCGGCGCCCCACCGCGCCGCGTTCCGGGCCGGGGCGCCGCCGGCTCCGGGCTATACTGCCGCGATGAAGGCGGCGGAGCTGGCGCGGGAGGTGCGCTCCGGGGGGCGGGCCCTGGCCAGGGCGCTCACGGTGGTGGAGCGGGGCGGCGAGGCGGCGCGGGCCCTCCTGGCCGCGCTGGGGCCGGTGGAGCCGGCGCACGTGGTGGGCGTCACCGGGCCCCCGGGCGCCGGCAAGTCCACGCTGGTGGAGGCGATGGGCCTGGAGCTGATGGCGCGCGGCGTGCGGCCCGCGGTGCTGGCGGTGGACCCCTCGAGCCCGTTCACCGGCGGGGCGCTGCTGGGCGATCGCCTCCGGATGCCGCGCCTCGCCGCCCGGGAGGGCGTCTTCGTCCGCTCCATGGCCACCCGGGGCGCGCTGGGCGGGCTCCCGGCAGCGGCGGCGGACGCGGTGCGGGTGCTCGCGGCGGCGGGGTACCGGTGGGTGGTGGTGGAGACGGTGGGCACCGGCCAGGACGAGGTGGAGGTGATGCACCTCGCCGACACCGTGGTGCTGACCGCGCCCCCCGGCCTGGGGGACGAGGTCCAGGCGGCCAAGGCCGGGGTGATGGAGATCGCCCACGTCTTCGCCGTGACCAAGGCCGACCTGCCCGGGGCGGAGCGGGTGGCGGCCGCGATCGAGGCGGCCCTGGACCTGGCGCCGGCGGAGGGCTGGAGACCGCCGGTGGTGCGGGTCTCCGCCGTGAGCGGGGAGGGGATCGGCGAGCTGGTGGACGCGGTGCTCCGGCACCGCGGCCACCTGGACCGCACGGACGGCGACGGCCGGGCCGTGGCGCGGGCCGCGCGGCGCCTCCGGCGGGCGGTGGAGGCGCTGGCGTGGGAGAGGGTGGAGGCCGCCGCGGCGCCGCTGGCCGCGGCGGTGGCGGCGGGCGAGCTGGACCCGTACACCGCGGCCGAGCGGGCGCTGGCGGTGGGGGGGACGCGCCTCGCGCACGTGGCGGTGGCGGTGCGCTCCATCGCCGGGGCACTGCCGCTGTACCGGGCGCTGGGGCTCGAGCCCGCGGGCGAGGAGGAGGTCCCGGAGCAGGGCGTCCGGGTCGCGTTCCTGCCGGCGGGCGGGACGCGGATCGAGCTGCTGGAGCCGCTCGGGGAGGGCTCGCCGGTGGCCCGCCACCTCGAGCGGCGCGGGCCGGGGCTGCACCACGTGGCGGTGGAGGTGAGGAGCCTGGACCGGGCGGTGGAGCGGCTCCTGGCGGAGGGGTACGAGCTGGTGTCGGGCCCCGCGCCGGGGGCTCACGGCACGCGGGTGGCGTTCCTCCACCCGAGGTCCACGGGTGGCGTGCTGCTCGAGCTGGTGGAGCCGGCGCGGGAGGGCCCGTGAGCGCACGCGCGGTGATCGAGGCAGGGGCGCTGGTCGTGGTGTGCTGCGTCCAGCCGAAGGAGAAGCTGTGGGGCGTGGTCCTGCGCCTGGACGAGCTCGGGGTGGTGGTGCGGGGGCTGGACCTCAACTCGGTGGAGGACTGGATCCGCCAGGAGACCGCCGGGGCGGAGCCGCTCATCGGGCCCTCGACGGTGTTCGTGCCCATGCACCGGGTGGAGCGGATCTTCCTCGACGAGTCCAGCGGCGCCGCCGAGGGGATCGGGGACCGGTTCCGGCGGGTCACGGGCGGCGACGTGCGCGACCTGCTGCTGGGGGAGGGCGCGCGGCGGTGAGACCGGCGCTGGCGACGGCGGCGGCGGTGCTGCTCGCGCTCCCGGCCGCGGCGCAGCTCGGCGGCCGGACGCGGGTGGAGGCCGTTGTGGTGCCGGTGACCGTGCGCACCGCACGGGGCCGCCTCGTGTCGCGGGTGAGCCCCTCCCGGTTCCACCTGTACGTGGACGGGATGGAGATCCCCATCCCCGACCTCTCGCGCGAGGAGGACCTGCCGCTGTCGCTGGGGTTCATCCTCGACACCTCGGGCTCCATGGGTGGGCACAAGCTCCGGGCGTGCCGGGAGCTGGTGCTGGCGTTCCTGCGCGAGCGGTCGCCCCGGGACGAGGTGGCGCTGTGGACCTTCGGCGACGGCCGGGTGCTCGACCGGTTCCACTTCGGCTCCGGCTGGTACCTGCTGCCCCGGGTCCTGGAGAGCCTCAGGCCGTGGGGCGACACCGCGCTCTACGACGTGCTCGCGCGCGTGCCCGAGGTGGTGGCCGGGGCCAGCCACCCCCGGCGGGCGGTGATCCTGCTCACCGACGGGGTGGACACCGCCTCGCGCATGGGCCCGGAGGAGGCCCGGCGGCTCGTGGAGCGGCTCCGCACCCCGGTCTACGTGCTGGGCGTCGAGCCCCCGCCGAGGCGCCTCCGCCCCGAGGGCCTCACCTACGAGGAGGTGCTCGAGCGGATCGCCGAGGCCTCCGGCGGCCGCTACCGGCGCGTCCCCTCCACCGAGGAGATGCCGCGGGTGGTGGAGGAGCTGCTCGAGGAGCTGTCCTCCCGGTTCATCATCACCTTCACCACCTCCCGCGCGGGCGAGCGGCGGTGGCGCCGGATCGAGGTGAAGGTGGACGGGTACGTCGCCACCACCCGCAAGGGGTACTTCGGGCGGCTCCCGGGTTGAGGGCACGACGGGTCGGACACGAGATCCGGCGTCCCGGGGTGGACGACGGGTTCCTGCCGCGGTTCACGGAGGGCGACCGGATCATCGGCCTTCCGTCGGGCGCGACGTTCGAGGTTCCGTACGAGGGCGAGCGCGAGGGGGTTCCGTCGTGGACCGCGGGGACGATCCCGCTGGTGGAGGAGGGCGAGACGGTGCTGTTCCACGTGGCCGGGAACCGGATCCGCCGGGTGGAGGGCGACGGTCCGGTGGCGGCGCGGTGCCGGCGGCCGTTCGAGGAGGACCCGGCCCGGGCCGACGTCGCCGAGGTGGCGTTCGGGGTCGACGACCACGCGGTGGTGACGGGCAACGTGCTGGAGGACGAGAAGGCCGGGTTCCACTGGGCGTTCGGCCGTTCCGAGCACCTGGGGGGCGTCACCGGGCCGGAGGCGTTCCGCTCGCCGGCCGCCGTGGTCCACCAGGACATCGTCCACGCGCGCGGCGACCCGGTGCAGGTGCGCCGGGCCACCCCGGTGGCCCCGGACGGCGCCACCACCGACGTCATCCGCGACGGGGAGTACGTGCTGTGGGCGGCCCGTCCCCGGCGGCGCGCAGCGCGGCGCGGGCCGCGATGTGGGCGAGCCGCAGCGGCTCCGGCTGGCGGTGGCGCACGGCGAGGTGGAGCGTCCAGGCGATCGCCTCCTCGAGGGTGACGCCGTGGCCCGGTGAGACGACCAGGGTCCGGGCCCCGGCGCGGGTGCGGAGCAGCGCCCCGACGATCTCGCCCCGATGGCGCAGCGGGCTCCACGCTCCCCGCTCCGGCGGCGGCGGGGACGCCGTCCCCACCAGCACCGAACGGGCGCACCCCACGGAGGGCGTGCGTGCGGCGAGCCCGAGACGGCAGGCGAGCCCGAGACGCTCCGGGTGGGCGGTGCCGTGCGCGTCGGCGAGGAGGAGGTCCGGGCGCACGGGCAGCTGCCCCAGCGCCGCCAGCAGCACGGGAAGCTCGCGCTCGAAGAAGCGGCCGGGCCGGTACGGGGCGGGGTGGGGGAGTGTCGCGGTGGCGGCGGCCACGGGCTCGCCCCGCGCCGTGTCCCAGACCACGGCGGCGCCCGCGGCGAGGGAGCCGTCGCGGGCGTAGGCGGCGTCGAGGCCGGCCACGAGGCGCGGCGAGCCGGCCAGTGGGCCGGAGTCCAGCAGCGGCCGCAGCGCGGCGGCGGGCGCGAACGGGTCCACCCCGCCAGTCTGCCACGGGGGCGCTGTGGCCGTCGTTCACGATGGCGCCGGTGGTGGGTGGGGTGGTGCGGATCCGGGGGGAGTACACGATCCTCGATCCCAACCGGTACTTCCTCGAACGCTGGCCGTGGAGGGTGGATCCGGCGGACCGGCGGTTCGCGTGGCTCCAGGTGGGCGTGAACGTGGGGTACGGTGGTCTGGTGGAGCTGCCGTCGGAGGAGTCGCTGTACGTGCGGTGCGGGGTGACGGCCGCGTGCACGGGGAGGGACAACGTGGAGCCGGAGCACCCGGCGGCGTTCTACGGGAGGCCGGAGCTGATCGAGAAGGTGCGGCGGCTGGCGGAGGCGTTCCGTGAGCGGTGGGGGGCGATCCTGACCATCACGGACATGAGCCTTCCGTGGGGCGGGCTGTTCGACATCCACGAGACCTGGGCGCCTCCGCACGCCCGCCACCGCAACGGACGCTCGGTGGACATCAGCCGCAGGGTGTGGGTGGACACACCGAACGGCCGTGTGGGCCGGGGGATGACGTGGAGAGAGGAGCGTTGGCTTCGCAGGTACGCGGCCGAGAACCTGCGACTGTTTCGGGTGAGGGAGCCCTCGATTCACTTCGATCTCACCCCGGTCGTCCCCAGGTTCGTGTGCAGTCCGGGTGGGTAGGAGGAGCCATGCGAACGGCGCTCGTGACGCTGGCGATGGCGTGCCTGATTCCGGTTCCTGCCACGGTGGCGCAGGAGCCACCGGTCTTTCGCGGCATCGTGGTCCGATCCGCCGCGGCGGTGTGGGGCGACGGCTACCGGTACACGTACACCCTTGCCGTCCGGGAACCGCTGGATCTCCCCATCTGGGTGTTGGAGATTCAAGGGGGGGTCTGCCGCCCGGAAGGCTTGGCATTTTCCGATCAACCCGCCGGGTGGGATCGGGGGGAATGCATCTTCCACGCGAGGGAGGGATGGAACGGGTTGCAGTGGCTCGGGCCCAGGGAACCTCCGCCGGCGGGTACAGTGTACGGACCGTTCGGGTTTACCTCTTCGCAGCCGCCGGCCATCCGCACTGCCGAGGTTGCACCCTGGGCGGACGACTACCTGCAAGCGCTCTACGATCGCGACCCCGTGGCCTTCGACCGGGAGTGGGACGAGGAGAGGCAGCGTGCGTTCGTCGAGGACC
>CAYTTB010000090.1:0-11621 GCA_964440565.1 uncultured Thermoanaerobaculia bacterium
GCGGCTCGCGTCGCCGAACGTCATCCGCGGGCACCACGCGACGACTCCTGCAGCCGACGGACGTGCGTTCCGCACGTCCGGGTCGCACGTCACATGTTGCGCCGGTACTGCCCGCCGACCTCGTAGAGGGCGTGGGTGATCTGGCCGAGGGAGCACACCGTGACGGTCTCGAGCAGCTCGGCGAACAGGTTGCCGCCGGAGCGGGCGACGCGCTTGAGTCGCTCGAGCGCCTCGGGGGCGCGGTCGGCGTGGCGGCGGTGGAAGTCGGCCAGCTGCTCGAGGCGGCGGTCCTTCTCCTCGCGGGTGGCGCGGGAGAGCTGGATCTCGTCGGTCTCCTCCTCGAGAGAGGCGTTCGGGTTCAGGAAGGTGTTGACGCCCACGATGGGCAGCTCGCCGGAGTGCTTGAGGCGCTCGTAGTGGAGGCTCTCCTCCTGGATCCTGGAGCGCTGGTACATCGCCTCCATCGCCCCGAGCACGTCGCCGCGCTCGGCGAGGCGCTCGAACTCGGAGAGCACCGCCTCCTCCACCATGTCGGTGAGCCACTCGATGAAGTGCGAGCCCTGCCACGGGTTCTCGTTCTTGAGCAGGCCGAACTCCAGCGTGTTGATGAGCTGGATCGCCACCGCGCGGCGGACGGACTCCTCGGTGGGGGTGGTGATCGCCTCGTCGTAGGCGTTGGTATGCAGCGAGTTGCAGTTGTCGGCCAGCGCCAGCAGCGCCTGCAGGGTGGTGCGGATGTCGTTGAAGTCGATCTCCATGGCGTGCAGCGAGCGGCCCGAGGTCTGGATGTGGTACTTGAGCTTCTGGGAGCGCTCGTTGCCGCCGTACCGGTCGCGGATGGCGGTGGCCCAGATCCGCCGCGCGACCCGGCCGATCACCGTGTACTCGGGGTCCATCCCGTTGGAGAAGAAGAAGGAGAGGTTGGGCGCGAAGTCGTCGATGTGGAGCCCGCGGGCGAGGTAGTACTCCACGTAGGTGAAGCCGTTGGCGAGGGTGAAGGCGAGCTGGGTGATGGGGTTGGCGCCGGCCTCGGCGATGTGGTAGCCGGAGATCGACACCGAGTAGAAGTTCTTCACCCCGTGCTCCACGAACCAGGTCTGGATGTCGCCCATCATCCGGAGGGCGAACTCGGTGGAGAAGATGCAGGTGTTCTGGGCCTGGTCCTCCTTCAGGATGTCGGCCTGGACGGTGCCGCGGACGACCCTGACGGTCTCGTCGAGGATCTCCTCCCACTCGCCCGGCTCGAGCAGGGGCTCCAGCGCCTCCCAGTCCTTCCCGTCCACCACCGGCTGAAGCGCCGCCTCTGGCGGTGCGTCGAGGCGTCCGGTCTCGATGAGGCGCCGGCGCGCCCGCTGGCGGGCGGCGGCGACGAAGAACATCGCCAGGATCATCGGCGCCGGGCCGTTGATGGTCATGGACACCGAGGTCGAGGGGTCGCAGAGGTCGAACCCGGCGAACAGCCGCTCCATGTCCTCGACGGTGCAGATGGAGACCCCGGACTCGCCGATCTTGCCGTAGATGTCGGGGCGCGTCGCCGGGTCCTCCCCGTAGAGCGTCACCGAGTCGAAGGCGGTGGAGAGGCGGGAGAACGGGTGCGGGTCGGCGAGGTAGTGGAAGCGGCGGTTGGTGCGCTCGGGGCCGCCCTCGCCGGCGAACATGCGGATCGGCAGCTCCCCGGTGCGCTTCAGGGGGAACACCCCGGCGGTGTAGGGGAAGGCGCCGGGGACGTTCTCCAACAGCAGGAACTCCAGGAGCTCGCCCCAGCGTTCGGTGTCGGGCAGCTTCACCTTGGGGATCCTGGAGCCCGCGAGCGAGGTGGAGACCAGCGGCACCCGGATCTCGCGTCCGCGCACGGTGTAGACGAGCTCCTCGCCGGCGTAGTCGTCGCGGATCCGCGGCCAGGCGGCGAGCAGCTCGCGGCAGTCGTCGTCGAGGCGATGGGCGAGCTGGCGGATCTCGGCGTCGAGGTCGGCAAGCTGGGGCTCGAGCGGCGTCCGCGCCGCGACGATCTCCTCGAACAGCGCCCACAGGTCCTCGGCCCCGCCCGAGCCGTTGCGGGCCGAGAGGATCGCCCGCGCCCCCACCAGCTGCCACAGCCGGTCGGCGATCTCCACCTGCTCGCGGGCCCACGCCTTGTACGAGCGAACGGTGCGCGCGATCTCGCGCAGGTAGCCCGCGCGCTCCCCCGGGATGAGCGGGTGACGCTCGGGCATCCCCGCCGGCTCGGCGTGGGTGGCCTCGAGGCGCCACGCCTCGCCGAACCGCTCCTCGAGCCGGGCCACGATGGCGCGGTACAGCGCGTTGACGCCGCGGTCGTGGAACTGGCTGGCGATGGTGGGGTAGACGGGCAGCTCCTCGTCCGGCGTCTCCCACAGCTCGTGGCAGCGCCGGTACTGCTTGCGCACGTCGCGCAGCGCATCGAGCGCCCTGGGGTGGTCGAACTTGTTGATGGCCACGAAGTCGGCGTAGTCGAGCATGTCGATCTTCTCGAGCTGCATCGGCGCGCCGTACTCGGGAGTCATGACGTAGAGCGCCAGGTCCGCCACGTCCACGATCTCGGTGTCCGCCTGCCCGATCCCCGACGACTCGACGATGACGAGGTCGAACCCGGCCGCGCGGCAGACCGCGATGGAGCGCTCGATGTGCTCGCTGAGCGCCCGGTGGGCCTGGCGGGTGGCCAGGGAGCGCATGTACACCCGCTCCGAGCCCAGGGCGTTCATGCGGATGCGGTCGCCGAGCAGCGCGCCCCCGGTCCGGCGCTTGGTGGGATCCACCGACAGGATCGCCACGGTCCGCGCGGGGAAGTCCTCGAGGAACCGACGCACCAGCTCGTCGGTGAGCGAGGACTTGCCGGCGCCACCGGTGCCCGTGATCCCCAGCACGGGGACGGCCCGCTCCGGCTCCGGCAGCTCGAGATCGTGCCCGGCCTCGGCGAGGGTGATGGCGCGGGCGATCTCGAGCCACCGCTCGGGGGCGAGGCGGTGGGGGTCGGCGCCACCCAGCTCGGCGGGGTCGAAGTCCGCCTCGCGGATCATCGCCTCGATCATCCCGTCGAGGCCGAGGGTGCGGCCGTCCTCGGGGGAGAAGATCCTGGTCACCCCGTACGCCTCGAGCTCGGCGATCTCGCGCGGGAGGATCACGCCGCCGCCGCCGCCGAACACCTTCACGTGCCCCGCTCCCCGCTCGCGGAGCAGGTCCACCATGTACGTGAAGAACTCCATGTGGCCGCCCTGGTACGAGGACACCGCGATCGCCTGGGCGTCCTCCTGGATCGCCGCGTCCACGATCTCGCGCACCGAGCGGTTGTGCCCGAGATGGATCACCTCCGCGCCGTGCGCCTGCAGCAGCCGCCGGACGATGTTGATGGCGGCGTCGTGGCCGTCGAACAGCGCCGCCGCCGTCACGAACCGGACCGTGTGCTTCGGGACGTATCGTGAACGAGCCTTCATCGCCACACCCTCCCCGCGCGCGGACCACCGAGATCATAGCAGCCGGCGCTGCGCGCGGCCGGGGACGCCCCCCTTCGGGGAGCGGACCGCGGTACGATGCCCGGGTGAGGCCCGGCCCGGAGGACCGCGCCCGCTGGGCCGCGGCGGCGCTGCTCGCCGTGGCGCTGGCGGGCCTGGCGGCGCTCGGCGCGCCGCCGGAGGGGTTCTTCTCGGGCGACGGTGGGGTCAAGTACCTCGAGGTGCGGGCGGTTCTCGAGCACGGCCCGCTCGACCCGTGGATCGCGTGGCCCGGCGCGGAGCTCGACCCGGGGCTCGAGCTCGCGCCGGCGTTCCTGGTGCCTCGCCGGGGCCGCCTCCTCGGCGTGTTCCCGTACCTCTACCCGCTCCTGGTGGCGCCGCTGCTGGCCGCCCTGGGCGGTGCCGGGCTGCGGCTGGTTTCGGCGGCGGGGGTGGGGGTGGCCCTGGCGCTCGCCTGGGCGCTGGCGGCGGCGGTCCGGCCCGGCGGCCGGCCCGGCCGCGCGGCGGTGGCGGCGGTGGCGGGCACGCCGGTGCTGTTCCACGGGGCCGCGCTGTGGGAGCACGCGCCCGCGGTGGCGGGGGTCCTGGCCGCGGCGCTGGCGGCGGAGCGGTGGGCCGCGGGCGCCCCCCGCGGGGGGCGCCGCGCCGCGCTGGCCGCGGGCGTGGCCGTGGGCGTGGCCGGGGGACTGCGGCTCGAGGCGCTGCTCGCGGGGCCGGCGCTGGCGCTGGCGCACCTGCTCTGGCCCGCGCCACGGCGCCGGAGGGAGGCGGTGCGGTTCTGGGCGGTGGCGGGGCTGTGGGCGGCGGGCGTGCAGGCGGCGCTGGCCGGGTGGAGGACGGTGTACGCGGGCACGCCGGTCCCGCTGCAGCTCCTCCACAACCTGGCCGGCGCCGCGGGGTGGGGGGAGCGGGTGAGCCGGAACGTGCGGGAGCTGTTGCTGCCGGCCCGGGGCACGGCGGTGCTGGCCGTCGCTCTGCTCGCGGCCGCGTGGCTGGCGGTGGGCGCCGTGCGGCGGCGCCGTGGGGGCGGGGTGGCGGTCGCCGGCGGCGCCGGGCTGGCGGCGCTGTGGCTGGGGGTGACGGTGGGGCTGCCCGCGGCGCGGGTGGCGGCGGGGGCGCGGTTCGGCGAGGCGTTCGGGTACCGCAGCGTGGCCCACACCTGGCCGCTGCTCGCGCTGCTGCTGCTGCCGTGGGGGTGGCGGTGGCTCGCGAGCGAGGCGGGACGCGCCGCGCGCCGGCTGCTCGTCGCCGGGGGGGTGTACGCGGTCGGGGTGGTGGCGGCGGCGCCGGTCCCGGGAGGGTTCCAGTGGGGCGCACGGCTCCTGCTGCCCGCGGCCCCGCTTCTCGCACTGGCGGGGCTCGTGGCGACGGCCGCGGAGGAACGGGCGCTCGGGGAGGGGTGGCGGCGGCCGGCGGCGGCGGCGGTCACGGCGGTGGTGGCGGCGGCGCTCGCGGTACAGGTGCTCGGCCTCGCGTTCCTGGTGAAGGCCCGGCGCGAGAACGCCGCCGTCGCGGCGGCGGTGGTGGCGGCCACGGCCGGCTCCGGGGCGGCGGTCACGGATCTGTTCTGGGTCCCGCAGCTGGCGGCGGCCCGGTTCGGGCAGCGCCGGTTCCTGTTCGTGCGGCGGCCCGGCGACGTGGAGCGACTCGCGCGGCGCCTGCCGGAGCGCGGGGTGGAGCGGGTGGACCTGGTGACCTCCGGGGCGGAGGGGTGGCTCGGGGAGACGGTCCCCGGCGCGCTGCTGGGTGCCGGGTACCGTCCCCTGCCCGCCCGCCGCCTGGGGGTACGGGGCCTCGCGGTACGCCGGCTGGTGCGGCGGTCAGTCCACGGTGAGGGTCTTGGAGAGGTTGCGGGGGAAGTCGGGGTCGAGTCCGCGCGCCACCGAGAGCCGGTAGGCCAGTAGCTGCAGCGGCACCACCGCGGCGATGGGCTCCACCAGCGGGTGGGCGTCGGGCAGCCCCACCACCCGGTGGGCGTTGCGGGCGAGGCGGTCGTCCGGGCGCGCGATGCAGATCGCGTGCCCGCCCCGGCAGGTGACCTCGTTGATCCCGCTCACCATCACGGGAACGTCCTCCCGCCCCACGACGTAGAGCACCGGGTAGCCATCGGTCACCGCCGACAGCGGCCCGTGCTTGAACTCGGTGGAGAGCATCCCCTCGCAGTGGGCGTAGGTGATCTCCTTGAGCTTGAGCGCCCCCTCCAGGGCGATCCCGTAGGTGAGGCCGTAGCCGAGGCAGTAGAGATCGTCGCGATGGAGCAGCTCGGGCACCAGGGCCTCGACGGCGCCGTCGGTGGCGGCGATGGCCTCCTCGAGCAGCCCGGGAACCGCTGACAGGAGCGTGCGGTCGGCCCCGCCGAGGCGGGCGGCCAGCCACAGGAACGCCACCACCTGGTTGACGAACGTCTTGGTGGCGGGGACCGAGATCTCGTACCCGCAGGCCAGCGGCAGGTAGCGGTCCGAGGCGTGCATCAGGGTGGAGCCGAGGACGTTGACCAGCCCCAGCACCCCCATCCCGCGCTCCCGGGCCGCCGTCACCGCGTTGAGCACGTCCTTGGTCTCGCCCGACTGGGAGACGAACACGCCCACGTCCTCGGGGCCGATGGAAGCCCCGTACTGGGCGACGAACTGCGGCGCGAGCACCGGGATCGCGGGACGGCCGGCGAGCCGGTCGAGGTACACCGCCCCGAGCGCGCAGGCGTGGAAGCTGGTGCCGCACCCCACGAGGTAGAGGTGACGGGCGCGGCGCATCGTCTCGACGAACGGCCCGGTGTGCCGCGACTCCTTGAGGAGGTGCAGGAGGTCCCGGGCCACCTTCGGCTGCTCGTGGATCTCCTTGAGCATGAAGTGCGGGTAGCCGCCCTTCTCCGCCGCCTCCATGCTCTCCTCGACGAGCTCCGGCTCGCGCTCGATGCGGGCGCCGTCCCCGACCCGGTAGAGAGTGGCGCCGGACGCGGTGAGCTCCACGATCTCGCCGTCCTCCATCCTCAGGATCCGGCGGGTGAGCGGCAGGATGGAGGGCAGGTCCGAGGAGACGCAGGTGAAGCCGTCGCCGAGGCCCACGGCCAGGCCCGACCCCATCTTGATCGCCCACAGCCGGTCCTCGTCCACCTCGCCGATGACGAAGGCGTAGTCACCGTGGAGGTCGCGCGCCGCCCGCCGGATCGCCTCCAGCATCGGCAGCCCCCGCCGCCGGTACCGCTCCACCGCGTGGACGCAGCTCTCGCCGTCGTTGGTGGAGCGGACCGTCATCCCCTCGGCGATGAAGCTCTCGCGGAGCTCCACGTTGTTGACCACGTTGCCGTTGTGGGCCCCCACCATGCGGCCCTCGGAGTCCAGGTGAGGCTGGGCGTTGGCGCGCGACGGCGCGCCGAAGGTGGCCCACCTGAGCTGCGTGATCCCGCGGCGGCCGCGCATCCCGGCGAGGCCGAGCCGTTCGGCCACCTCGTCCACCCGCCCCACGTCCTTGCGCAGGTCGATGGTCCCGTCGTCACGGAGGGTGGCGGCACCCACCGAGTCGTACCCCCGGTAGGCGAGCCGCCGGCCGGCCTCGACGAGGATGGTGCCGAGCTCGCGCTCCTCGGCCGCCACGATCCCGAAGATCCCGCACATACGCCCTCCGCGGCGAGGCATTGTACACGCCGCGGCGGGCCGGGACGGGCCGGCGCACCCGCCGCCGAGGGGCGCGGGAGGGCGGCCGCTCACCGCACGGGGCACGGCAGCTCGCGGTGGGTGAGGCCCCGCGTGTCCTGCGAGACCCCGATCCCCGGGGCGGAGAGGACCGCCGGCTCGGTGACGGTGGCGTTCGTGGGCACCACCGCGGCCCCGGTGTCCAGCACGGTCACCTCGAACGGCGTGGCGAGATCGCAGCCGGGGAGGGAGCCGTCGGCGGCGAGCCGCACCACCCAGAGGTCGAACGGCCGGTCGGGCGCGGGCCACGAGACACCGGCCACGGCGACGCTGCCGTCGGGCATCTCCCGCACCGCGTTGGGCCAGTCCCACCCGGACTCGAGCCGGGTCCCCCACACCACGTCACCGCGGGCGTCGAGCCGCAGGACGTACCAGTCCCAGTCGTCGGGCTCCTCGAGGTAACCGCCCGCCAGCGCGCCCCCGTCGGCGGTGGCGGCCACCGCGAGCGCCTCCGACCACACGCCCGGGGTGGCGTAGAGCCGCTGCCAGAGCACGTTCCCGTCGCGATCGAGCCGCACCACCCACAGGTCGCCGCTGCCGTCGGGGCTGAACGAGACGGTGGAGCCGGCGAGCAGCGGTTCGCCGTCCGCGGTGACGGTGAACTGCCACACGGTCTCCTCGGAGGGCCCGCCGCAGGCCCGCTGCCACAGGACGTCCCCCAGGGGGTCGAGCCGGAGCACCCAGAGGTCGCTCTCGCCCGAGCCGAAGGAGGAGGAGAGCGAGGCGAGGACGAGGTTCCCATCGGGGTCCGGGTGGCACTGCACCGTGAGCTCCGCGTACGGTCCCCCGCCGCCGTCCTCGCCGGGCCCGCCGTAGGTCCGCGACCGGACCACCGCCCCGGCCGGGTCCAGCTCGAGGAGCCAGTAGTCGGTGGCTCCCGCCCCGAACGAGGTGGTCCCGCCCGCCACCAGGAAACCGCCACCGGGCAGGAGCTCCACCGACCAGGCCTGATCCATCCCGGCGCCGCCGTAGGTCCGCTGCCACACGATCTCGCCGGCGGGGTCGAGGCGCACCACCCACGCGTCCTGCCCGCCGGCGCCGGAGGCCTCCGTGTACCCCACCGCGACGAACCCGCCGTCGGGCGTCTCGCGCACGTCCACCAAGCTCTCGTCGCCGGGGGCCCCGATGGCCCGCTCCCACACCACCCGTCCCCTGCCGTCCAGGCGGAGCATCCAGGCGTCCCCGCGCCCGTCCGCGAAGGAGTCCGAGGAGCCGGTGACCACGAGGCCGCCGTCGCGGGTGATCCAGAGGCCCTCCATCTCCTCGTCGCCCTCGCCGCCGTAGCGCGCCGACCAGGGACCGCTGCCGCCCACGGTGACCCGGGGCGGGGCGGTGGCGATGGGGCGGCGCGGGACGCCCGGTCCCACCGCCCCGGCAACGAGCGCGGGTCCGGCCGGCCGGGCTGGCGTCCGCGGCGTGGGCCGCGGGCCGCCTGCCGTCACCGGGGCCGCCCCGCCCAGCAGGGCCGCAAGCAGCGGGGCCACCGTCAGTCGCGTCGTGGGTCGAGCCCGGCGGGGGCGAGATTTCCGCACCGTGGTCTCCCCTTCCGGTTCCGGAGCGAGTCTCGTTCTCCGGGCCAGTATACCCCCTGCACCGGCGGGCCGGCCCGCCGGTGCCGCGGGAGGCCCCCGCTCCGGAGGAGCGGCCGATCCCGGCGCGGGAGGTGCCGCGCCCCTACCCGTGGGGATGGTCGGGAGGGGGCGTGGCCGGATCGCGGGTGGGGGCGGCACCCGCCGCGCTCCCGGTCGCGGCGGCGTACCCGGCGCGGCGGATGCAGACGAAGGCCTCGATGAGCACCCGCCGGCCGGTGAGGAGCCGCCCCTCCAGGGGGAGGGAGAGCCAGGCCGTCTCCTTCTCCGGGTTGCCCTCGAAGAACCGCCTCGCCGCCTCGGCGAGGTACGGGTACGCCAGGGCACGGTCCACCTCGAGCTCCACGTACGGGCCCGTGAGGCGGTACCGCCACTCGGGGTCGGGCGCCGGCACCGCGGGCCGGGCCGGATCCACCTCCCACGCGCCGCGGCCGCTGCGCGGCTCCTGCCTCACGGGCACGCCCTGGAAGGCGACGTTGCCGTCAAGGGGGCTGGGGAAGTCCACGTTCTTCCACTCCCTGACGAACCGCACCCCGCAGTCCGCGAACTGCAGCCGGAACCCCTCCGGGTCCCAGTCCTCCCCGGTGTCCGGATACGCCGGCACGGACACGAACACCCGCAGCACCCCGTCCGTCTCGACCGTGAGCGTGCTCGCCACGATGGTCCCCGGGTGCACCGCGGCGATGGCGGTGGTGGGGGTCCTGAGCCGCTCCCGACGCTGGCCCGCGATCCACTCGTCGGTGGTGACCTCCTCCTCGAGGGCGTAGCGGCCCCCATGCAGGGCGTAGACCTTCACCCTTGGATCCTCGTCCGCGAACACCCACTGGAAGCCGTAGTCCCCCTCCGGGACGCGCTCCATCGGCGGGTAGACCACCAGCTCGGCCTTCCCGTCACCGTCGAGGTCGGTGATGTCGACGTCCACGTTGTCGGTGCAGACATCGCTCCCGCGGTCCAGCTTCCATTCGTCCTCGGGCCGTGGAGCGGGGAGGTACTCCGGCCACCTCTCGTCCTCGTACGGGGTGATGAGCTCCAGCCGCTCGCCGGTCCACCGGTAGGCGAACAGGCACTCGATGTGGCGGCCGGGATCCCCCGAGGCCACCAGCACCTCGGCCTCCCCGTCGCCGTCCAGGTCGGCGCGGCTCACCCAGGCCGGGTCGGTGCCGATGCCGAGCCAGCGCTCGGCCTCGCTCACCACCTCCCAGTCGTCCCCCGCCTGGCGCACCAGCACCCAGTACACCCCGCCGTCGCCGAACCACACCAGCATCACGTACGTCCGGGGATCGTCGCGGAAGTGGAGCTCCCAGTAGCCGAGGGGGCCGAAGAACGTCCCGCTGCTCCCCCTCGCCGCGAGCCATTGCGCAGCCCAGGTC
The DNA here is from genome assembly GCA_964440565.1 of uncultured Thermoanaerobaculia bacterium. Classification (GTDB taxonomy): domain Bacteria; phylum Acidobacteriota; class Thermoanaerobaculia; order Thermoanaerobaculales; family Sulfomarinibacteraceae; genus CAYTTB01. The sequence continues at coordinate 10,116 of CAYTTB010000090.1, forward strand.
GGGCTGATGCGGTCGAGTTCGTCCCAGTGCGCGTACGCGTCCGTCACCACCTGCGGCCGAAACCGCTGGACGAGCTCCGCCGCGATCTGCGGGGTCACCTTCTCGCCGGCAGTCTGCGCGCCCGCGACCGGCAGCGTCAACGCCGCGGCGAGAGTCCCCAATGTGATAACGGTCCATTTCATGAGGTGCCTCCGTCAGCGGAGAGGCGGGTACATTGCGACCCACCGCTGAGTTTGTCGCCAGTAGGCCGAGCTGAACCTCTTTCCGGTGCTGAAACGGCCGATCCCGTGCCGGATCGCGGCGACGAGGTCCGCTGGGCGGAGCAGAGGTTTGTGCGGCGCGCCGCCTAGGCCCCAGTCCCGCACCAGCTCCGCGTCGTACCCCGCCCCGAGATCCAGGCTCACGGCGGGGTCGAGCAGGTACGCCGGGTGCCGCTCGATCCCTCGCCCGGGTCCGGGCTTCCACTTCATGCGTTCCACCGCCGTGGTGTACATCACCTGCAGCAGGCCGTAGCTCGCCGCGATGGCGGTCTGGGCGGGGTAGTCCTGATGGTTCAGGAACCAGAGCGCGTCGCTGTCGCTCGAGCCGCACTCCCACGCCCGGTTCCCCGGCGCGAGGTCGCCGCAGAAGAAGCTGTGGCCGAGGCGGATGTATGTCAGGTACGGCTTGCCTTCCAGCCTCCTGACGAGGTTGAGCCAGTTCGTCCGGCGGCCGCACGGCCCGACCCGGCCGCGGGGTGGGTCCCACTGGTCGCAGCGGCCATCGCCGTTGTCGTTGTAGAGCATCCACGGGGGCGTGCACCGCGGCCACCCCTCGTTGGCCTCCCAGAGGTCCCACAGCAGCGGCGCCCCGGGGTCCACGTCGGGCAGCCCGAGATCGCGGCAGGTATACGCGGGCGGCATCACGTTCGGGTGGAACGCCTCGATCAGCCGGAGGCCCGGTCGCGATCCCAGGATCACCGCGCGATCGGCGGGATCGAGGCCTGGCCCGCCGGGCATCCGGTACAGGGAGTACTCGTGGAGCGGGTTGTTCCAATCTTGGGCGGCCCATTTCGAGATCCGCCTCATGTCGAAGCTGTACGGCTCGTAGCGGTACACCGACGGATCGAAGGTGCCGGCCGACTCGTGGTGGACCTGCGCCTTCAGGTACTGCGGCGGGATCCCGTACCGGTGGGCGACGTCCACGATGAGGCGATCGAACTTCGTGTTGGCGGTGCCGAGGCGCGCGGGCGGCACGACCTCGACCGGGAACGAGAACGCCGCGCCGGCCCGGTCGGGGTCGAGCGGGGTCACGGTCACGGTGAGGGTGCCCAGGTGCACCGCGGCCAGCCGCGCGGTCTCGCCCTCGGCCACCTCGAGCGACGGCCCGAACAGGAACGCCGGATGGTCGGGGTAGATGGCGCGCGAGGCGCCGCCGGGAGGGACGGTCACGGCGACGCCGGGGGAGAAGAGCACCTCCACCGTGTCGCCGGGCTCGCCGAGGCCCGACCCGGTGAGGGTGACGGTC
>CAYTTB010000091.1:0-11377 GCA_964440565.1 uncultured Thermoanaerobaculia bacterium
ATCTCGGTCGGACCCTGTCGCGCCCGCCATCGGGCGAGACGCTGGTGGGTGAGGGCCACGGCGAGGGCGTCCGCCGCGTCCTGCGGCGGCGGCGCGTCCAGCCCGAGCAGGCGCGCGACCATGTACCCCACCTGCCGCTTCTCCGCCCGCCCGGTGCCCACGACCGCCGCCTTCACCTGCGCCGGCGAGTACGCCGCGACGGGAAGACCCGCCTCGCCGAGCACCGCCAGCACCACCCCCCGGCTCTCGGCCAGCGCCAGGGCGGAGCGCGGGCTCACACCGGCGAACGGGCTCTCCACTGCCGCGGTGTCCGGCTCCAGCGCGGTCACCAGCTCGCGCAGCCTCGCGCCGAGGTCCGCGAGCAGCGCCGCCCGGTCACCCCCCCTCGGCCGGATCACCCCGTACCGCACGGCGCGCACCCGCCCCCCCTCGGCCTCGATCGCGCCCCAGCCGGTGGCGCGGCTGCCGGGGTCGAGGCCGAGGATCCGGATCACGCGCTGGCCAGGAGCTCGTCGTCGATGTCGAAGTTGGCCCAGACGTTCTGGACGTCGTCGTGGTCGTCGAAGGCGTTCATGAGCTTGATCATCTGCTCCGCCTTCTTCCCCTCGAGGCGCACCGTGGTGGAGGGCTCCATCTCGAACTGCGCCGTCTCCACGGTCACGCCCGCGGCCTCGAGCCGGTCCTTCACCTGGTGCAGCTGGTCGGGGGCCGTGACGACCCGGAAGTAGTCCGGATCCTCGGTGTCGAGGTCCTCCGCCCCGACCTCGAGCGCCAGCTCCAGCAGCTCGTCCTCCTCCGGCCCCCCGGCCTTCGCCACCAGCAGCACCCCCTTGCGCGAGAAGATCCACGACACGCAGCCGTTCTCGCCCAGGTTGCCGCCGTACTTGGAGAACAGGTGACGGATCTCGGCCGTGGTGCGGTTGCGGTTGTCGGTGAGGACCTCGAGCAGCACCGCCACCCCGCCGGGCCCGTACCCCTCGTACGTCACCGGCTCGTACGAGACGCCGGGCAGCTCACCCGTGCCGCGCTGGATGGCCCGCTTGATGTTGTCGGCGGGCATGTTGGCGGCCTTGGCGGCCTGGATCGCCGCCCGCAGCCGGGGGTTGGCGTCCGGGTCGCCGCCGCCCTCCCGCGCCGCCACGGTGATCTCGCGGATGATCTTGGTGAACAGCTTGCCCCGCTTGGCGTCCTCGCGGGCCTTCTTGTGCTTGATCGTGCTCCACTTGTTGTGGCCTGACATGGCTCCCCCCGGCGCCTCGGGCGCCCCCGTTCCGATTATACGGCCGGCCGGGCCGCGAGCGTCCCGCCGGCCACCGCCGTCGCCTCCACCTCGACGAGCCGCCCCTCGGGCAGCTCCCCCTCGATCGCCACCGGCGCGTAGGTGGCCGCCAGCCCCCGGGTGCGGCCCCCCCGCACCCCCAGCGTCACCACCTCGAGCCGGCGGCCCACGTGGCGCTCGAGCCACGCCCGCCGGCGCGCGGCGAACAGCCGCTGCACCGCCCGGAGGCGCTCCTTGGCCACCCGCTGCGGCGGCGCCGCAGCCGCCGCCGCCGGCGTCCCGGTGCGCGGCGAGAAGGTGAAGACGTGGGCGAGGTCGATGGGCTGCGACTCGAGGAACCGCAGCGTGGCCTCGAACTCGCGGTCGTTCTCCCCCGGGTACCCGACGATGAGGTCGGTGCCGACGGTGAGGTCGGGGATCGCGCGCCGCGCCCGCTCCAGCAGCCGCGCGAACTCCCCGCTGGTGTACGGGCGGCGCATCCGCCGGAGGGTGGCGTCACAGCCGCTCTGGAGCGGCAGGTGGAGGTGGGGGACGACGCGGTCCGACCCCGCCACCGCCGCCAGCAGGTCGTCGTCCACTCCCCATGGCTCCAGCGAGGACAGCCGCAGCCGGAACCGACCCGGAAGGCGTGCCGCGGCGCGCAGCAGCTCCGCAAGGCTCTCGCCCCGCTCCCGCCCGTACGCCCCCAGGTGGACGCCGCAGAGGACGACCTCCGGGTAGCCGAGGGCGACCAGGCGGGCGATCTCCTCGAGCGCACGCGCCACCGGCAGCGACCGCTCGCGGCCGCGCACCGCAGGCACGATGCAGTACGCGCACCGCTGCTCGCACCCTTCCTGGACCTTGAGGAAGGCCCGGCTCCGGCCGGGACGCGGGGGACCGATCTCGCCCACGAACAGCCCCTCCGTCTCCGGCTCGCCGCCCGCCAGCCGGCGGGCCAGCTCCGCCTTGCCGGCGTTGCCCACGACCAGCTCCACGCCCTCGAGGCCCTCCAGCGCCTGCGCGTCCCGCTCGGCCAGGCACCCGGTGATCACGAACCGCGCCCCGGGGTTGGCGGCCCGCAGCCGGCGCAGCAGCTTGCGGGCGTCGGCGTCGGCGCGACCGGTCACGGTGCAGGTGTTGAGGACGATGAGCTCCGCCGCCTCGGGAGCGGTCCACCGCCACCCCGCGCGGCACAGCGCCCCGGCCAGCGCCTCGCCGTCGTACTGGCTGACCTTGCAGCCGAGGCTCGCCACGTGGACCGTACGCCGCCCTCCCATCTGGTTGACTTTATCCAACCGCGGCCGATAATGGAACGGGTACTTCGACGCTCCGACGGAGTTCGTGAAGGCGGGGGAGATGCAAGCCAACATCCTTCTCATCGAGTACGAACCACGTTACGTCGAGAGGGTGACCCGCGCCCTCGCCGGAGCCGGGCACTCGGTGGAGGTGGCCCGCGACGTGGAGAGTGCGGTCCAGCGGTGCGCGCGCTTCGAGCCGCAGGTGGTGATCATCACCTCGGTGCTCCCGGGTCTTCGCCTCGAGGACGCCATCACACAGCTCCGGGCACGCGCCGGTCTCCGCGACACCCCGTTCCTGGTGCTGATGTCCGGGTACCGGGGTACCGACCCGCAGGCCGACGCGGCCCGTTACGGCGCCCAGGACATCCTCGAGCGTCCCTTCGCCGGCGAGGTGCTGCTGGAGCGGGTGGAGCGCCTGCTCGCCGCGGTGAGTCCCGCCGCCACCCAGGCGATCCCGCAGGACATGCTCGAGGCGCTGAAGCGCAGCGCCGGCCTCGCCGAGGACACCCAGGTCACCTCCGAGGAGCTGTTCGGCGACATCCTCTCCGACGTGGAACGCGAGGAGGCGGAGGAGGCGGAGGGGGAACGGCCCGCCGCCGGGGCGGCGCCGGGGGAGAGAACCCCACCCGCGACCCCCGAGCCTCCCGCCCCGACCCGGCCCGCGACCCCCGCCGGGCCCGACGTGGAGAAGACCATCGAGGCGACGCTCGCCGACGTGCTCCGGCCGGAGGAGCACCGGCCCGCGCGGCGCAAGCCCCCCACCGAGACCGACGTGGACACCATCCTCTCGCAGACCCTGGCCGGGCTCGACATCAAGCCGCTCAGACGGAAGGAGCCGGAGGCGCCGGAGAGGCCGGCCGCGGAGGGGACGGCGGCGCCGCGGCCCGAGGAGCCGGCACGCCCCGAGGAGCCCGCGAAGCGCGAGAAGCCCGAGGAGCCCGAGGAGCCGCCCGAGCGCGAGCCGGCCCCCAGGCCCGCGCCGCCGGGGGCGGCGGTACCGCCCGCCGAGCGGGCGGCTCCGCCGGGCGTTCCGTCCGCTCCTCCGGCGCCGGAGCCGGAGACGCCGCCCGAGGCGCCGGGAACGCGGTTCGGGCAGTACATCCTCATGGAGCAGATCGCCGTCGGCGGCATGGCCGAGGTGTACAAGGCCCGCATGCTGGGCATGGAGGGGTTCCAGAAGAACGTCGCCATCAAGCGGATCCTGCCCCACCTGACGGACAACGACGAGTTCGTCACCATGTTCATCGACGAGGCCAAGCTGGCGGCGCAGCTCAACCACAACAACATCATCCACATCTACGACCTGGGCAAGATCGAGGGCTCCTACTACATCGCCATGGAGTACATCGAGGGGCGCGATCTGCGCGCCATCCTCAAGATGACGCGGGAGCGTGGGGCGCGGATCCCCATCCCGCTGGCGCTCCACATCGCCGCCACCCTCGCCGGAGCCCTCGACTACGCCCACCGCAAGCGCGACTTCGAGAACCGCGAGCTGGGTCTGGTCCATCGCGACGTGTCCCCCCAGAACGTGCTCATCTCCTTCGAGGGTGACATCAAGCTGTGCGACTTCGGCATCGCCAAGGCGGCCTCCAAGGCCTCCCATACCCGCGCCGGGGCGCTCAAGGGGAAGCTCCAGTACATGTCGCCGGAGCAGGCGTGGGGCAAGGACATCGACCATCGCTCCGACATCTTCTCCCTCGGCCTCGTCCTGTACGAGATGCTCACCGGCGAGAAGGCGTTCACCGGCGACTCCGAGCTCACGATCCTGGAGCAGGTGCGCAACCCCAGGATCGAGCCACCCTCGGCGCGCAACCCGGAGGTCCCGCCGGAGGTGGACGCCATCGTGCTCAAGGCGCTGGCGCCCGACCGCGACGCCCGCTACCAGTCCGCGCGGGAGATGCAGCGCGAGATCGAGCGGGTGATGCGAGAGCAGGGCTGGCGTCCCACCCAGGCCGACGTGGCCCGCTTCCTCAAGGAGCTGGTGGAGGGGGCGCCCATCACCGGGGTGCCCGCCACCACCGAGAAGCCCGAGCCCCCGCGGAAGGAGGCTCCGGCAGCGCCGCCGCCCTCGGGGCCGCCCGAGGAGCCGCCGGGCGAGGAGGCTCCCGCCGCGGAGGAGCCCGAGCCCGGGCCCGTCGTCACGCCCGAGGAGCCCTCCACCGACACGTTCGTGCGCCGGGCCGAGGAGGAGCGGCGCCGCCGGCAGCGGACCCTCCTGATCGGCGGTATCGCGGCGCTGGTGGTGGTGGTGATCGGCCTGGCGATGATGTTCCGCTCCGGCGGCGGCGGGGAGGGTCCGAGCCCGGCACCGACGCCCACCCCCATCGCCGTGGCGGCGGTGGCGCCGAGCCCCACCCCGACGCCACTGCCCGAGGAGGAACGTCTCCGGCAGCTCGTGCGGCAGCAGGCCGAGGCGCTGCTCGCCCAGCAGGAGGCCCAGCGGCCGACGGCCACGCCCACCCCGGTCCCGCCCACCCCGACGCCGACGCCCACCGCGACCCCGACCCCGGAGCCCACCGCGACCCCCACGCCGACGCCGCCCCCCACACCCACCCCCACACCCACGCCGATCCCCTCGCCGACGCCCACGCCCACGCCGTCGGTACGCGAGGGCGAGATCGTGCGTCCGGGACCCGGGGTGCGGCTCCCGCTGCCGCTCAAGCGGGTGGAGCCCGCGTACCCACCGGTGGCCCGGCGGCTACGGTACGACGGGGTGGTGGTGCTGGAGGCGCTGGTGGGCACCGACGGGCGCGTCGAGGACGTGCGCATCCTGAGCTGCTCGCGGCCCGGGGTGGGGTTCGAGCAGGCCGCCGAGGAGGCCGTGCGCCAGTGGCGCTACCGGCCCGCCACCAAGATGGGCGTGAAGGTGCGGATGTGGGTGCGGATCCGCATCCCGTTCGTGTCCGGGCGATGAGGTAATCTCGTGGCAGGGAGGAGGCCATGCCTGTGCTGACCGACGCTCAGAAGAAGTTCTACGAGGAGGCCCTCAAGACCACCAAGCAGGAGATCCAGGACCTGGAGAACCAGATCCAGGAGGAGCTGGCCCGCGTCAAGCAGAAGATCGCGGAGCTCCAGGCGGCGCAGAAGGCGGCCCGCCAGATGTACGACGCGGCCTGCCAGCGGCTCGGGATCCCCAACGACCTCGAGGAGGGCGAGGGCGAGAGCTGAGGCGAGGCCGGCCCACGGCCCGCCCGGCCCCGGGGCCACCCCGGGGCCGCGCTCTCGTCGCGAGGTGCCCATGGCGCTGTTCGACCGGAGCTCGTCCCGCAAGGAGCGGCGGCGCGGTCTCCCCGAGGGCCTCTGGGTCAAGTGCGAGGGGTGCCGGGAGATCCTGTACCACCGGGAGGTGAAGGAGAACCTCCACGTCTGCCCCCGGTGCGGGCACCACTTCCGGATCTCCGCCGACGAGCGGCTCCGGCAGCTGCTCGACGGAGGTCGGTACAAGCAGCTGTTCGCCAAGGTGCGTCCCACCGACCCCCTCGCCTTCGTGGACTCGCGCCCGTACCCGGAGCGGCTGGCCTCGTACCAGAAGCGCACCGGACGGCCCGACGCCCTGGTCGTGGCCCGCGGTCACGTCGAGGGGGTCCCGGCGGTCGTGGCGGCGATGGAGTACGGCTTCATGGGCGGCTCCATGGGCTCGGTGGTGGGGGAGAAGCTGACCCGTGCCATCGAGCTGTGCCTGGCCCGGAAGCTCCCGCTGGTCACGGTGGCCTGCTCCGGCGGCGCGCGGATGCAGGAGGGGGTGCTGTCGCTGATGCAGATGGCCAAGATCTCGGCGGCGCTGGCGCGCCTGCGTGAGGCCGGGCTGCCCTTCATCTCGATCCTGGCCGACCCCACCACCGGCGGGGTCACCGCCAGCTTCGCCATGCTCGGCGACGTCAACATCGCCGAGCCCGGGGCGCTCATCGGCTTCGCCGGGCCGCGGGTCATCGAGCAGACCATCCGGCAGAAGCTGCCCGAGGGGTTCCAGCGGGCCGAGTTCCTGCTCGAGCACGGGATGCTCGACCTGGTGGTGCCGCGCCGCGACCTCAAGCCCACCGTGGCGCGATGCCTCCGCTACTTCCACGACGCCTGAGCGCACGCCGGCCGGGCCGCATCAACCCCTCGCTCGAGGCGACCGCCGCCGCCCTCGGGGCGCTCGGCCATCCCGAGCGCGCCTTCCCCTCGGTCCTGGTGGCGGGGACCAACGGCAAGGGCTCCACCGCCGCGATCCTGGAGGCGATCCTCGCCGCCCACGGCCTCGAGGTGGGCCTGTACACCTCGCCCCACCTGCTCCGCGCGGGGGAGCGGATCCGCATCGGCGGCCGCGACGCCACCGACGCCGAGCTCGACCGCTGGCTCGCCCCGCTCGACGCCCACCCGGAGCTCTCGTACTTCGAGGCCCTCACCGTGGCGGCGCTGCTCGCCTTCGCCGAGCGCCGGGTGGACGTGGCCGTCCTCGAGGTGGGGATGGGCGGCCGCTGGGACGCCACCCGCCTGGCCGGCCCGGTGGTGGCCGGGCTCACCAACGTGGGCACCGACCACGCCCGCTTCCTGGGGGCGACGCGCGAGGCGGTGGCGGCCGAGAAGGGCGCGGCGCTGGCCGGGACCGCCGTCGCCGTCCTCGGGCCGGAGGTGGAGCCCCGCCTGCTGCCGCACCTCGGCCGGCCCGACGCCGTCCCCGCCGCGGAGCTGGTGCCGGCCACGCCCTCGGGGGAACGGCTCGTGGCGACGCTCGCCGGCTCCCGCCTCGAGCTCCCCCCGCCGCTCCCCGGGCGCCACCAGCTCGCCAACCTCCACCTGGCACTGGCGCTTTCCGTGGCCTGCCACCGGGCCGGGATCGCCCCCGCCCCCGAGCCGCGCCGCGTGCACGCGGGCCTCGGGCGCGTCCGCTGGACCGGGCGGCTGTCCCGCCATCGCATCGCCGGGCGCCCGGTGCTGCTCGACGGCGCCCACAACGCGGAGGCCGCGGCGGCCCTGGCCGCCCATCTCGTCCGCCTCCCCGAGGAGCCGGTCCTGATCTTCTCCTGCCTCGAGGACAAGCCGGTGGAGGCGATGGCCGCCGCGCTCTCCCCGGCGGTGCGGGAGGTGGTGGCTGTCCCGCTCGAGGACGAGCGGGCCATGCCGGTGGAGCGGATCGCCGCCGCCTTCCCCGGCTGCCGGGTGGCGCCGGAGCCGCTCGAGGCCGTACGCCGGGCGGAGGGGCCGGTGGTGGCCGCCGGCAGCCTCCGCCTGGTGGCGGCGCTGCTCCGGTATGCTGAGCCGGAGGAGGCCGGGTGACGTCCCCGCTCGTGGCCGACCGGACGAGGCTCGAGGCCGCCGAGGTGGCGCGCCTCGCGCCGTACGCGGCGCGCTCGGCCGAGGCGACGCGGCGGCGCCCGCTGGCCGAGGAGGGGCGTCAGTTCGACTACCGGCTGGCCTACCAGCGTGACCGGGACCGGATCCTCCACTCGCGGGCGTTCCGGCGGCTGAAGCACAAGACCCAGGTGTACGTCCCCCACCTCGCCGACCACCCGCGAACCCGACTCACCCACACCCTCGAGGTCGCCCAGATCGGCCGCACCGTCGCCCGCGCCCTGGCGCTCAACGAGGATCTGGTGGAGGCCATCGCCCTGGGCCACGACCTGGGGCACACCGCCTTCGGCCACACCGGCGAGACCGTGCTCCGGGAGATCCTCGCCGGCGAGATCCCCGAGGTGCCGCTGCCCCCGGCCGTGGTCCGCGAGGTGGGCACGTTCAAGCACAACTACCAGTCGCTGCGGGTGGTGGACCTGCTGGAGCGGCGGTACGACCACCCCGGCCTCAACCTCAGCGACCGGGTCCGTGAGGGGATCCTCAAGCACACCCGGTGGAAGAGGGACCTCGACTTCCCCCTCCCCGACCGGGAGGGGCTGCACCTCGACGCCCCGTGCCACCTCGAGGGGCAGGTGGTGGCGCTCGCGGACGAGATCGCCCAGCAGACCCACGACCTCGAGGACGGCCTCCGCGCCGGGTCGGTCCGTCTCGAGGAGGTGGAGGGGCTCGAGGTGGCGCGCCACATCGTGGAGCGGCTCGGGCCGGCCTACAGCGAGGAACGCCGCCGGTGGCGGCGCCAGAACCTGCTGATCCGGGCGCTGATCCACCTGCTGGTCACCGACGCCATCACCGCCACCGCGGCCCGGATCGAGCGGTTCCTCGCGCGGCATCGGGTGGAGGACCACGGCCGGTTCCTCGAGGTGGAGCGAGAGCTGTCCGCCTCCACCGTGGCGTTCTCCCGCCCGGTGGCGGCGATGTTCGCCGAGCTGAAGGCGTTCATCTACCAGTTCATCATCAACCACCCCCAGGTGAACCGGCAGGACTGGCGGGCCCGCAAGGTGGTGGTGGGGCTCTACCGTGCCTTCTGGCAGAACCCGCTCACCCTCCCCACCTACGTGCTCCTGCGGGCCAGGGAGGAGCTGGGCTTCCCCTACCTGCGCGACGTGCCGCTGCCCAGGGTGGCGGAGGAGGTGGCCCGGCGGTACCATACGAGCCCCGGGTTCGCCCGCCTGGTGGCGGACCACATCGCCGGGATGAGCGACCGGTTCGCCCTCGAGGAGTACGCGGCCCTGGAGCAGCCGGGGCCGGAGGGACGCCGGCTCGGGGAGGTACGGTGATCCTGGTCGCGTCGGATCACGCCGGCTACGCGCTCAAGCGCGAGATCGTGGCCCACCTCGAGGGCGCGGGGCGAGAGGTGCGCGACCTCGGCACCCACGGCACCGCGTCGGTGGACTACCCCGACTTCGCCCACGAGCTGGCCGCACGCCTCGCGGCGGGCGAGGCGGAGCGGGGGATCCTGATCTGCGGCACCGGGATCGGGATGAGCATCGCCGCCAACCGCCACCCCGGCGTCCGCGCGGCGCTCTGCCACGACGCCTACACCGCCGAGATGGCGCGGCGGCACAACGACGCCAACGTCCTCTGCCTGGGCGGCCGGGTGGTGGGCGTGGGCGTGGCGCTCCAGATCGTGGACGTGTTCCTGGAGGCGGAGTTCGAGGGGGGGCGCCACGGGCGGCGGGTGCGGAAGATGGAGCCGGAGGGAGGACAGCGATGCACGACGGCCTGAAGGAGCGCTTCTTCGAGATCCACGACCGGCTGGTGGCGGCGGTGGACCCCGAGCTGGCCGAGGCGCTGGAGAACGAGCGGCGGCGCCAGAACGAGGGGCTCGAGCTCATCGCCTCGGAGAACTTCGTCTCGCCGGCGGTGCTCGCGGCCATGGGGTCGGTGATGACCAACAAGTACGCCGAGGGGTACCCGGGGCGGCGGTACTACGGCGGGTGCGAGTTCGTGGACGTGGCGGAGGAGCTCGCCCGCGAGCGGGCCAAGGCGCTGTTCGGGGCCGAGCACGCCAACGTCCAGCCCCACTCCGGCGCCCAGGCCAACATGGCGGTGTACCTCGCGGCGCTCGAGCCCGGCGACACGATCCTGGGGATGGACCTCACCCACGGCGGCCACCTCTCCCACGGCCATCCGCTCAACTACTCCGGGATGACGTACAACGTGATCCCCTACGGGGTCCGCCGGGACGACGAGACCATCGACTACGACCGCCTGCGCGAGCTGGCGCTCGAGCACCGGCCCAGGCTCATCGTGTGCGGCGCCTCGGCGTACCCGCGCGTGATCGACTTCGCCCGCATCCGCGAGATCGCCGACGAGGCCGGGGCGCTGGTGATGGCCGACATCGCCCACATCGCGGGCCTGGTGGCGGCCGGGCTGCACCCCTCGCCCGTGCCCCACTGCCACTTCGTCACCACCACCACCCACAAGACGCTCCGTGGCCCGCGCGGCGGCATGATCCTCACCACCGCCGAGTGGGCCGAGCGGATCGACAAGGCGGTGTTCCCCGGGGTCCAGGGCGGGCCGCTGATGCACGTCATCGCCGCCAAGGCGGTGGCGCTGGCCGAGGCCCGGACCCCCGAGTGGCGGGAGTACCAGCGGCGGATCGTGGAGAACGCCCGGGTGCTGTGCGAGGAGGTCGCCGCGCGCGGCTGGCGGATCGTCTCCGGCGGCACCGACACCCACCTGTTCCTCATCGACCTCGGTCCCGACTTCATCTCGGGCAAGAAGGCCGAGCGGTGGCTGGGGATGGCGGGGATCACGGTGAACAAGAACACCGTCCCCTTCGACACCCGCAAGCCGTACATCGCCTCCGGCCTCAGGATCGGCACCCCCGCGGTGACCACCCGCGGGATGGGCCCGGAGGAGATGCGGACGATCGCCGACATGATCGACCGGGTGCTTCGCTCCGAGGAGGACAAGGACGACCCCGCGAAGCTCGAGGCGTTCCGGGCGAAGATGGCGGCGATCCGGGAGGAGGTCCGCGAGCTGACCTCGCGCTTCCCGCTCTACTGAGCGAGCGCGCCGCCGGCCCCGGCCGGTACCATGGGTCCGTGCCCAGCCGAGCGCGCGACTGGTTCCGGCAGACGGAGCGCGACCTGCGCCACGCCCGCGACGCCCTCGCGGCGGGCGACCACGAGCCGCGCAGCAGGCCGCCGAGAAGGCGGTGAAGGCCCTCTACCAGGCGCTGCACATGGAGGCGTGGGGGTACGTGGTGCACGAGCTGCTGCGCCGGCTCCCCTCCCCGCACACCCCGCCGGAGGAGCTCGTGGACGCCGACCGCCGCCTGGACCGGTTCCACATCCCCGCCCGCTACCCCGACGGCTTTGCCGCCGGGGCACCGTGCGACGTCTTCACCGCCGGTGACGCACGGTCCGCCAGCGCCGACGCGGAGGCCATCGTTGCCTTCTGTGCGGATCGTCTCCCCTGACTGGGGCGCCATCGAGCGAGCGCTCCTCGCCTGGGCGCCCCGGCTCGTCGCGGAGCGGCC
>CAYTTB010000092.1:0-10870 GCA_964440565.1 uncultured Thermoanaerobaculia bacterium
CAGCCGGCGCCGGGCGTAGCCGGAACCGGGACCGCGACCGACCCCACGCTCACCGCCGCCAGAGCAGCGCCACGCGGAACGTGCGCCGCTCCATCGGGTGAAAGTGGACGTCGGCGACGCCCTCCGGCGGCTCCCCGGGCAGGCGGGACACGTAGTAGTACGCGATGTCGTCGTCCTCGCTGTCGAGCAGGTTGAACCCCTCCGCGACCAGCGCGAGACCGGGGCGCAGGCGGTACTCCACCCGCCCATCGACGAGGGTCGTGGGGCCCCAGCGCACAGAGTTGTCCTCGGACAGCGCGCCGCCGGAAAACGCCCGGATCCGGAGCGTGCCGGAGAACGGCCCCACCTCGCGCACCGAGACGCCGGCCGCCAGCGTGCCCTCGATGGCCCCCGGGATGCGGTCGCCCGCCGGATCGTCGTCGGTGAACCGGGCGCGGGTCCAGGTGGCGTCCAGGTCCACGCCCACGTGCCGGTCCAGCTCCCAGTGGCTCGCCCACTCCAGCCCCACCCGCCGGCTGGGACGGCTCGCCTCGGTGGTGCCGCCGTCGCCCACGAACAGGAGCTCCGAGTCCAGGTCGAGCACGAACGCCGACAGCGTCGCGTGAAGCCCCCCGCGGTGCCACCGGAGGCCGATCTCCGACCCCCACGCCCGCACCAGGGGATCCACCCGCCGGACCGGCCGCCCGCTCCGCGGATCGATCCGGATGGTCGCACCACGCGCGTCGTTGGAGTGGAACCCGTACCCCACGTCCACGTACGCCTCGACCGAGGGGTACATCCGGAAGGCGAGCTGCAGCTTGGGGCTCGCGAGCCAGTCCGACGCCCGGCCCGAGTTCTCCGGCCGGTACGCCGTCACCTCCGCGCCGAACCGGTCCACCCTGAAGCCCAGTCCGAGACGCAGCCGCGGCGCCGGCCGCATCCACGTCTCGGCCCACGCACCGCTGCCCCACTGCCGGATCGCGTCGCGCCGGATCACGCCGATCCGCGCGAGCGACTCCGTGTGGTACAGCGCGTTGCGGATGGCGTCGTGGCGTACCTGGAGGCCCACACCGCTCTCCGCGGGAAGGCCCAGGAGCGAGCCCCGCCACCGCCGGGTGACCTCCACGCCCGCGACCCAGCGGCGATCCTCCTGCTCGAACTCGTCCCCGTGGACGGGGTCGTCCAGGTAGTAGGTGAAGTCGGACACCAGGTCGAACTCGTAGCGGACCGCGTACACGAGGAGAGAGGTCAGTCCGACCCTGTCGGCCCGGTGACGCTCCAGCGCGACACTCGCCCGCACCGTGTCGCCCCGCGGGTCCGGGTCGATCAGGCCGAACCGGTCCAGCAGTCCCGAACGCACCGCCCGCCGCGGGATCTGGTCCGTGGCCAGCCACGAGCCGTCGTAGGCCATCGCTGTCAGGGACCACCCGTCCCCGCCGTCGCCCACCACACGCCGGACGAGCAGGTTCCCCTTGCGGAAGTCGTCCGGGCGCTCCCACGGCCCGTCGTAGTGGAACCCCTCCGCCACCACCGTCCACGTCCCCCTCCCCGCGTCCACGCTCGTCCCCGCCACGGCGCGGCGGAACCCGAACCCGCCCACCGCCACCGTCGCCAGCGGCGCCTCCAGCCGGTCCACCAGGTCGACGTCCACCGCCCCCGCGGCGGAGAAGTCCCCCACCTCGGCGAAGTACGGGCCCTTCCGGTACCGCACCCGCTCGATGGTCTCCGGGATGACGAAGTTCAGGTCGGCGTACCCCTGCCCGTGCCCGTGGCTCGGCATGTTCACCGGCACGCCTCCGACCCTCACCGCGAGGTCCGTGCCGTGGTCCAGGTTGAACCCCCGCAGGTAGTACTGGTTCGCCTTCCCTCCGCCGCTGTGCTGCGTCGCCACGAGCCCCGGCACCGTCTCCACGATCTCCCCCACCCGGAGCAGAGGCCGCCGGGAGAGCTGCTCCCTTCCCGTGGTCCCCTCGGACGCCGAACCCGCGATCCCGACCAGGTCCTCCCACCGCTCGCGGACCTCCACCTCCCCGGCGAACCGGGGGCGCGCTCGCTCCGTGCCGCCCGCCCCCTTCTTCCCCGGTCGCCGCCCCTCCGGCGGCGTCCGGCCATCACCCCCGGCCGCCGCCATCGCCGTCCCCACGGCCAGTGCAACGATCACCGCGCTCCGAAGCCATCTCCGCACCGCGTCCCCCTTCCTCCATGCCCCCGAGGGGGTGGTATGAGGTTCTTGAAAAAAGTATGACGCACTCCCGCTCACCGGGAAACCCCTCGCCCGCGCCCCGCTACACTCCACGCGTGCGCCGGGAGCGGGACGGAGCCGGGTTCGGGGCGCGCGGCGTGGCGGCGCTCGCCGCCGGTCACGGCGTGCACGACACCTACAGCGGCTTCCTCCCGCCGCTGCTGCCGGAGCTGATGGGGGCCATGGCGCTGAGCCGCGCCGAGGCCGGCGCGCTGACCGTGTTCCTGCAGGGCCCCTCGCTCCTGCAGCCGCTGGTGGGCCACATCGCGGACCGCACCGACCTTCGCCGGGCGGTGGCGCTCGCCCCGGCGGTCACCGCGGTGGCGATGAGCCTGCTGCCCGCCGTGACGGGGTACCTCGCCGCGGCCGCGCTCCTGCTCGTGGCCGGCCTCGCCGCGGCGGTGCTGCACGCGGCCGGGCCGCCGCTCGCCGGGCGGCTCTCGGGGCGCCACCTGGGCAGCGGGATGGGGCTGTGGATGGTGGGCGGCGAGCTCGGACGCGCGGTGGGGCCCGTGGTCGTGGTCACGGCGATCCAGTTCCTCGGCCACGGGGGAACCCCCTGGCTCGCCCTGGGCGGCGGCGCCGCCTCCGCCGCCCTCCTCGCCCAGGCGGGGCGATGGCCCACCCCGGAGCCGCGGCCCCGCGCCGACGGCGACTCCTTCGCCCGGGGGCTGCGCGACCTGGTGCCGCTGCTGGTCCCCCTCGCCGTCCTCATCGCCGCGCGTTCCTTCGTCGTCGCCGCCGCGACGGTCTACCTCCCCATGGCGTTGCGCGAGCGCGGTACCGGGCTGTGGCTCTCCGGAGCGGCGCTCACCCTGGTGGAGGCAGCCGGCGTCGCCGGGGCGATGGCCGGGGGGTGGCTCTCCGACCGGGTCGGCAGGCGGCGGGTGCTCGCGCTCTCGCTGCTGGGTGCCTCGGCCCTGCTCACGGCGTTGGACCTCGCCCGCGGCGCCGCCCGGGCGGCGCTCCTCGCGCCGCTCGGTCTGGTGGCCCTCGCCGGCACCCCGGCGATCATGGCCATCGTCCAGGAGGCGGTGCCCGCACGCCGGTCGCTCGCCAACGGGCTGTACATGGCTCTCGCCTTCACCGTCCGCTCCGCCGTGGTGGTCCTCGTGGGCGCCATCGCCGATCGGCTCGGTTTCTCCGCGACCTACCTCCTCTGCGCCGCAGCGGGGCTCGCCGCGGTCCCCGCCGCGCTGGCCCTGCCCCGCCCCGCCGCGCCGCCGTCGTGAGACCGCGGCGAGGGGCCCACGGCGCACCGGGAATCCCCGGGCACGGCCAGGGCCGGACCCGATCCGCGACGCGACCCGGATCCGAGACCGAGCACGGATCCCGAGCCGGGACCGGGCACGGGCGTGGCGCGGGCGGAACGCTCCACGGGTGGCTCGACCCTGCGGACTCTCGCCCGGGGGTCCGGATCGCGACGCGAAGCGGGTCGCCCAGGAACGGTCCGGGCTGGCCCGGATGATCCATCAGCGACCTGCTGCGCGGCGCGATCCGGGCGCCAGGGGCCGGCTCGTCGCTCCTCCCGGTCTGCGGCGCAGCTGCGGGAACGCTCGTCGAGCTCGAGGCTGACACCCATCTCCCGCCGCTCGCGACGATGGTGATGGATGATCCGGGCTAGAACAGCCCCACGCCCCACAGGTCGTGAAGGTGCAGGACACCCTCGACGTGGCCGTCGTGGTCGGTGACCATCAGCGAGGTGATCCGGCGCTCCTCGAGGAGCTTCAGCGCCGCGGTGGCGAGCTCGTCGGGCCCGATGCGCACCCCGCCGGGGTGCATCACCTCTCCCGCGGTACGGGCGAGCGGCTCCGGGTCGCGCTCCATCAGCCGCCGGAGGTCGCCGTCCGTGATGACGCCCAGCAGCCGCCCCTCCTCGTCCTGGACCGTGGTCACTCCCAGCCCCTTGCGGCTCATCTCGTAGATCACGTCCTTCATGGGCGTGCCCGGGGTCACCCGCGGGATCCGGTCGCCGGTGTGCATCAGCTCCCGCACCTTGAGGAACCGCTTGCCCAGCTTGCCGCCGGGATGCAGCCGCGCGAAGTCCTCCTCGCGGAACCCCTTGCGCACGGAAACCGCCATCGCCAGCGCGTCCCCGAGCGCCAGCGCCGCGGTGGTGGAGGCGGTGGGGGCGAGCCCGAGCGGGCACGCCTCGCGCCGCACGCCGAGATCGAGGTGCACGTCGGCCGCCCGGGCCAGCGACGACTCCGGGCTCGAGGTCATGGCCACGAGGGGGATCCCGAGCCGCTTCAGCACCTCGACCAGGCGCAGCAGCTCCTCCGTCTCGCCCGAGTTGGACACCGCGATCACCAGGTCGTCCGCGGTGACCATCCCGAGATCGCCGTGGATCGCCTCCGCGGGGTGGAGGAACAGCGCCGGCGTCCCGGTGGAGGCCATGGTGGCGGCCAGCTTGCGGCAGATGATCCCCGACTTCCCCATCCCGCTCCACACCGCCCGCCCCCGGCACGCGAGCACCAGCTCCACCGCCCGCTCGAACTCCTCCCCGAGCCGGTCCACGAGCCGCTGGATCGCCTCCGCCTCGGTCCTGAGCACCTCGCGCGCCACGGAGAGCGTCACCGCGTCACCTCCCGCACCACCGGCCACAACGCCTCCACCTGCTCCACCAGCCGCTCGAACCGCTCCGGGTCGAGCTGGGTGGCGGCGTCGGAGAGCGCGCGATCCGGGTCCGGGTGGACCTCCACGAAGAACCCGTCCACGCCCACCGCCGCGGCCGCGCGCGCGAGATCGAGCGCGAACCGCCGCACCCCGCCCGACTGCGTCCCCATCCCGCCGGGAAGCTGGAGCGAGTGGGTCACGTCGAACACCACCGGCGCCACCTCCCGCATCGCCGGCACCCCCCGGAAGTCCACCACCAGGTCGTGGTACCCGAAGGAGGTGCCACGCTCGGTGAGGAACACCCGGCCGTTGCCCGTGGAACGGACCTTCTCCACCGCGAGCGCCATGTCCTCCGGGGCCATGAACTGGCCCTTCTTCACGTTGACCGGCAGCCCCGTGCGCCCGCACGCCACCAGCAGGTCGGTCTGGCGGCAGAGGAACGCCGGCACCTGGAGCACGTCCACCACCTCCGCCGCCCGCTCCGCCTGCCACGGCTCGTGCACGTCGGTGAGCACCCGAAGGCCCGTGCGCCGCTTCACCTCGGCCAGCGCCTCGAGCCCCGCCTCGAGGCCGGGGCCCCGGAAGCTCTCCACCGACGACCGGTTCGCCTTGTCGAACGATGCCTTGAACACCAGCGGGATCCCGCACCGGCGCGCCACGCCCGCGAGCCGCTCCGCCACCCCGAGCACGTGCTCCGGCGACTCGATCACGCACGGCCCGGCGATATACACCGGCCGCGCACCGGCCCCGATGGGGATGCCCTCCACGATCTCGAAACCCACACCCGCCACGGGGCGAGTCTACCCCATCGCCCGCCGCGGCGCTCCACCCGCCCCGGCCGCCCCCCGCCTCGCAGGCCACCGCCGGCTGCCCCATGATCCGGGGGTGGCTCTCCCGGCGATGCGGTGGTTCGGCGGCGCGCTGCTCGCGGCCTCGGCGGCCGCGGCCGCTGCCCCCTCGTGGCTGCGCGGCGCGACGGTGGCGACCCCGTACGACCTGCAGCCGCCCGGTTGGACCTGGGAGGCCGGGGTGGAGCGGGCGGTGGCCGACGGCGCCACCGTGATCCTGGACTGGGGGCGGCTCTCCGACGACTGGCGGTGCCTCGCCGACCCCTGTCTCGCGGCCGACCTCGCGGACCTCGCGCGGCGGGCGGCCTGGGTCCACCGCCACCCGGGGGTCCGCTACCTGGTGTACATCTCCCCCCTCGAGTACGTCACGCCGGGGGTGGACCGCGACGGCGACGGCCGGGTGGACCCCGATGCCGCGGGCGAGGCGCTCTCCGTGCGGCACCCCGACTGGCCGCAGACGGGGATCTCGGGCCGGCCCGCGGTGTTCTTCGGCGCCATGCCGGGGATGCCGTTCTGGGTGTGCCCGGACTGCGAGGACGTCTGGGTGACGCCGGCGAACCCGGAACTCGTCGCGCTGGTGCTCGAGCAGGCCCGCCGCGCCGCCCGCTCCGGGATCGACGGCCTGTGGCTCGACGTCCCGTTCCTCCGGGGCGACTTCGGCGAGGACTGGACGGGGGAGTTCCCCGACGTGGGCCGGGACGCCCGCGCCCGGTTCGCCGCCGAGACCGGCCGCACCCTGCCCCCGCCGCCGCTGACCGCCGACTGGAGCGACCCGGCCTGGCTGGCGTACATCGCCTGGCGCCACCGGCTCGTCCGGGACCTCGTGGGATCCGTGGCGGCGGCGATCCACGGCGAGCGGCCCGGGTTCGCGCTGGTGGTGGAGAGCTCGGTGGCGTTCGGCCCCGAGCTCACGCAGTACGCCGCCTCACCGCTCGACATCCCTGCGGTGGCCGACGCCACGGTGCACGAGGTGGGAGGCGTGGAGCGCGGCGGCAGCCGTGGGGCGTGGCTGTGGTACCTCGCGCGCCTCGCGGCCTGGCGTCACATCGATCTCCGCCATCGCGACCCGTCGCTCCTGCTCGGCTACGTGGAGGCCGGCCACTCCGACACGGCGGCGGTGGCCCGCCTCCACGCCGCCGGCGCGGTGGCCGCAGGGTTCGGTCTTCACGTGTCCGGGAACGAGACCATGTCGGGCGTCCCCGACCCCGCCCTCCGCCGTGCCCTGTTCGCCTGGATCGGGGCGAACCGGGCGCGGCTGTACCCGGCCGGCCTGCGGCCGCTCGCGCGGATCGCGGTGCTGTTCTCGCAGCGCAACCTCGACTTCAGGGCGCGGGGGTCCTGGGAGCGGGCCGACGTGGCGGACGGGTTCTACGGGACGCTCATGGCCCTCCTCGACGCCGGGATCCCGTTCGAGGTGATCGGCGAGGCCGATCTCGCCCGTCTCGCCCGGTACCGCGCGCTGATCCTCCCCGGCATCGAGGCCCTCTCCGACGGCGAGGCGGAGGCGATCCGGGCCTGGGTCGCGGCGGGCGGGCAGCTGCTCGCCACCGGCCTGACCTCGGCCTGCGACGCGCTCGGGCGGCCGCGTGCGCAGTTCGCCCTCGCCGACCTGTTCGGCGTGGGGCTCGAGCGCGTCCGGGAGTGGGACCCGGAGGTGTACGAGCGGCGGTACGGTGCGGGGCGGGTGGTGTTCGCGCCGGCGCCGCGCGAGCGGGAGGTGTTCTGGGCCTGGGCGCCGTGGGACCCCGACGGTGGCGACCCGGAGGCGGCCGCCGCCGCGGTCCGTGCCGTGACAGGACTCGTCGGGCGGCTCGGCGTCGCCTCGCCGCTCGCGGTGGCCCCCCGGGAGGGGATCGTCACCCTCCCCTTCCTCGGGCCCGACGGCTCGGTCCGCGTGGGGATCGTGAACCTCCGGGGCGTGGGGCCCGGACACCCCGTGCCGGACCCGGTCACGGTGCGGCTCGCGGTGACCGGCGAGGCGTCGGCACGCGTGCGCGCGGCCCGCTGGCTGGAGCTGCTCGGGGAGCCCCTGACGCCGTCCCTCGAGCGGCGCGGGAACACGGTGTCGGTGACGTTCGCGGTGGCCACGGGCGGCGTCCTGGAGCTCTCCGCCGGCCCGCCCCCCCGCCGCGCCCGCGGCCGGGTCCCGCCCGCGCGAGGGAACTCGCCCGGCCACCCGGCGTCCTAACATGGTGCCATGCGATCTCCGACGTTCCTCGCCGTCCCGTCGCTGGCCGCCGCGGTGGCCGTGGCCCTCACGCTCCCGGGCCGAACGCCCCCACCCGCCGCCCCCCACGCGGCGCAGGCGGAGGCCGAGGAGGAGGCCCCGGTGACGCACCCGCCCTCGTGGCAGTCGGTCGAGACCCTGATCCGCGACCAGCGCTACCGCGCGGCGCTGGCCGAGGTGAACCGGCTGCTCGAGGACGCCACCCGGCGCGGCGACGCGGCGGAGGTGACCCGGGCGCTGCTGGAGGGAGCCCGGCTGGAGATGGGCCTCGGCGGGTTCGAGCGCGCGGTGCGCTACCTCCGCACCCATCCGTGGCCGGAGGCGCCGATGCTCCGCGCCCAGCTCGAGCTCGCCTACGCGCACACGCTCTCCACCTACCTGGGGGCGTACTCGTGGGAGATCGGCCGGCGCGAGGAGGTGGTGTCCACCGAGGAGCCGGACATCTCCCGCTGGACCCGGCGCCAGATCCTGGCCGAGGTGCACGGCGCATTCGCCCGCCTGTGGCGGCAGCGAGACGCGCTCGACGCCCGTCCCCTCACGGCGCTCGCGGAGGCCCTCGAGCCCAACGACTACCCCACGCGGATCCGCGGCACGGTGCGCGACGCGCTGACGTACCTCTGGGCCGACGTGCTCGCGGACACCTCGCTCTGGCTGCCCGGCCAGTCCCGCCGCGTCTACACGCTGGACCTCGCCCGGCTGCTCGCCGGCGTCCCGGAGGGGCTGCCGGCGGAGCGCCTCGCCGACCCCTCCGTGCACCCGCTCCTGCGCCTCGCCGCGATCCTCGGCGACCTCGAGCGGTGGCACGCCGCCCGCGGCGAGGGGGAGGCGGCGCTCGAGGCGTTCCGGCGGCGGCTGGAGCTCCTCCATCAGGCGATGGAGCGGGAGGAGGACCGGCGGGCGATCCGCGAGGCGCTGGCCGCGCGGCTGGCCCGCACCGACCGCGGGCTGCCGTGGTGGTCGTGGGTGCAGGCGACGCTCGCCGAGATGGTGCGCGTGGAGGACGCCCCCGACGCCCTGGTGCGCGCCCGCGCCCTCGCCCTCGAGGGCGCCCGGGCGAACCCGGGCACGCCCGGCGCGCGGCGGTGCCGGGCCATCGTCGCGGCCATCGAGGCGCCCCACTTCTTCCTCGAGAGCATGACCGCCGACGGGCCGGACCGCCGCAGCCTCCGGGTCACCCATCGCAACCTGTCCCGCCTCCACCTTCGCGCCTGGCGCCTCGACCTCCACGAGTTCGTGACCCGCCCCGAGCGATGGTCGCTGGGCCCGGACTGGCGGGACGGAAGGCAGATCCTGGGGCGCGCGCCGGACGCGGCCTGGGAGGCCGAGCTTCCCCCCACCCCCGACTACCGCGACCACGTCACCTACCTGACCCCCCGGCTCCGGAAGCCGGGCCTGTGGGTGGTCGCGGCGGCCGCCGATCGCTCCTTCGACGCCAGCCGCGGCGAGGTGCAGCTCGTCTCCATCCTGGTGGGCGACCCGGTGCTCCTGGTGCGCCGCGACGGCGACCGGGTCGAGGCGGAGGTGCGCTCGGGCCGCACCGGCGAGCCCATCTCCGGCGCCACCGTGTGGCTGTACCGGCGCGACTACCGGAACGGGCACCGGTGGATCTCCACCGCGATCTCCGACCGCGAGGGACGGGTCACGTTCCGTCTCCCGGCGAGGCGGTCGTGTTTCCTCCTCGCCCGCGCCCGGGGCGAGTACGCGCTCTTCCCGGGCGACCTCGAGAGGAGCCGTCCCGCCGACACCGGACGTACCGGCGCGCTCGTCTTCACCGACCGGGCCGTGTACCGGCCCGGGCAGACGCTCCTGTTCAAGGTGATCGCCTACGAGGGCGACGCCGCCAGCGGGCGGTTCGCGGTCTCCCCCGGCCGCGAGGTGACCGTGACCCTGCGTGACGCGAACGGCGAGGCGGTGGCGACGCGCACCCTCGCCACCGACCGGTTCGGCTCCGCCGACGGCGAGATCGTCATCCCCCGGGGCCGCCTGCTGGGCGCCTGGTGGCTGGAGTGCCGGCCGGAGGGCTCCGCCTCCATCCGGGTGGAGGAGTACCGGCGGCCCACCTTCACGGTGGAGATCCCGCCGCCCGCGGCGCCGCTCCGTCTCGGCCGCGAGGCGACGCTCGAGGGCGAGGCGCGCTACTACTTCGGGCTCCCGGTGGTGGACGGGGCCGTCGCCTGGCGGGTGGAGCGGGTCCCCGAGTGGCCGCGCTGGTGGTGGTGGCGCCCCGGCCCCCAGCGGCCCGAGGTGGTGGCGGCGGGCGACGCGCGCACCGACGCGGAGGGCCGGTTCACGGTCCGGTTCGTCCCGGAGGCGGACGAGCGAGAGAGCGCCGCCGGCGTCACCTACCGGTTCCGCCTCGTGGCGGAGGTCACCGACCCGGGGGGCGAGACACGGAGCGGGGAACGGGCGTTCCGGCTCGGGTTCGTGGCGGTGGAGGCCACCGTCGTGGACGCACCGGGGTTCCTCCGCCCCGCCTCCCGCGCCGGGATCGCCGTGCGCCGGTCCACGCTCGACGGCACCCCGGCCCCTGGCGAGGGCCGCTGGCGCCTGGTCCGCCTCGAGCAGCCGGAGCGCACGCCGCTGCCCGCTGACGTGCCCGTCCGGCCGCCTCCCGGCGAGCCGGAGGACGCCTACCACACCCCCGGCGACCGGCTCCGTCCCCGCTGGCGGGGAGTGGTGGCCCCCGCGCGGATCCTCTCCACCTGGAGCGAGGGCGAGGAGGTGGCCCGGGGGACCGTGCACCACGGGCCGGACGGCACGGGCACCATCGTGCTGCCCGCCCTCGAGCCCGGGGCCTACCGGCTGCTGTACGAGACCGACGACCCGTACGGAGCCACCGCCCGGGCCCGGCGCGAGCTGGTGGTGACCCGCGCGATGACGTGCCCGGTGCGCGTGCCGCTCGTCCTCGAGCTGGAACGCGACACGGTCCCCGTGGGCGGGACCGCGCGCATCCTGGTC
>CAYTTB010000093.1:0-5800 GCA_964440565.1 uncultured Thermoanaerobaculia bacterium
TTGCAGACCCCACGGTACTGCGCCCGGGGGGTTGGCCTTCTCATCCCATTCTCACTCGGGGGACGGGCGCGGCAGCGAGTGCCAGCCGAGCGAGCGGAAGCGAGGAACCGGAGGCCCACACGCGGGCGGATCGGGGCGGCCGCGCACGGGCGCCGCCGCTCCGGCCGGGGGCGGGGGTGGCCGAGGACGCCGGCGGGGGTTGACGGCGGGGCGGCGGCGGCGCAGATTCTCGGTGAGCACACCGCCGCGGCCGTGGCCGTCGCGGCGCGCGTCCGGAGGTGAACATGCCGAGGTACACCTTCAGGTGCGTGAAGTGCGGGGAGCGGTTCGAGAAGCGGATGTCCATCGGGGAGCGGGAGAAGGCCCGCCCCGTCTGCCCCAGGTGCAAGGGGCGGAAGGTGGAGCCGGTCTACGAGCCGTTCTTCGCCAAGACCACCCGCAAGGCGTGAGGCCGCGGCCTCAGGCGCCGAGTCGTCCGCGCTCGGCCTCGAGCATGCGGCGGTGGGCCGCCTCGGCATCCCGGAGCTCCTGGAGCAGGGCGCGGGTCTCGGCGTCCTCCACGTAGGCGAGCACGCGGTCGTAGAACTCGTAGGCGCTGTCCTCCGAGCCCAGCGCGGTGTCGATGGCACGGGCCATGGTGGTGGCATCGAGCTCGAGGGAGGCGTAGTCGGGCGCCTCGATCTCCCAGGCGTAGCTGTCGGTGTACCGCACCGGCTCCCCGGCGTACCGGTCGCGCCGCACCGCCTCGAGCTGCCGCTCGTGCTTCGCCTCGAAGCCGGCCATCCTGCGGAAGAACGCCGCGGCCTCGGGGTTGCCGCGCGCGTCCAGCCAGTCCGCGATCTGCTCGTAGTGATCGCGCGCCTCCCGCTCGGCGTAGATGGCGAGGTCGAGGATGTCGGCGGGGGCCAGCTTCGAGACGTCCAGATCGAGCGCCATAGCGTCCTCCCGGGCGCCGCCCGCGGCGCCGAGCACACTGTGCCCCCGCCGCCGCGCGCTGTCAACCGCCCGCATCGGGTCCCGCGCCCGTGGTGCCCGCCGCCATGGCCCGCGGCGGATCACGCGGGCCGGGGAGAGCCGCCGTCCGCGAAGAGATGAAGCTGGTGGCCGCCGGGCGGGCGGAAGCCGGAGGCGTCGAGCGGGGGCGCTCCGGGGGCGAGCCCGAGGCGCCGGCAGGTGACCTCGAACAGGCGGCCGAGCTGGGCGGCGAGAGGACCGGTGCCGCGCATGCGGTGTCCGAACCGCGGGTCGTCGAGGCGTCCGCCGCGCATGTCGCGGATCTTGCGCAGCACGGCCCGGGCGCGGCGGGGCTCGTGGCGCTCGAGCCAGTCGGCGAAGATCTCCGCAACCGCGCCGGGGAGGCGGACCGGGATCCAGCGGGCGAAGCGGGCACCGGCGGCCGCGGCGGCCGCGAGGATGGCGGGCAGCTCGTGGTCGGTGAGGCCGGGGATCACCGGAGCCACCAGCACGCCCACCGGCACGCCGGCCGCGGCGAGGCCGCGCAGCGCCTCGAGGCGGGCCGGGGGCGCGGAGGTGCGCGGCTCGAGCCGCGCGGCGAGGGCCGGATCCAGGGTGGTGACCGAGAGCCACACCGCCGCGGCCCGGTGGCGCGCCAGCTCGCCGAGGAGATCGGCGTCCCGGAGGACCCCGGCGTTCTTGGTGACCACCACCACGGGATGGCGGCAGCGGGCGAGCACCTCGAGGCAGCGCCGGGTGAGGCGGAGGCGGCGTTCCACCGGCTGGTACGGATCGGTGACGCCGGACAGGTCGATGGGAGCCGGCGCGTACCCGGGCGCCGCCAGCTCCCGCTCGAGGAGGACGGGGGCGTCCTCCTTGACCAGGATCCGGGTCTCGAAGTCGAGCCCGGCGGACAGCCCCAGGTACTCGTGGAACGGCCGGGCGTAGCAGTAGGCGCACCCGTGCTCGCACCCGCGGTAGGGGTTGAGGGAGCGGTCGAAGGGGATGTCGGGGCTCGCGTTGCGCGAGATCACGGTGCGGGCGTCGTCGCGCAGGTAGACGGTTTCCCGCCGGGCCTCCGGCTCGTCGGGGACGATCCGGAGCCGCGTGAACCGGTTGGCCGGGTCGCGGGCGGCGCCGCGCCCGCGCGGTACGGGGGGGTGCGGGCGGTCCACGGGGGCAGGATACCGGCGCCGCCGCTGCGGGGGAGGCCCGCAGCGGGAGCCAGGAGCCGCCTGCGTCACCGGAACGCGCGGCTGGCCCGGCCGCGCCGGGCCCGGTCCCGGCGGGGGTGCGGGCCGCGGTGGGCCAGGCGGAATCCGGACCTTCGCGGCGGCCGCCGGCGGGACGCCGCCTCTCGTGTACGATGGGCCGGAGGTGCCGATCCGGGTACGCGTCGAGGGCGGAAGCGAGGTGCCCCGGGAGCTCGAGCTCCACGGCGAGGCGCTCACCATCGGCCGCGCCCGCGGCAGCGACGTGCCGCTGGCGGACGCGGCGGCGTCGCGGCGGCACGCGCGGCTGATCCGCCGCGGCGGACGGTGGTGGGTGGAGGACCTCGGCTCGCGGAACGGGACGCGCGTGGACGGGATCCCGGTGACGGCGCCGGCCCCGGTGGACCCCGGGAGCGTGATCGAGGTCGGGGCGGCTCGCATCCGGGTGCTCGAGTGCGACGGGCGGGTGGCGGAGCGGCAGAGCGCCCCGTCCATGCTGCTGCCGGTGGGGGAGCTCCTCGACCCCACGCGGGCCGCGGCCGGCGAGACCGACCGGGTGGCGCGCCTCGCCGCCCGCCTGGAGCTCCTCAACGAGGTCCACCGCGATCTCGCCCGGCGCGTGTCGCGCGAGGAGCTGCTCGAGACGATCCTGGACCGGGTGTTCCGCCACCTGCGGCCGGAGGAGGCGGCGATCCACCTGCGCGGGGAGGGTGGCGAGGTGCGCTGCGTGGCCCGCCGCACCACCGCCGAGGAGCCGGGGGCGGTGCTCTCGCAGAGCCTCACCCGGGAGGTGGTGGAGAAGGGGATGGCGGCGCTGGTCCTGGACCTCGAGGAGGACGACCGGTTCGCGGACGCCCGGAGCCTCATGGCGAGCGGGGTGCGGAGCCTGGCCGCGGCGCCGCTCGCCGACCCCGATGGGGCGCTGGGGATGATCGTGGTCGCATCCCGGCTGCACGTGCGCCGCTTCACCGAGGACGACGTGGAGCTGCTGGCCTCGCTGGCGTCGGCGGCGGCGCTCCGGCTGCGCAACCTGGATCTGGCCGAGGAGGCGGCCGAGCGGCGGCGGCTGGAGGAGGAGCTGGAGCTGGCGCGGCGGATCCAGCGGGCGCTGCTGCCCGAGGAGGCGCCACCGGTGGAGGGGTGGGAGGCGTGGGGGAGGACCGTCCCATCGCGCGGCGTCTCCGGCGACCTGTTCACCTTCCGCAGGCTGGACGACGGCCGGCTGGCGACGCTGGTGGCGGACGTCTCCGGCAAGGGGATGGCGGCGTCGCTCCTCACCGCCTCCCTGGAGGCGCTCACCGCCGGACCCATCACCTCCGGCTCCCCGCCCGGGCGGGTGCTGGAGCTGGCCTCGGCGCTGCTCCACGAGCGCACGCCGCCGGAGCGGTTCGCCACCGCGTTCCTGGCGGTGGTGGCGCCCGGCGGAGGGTCCGTGGTATGGGCGAGTGCGGGCCACGTGCCGGCGCTCGCGGTGCGCCGCGACGGCTCCGTGGAGCGGCTCGAGGCCACGGGGATCCCGCTCGGGCTGATGCCCTCGGCACGGTACGGCGAGGGGAGGGTGGAGCTGGCCCCCGGCGAGCTGCTCGCGGCGTTCACCGACGGGATCACCGAGGCGACCCCGCCGGGCGGCGAGGAGTTCGGGCTCGAGCGGGTGGAGCGGGAGCTGTCCGCGGCGCGCGAGGCGGCGCTTCCCGAGCTCGCCGGGCGGCTCGAGGCGGCCCTGGCCGCCCACGCTGGCGCGGGCGCGGCCGAGGACGACCGCACGCTGGTGCTCCTGCGCCGCCTCGGCTGATGCCCGCCGCAGGCGGGGACGCCCGCGGCCACGGTTCCGGACGGGATCGTGCGGGGAAGGCGGAGCGGCGAGTTCCGGGGTGAGGGTGCTCCTCACCGCTTTCCGAACCGCTCCTGCCACGCCCGCCACATCCGCTCGGCCTCGGGCAGCTGCGCGAGGGCGGCCTTCACCTGGGGATCGCCTTCCACGGCCACCCGGTACCCCGCGTCGAGGCCCACCGCGGAGTTCAGGAGCTCGATCCGGAGTGCCCGCCGCACCTCCTCCACGGCGCCGGGGTCGGAACGCAGCGCCTCGAGCTGGTCGGCGTCGAGCAGGTTCTCCTCCTCGACCCAGGCGAGGAACGCCTCGAGCTCCTCGGGCGTGCCGCGGTAGTTTCGGGCGAAGTCGGGGCGCGCCGCCTCGGAGACCCCCTCCAGGAGGTGGATCGCCCAGCGGAAGTAGGCCGACTGGCCGTACAGCACCGCCACCGGCTCGGCGAGCTCCTCGGCCGCGGCGACCACGTCGGGGTGAATCCCCCCGCCGCCGCGCACCGGCCGGCCGGCATCGGTGTGGAAGACGGGGGCGTCGGGCGGCGGCTCGCCGTTCCGGTGGGTGATGTAGTCGATGAACGACTCGTAGTCCCGCTGGATGCAGCGGCCGGAGGGGGTGTAGTAGCGGGCGGTGGTGAGGGCGAGGCCGGCGTCACGGATGGTGTAGACGGTCTGCACGAGCCCCTTCCCCCAGGTGGGCTCGCCCACGATGAGGCCCCGGTCGTGGTCCTGGATGGCGCCGGCGACGATCTCGGAGGCCGAGGCGGAACCCGTGTTCACCAGCACCACCAGCGGCCCCCGGAACCTGGCGCCGCGGCCGGGGGCGGTGTACTCCTGCTCGTTGCCCGGGGCGCGGCCGCGGATGGAGACGACGAGCTGCCCCTTCTCCAGGAACGCGTCGGCGACGCCGATGGCGGCGGTGAGCGCACCGCCCGGGTTGTCCCGCAGGTCCAGCACGAGCGACCGCATCCCCCGCCGCTCGAACTCGGCGATGCGCTCCTTCACCTCCCGCTCGCTGGTGTTGGAGAACTCCGACAGGCGGATGTAGCCCACGTCCCCGTCGAGGAGGAACGCGTAGCGGACGGAGTTGGTGGGGATGCGCGCCCGCTCGATCTCGACGTCGAACGGCTCCGAGAACCCCGGCCGCTCGATGGTCAGGCGGACCACCGTTCCCTCGGGCCCGCGCACCCTGTCCGCCACCTCGTCCAGCGACATGTCCTCGGTGCTCTCGCCGTCCACGGCCGCGATGACGTCCCCGGCCCGGAGCCCCTTGCGTGCCGCGGGCGTGCCCGCGATCGGAGCGATGACCGTGACCTTCCCCGCCCGGCGCGAGATGATGATCCCGACCCCGAAGAACGAGCCCTCCTGCCGCTCGCGCATCCTCTCGTACGACCTGGGGTCGAGGAACGTCGAGTGCGGGTCGAGCTGCTCCAGCATCCCGCGGATCCCGTCGTAGACGAGCTCGTCGGCGGGCCGGTCGTCGGGGAGCCACTCCACAAGGGTGGTGGCGATGCGGGCGGCGCGGTGGAGGAGCTGACGCTCGTCGCGGCTGTCGTCGCGGCCCGCGAGGACGGTTCCCACGACGGCCCCCGCGAGCAGCACTCCGGCCACCAGCAGGACGGGGACGAACCTCCGGGTGTCGCCTCGCATCGCCGGTCACTGTAGCCGACCCGCCCCGCGCCGGCAACGGCCCGGTCGTCGGGACGTTCCCCGGGATCTTCGAGAGAGCGTCGCACGCGTGGCGCTCGTGCGCCCCCCGGGGAACGGTGAGCGGGGACGCCGTGCACGGTGGGCGGTTCCCGTCGAGATCGGCG
>CAYTTB010000093.1:5900-10512 GCA_964440565.1 uncultured Thermoanaerobaculia bacterium
TGGCGGGGCGTATACTGGGCCGGTCGGAAGGGAGTGGCCGTGTTTGGGTCCATCGGGATGCCGGAGCTGATCCTGATCTTCGTGGTGGCGCTGCTGCTGTTCGGGCCGAAGCAGCTGCCCAACATCGGGCGTACGCTCGGGCGGGCGCTCGGGGAGTTCCGGCGGGCGTCCAACGACTTCAGGCGCACCATCGAGGAGGAGGTCGCGGCCACCGAGGTGCGCGAGGTGGAGCGTGACCTCAAGGGCGCGGTGCGCGACACCGCCGAGCCCGGCGGTGAAGGGGACGGGGCGACGGAGACGACGTGAGCGCGGAGGCGCCGGAGCTCGAGCCGGAGACCGGGAGGGGGGGCGAGGAGGAGCTCCCGCGCATGACGCTGCTGGAGCACCTGGAAGAGCTCCGGCGGCGCATCCTGATCTCCATCGTCGCGGTGGTGATCGCCTTCCTCGCCTGCTGGGCGTACGCGCCCCGGATTTTCCACTGGCTGGAGCGGCCGATTCTCCAGTTCCTGCCGGAGGGGGAGAAGCTGGCGTTCACGGCGCTCGCCGACCCGTTCCTGCTCTACATCAAGGTGGCCCTCCTGGCGGGCGTCTTCGTGGCCTCGCCGGTGATCCTGTGGCAGGTGTGGCTGTTCATCCGGCCCGGGCTCTACAGGCACGAGCGGCGGATGGCCGCTCCGTTCCTGGTGTTCACGACGCTGTTCTTCGTCGCGGGCGGGTACTTCGGGTACCGGGTGGCGTTCCCCATGGTGGTCCGGTTCCTGCTCGGGGTGGGGCAGGAGTTCCGCCAGGTGATCACGATCCAGTCGTACTTCGCGATGCTCTCCAAGATCCTGCTGGGGCTGGGGCTGGTGTTCGAGCTGCCGATCCTGATCTTCTTCCTGGCGCGGCTCGGCCTGGTGACGGCGCGCGGGATGCTCCGGGTGTTCCGCTGGGCGGTGCTGGCCGTGTTCGTGGTCGCCGCCGTGATCACCCCCACGCCCGACATCGCCACCCAGACCGTGTTCGCGGTGCCGATGCTGCTGCTGTACCTGCTGGGCGTGATCGTGGCGGCGCTGTTCGGCAAGCGGCGGGAGGACGCCGGCGCGTGACCCCGGGGCCGCGGCGCTGCGCCGCCGCCACGGGCCGTGTGCTCGGCAAGATGCGGCGGGCCTGCCGGCGGTGGGACCTGCTTCCCGACGGTGAGGGCGTGGCGGTGGGGCTCTCCGGCGGGGGCGACTCGCTGGCCCTCGTCCACCTGCTGGCCACGGACGCCCGGTCGCGCGGGATCCCGCGGCGGATCGTGGCGGTGCACGTGGCGGCGGACGGGGAGGGGGAGCGGCGGCTGATCGCCGACGACGTGGTCGCATGGTGCCGCCGGCTCGGGGTGGAGGTCGTCGTGGTCCCGCCGCGGCTGGGCCCGGAGGACTCGTTCCCCCTCGATTGCTTCCGCTGCTCCCGCGTGCGGCGGCGGACGCTGCTGGAGACGGCCGACGGCCTGGGCCTGCGGTGGCTGGCGCTGGGGCACCACGCCGACGACGTGGTGGAGACGTTCCTGGTGGGGCTGCTCTACACGGGCCGCCCCGACGTGCTGCGGCCGGCTCGCTCGTACTTCGGAGGCGCGGTCACCCTGGTGCGACCGATGTGGGAGGTGCCCGGACGGGACGTGCGGCGGCTGGTGCGGCTGTGCCGGCTGCCGGTGGTGGCGCACCGGTGCCCGGTGGAGCGTGACGCGCGCCGGAACCGGGTGCGGGAGATGCTGGCCGGCCTCGGGCGGGACGCGAGGGTGGTGCGGCGGGCGGTGTTCGGGGCGGCGCGGAGGTGCCTCGAGGGCGAGCACCTGTGCTAGCCTTGAGTGGCGAGGCATCCCCGTGCGAGCCAGCTCCCACGGCCCGACCGGCCCGCGGCGCCACGGCGCCGGCGGGACGGGGTGCCGCCGGCGCGAGCGCGGGGCCGCGTGTCTCGGAGGGTGACCATGGCGGGACGAAGCTGGGAGACGGGGTGGGTGCTGGAGATGCCGTCGGGGGCGCACGACCTGCTGGTGGGGTTGCTGGTACGCGATCTTCTCAACGGCGCGTCCTTCGACGTGGAGTTCGCCGATGAGGGGGTCACGATGGAACTCGACCTCACCTGCGGCGACGAGCTGGAGGAGGGAGCGTACCGCCTGCTCATCATGGCCGAGGTGCGCGGCACCGAGGACCACGACCTCGTGGAGGCCGCCGTGGCCGACCTCGTGGCCGAGGCCGAGGAGGAGGCGGGCACCGCGGCCGAGGCGGCCCAGCTCCTGGGCGTGCTTCCGGAGGGGGAGGTGGAGTTCCGCGCGGTGCCCGAGGACGCCGAGCGGTGGGACCTGGTCATCCCCGACTGGCTGGCGCCCGACGGCGCCGAGGTGCCGTTCGGGTTCCGGTCGTTCCACGGCGCGGGCCCGTGGCCCTCCGACGCGGAGCTGGACCGGTTCAGCCGCGTGGTCCTGGTGCCCGGCGACGGCGAGATCCGGGCCTGGGGGGTGACCCTCCGCGAGACCTGAGGTGCCGGCGCCGTTTCCCACCGGCTCCGGTCGCCCGTGAAACCGGCGCATTCGCCCCTACCTCCGGGGCCTCAGGCACTTCCGGCTCCGCGGGTCGAGACCTCGGGGAAAGCCCGGGAGACGCGGAGGTTGCCCGGTGCGGAGGCGCTGTGTATACTCCGCACCCCTGGCGCTGCGGCCAGGGTGCGTGCGGTTCACGAGGAGGCAGCGATGGACGTGCTGAGGGAGGTCACGCGAGACCAGCTCCGGAGCGACATCCCGGACTTCCGTCCGGGCGACACGGTGCGCGTGCACGTGAAGCTCAAGGAGGGCAACAAGGAACGGATCCAGGTGTTCGAGGGCGTGGTCATCGCGCGCAAGCACGGCGGCATCTCCGAGACGTTCACGGTCCGCAAGGTGTCGTACGGGATCGGGGTGGAGCGCGTGTTCCCGCTCCACTCGCCCCGGATCGCCAAGATCGAGGTGACCCGCCGCGGGCGGGTGCGGCGCGCGAAGCTGTACTACCTGCGCGAGCGGCGCGGCAAGGCGGCCAGGATCCGCGAGGCGGCCCGCGACTCGCGGTGACCGACCCCCTCGGAGCGCTGGATCGGAGCCTCCTTCGGGAGGCTCCCGTCGTCATCGGCGTGGACGAGGCGGGGCGCGGCGCGCTCGCCGGCCCGCTGGTGGTGGCGGCGGCAGCGTTCGCTCGCGTCCCGCCCGGAGCGCCGGTACGGGACTCCAAGACGCTCGGCCGGCGGCGGCGCGAGGAGGCCGAGGCGTGGGTCCGCCGGGAGGCACTGGCGTGGGCGGTGGTGGAGGTGGGCGTGGAGCTCGTGGAGCGGCTCAACCCGCTCGAGGCGACGCGGCTGGGCATGGCGGCGGCGGTTCGCGCGTTGCGTCTCCCGGGGAGCGTCGTGGTCAGCGATGCCGTCGCCCTCCCCGAGCTGGGCCGGCGGGTGGTGGTGGCCCGGCACGCGGACCGCGACTACCTGTGCGTCGCGGCCGCTTCGGTTCTGGCGAAGGTCCATCGGGACCGCGTGCTGGCCGAGCTCGCGGACCGGTGGCCCGGCTGGGGATGGGAGCGCAACGTGGGGTACGGGACCCGGGAGCACCGGGAGGCGCTGGACCGGCTGGGCAGGAGCTTCCTGCACCGCAGGACGTTCGCATGGCGGCGTGTGTTACCATGACCGGGCGGTCTTCCACCGCGTCTCCGAGGTAGGCGGGATGGCGGCGAACCGGGACAAGATCATGCGCGAGGCGGAGCGGCTCGTCAAGAAGGGCCGCTACGACGCCGCGATCAAGGAGTACGAGAGACTCCTCGACGCGACGCCGAACGACCCCGGCCTCATCAACAAGGTGGGGGATCTGTACGGCCGCCTCGGCAAGATCGACAAGGCGGTGGAGCTGTACGAGCGCATCGCCAACCGGTTCGAGGAGCAGGGGTTCACGAACAAGGCGATCGCGATCTACAAGAAGATCAACCGGATCGCTCCAGAGCGGCTGGACGTCTTCGAGAAGCTGGCGGAGCTGTACCTGGCCCAGGGGATCGTCTCCGAGGCCACCAACCAGCTGAAGGCGGTCGCCGACTGGTACCAGAAGCAGGGAGACCTCGACAACGCGATCCGGGTCCTGGAGCGGCTGGTCCAGATCGATCCCGGGAACCACGTCGCCAGCCTCCGCCTGGCCGACCTCCTCATGAAGCGGGGGGACCACGAGCGCGCGGGCGAGGTGTACGAGCGCCTCGGCGAGATGCTCCTCGGCCGCGGGCGCCTGGACGAGGCGGAGCGCCTGTACCGGCACGTGCTCGAGGCCGACCCGCCGGACGGGAGGATCTTCCTTCCGTTCTGCCGGGCGGCCCTCGAGGCGGGCCGGCTCCCGGTGGCGCTGGAGTTCGTCCGCGAGGCGCAGCGCCGTTCCCCGGAGGACCCCGACGTGGCCGCGATGCACCTGCGGATCCTGGTGGCGAGCGGCGACGCGAAGGGAGCGGTGGCGACGGCGGAGGATCTGCTCGCCCGCTACCCGGACCACGGCGAGGTCCGCCGGGCGGTGGGCGAGGCGCTCCTCGACGTGGGCGAGGGCGGGCGTGCCAAGGAGCTCCTGCTGCCCGTGCTGCGGGAGGAGATCGCGGCG
>CAYTTB010000094.1:0-10388 GCA_964440565.1 uncultured Thermoanaerobaculia bacterium
GCTCGTGCGCCTGGACTTCCCGTCCACATGTCTCTAGCAAGTGTCAAACTCGGGTCGCGCCCCTCTACCCATTCGCCTCCCACAGGCGATCGAGGAGCTCCAGGTAGCGCTCCTGGAGCCATTCCGCGCTGAGGTGTGGCGTGTCCACCACTGCGAACATGCCGGTGTAGTGACGGTAGTCACGCTCGCGCACCGCCAGCCCCAGTAGCTCGGGCCGATCCCCGGCGACGGATCCCGGATACGGGGTGAGAAGACTGACCGACACGTCCACCCCCCGGTCGAGCAGATCCAGCATGAACCGCTCGGTGTTCGCGATGGTCGCGGCTGTGTCCCAGGGATGACCGACGATGAATGAGGCCCGAATGTGGGGAATCCCGACATCGAGGGCTATCTGCACCGCATGCTTCGTCTCCGACAGGGTGAGTGCCTTCGCCCGCCGAAGCACGCCGTCGTCGCCGCTCTCGATGCCGAGGAAGAGCGTGCTCAGGCCCGATTCCGCAAGGACGAACAGCCCCCGACCCAGCGCGAGGATCTCGTCCACGCGACTCGCGGCGGCCCATTCCAGCCCCAGCTTCCCGATGGCACGGCCAAGACGGAGCGCTCTCTCGGGGACTGCGAAGAACGTGTCGTCCAAGAACTCCACCCGACCCAGGCGATACCGGTCTCTGAGGTCCAACGCCTCGGCGACCACGCAATCCTCGGGACGGGGGCGGAACGCACCAGCTCGCCGCGACACGCTGCAGAAGTAACACCCGTGAGGGCAGCCACGGGCCGATACCATCACACCGGGGAAGCGGTAGGACACGAGATCCACGAGATCCCGGGCCGGCACCGGAATCGAACCCACATCCGTCGAGCGCAGGACCGTTCTTCCCGGCGCCCGTCCCGTCACCACGTTCGGCAAGGAAGCGGCAGCGGCCTCCCCTTCCTCAATCAGCGCGACCAGAGCGAGCTCGCCCTCACCGAGGACCACCACGTCGAAACCGTCGGCCAACGCCTCGTGCGGCCGGTACGTCACATGCGGCCCACCGCCGACCACCCGTATGCAGGGCTGCCGCCGCTTGAGTTCACGTACGAGCTCGACCACCCTGGGATACTCGCACGTCGTCCCGGTGAGCCCCACAAGCCGCGGGCGCCAGGCCAAGATCCGGATCGCAGCCTCCGCGACTCCCAGAGCCTCCCAGGCCGCGTCCACCACCACCACTCTCCTTCCCGCGTCCCTCAGAACAGCAGCGAGGTAAAGCAGTCCCAGCGGCGGAACCCCGGGGCCGTGCGGCGACATCTCGCCCTCGGAAACCGGGGGCGTCGCCAGAACGACATCAACGCCGTCGTGGCTTCCCCGCTCCGCAAACGGCGCATGTGGTTTCGCTGCCGGGTCCAACTCGCTCATCCTCGGAGCTTCGAGATCACGGCGCACAGCCCCATCAGTTCCTGTTCCCTCGAGGCGTAGCGCCGTCGCACGAAGGAAGCTGCGGCGCTCTCGCGCCGGATCGTCTCCACGAGCTCACGTGCCTCTACCCTGCCGACTCCCCTCCGCCTCGCCCCGTCGAACAGAAGCGCGTACTCTGTCTCGAGCCTGGTCCCGAACAGAGATGCGTTGTCCGTGTTCAGGCTCACCCGGAACCCGGTCGCCAGGTCCTCCCCGGGCAGCTTCCAGCGATAGATCGGGTGGTGACTCACGTCCTCGATCCCGGCGATGATGCAGTTGGACGTGAGGTTCACCTCGACAAAAAGGCCCCGCTGTGCCAGAAGCCGGCAGACGTACCGCTGGAGCTCGCTGATGAGGCGAACCTCGTCGGGGCTCCGCCGTACACGTACCCTGTTCTCGCGTCCGCGGCGGGCCACCCCGGCATCGTGAAAATAGCGAAACAGAGCCTCGCCGACGATCGAGGAGAACCCCGCCCCTCCAGCGAGAGGTCGGCCTTGTATCGCGAGCTCGGGACAGGGAATCTCCCGTTCCCCCGCACGCCGCCGGTGGCGCTCGAGCTCCCGCCTCCAGTCGTCGAAACTACAAAGCGTCGAGCGCACCGAGTCCTCTGCGAGCACCAAGCCCACGAACGCCTCGTAGCGGCACCTCCAGAGCTGCAACAAGTGTGCCGGCAGCACGTCGCGCATCCCCAGCCATTCCTGACCTTTCGCGGTCAGCCAGCTCTCCAGGGAGCTCAGCCTGGTAAAGGTGACGTGCCCATCGCGAGCGAGCCGCCAGATCCACAGTCGGTTCCAGATCTCTTCCTCCAGAGGGACCATCACCGGCTCCCTCTGCCGGCACCACCATTCGGGATCCAGGCCCGCCACGAGTGCATGACCGAGCCGGTCTCCGGGCAGGAACCGGAACTCCTCGACGACCTCCTCGATGGTCCGCAACCCGCTCACCATGTCGAAGAAGTCCTCGCCGCAATGGAAGGTGAAACCCAGCGACTGCCTCCTGCGCTGCCGGCCTCCGAGCCGCCATGCTCCGCGCAGGTAGCGAAACGCCGGTAGAAAGACGAAGTTGGGCAGCGCTGTCTCCACGTTGGCGACATCCACGCCCACCAGGTAGTCCGCCAGTGTAGCCGGGGAGCACGCATGCCGCGATTCGCCACGTTCGTCCATGAGTTCCCGTACCGCAGCCGCGGTGGCCAGCGCCCTCCGTGCGTTGGGCGCCAGGAGCGCGTACAGGGAGCTGCCCTCCCTGTGCCGCGGCGGCTCCTCGGGCTTCAGGAAGTGGAGAATGATGCCGATCCTGGTCAGGTGGCCCCTCGTCTGGAGCAGCGCCTGATCGCTCCCCGACTGCGTCACCCTGGCTCTCGCCGCCACCGCACGCCCACACGGGGTCCGATGTGGTGCCCTGGCCGGCCCACCGCTCGGCGCGTCGCGGGCGCCTCCTTGAGCCGGGAACCCCCGGTCGCACCGGGTGGCGATCGTGTCGGGAGTCGCATACGGGCACTCGGACACGAGGCTACAGCGCACATCGCCCCCGAGGAGCAGCTGCTGCTGGACCTCCAGGAGCTGCGCGAGCTCCAGCGCCAGCCGCCCCTTGCTCTTGCCTCCCGGGTTCATCCGCACCTCGAGCCTCTCCAGCAGCGGATCGGACGACGCGGCCAGTAGGGCCCGCACGCCGTCGAGCTCGAGCGCCTTCATCACCGAGAACCGTTGCTTGAACGCCGCGAACCCCGGTCGGTCCGAGTCCATGACCATGGCGCGGTAGGCAGCGTTCTTCAGTCTCACGTAGGTCAGGAAGAGCCGTCGGTCCTGGGGCCCCCACTCGCAGGCTGGGTCCTCCAGTGACCTAAACAGGCCCATGAAGAAAACCGTCTCGTTGACCCGACCCCGTGCGAAGGGGAAGTCCGCCGTGGCGCCCTCCCCGGTTCGGAGATCGCCTCCTGGCGCGAACGACCCGAACAAGTATGTGTACCTGAGGCTGCGAAGCTCGAACACCGCCGTCTCGGGAACCGCCATCAACGCCTCGCGAAAGCTCGCGCCGGCTCGGCCATTGACCCGGACGAGACACCGCTGCAAGACCTCGTCCCACCTCTCCAAGTCCTCGTTCCGGGAAGCGGGCGGGAAAGCCTCTGGCCACAGCCGGCGCTCGAGGCAGAGCCGGATGAGCAACAGGAGCCCCAGCACACGAACCAGATCCCAGTCGAGACGCGGGACTCTCCGCCCTCGGAGTCGACGCCCCAGCTCCCGCCACAGTCGGTCCCGCGGATCGAGAAAGCGCCGGAAGAAGGCTCGGAACGAGTGGGAGGTCGCCAGGTGCAAGTGGGTCTCCACCACGCCCGGCGCCAGGACCTGACGCAGTACCTGATCACCCACCGAGATCGGCTGCTCGAGAATGACGGACGAGTGGGTCTCGGCGACCGCGTGACGCACCAGGCTGGCCGCCAGCAATGGCGTCGGATCCATGCGTTCCACGAGGGCCCTCCACAGCTCGAGCTGATCCGGTACCTGCTCCGGCTCCGCGCCGTGTGGAAGGTGCACCCGCAGCGCTGGCAGGCCGTCGCGCTCCGTGAACAGCTCCCGTGCCATCGAGCGAAGCAGCCCCAGGAGATCGCCGGTCCTCTCGAGGCCGAGCTCCACCTCGATCAGCGCCCGCACCTCCCGCGGGTCGCGATGTAGGAACGGCGGCTCCCGCCGCACCAGCTCGGCCACCGCCTCCACCACGTCGTCCGCCGTCGGCGCCACCGACGGCGTCAGGTCAAGCATCTCCGGCTGGAACGGGGCCGCCAGGATCCGGCCGCGCACGGCGGGTCAGCGCCTCCTGTCCGCTCCCCGCGGCCGACGGCCGCGGCGCCTCCCACGTTCCCTTCGTTCCTGGGCGAGGAGATCATAACCGCGCCCGGTCGCAACCCACTCGCCTCCGGTGGCGGGCTCGAGCAATCCCTCGATGAAGAGCGCCAGCAACTCGGGAAGCTCCAATGTCCCCGCCCGGACCCTTTCCAGGGCCACCGGCCTGAGAAGCCCGGCGAGCCACGCGATCCGCTCGGCCTCGTCCTCAGGTCCCCTGTCAGCACCGGTCGCGAGCAGCGACCAGAACCACCGCCGCATGATCAGATCCCGGTACGCGTCCAGGGGGCTCTCCCCGACCCGTACCATCTCCTCCGTTCTGTAGAGCGAGACGCCGCTGAGGTACCACTCGCGTGCGAGCACGCTGCGCAACGCGTCCCGACGCTCGCGCGCCGCGGCCTCCAGCCAGGTGCCGAACGCCTCGAGCCGCGGCGAGCGGCCCCCCGTGGGCATCGCCGCCCCTTCGCCGACCGCTTCCCCACCCGGGTCCGTCCCACCCTCGTCGGGACTCGGCCCGGGAACCGCTGCTAGTGCCGTCTTCGCATCCACCTGGAGGGCCGCCAGCGCCACCGCGCACCGTACCAGCATGCGCGCGAGCGGATCTTGCGCCGGGGCTCCGCTCGTGAGATAACCCATCAGCCCTCCCGGAGAGGGCACGTGGATCTCGCGCGCGAGCCACCGGAGGATCCCGGTCGCGAGCGCCTCGACCGGAGCCCACCGAGCCGGCTCCGCGGGGATGGGCAGGTCGCTCTCCTCCACCCAGGGGTAGCGCGGCGCCACGATCGCCCGCCGCCACAGCTCGAGACGCGCCTCCGCCGTGGTCCGCACCTCGAGCTCCTGCAGCCCCACCCGGCGCGCCACCAGCCGGTGAATCTCGAGGTACAGCAGCACCACCAGCAACAGACGCTCGAACTCCGCCGCAGGAAGCGATTCCCCGGCCCCGGCGAGCTTCCTCAGGTCCACCTCGCGTCTGAACAACACTCGCTCGAACTGCTCCCGGAGGCGCCAGCTCTTGCCGCTCCACGCGAGCCGTCCACGCAGCAGGCGAAGCGCCTCCCCCACCGTCTCCCGGTACCTCCCGAGAACGTCCTCGCTGCGCTGCTGGGCTCGCTCCTCGTCCACCCACGCGGCCAGTGCCTCGGCGAGCTCGGCGAACGCCGCACGAAGCGCGTTGAAGCCCCGCAGGTCCGGCGCCAGCACCCCCGCGAACGGGGTCAGCAATCCCCCCGTTTCGAGCTCACCACCCTCCGCCGCCTCGGGTAACTTCGGCAGCGCGATCCGTGGCCGGAAGAGAGAGGTGAGGGGCCCGCTCACGCCCTCGTCAGCAGCGGGACCCGCCAGCAGCCCATCGAGCCGCGCGAAGATCTGCTCGAACCGCCCGAAGAGCTCTCCCTCGTCGACCAGCAGCTCGGAGATGTTCTGGGCGGGCAGGTACTTCAACAAGGCGGCATCCACAAGGCGCTCCACCGACCGCCGCAACCTCCCGTCCCCGGGCATCAGTTCGGAGGCGAGGGCTCCGCGGGCGTGCTCCCGGTGGAGCGCCAGGGAGAACGCGGACCAATCCCCGAGCAGGACCGTGACCACCCGCGGATGGACGAGGTAGGAGTGCACGGCGTGCAGGAGCTGCGGCGCGCGTTCCTCGGCGAGGTCGATATCGTCGAAGGGGATCACGAGCAGCGGCACGGCGTACCTCACGCGCGCCGCCGCCGCGTCCTGCTCCCCGTCCCCACCCTGGCGGGAGGGCGGCAGGTCAGCTACCCAAGTGTCGATGAGATCGAACAGGGCGTCGAAGAAGCGGTGGATGTGCTCCCGAAGCTCGAGGCCGGCCTTCTGTTGCTCGAACACCTCGCCCTGGAACTCGGAGCGCGTCGCGGTGAGCTGGATGGCCTTTTCCGAGTACCTCGAGCTGAGAAGAGCGATCGCCTTCTTCACGGGCTCCAGGCGCTCCTGCGCGCGACGCAGCGCGTCGAGCGGTGGCGATTCGCGGCGGTCGCCGTAGCCGTGTGACTCCGGGTCGAGGCACTGCCACTGTGAGGCGCGGCACTCGAGCGCGGTGAGAAACCGAGCCAGCCGGGCGAACACCCAGGACAGTACGAACTCGGGGGTACCGTTGAACATCTCGGGGTCGATGGGAGGCAGCACGATGTCGCACCCCGATGCCCCGGGCAGCTCGCCGCCGTCGTTCCCCAGATGCAGGCCCCGGAGGTGGCGAAGCACGGCCATCAGCGCCGTGGTCTTGCCGTGCGCCCGCCCTCCCACGATGGCCAGCACGTTGACCCACTCCGGACGCTCCACCTCCCGCCACCCCAGCACGCGGTCCAGGTCGCCGGTGTCGGCCACGCCGCGAGCGCACCGTCCCCTGCGGCGCTCCGCCGCCTCCATCGCCCTCGCCCGGGACGCCCGCCGGCGGATCGCCTCAATGAGACGCAGGGTCCGCTGCACCGCCTCCCGCTGCGCCCGGGTCAGGTCCCGGTACGCCCCGGGCAGGGGCCGGGATGCCACCAGCAGCTGTGCCACCTCTCGCCGTCCCGCGTCACGCACCGCGTCCCTCCTCCCCCCGGCGGCCGATCACCAGGATGCCGCGCGCCGCGAGCTCCGTCACCCCCTCCACGACCTCCGATCGTGGCAGAGCCAGCCTCTCGGCGAGCGACCGCACGCTCTCGGGGACGTCCAGCGCCCGCCATATCCGCGCGGCCATCCCCTCCAGCTCCAGACGTTCCAGCGCCGAGCCCGCCCTCCGGTACACGGCCACCCGGCCGTCCCGCACCCTCCACGGGTGAACAGCTCGGGCGACGACCACCTCACCCTCCTCCAGCGGCGGACACGGACGATCACCTCCCTCCAGCCGGGAGCAGGTCACGCAGCAGCACTGCGGCGGATACACGCCACCCGGCCCTCCTCGCCGTCTCCCGTCCCTCTCATGCATTCATGAACCCCTCCCAGAGGGCCGTCGTCACCGTACCGGGTGGACGGGCCACCCCCAGGACCCGTTCTCCATCACGGGGCTCGCTCGAGAAGAGAAACAGCAGGTCCAACTGACGACGCGTCTGCCCGAAGGCATCGTTCCAGGCGACGAGCAGCTGCTCCCTCGCCCTCCGGTACCACGAGAGGAAGGGGCAGCCGTCGCGCTCGACGGCCGCGACCGTCTCCCGGAAACCCATGACGCGCACGTACTCCAGCGCGCCGCGGAGTGCCGCCGGATCCGGCAGCCCGCCCACCCGCCGGCCGAGGAACGCCGTCTCCACTCGCTCGAACAGGTACACCAGCGGATCCAGGTCCCACGCCTGGACGGTCCATTCCCTGAACTCGCGCGGGACCCCGCCCCGCGCCAGCACCAGGAGAGCCACCGCCGGCACCACGAACCCGTCGGGAAGCGTCTTCGGGCGTGCGGCACCGCCGCGCCACTTCTCCCGCAGCCGTTTCTCGGCCCACCGGGTTATCCTGCGGAGAAACCCATCCTCGGCTCGCGCTCGATCTCCGAGCAGCTTATTCAGGAGGGCGA
The DNA here is from genome assembly GCA_964440565.1 of uncultured Thermoanaerobaculia bacterium. Taxonomy (GTDB): domain Bacteria; phylum Acidobacteriota; class Thermoanaerobaculia; order Thermoanaerobaculales; family Sulfomarinibacteraceae; genus CAYTTB01. Next base: position 7,769 of record CAYTTB010000094.1, read on the forward strand.
GCACCTGCCGGCTCGCCCGCAGGTCGGCGTGGAGCGCTTCCTCCTCGAGGGTCGCAAGGAACCTCGGGGGCGCGGACCCGTCGCTCTCCGGACCGGAGCCTACCTCGCGCCGCAGCACCTCGAGGGTGCGAGTCTTCATTTCCGGGTCGAACGCCACGAAGTACACCTGGCAGGCCACCTCCGCCACCAGAGCCCGCGCGGCGTCCGGCGCCCCGAGGAACCTCGCCAGCGCGTCCACCAGCCTCGGCTCGTCGTAGGCCAGCACCACCCGCAGCTCCCCCAGCGCCCGCGCGAGCTCCGCCGGGAGGACCGATGCCCCATCGGCCCGCCGCTCGCGGGCCGGACGCGGGCGGAGCGCGTGGAGCAGACGCGCCAGCGTGAGCCACAGGCGACCCACCTCCTCCGGCGTCCCCTTGTCCGCCTCGTCCACCAGCAGGATCGGCGCCACCGGGCCGCCCTTCGCCCCGAGCAGATCCACCAGGCACCGTGCCAGCCGCTCCTCCAGCGAGTGGGACTCCTCCACCGGGACCTCTTCAAGGAGGCCCGCGCGCCCCACGAGCGACGCCGCGGTGACCAGCTCGATGCGCAGGGGCGGTACCCCCTCTCGTGGGTCCGGCTGGCGCTGCGTCCCCGGATCTCGCCGGAACAGCTCGAGATCCGACAGCGCTTCCAGCAGGACCGACTTCCCGCCCCCAGGAGGCCCCAGCACGCCGAACCCGAGGGGCGGCTCGAGGTCGACGAGCCACTCGAGGATGAATCTCCCTCTTGTGGCAATCAGCGAACCGGCTCCCTCGCCCTCCCCCTTCGGCAGGATCGCCGTCTCCGTAACACCGACGTCCAACCTGTCACTCGCCCTCACCATCGCGCCGCCCCCTGGATCTTGCTCACCTTCACGTCAGAGCCTAGCCACTGTCCGCTGGTGACGTCAAGGGCGACGTCCTCCTGGACCTTCCCCAAGAACTGACGGTATTGAGTTGTAAGTCGTTGTGATTCAGAGAGTAGGCGGTTCTTGGAAGTGGAATGGCTAGTTCTTGTGGCTCATCTCGCAAATGAGGTGGTGGCGGGGGGAGGGCAGTTGAAGAGTCGCCGCCAGCTGGCTTACTTCTTGGTTGAAACAGAAAGGAGGCCAGCGATGGCGACGACGACGTTCTTGTACCACGCTCTTGGGCTTCGTGACTACCGTCTGCTCCGCACCGAGTACCGCGCGGGGGCGGTGGAGTTCCACGTCGAGCTGCGGCCGAGCCGGAGGCGATGCCGCGGCTGTGGGGCCGGGCCATCCGAGCTGACGCTTCACGGACGGTTCGAGCGGAGGTTCATCACCGTCCCGGTCGGGAGGCGCCGGCAGCATGTGGTCCTGCACGGGCATGAGCAGCTCTGTCGCCGCTGTGGGAAGAAGTTGAGGGAGCCGATCCCGTTCGCGAGAGGCAAGGCCCGACACACCAGGCAGTTCGAGCGCCTCGTGAACGATCTCTGTCAGATCGCGACCATCCAGCACGTCGCGCGCTTGCTCGGCATCAGCTGGACCCTGGTGAAAGATCTCTTCACGGGCCACCTCAGACGCAAGCTCCGGCGAAGGGCCAGGCTGCTGCGGCGGGTACGGTACCTCGCAGTGGACGAGTTCGCGATCAGGAAGGGCCACAAGTACATCACGGTCGTGCTCGATCTCGAGCGCGGCATGATCATCCACGTCGGCGATGGCCGCAGCGCCGACGCTCTCCTCCCGATCCTCAGGCGCCTGAAACGGCTGAACGCCCCGCTCCAAGCCATCGCCATGGACATGTGGCCCGCCTACCAACTCGCGGTCCAGCAGGTCTTCCCCGATCTGCCCATCATCTACGACAGGTACCACGTCGTCGCCGCCGCCAACGCCGCCGTGGATGCGACTCGCCGCGACATCATCAGGCGCCTCAGCAAGCAGGACCGCAGGGTGCTGAAAGGCTTCCGCTACGTCCTGCTCAGGGGCGGAGAGACCCTCGGACCCGATGCCCTCTCCCGCCTCGAGCGCCTCCAGAACATCAACCAGCCCCTGTACCGCGCCTACCTCCTCAAGGAGGACCTCCGCCGCCTCTGGATCGAGTGCACCACCGCCAGCCAGGCCCGCGCGTTCCTCCACTCCTGGTGCTGCCAGGCGTACGCCTCCGGGATCCACCACTTCCGCAAGCTCGCAGACTCTCTCCTCGCCCACAGCCACGGGATCCTCGCCTACTTCGACCACCGCATCACAACCGGCCCCCTCGAAGGCCTCAACAACACGATCAAGACCCTCAAGCGGCAAGCTTACGGCTACCGCGACATGGAGTACTTCAAGCTCCGCCTCGCCTTCATCCACGAGGCCACCCCGGCATTTCCGGGATGAGCCGTTCTTGGGGAAACTCCGTTCACGAGGGGCCTCCTCCGGTGGTACTGTCAGCGGACACGGTACGTTGAGGTCGTAGGGGACATCCAGTTTCCCGCACGGAGAGGAGCCTGGGTCCGTCATCCTTGGGTTGACGAAAGGCCCTGGAGGGACGGAGCCCCGAGCTCCGGCGGGAGGATATCGAAGCGATGGCGTGGATGCGAGAGCAGGGGGCGAGCTTGCGGGCGATCGCCCGGCTTGCCGGGTGTGACGAGAGCACGGTGC
>CAYTTB010000095.1:0-10319 GCA_964440565.1 uncultured Thermoanaerobaculia bacterium
CCCAGCCAACCTCGCCGAGGGCCGCGGCCGCACCGGCCGCGACCGCGTGCACCACTTCCGCATCGCGTACGGTTCGGCCCTCGAGGCCGCGAGCCACCTCGAGCTGCTCGCGCGCGTGGGTGCCGTGGACCCCGGGCGCGCGGCACGAGCGCTCGCCCTCCTCGATCGCGTGCGCGCGCTCACCTGGCGGCTGACCAACCCGCGGCGCTGACCGCGGCGGGATCCGGGACCGAGGCCGGATCCGTGACCGGGACCGCCGCCTGCGACGGCGGCCCGTGAGCCCGACAGCGCCGCCCGCCGGCGGAGGATCGGCGCCGGCGCCGCGAGGGGGCCGGGACGGGACGAGGCGAGGGCCCGCCGGGCGCAGGTGACGTGAGGCAGCGAGCCGCGAAGCGGCTCGCGTCGCCGGACGTCACCCCGAGGGCGAAGCCCGAGGGGTCGCATCCCCAACACGCTGCAACGTGCTTCCCGTGGATGGGATCCCTCGTCGCGGCCTGCGGCCGCTCCTCGGGATGACGGGGGGCCGCAGCCCCCATCGCCGGGCCGGGCCCGGCGTCCGCCCGAGCCGGGGCCCGGCCCGGCACCGCGAGCGCGGCGGGACCGCGGCCGTGGCCGCGGCCGGATCCGGAACCGGATCCGGGACCGGGGCCGGAACCGGATCCGGAGCCGCGACCGGGACCGGGACCGCCGCTGCCGCCGGACGGCCGCGATCCCGGCCGCGCGGCCGGGCGGAGGCGTGGCGTCCCGGGACGGCGGCCTATACTCGCGGCGTGGGCTGGATGGAGGAGGAGATCGCGGCGCGGGGCGGAGCGGTGCCGTTCCGCGACTTCATGGAGCTCGCGCTCTACCACCCGCGCCACGGCTACTACACCGGGGGCGCGGTGCGCACGGGCCGCGGCGGCGACTACCTCACGGCGCCCACCGCCTCGGGATGGTACGCGGCCGTGCTCGCCCGCGTCGCGGCACGCCTGGTCCGCCGCCTGGGCGCTCCGCTCACCGTGGTGGACATCGCCTCGGGGACGGGGGCGTTCCTGGCCGACCTGCTCGCCGCGTGGGAGGCCGCGGGAGGCGATCCCGCGGCCCTGCGAGCGGTATCGGTGGAGCGGTCGCCGGCGCTTCGGCAGCTGCAACGGTCACGGCTGGGCGGCCGTGTCACCATCGCGGCGGACCTCGACGCCGCCGGCACACTGGAACCCCCGGTGCTCCTCCACGCCTCCGAGCTCTACGACGCCCTCCCGGTCCACCGGGTGATCGGGCGCGACGACGGCCCGCGCGAGCTGTGGGTGCGGCTGGGGGACGGCGGCCTGGCCTGGGAGGAACGCCCCGCCGGGCCGGAGCTCCTGGCGTACCTCGAGCGGCACGGGGTCCGGCTGGAGCCGGGCCAGGTCGCGGAGCTCTCGCTCGAGGCGGCGCCGCTCCACCGCTCGCTCCTCGGCGCGACGCCGCCACCCGCGGTGGCGGTGATCCTCGACTACGGCTACCCCGCCGCGCGCCTCTACGACCCGCGGGGACGCCGCTCGGGATCGCTGGCGTGCTACCGGGGGCACCGCCTCTCGCGCGATCCGCTCCAGGCGCCGGGGAAGCAGGACATCACCGCGCACGTCAACTGGGACGACCTCCGGCTGGCGGCGGCGGAGGCCGGCTGGGAGGAGGTGGCGCTGCTGCCCCTCGCCGAGCTCATGGTCCGCGGCGGGCTGGCCGAGCTGGTGGAGGCGGCGGGGCTGGGCATGGAGCGCGATCTCGACGCCGAGAGCGTGCGGCAGCGGCAGGAGCTCAAGCGGCTCCTCGACCCCGACGGGATGGGCACCGACCTCAGGGCGCTGGTGCAGGCCACCCCGCACGCCCGGGCCGCGGCGCTCGCGGTGCTGGGGCTCTGACCGTCCTCTGCTACCATGCGCGCGGCCGTCTCGGCCGTCCGGAGGTAGGGGGATGCACATCTGCGTCGTGGGAACGGGGTACGTGGGCCTGGTCACCGGGGCCTGCCTCGCCGACTTCGGCATGGACGTCACCTGCGTGGACAAGGACGCCGCCAAGATCGAGGCGCTCCAGCGGGGCGAGATCCCCATCTACGAGCCCGGGCTGGACTCGCTGGTGGAGAAGAACGCCAGGGCGGGCCGCCTGCACTTCACCACCGACCTCGGGGCCGGCATCCGCAACGCGCTGGCGATCTTCATCGCGGTGGGGACCCCCCCCAGGGAGGACGGGTCCGCCGACCTCTCCTACGTCATCGAGGTGGCCGAGGCCATCGCCGAGCACATGAACGGCTACAAGGTGGTGGTCACCAAGTCCACCGTGCCCATCGGGACCGGCCAGCTGATCGAGCGGATCATCGCCGAGCGCACCGGCGGGAGGCACCCGTTCTCGGTGGTGTCGAACCCGGAGTTCCTGCGCGAGGGTTCGGCGATCGAGGACTTCATGCGTCCGGACCGGGTGGTGATCGGCGCGCGCGACCCGCAGGCCATCGCCATCATGAAGGACATCTACTCGCCGCTGTACCTCATCGAGACCCCGTTCGTCATCACCAACGTGGAGACCTCGGAGCTCATCAAGTACGCCTCCAACGCGTTCCTCGCCACCAAGATCACCTTCATCAACGAGGTGGCCGAGCTGTGCGAGCGCCTCGGCGCCGACGTGCACCACGTGGCCAAGGGGATGGGACTGGACCGCCGGATCGGCCCCAAGTTCCTCCACCCGGGGCCGGGGTACGGCGGCTCCTGCTTCCCCAAGGACACCCAGGCGCTCACCGAGATCGCCCGCGGCGCCGGGATGCGGTTCGAGATCGTGGAGACCGTGGTCCGGGTGAACGAGCGGATGAAGCGGCGTGCGGCGCAGAAGGTGCGTGAGGCTTTGGGAGAGGACCTCGCCGGGGCCACCGTGGCCGTGCTCGGGCTCAGCTTCAAGCCCGAGACCGACGACATGCGCGAGTCGCCCGCCGTGGTGATCGTGAACGAGCTGATCGAGGCCGGCGCCGCGGTGCGCGCCTTCGACCCGGCGGCCATGGACAACGCGCGCGTTCTCCTGCCCGACACGGTCACCTACTGTGCCGACGCGTACGAGGCGGCGGAGGGTGCCGACGCCCTGGTCATCGTCACCGAGTGGAACCAGTTCCGCTCGCTCGACCTCGAGCGCATCCGGGAGGCGATGGCCCGGCCGCTGGTGGTGGACCTCCGCAACGTCTACGATCCGTCGAAGATGCGGCGGATGGGGTTCGACTACCACTGCGTGGGCCGTGCGGCCCGGGACCTTCCGGAGGCCTGAGGTGGACGAGCCGGAGGCGGTGCGGCTGGACGTCTGGCTCGACGTCGCCTGCCTCTTCAAGACCCGCTCGCAGGCGCGGTCGGCGTGCGCCGGCGGCAAGGTGGAGGTCAACGGCGAGCGTGCCAAGCCGCACCGCAAGGTCCGGCCGGGCGACGAGATCCGGATCACGATGCCGGGCGGCTGGCGGCGGATCGTGGTGGTGGAGCGGCTCGTCACCACCCACGTCCCCAGGGCCGAGGCGCGCACCCTGTACGACGACCGCACACCGCCGCCGACGCCGGAGGAGCTCCAGTGGCGGCGCCTGCAGCGCCTGGCGGCGCCGCCGCGGCGGGAGCGCGGCCGCGGTGCCCCGAAGAAGGGGGAGCGGCGCCGCCTGCGGCGGCTGAAGGAGGGCATGGGCCCCCGCTGAGCGGGGCGACCGCCCCAAGATCTTAGCCTTCATCCATCAGATCCTGGCCCGGAAGGGTTGACAACGGGGGTGCCGGCCCGTATATTCTCGTTAGCACTCACGTCCGGTGAGTGCTAAAAATCGGAGGTAACATGAAAGGAGTGAGGGAGATGCAGATCAAGCCTCTCTACGATCGGGTGCTCCTGAAGCGGATCGAGCAGGAGGAGGAGGTCCGCGGCGGCATCATCATCCCCGACACCGCGAAGGAGAAGCCGCAGGAGGCGGAGGTGGTCGCGGTGGGCGAGGGCCGCCTGGACGACGACGGCAAGCGGATCCCGATGTCGGTGAAGAAGGGCGACCGGGTGCTCATCGGGAAGTACTCGGGGACCGACATCAAGATCGGCGACGACGAGTACACCATCGTGCGCGAGGACGAGATCCTCGCCATCATCGAGAAGAAGTAACCACGGAAGGGGAGTGGAACCATGGCTGGCAAGCAGATCGTCTACTCCGAGGAGGCTCGCTCCAAGATCCTCTCCGGTGTCAACAAGCTGGCGGACGCGGTGAAGGTGACCCTCGGCCCGAAGGGCCGCAACGTGATCCTCGAGAAGAAGTTCGGGTCGCCCACCATCACCAAGGACGGCGTCACCGTGGCCAAGGAGATCGAGCTCACCGACAAGCTCGAGAACATGGGCGCCCAGATGGTCCGCGAGGTGGCGTCCAAGACCTCCGACGTCGCCGGTGACGGCACCACCACCGCCACGGTGCTCGCGCAGGCGATCTACCGCGAGGGGATCAAGAACGTCACCGCCGGCGCCAACCCGATGGAGCTCAAGCGCGGCATCGACATCGCGGTGAAGGCCGCGGTGGACGCGATCAAGGAGCTCGCCAAGCCCGTGGAGGGCGATGCGATCGCGCACGTGGCCACCATCTCGGCCAACGGCGATGCCGAGATCGGCGAGATCATCAAGGAGGCGATGGAGAAGGTCGGCAAGGACGGCGTGATCACGGTCGAGGAGGCCAAGGGCCTGGAGACCACCCTCGAGGTCGTCGAGGGGATGCAGTTCGACCGCGGTTACCTGTCGCCGTACTTCGTGACCGACGCCGAGCGGATGGAGGCGGTCCTCGAGAACGCCAAGATCCTGATCTTCGAGAAGAAGATCTCCTCCATGAAGGACCTGCTGCCGCTGCTCGAGAAGGTGGCGCAGCAGGGGACCCCGCTGCTCATCATCGCCGAGGACGTGGAGGGCGAGGCGCTGGCCACCCTGGTGGTGAACAAGCTGCGCGGCACCCTGCAGGTGTGCGCGGTGAAGGCGCCCGGGTTCGGTGACCGGCGCAAGGCGATGCTCGAGGACATCGCCATCCTGAGCGGCGGCAAGATGATCTCCGAGGACCTCGGCATCAAGCTCGAGAACGTGAAGTGGGAGGACCTCGGGTCGGCCAAGAAGATCGTGGTCACCAAGGACGACACCACCATCGTGGTGGACGATGACGATCCCAAGAAGCAGGAGGCCGTGCTCGGCCGCGTCCAGCAGATCAAGAAGCAGATCGAGGAGACCACCTCCGACTACGACCGCGAGAAGCTGCAGGAGCGGCTGGCCAAGCTGGTGGGCGGCGTGGCGCAGATCAAGGTCGGCGCCGCCACCGAGACCGAGATGAAGGAGAAGAAGGCCCGGGTCGAGGACGCGCTGCACGCCACCAAGGCGGCCGTGGAGGAGGGGATCGTCCCCGGCGGCGGCGTGGCGCTGCTGCGGGCCATGGACGCGGTGGAGAAGAAGCTCTCCGAGCTCGAGGGCGACACCGCCACCGGCGCGCGGATCCTGCTCCGGGCGCTCGAGGAGCCGACCCGGCAGATCATCACCAACGCCGGCGTCGAGGAGGCGGCGGTGATCGTGCGCGAGGTCCGCACCAAGGGCGGCAACGTGGGCTACGACGCCGCCCGCGGCGAGATCACCGACATGATCGAGGCGGGCGTCATCGACCCGGCCAAGGTGACCAAGAACGCGCTGCTCAACGCGGCCTCCATCGCGGGGCTCCTGCTCACCACCGAGGCGATGGTGTGCGAGATCCCCGAGGAGAAGAAGGAGACCGCCGGCGCCGGTGCCGGGATGGACATGTACTGATCCCGCCCGTCACGCACACCTCGTGGCCCGGGCTCCGGCCCGGGCCGTTTCTCTCCCGGCCCGCAGGACGTCTCACCGCGGCGCCGTGACGACGCGGTTGCGGCCCGCCGCCTTGGCCCGGTAGAGCGCGCGGTCGGCGGCCGCGAGGACGTCCTCCGGGCGGCTCCGGTGGCGCGACGAGCCCGCCACGCCGACGCTCACCGTCACCCGGGTGGTGGCACGTGCGCCGCGCCGCGCCGGTCTCGCGGGACGACGGCGCGGCCGGTCGGGTGCCCGCAGCGCGAAGGGACGGGCGGCGATGGCACGGCGCACGGCGTCCATGACCTCGGCCGCCTCCCGCGCTCCGCGGCCGGGGAACAGGACCGCGAACTCCTCGCCGCCGTAGCGGAACGCCCGGCCACCGCGCACACCTCCGGCCAGCTCCCGGGCCACCATGCGCAGCGCCTGGTCGCCGGCGTCGTGGCCGTACCGGTCGTTGAACCGCTTGAAGCGGTCCACGTCCACCATCGCCACCGCGAACGGGGGCGCGAGGCGCGCCAGCGCCTCCTCCAGTGCGCGCCGCGACGGCAGCCCGGTGAGGCCGTCGTGGTACGCGAGACGGTACGCCTCCTCCGCCAGCGCCGCGAGCAGCACCAGCTCGGCCCCGGCGAGCGCGGCCTGACCCGCGGCGGCCGGAAGCAGCGGTGCCCGCGAGGCCAGCGCCACCGCCCACAGGAGTGCCGCGTCGAGCGCGCCCCGCCGCACCGCGTACGCGAGGGCGGCCACCGCCACACCCCCCATCAGCGCCGCCCACTGCGTGGGCTCCGCCGCCAGCACCACCGCCACCGCCTCCCCGGCCCAGCGCGCCCCGGCCGACGCCGCCGACGCCGCTGCTGCCGCCGCCGGGCCCACGGCGAGCGCCAGGCCCGCCCCGCCGGCGATCCCGACCTCCGGAGCCGCCGCGAGCAGGGCGACGGCGACCGGGACCCCCACCGCCGCCCCCGCCGCGGCCGGCCCGGCGAGCCACCCCAGCCGCGCCGCCGGCGACAGGCCGGCGAGCAGGAGGGCCGCGCCCACCCCCCGCGCCTTCCCGAACCGTGCCGCGAGCGCCGCCGCGAGCACCCCGAGCAGCTCCGGGAGCACCCGGAGCACCGGCCCGAACCCCTCCGGCACCCCGGTCCGTCCCGCCGCCAGCACGGCCACCGCCACCGCGGCCCCCACGCCGAGCGTCACGCGCCCCGCCGACCCCTGCATCGCCCCGCCAGCATACCCGGGCCGCGCCCCTCCGGCCCGGGTGCCCCGCCTCCGGCCAGCTCCCGCCTGCACGATGGAGGCGGCGGACCCCTTCCACCCCGGCGGCGTCCGCCTCCTCCCGGGGGAGCACCCCCACCGGCGAGACGCCCGCCGGGTCGCGGGGGCCTCGCCTCGCGGGACGGCGCTCGCGAGACCGGAACCGCCGCCGGGGCCGGGCGCGGGGAGCGCAGGGACCGCCCGGCGCATCCGCTCCACTCCGACGGGCTCCAGCCTGCGGCCCTTGCCCGGCGTCGCACGGCGCCGGCGGCATCTCCGCCCGGGAGAGGCCGACAGCCGAGAGACCACGGTTCACGTCGGCACCCCGGGGTTGGACCGACGAGTCGAGACGCGGTATCCTCACAGGCTATGGTGTCGCGCGCGCACCGTGGGGGAAAGGGAACCACCCTCGCCCGGATCACCCGTGGCGAGGTCCTGGGAATGCTGGACCTGGCGACCGCGGAGGCCGGCCATCGCCTCCAGCAGGCCGGCGCCCTGTACGAGCTGGTCTGGAACGGCGACCTGCTCGACGCCACCCTGCGCCGCCCCCACTGCCACGTCACGGTGCGCGAGAACGGCACGGGCGGCCTGCGGTACAGCTGCTCGGCGTGCGGCGAGGGGGATGCGCCGTGTCCCCACGCGGTGGCGGTCCTGTTCCGCTGGGTCGAGGTTCGCCCCAACATGGAGCGGCACGGTCCCGGCACCACCTGGAGGTCGTGGGCGCGTCAGCCGTTCCTCGCCGGGGAGCGGGGTGCCGCCCAGCGCCTGGACCTGGGGCACCTCGAGGGCGCGGAACTCGCCGCCGCCCTCGCGTTCCAGCTCTCGCTCCACCGGGAGGGCGGGGCGGTGGCGCGGCTCGCCGACGACCGCGTGGAGGTGGCCGTCACGCTGCCCTCCGGGGTGGAGCGGACCGTCACCTTCCCGGCGGGGAAGCTGCCGCATCTGCTGCCGCACCTCCGGCAGCTTCCCGCCCTCCGGCTCGACGCGGAACTCGAGGGACTCGAGCTCTCCGAGGTGAAGCTGCGCCCGGTGCTGGTCACGGACTGGCGCGACGACGGCATCCACCTGGAGCCGGGGTACGAGCTGCCCGGCGGGGAGGTGATCCCGCTGGACCGGGCCCATCGCGGCCGGCTGGGCTCGTGGGCGCGGATCGGCCACCGCCTGTGCCGGCTCCTCGACCCCCCCACCCCGCTGGTGCCGTTCTTCGAGGGCGGGCGGCGCCTGCTCACCGGCCGGGACGCGATCCGCTTCCTGACCCTCGACCACCCCGCGCTCGCCCGCCATCCGTGGTACCGGCCGCGGGGGATCCTCCGCCGGTTCGCCCGGCCGCACCGTCCCCGGCTGGTGGCGGCCACCCTCGCCGAGCTGGAGGACGGATCGGTGCGGCTGGTGCCCGAGTGGGAGGTGGGCGGCGAGCGCCTCGACTGGAACGAGGCCCGGGTGCTCGAGCGGGTGGGCTTCCTCCGCAAGGGTGACGTCATCGCGCAGGCTCCCGACCTCGAGCCGCTCACCCGCCTGGGGTTCAGGGTGCCGCGCCGCGGCCGGCGGAAGGGGATGGTGGGCGACCGCCTCGCCGCGCTGCGGCTGGTGGCCGAGGCGCCGTGCGAGGTGCGGGCCACCACCCCGGAGCTCGAGCGGCTCCTCGAGGCGGTCACGGCGCCGCTGGCCGACGACCCGCCACAGCCGCCGGGGCTCCGCTCGCATCTGCGCCCCTACCAGCGGGTCGGTGTCGCCTGGCTGGCGCGGATGTACCGGCTGGGGCTCGGGGCGCTTCTCGCCGACGACATGGGCCTCGGCAAGACCCACCAGGCGATGGGGCTGCTCGCCACCGTCCACCAGGAGCGGCCCGAGGCGCACTTCCTGGTGGTGTGCCCGAGGGGGGTGCTGGAGCACTGGCACCGCCTCCTCGTCACCTACGCCCCCGGGCTGCCGGTGCGGGTGTTCCACGGGCCCGGCCGCGATCCCGCCGGCCTCGCCGACCGTGCCGGGGTGGTGCTCACCACCTACGAGACCGCGGTTCGCTCGGCCGCCGAGCTGGCCGCCGTGCCGTGGGAGGTGGCGATCTTCGACGAGGCGCAGAAGGTCAAGAACCCCCGCACCAAGGCGGCACGCGCCGCCCGCTCGCTGCCCGCGAGGTTCAAGCTCGCCCTCACCGGGACGCCGGTGGAGAACCGCCTCCTCGAGCTGTGGTCGGTCGTGGACCTGGTGCTGCCGGGGTACCTGGGATCCGAGCGCGCGTTCCGTGCCGCCCACCGTCAGCCGGGGGAGCGAGAGCTGCTCGCGCTGCGTCGCCGGGTGGGGCTCCTCACCCTGCGCCGGGTCAAGGAGAAGGTCCTGGACGACCTGCCGCCCAAGCAGGAGGATCTCAGGATCTGCCGCCTCACCGAGCGCCAGGCGGAGCTGTACCGGGCCCTCGCCGGGCGGGAGCTGCCCGCCATCGCCGAGCGTCTCGCCGACCCCGAGGCCGAGGTCCCCTACCTCCCCATCCTCGCGCTCATCACCCGCCTCAAGCAGGTGTGCGACCACCCGGCCCTGGTGACCGGGGGCCCGCCCTCGCCCGAGGCCTCCGGGAAGCTGCAGATGCTCGACGAGCTGCTCGACGAGGCCCTGGCCGCGGAGCGGCAGGTGGTGGTGTTCTCGCAGTACGTGAAGATGATCGAGCTGCTCGCGCGCCACCTCGGACGGCGCCGCATCCCCCACCTCGTGCTCACGGGCCAGACCCGCGACCGCGACCGGGTCGTGCGCCGGTTCAACAGCGGCCGGCACGAGCCGGTCCTGCTCGCCAGCCTGCTCGCGGGGGGCGTGGGGATCGACCTCACCGCGGCATCGGTGGTGATCCACTACGACCGGTGGTGGAACCCTGCCAAGGAGGACCAGGCCACCGACCGCGTGCACCGGATCGGCCAGCGGCGGTTCGTGATGGTGTACAAGCTCCTCACCGCCGACACCATCGAGGAGCGGATCGACCGGCTGATCCGCTCCAAGGCCGAGCTCATGGAGACCGTGGTCGCCCCCACCGAGGGGATGCTGCGCCAGCTGAGCCGGAAGGAGCTCGCGGAGCTGCTCGGGATCCCCGATCGCCGCTGAGCCGCCGCCCTCGCACGCACCGGGCGCATCCTGCGGCGCGGCTGCGCACGTCTCCGGCTCTCCCGCCCTTTCCGTCACGGTGGGCGGAGGGAGAAGGCAGCGCTCACCCCGTCCCCGGCAGGATCGCCGCCTGGCGGGAGTCCGCCGCCGGCGACCGGCAGCGACGCGGCGCCGGGGGAACGCATCCGTATCCG
>CAYTTB010000096.1:0-9265 GCA_964440565.1 uncultured Thermoanaerobaculia bacterium
CACGTTCCCGAGTTCGAGCGCCTCCACCGCGAGGCGGGCGATGCCTGGCGCCTCGCGGGCCTCGAGGAGCTCCCGGAGGGGGAGGAGGCGTGAGATGCACACCATCACGGCGACCTACGAGGTGACCACCCCGCTGTTCTGCGGGGGTGCCGATCCCACGGAGCGGGCGGAGCTGCGGCTTCCCAGCTTCAAGGGGGTGCTGCGGTTCTGGTGGCGGGCGCTGGCCTGGTCCCGCCTTGGAGGCGACCTGGCGCGGATCAGGCGGGAGGAGGATGCCCTCTTCGGGAGCGCGGCCGGTGGTCAGGCGCGGGTGGTGATGCGGCTCGCCGAGGTGTCGGGGGCCTCGACGGTCGGGAGAGGTCAGATCCTCCGGTACGGAAGCGGGAACGCCGGGCCCGGGGTGGTCGGGGAAGGCGTCCGGTACCTGGGCTACGGGTTGATGGAGGCGTTCGCGAGCAAGAAGAAGCACACCCAGGCCGGCCAGCTGACGCGCCCCTGCCTGGCGGGCTCGGCCGACGCTCCGCTCCGGTTCGCGGTGGAGATCCTGTACCGGGAGGGAGGCCCCCGTACGGTCAGCGAGGCCGAGGTCGGGGGCTTGCTGAACGCCCTCCGGCTGACCGGCCTCCTGGGCGGGATGGGTGCTCGCAGCCGCCGCGGGTTCGGCTCGTTGGTGCTCACGGGGCTCGTCGCGGATGGCCAGGAGCGATGGACCGCCCCCGCCACGGCGCAGGAGCTCGCGAGCCGGATCCGGGAGCTGCTGCCGGGTTCGGCGCCGGACGGCCTGCCCCCCTACACCGCCCTCTCGCCGGGCACCCGCTGCGTGCTGCTCACGGCAGATGCGGCCACGCCGCTCGAGATGCTGGACCTCGTGGGGCGGGAGCTCCTCCGGTACCGTGGGTGGGGGTTCAAGGGCAAGGTGCTGGGCGAATCCTCGGAGCAGAAGTTCAAGGACGATCACGACCTGATGAAGGGTCTCAAGGTCGAGATCGATCATCCCAAGAGGATTGCTTTCGGGCTTCCCCACAACTATGGCAAGCACCGCGACCAGAAGGTGCATCCCGCCGACCGCGACCTCGACCGCCGTGCGAGCCCGCTCTTCGTCCATATCCACCGGTGCGGGACCCGGCCGGTGGCGGTGGTGGCGTTCCTGCCGGCGGTCTTCCTGCCGGAGGGCAAGCGGGAGATCTCCGTGGGCGGCAGGAAGGTGCCGCTGGCACCGGAGAACGAGCTCTACCAGGTCGTCCATGCGTTCCTGGACCGCCTCAAGAAACCAAAACAGCGCAAGGAGCCGTTCACCGTGGCGCTGGAGGTGACGCCATGACCGCGCGGCTCGAGTTCGCCATCGGCCCCGTCCAGCGGTTCGTGGCCCAGTCCCGCAGGACCCGCGATCTGTGGGGCAGCTCCTACCTGCTGTCGTTCGTCGCCGCCCACGCCGTCCTCGGGGCGAGCCGCGTGAGTGGCGTGCGGATCGTGCATCCCCTGGTCCGGAACGACCCCATGTTCCGGCAGGTCTCGGGCCGGGCGGGGAGCGGCCCGCCGCCGGTCGTCGGTTCCATCCCCAACCGGTTCGCGGCCGAGGTCGAGGGCGACCCCGCCGTGGCGGCGCGCGCCGCGGAGGAGGCGTTCCGCCGGGCGTGGGCCCGGGTCTGCGATGCGGTGTGGGAGCGCTTCGTGGCTCCTGCCGAACCTCTGGGGGCGGGGACGCGGGCCATCTGGGACCGGCAGGTGCGGCACTTCTGGGAGGTCGTCTGGGCCGCCGGTGCGACGGAGGAGCGGGGGCTGCTCGCGCGGCGCAAGCTCTGGCGCAGCCACCTTCCACCGGACGAGCCCGGTGACCCCTGCACGGTGATGCCGCAGCTCCAGGAGCTCTCCGGGTACGTCCGGGCGCGTGGGGAGGCGGCCCGAGAGGCCCAGGACAAGTTCTGGGCGGCGGTGCGCGCCCGCACCGGTCCGCTGGACCTGCGCGAGGACGAGCGGCTCTCGGCCATCGCCCTCGTCAAGCGGCTCTACCCGAGGGTGAGCGAGAGGGCGCTGGGGTGGAAGGTGGACCGGTCCCGGTGGCCGTCGGTGGCGTACGTCGCGGCCGTGCCGTGGATCCGAGAGGTGGTGGGGGCCGTCCCCGAGAAGGCCGAAGCCTTCGCCGCCGCGCTGCGGACGGCGGCCCGGGATCTGCACCCCGAGACCGTGCGGCCCTTCGACGGGATCTCCCACGGCACCGCTGGCGGGTTCGCCGCCCTGGACGCGGCCTACCTGCACGCGGGCTTTCTCGAGGACGAGAGGCTCTGCCCGCTCGCGGAGGGCACCGCGCGTCAGGACCTCGTCGACGGTCTCAGGGACCTCTACAGGGCACGGGGCCCGGCGGGGGAGGAGATGGGGCCGCCGTCCTCGTACTACGCGGTGCTGCTCGCCGACGGCGACCGGCTCGGCCGCGTGGTACGCCAGCTCGGGAGCGACCAGGTGGGCCGGGCCCTGGGCCGGTTCACCGCTCGGGTGGAGGGGGTGGTCCGCGAGCACGATGGGGTCACCGTCTACGCCGGTGGCGACGACGTGCTGGCCCTGCTTCCCGTCCGCGGTGCCCTGCCCTGCGCGGCGGCGCTCGAGAGGGCCTACGTCGAGGCCTTCGATGCCGCCGGCGATCCGCCGGCAGGGCACCCCGCACCGACACTCTCCGCCGCGGTGGTCTTCGCTCACCTGCGGCTGGCGCTCACCGGCGTGATCGCCGAGGCCCACCGCCTCCTGGACGAGGTCGCCAAGGGGGCCAACGGCCGCGACTCGCTGGCGGTGGGTGTGCTCAGGCGTGGGGGGCTCGGCGTTCAGTGGGTCTCCGCCTGGTCGCGGCCCGCCGCGAACGGCGGACCGGTGGACGCTGTGGAGGCGGTCACGGCGCTGGCGCGGGCGCTGGGATCGGTCGGGGGCGAGGCCGGCCTCTCCTCGTCGCTGCTCTACCGCCTGCACGATGCCCTCGCCCTGCTCGCCGGCTGGCCGCGGCCGCTCCCGGGGGTGTGGGGCGAGGTGCCGGCGGGAGTGGACCTGGGGGCCTTCCTTCGTGCCGAGATCGCGCATGCCCTCGACACTTCCGGCTGCGGGGACGGATCCGGGACGGTGGACCGCCTGGCGGAGACGGTCCTGGCGGTGCTGGGCCGGGTGCGGGCCGGAGAGGTCGCTGCTGCGGCCCCGCCGCGGTGGATCGGCGTGGATGCGTTGCTGCTGGCGCGGTTCCTCGCCGGTGGGGGAAGGGAGGACGATGCATGATCGGCGTGACTCTCGAGCCGGTGGACACCCTCTTCTTCCGCGACGCCACACCGTTCGCCTCCGGTAGCGCCTCCCAGGCCGACGTGGGCGGCGTCTTCCCGCCACCGCCGCCCACGGTGACCGGGGCGATCCGCGCCGCCCTGGCCCGCGCCAACGGGTGGAGCGGGTCGGGCAGCTGGGGAGAGCCGGTCGCGGCGGTGCTGGGGGACGGACCGGACGACCTCGGCCGCCTGGCGGTGACCGGGCCGCTGCTCGTGCGCGACGGCGAGATCCTGTACCCGGCACCCCGTCACCTCGTCGGCACGGTCCGCGACGGCACCTGGGAGCCCTGCGGGTTCGCCGTGCCCGGGGAGCCCGTGCGGTGCGACCTGGGCGAGGTGCGCCTGCCGGTGCCGCCGGACAGCGGCGCGGACAGCGGGGACGAGGTGCCGGAACCGCCCTCGGGGCTGTGGCTGACGGGGAAGGGTCTGGCGGAGGTGGTGCGGGGGAGGCTGCCCCCCGCGTCGGCACTTGTGCCCGGCACGAGCCTCTGGAGGGAGGAGCGCCGCGTCGGGATCGCCCGCGACCGGGAGACGCGGGCGGCGGAGCGCGGGATGCTCTACGGCGCGGTTCACGTGCGCCTGCTCGACGGCGTGGCGCTGGGCGCGCTGGTCGACGGCATCCCGCCGGAGTGGCGCCTGCCCGAGGGCGTGCCCGTCCCGCTGGGCGGCGAGGGCCGCATCGCGATCTGGCGCCGGTGGCGCCCGACGGTTCCGGCCGTGCCGGAGCCGGAGCTGCTGCGCTCCCAGGGCCGGGTGGCGCTGCTCGCCCTCACCCCCCTCGACCCGGGGGGCGCGTCGGGACCGAAGACGCAGCTTCCCGGCCTCGAGGGCCTGCGGCTCGTCGCGGCGTGCTGCGATCCCCCCGACGTGATCGGGGGATGGGACTCCGTCGCGTGGGAACCGCGCCCCCGCCGCCGGGTGCTGCCGGCGGGAACCGTCCTGTTCTTCGAGATCGCGAAGACGGGGACGCTGCCGGCATGCCTCGAGGCCGCGGATCCCTTCGTGCGCGCGGGGCACGGGACCGCCCAGGGGTTCGGGGTCCTGATGCCCATGCTCTGGCCAGGGAAGGAGGCGTGAGATGCGAACGGAGATGATGGGCCTCATCGCGGAGACCCCGATCCACCCCGGCACCGGCCGGAGCCTCGGGGTCGTGGACCTGCCGGTGGCGCGGGAGGCCGCCACCGACTACCCGGTGATCCCCTCGTCCGGATTCAAGGGGGCGTTGCGCGATCTGGCGGAGCGCCACCCTCCCGACACGGGCGATCTTGACCTGGCGGGGCTCTTCGGCGCACCGGGACAGGCCGGGGACCTGATGGTCTCCGACGCCAGGCTGCTGCTGCTTCCGGTGCGAAGCCTCACCGGAGCGTACCGGTGGGCGACCTGCCCGCACCTCCTGGAACGGCTCGCGCGGGATCTGCGGCGGTGCGGGCTCGAGCAGAGCTTCTCCATCCCCACGGTGTCGGCCGGGCACGTCCTCACCGCGGGTGCCGGCGAGCTGTTCCTGGAGGAACGGCAGTTCGCCATCTCGGGCCCGGTTCCCGAGGATCTGCTGCAGGCGTTGCTGCCCGTGATCCCCGATCCCGGGGCCAGACAGCGCCTCGGGGAGCGGCTCGCGGTGCTCGCCGACGACGACTTCGCGTGGTTCGCCCGCTACGGTCTCCAGATCCAGGCGCGCAACGTCCTCGAGGACGGCACCAAGAGGAGCGTCAACCTCTGGTACGAGGAGACCCTGCCGCCCGACACGGTGATGTACGCCCTGCTGGTCGGCAGGAGCGACAGCGTCTTCGAGGCACTGAAGCTGCTGTTTCCCGATGACAGGGGCTATCTGCAGGTGGGTGGCAACGAGACCGTGGGTCAGGGGTGGTTCCAGGTGGCGCGGGTGCGCCGCGAACGGACGGGAGGTACGTGATGGCGGGGAGGACCCTGGAGCAGAGGCGGGCCGAGAACGCCCTCGCGCGGGTGCGGGAGCTGGAGGGGCGATCGGACCTCTTTCACAAGCGCTACCGCGCGTACGTGGACCGGATCGGCCCCGCCATCGTCATGAACGGGCTGGGGCAGGCGCTGGCGATGGAGCTCGCGGCGGCCGGGAACGACCCCAGGAAGGACGACGAGCGGGCGCACCGTGAGCTGTACCACAGCTTCCACGCCTGGCTGTGCCGGAAGGACGGCGGCGTGTACCCGGGTGCCGGGGATCTGCTCGAGGCGATCACCCGCGAGCCGGAGAGCCGCTACCTCCTCGCCCAGGCCGAGGCACTCGCCTGGCTCGAGTGGCACAAGAAGTTCTGCCGGGCGTTCTTCCCGCGCGAGGAGGGAGGAGGGGACTGAGATGCCGCTGCCGCTCTACCGTCTGGAACGCACCCCACAGCGGGGCCGGGACGGCAACGCCGGGCTCTGGTACGACAAGTTCTGCGACACCTGGGCCGGCGGATGGTCCATGAGGACCGATGGCTCCAGCCCCAAGCTCGAGTGGATGAAGAAGCTGGCCGACGGAAAGAGGGTGGGTGAGGAGCAGACCCTTCGCTCGGCGGCCCTCCGGGTCGCGGCGCTCGTGCGGTCCACCGGCGGTGAGTTCGGTGTTTTCCGCACCACCTCCCGCTTCGTGACGGGGCTCGGCCGCAGCCATCCCGTGGAGAACGGCTTCGCCTGGCACCACACCCTGGGCGCCCCGTACCTCGCGGGAAGCTCGATCAAGGGGCTGGTCCGTTCCTGGGCCGAGGAGTGGGGGGGAGCGGACCGCGCAGAGATCGACAGGGTCCTGGGTGCTCGGAGCCACTCGGGCACCGTCGCCTTCCTCGACGCCGTCCCCGTCGAGCCCGTCCGGCTCGACGTGGACATCGTCACCCCCCACCACGCGGCGTGGGCTCCGGCGGACCCGCCGGGCGACTGGCGGTCTCCGGTTCCCTCGCCGTTCCTGGTGGTGGCCGAGGGCAGCGCGATGCTCTTCGGGGTGGTGCCGCTGCGGGGAGCGCGGGACGGCGACCCCCGCACGGCGTGGGGATGGCTGGGGCAGGCCCTGGCGTGCCTCGGTGCCGGGGCGAAGACCGCGGTGGGGTACGGACGGTTCGCCCGCGACGACCGGCTGACCGCACGACTCGAGAGTCGTCTCGGAGAAGCCGAGGGGCGTGGCGCGGGGGCGGAACCGGCGCTCTCGGAGGCGGAGCTGCTCGACGAGATCCGGCGCAGGCTCGAGAAAGGCGAGCTCGCCGATCCGGCCGAGCGGGCGGCGTGGGCCAGAGAGATGCTCCGGCGCCACGGCGAGTGGGTCGCCGCCTGGAAGAGGGGCCGGAAGGTGGACCCGGCCACCCAGCTCGGAGCCAGGAAGCTCAAGGAAAGGGCAAGGTTGCTCGCGCGGGCCGCCGAGGGCGATGGGTGGGGAGGCGGCTGAGTGTCGCGTCAGCCGGTGGCGGCCGCACCCTCCGCCGCGGTGTCGGGGCGGGCCGCATCGCGTCGTGGGCCCGGACAGGCGTCGGCGGGTGCCCGGGGGGAGGACCTGCCCGCGCGGCTGTGGAGCCTTCCACCTGCGGCTCGCCTGCGCCAGGCTTCACGGCCGTGTTGCCCGATGCGGGCTGAAGCCCGCGCTCCGCGTGGTGTGTGCCGCTGCGGCCGTGGGCGGGGGCGCCCGAGGGAGCGCGGACTTCAGTCCGCAACGTCCTTCCGCCGGTGCGAGATACCACCTGCGCTGCGCCCGTGCCAGGCTTCACGGCCGTTTCGTTCGATGCGGGCTGAAGCCCGCGCTCCGCGTGGTGTGCGCCGCTGCGGCCGTGGGGGGAGGCGCCCGAGGGAGCGCGGACTTCAGTCCGCAACGGCGCTCATGGAGCGCGGACTTCAGTCCGCAACGTCCTTCCGCCCGCGCGAGATACCACCTGCGCCTCGTCCGTGCCAGGCTTCACGGCCGTTTCGTTCGATGCGGGCTGAAGCCCGCGCTCCCTGGGAGGCGTCGCGGCTGTGGAGGGTTCCACCTGCGCCTCGCCCGTGCCAGCTCGCGCGGCCGTTTCGGCCGATGCGGGCTGAAGCCCGCGCTCCCTGGGAGGCGTCGCGGCCGTGGAGCCTTCCACCTGCGCCGTGCCCGCGCCAGGCCGCACGGCCGCCATGCACGGTACGCCCTCCGGGCGGCGCCGGGCGCGGTGCCGCGAGGAATGGCATCCTGTGGGTAGGAGGTGGGGGTGAGTGGAGCGGATGATCGTCCGACGGTGCTCCTGGCGACGCTGGGCACCAGCAGGTACTCCGAGGTGGAGTTCGAGCTCGAGGATGCGGGCCGGCACCGCACTCGCTACGCCCCCGCGGCCTCGGCGCGGCTGGCCGTCGCGGGAGGGGGCGATGCCCTGGTGCTGTGCACCGAGGACGCCGAGCGCGCACACTTCGCGGACCTCGCACGCGAGCTGGAGGTGGCGGGCCTGGTCCCCAGGGCGGTGCGGATCCCCCTCGGCCGGACCGGGGCGGAGCAGCAGGAGATCCTCGCGGTGCTCCAGCGCGAGGTGCCCGAGGGCGCGCGAGTGGTGGCCGATTTCACCTTCGCGCTGCGCCACCTGGGATTGCTCTACCTCGTCGCGCTGGAGCAGCTGGCGGCACTCCGGGACATCCGGGTGGAGCGGATACTCTACGGCGCGGTGGAACTCCGGTCCGGGGACGGCCCGGCGCCGCTGCTCGACGTCACGTGGCTGCACGAGGCGATGGGCTGGCTCCACGCGGCGGCGGCGTTCCGGCGTCGGGGTGACCTCGCCCCCGTGCGGGATCTGGTGCGCGGCGACCGGGCACGGGCCCACCGCTCGGGCCAGACCTCGCTTCGCGACGCGCTCGGCCCGCTGGAGCGAGGCATCGCCGGCCTCTCCGAGGCGGAGCACATGGGGCTGCCGCTGGAGACCGGGGTCCGCGCCCGCCGCCTCCTCGATCAGCTCGGAGATCTCGAGCGGAAGGTCCACCCCGCCCTCGGGACGCTGCTTTCCGCGCTGCGTCCCCGCCTGGAGGCGTGGGCCGCCCCGGCGGGGTGCACCGCGAAGGGCGCCGTGGCCCTCGATCCCGGGGAGCTCGAGCGCGAGCTGCGGCTCGTGGAGCACTACCTGGAGACGGGAAACCAGGGCCGGGCCCTGAGGATCCTGCGAGAGTGGCTGGTGAACCTGACCATCCTCCAGACGGGGGAGCGGGAGAGGTGGCTGGATCGCGACGGCGCGCGGCTTCCGGCCGAGCGCCTCCTGAACGGCCTCGCGGAGCGTGCCAGGTTCCAGCTCCTGGACGGCGCCCCCGTCCTGAAGCTTCTCGCCGGTGTCTGGAAGGCGGTGGCGGACCTGCGCAACCACGTGGCCCACGGCGCTTTCGACCCGAAGGAGCTCGAGCCCACACGGGAGCGCGTGGCCGAGCTCGTGGCGGCGTGCCGGGAGCTGCTGGCCCACCCTCCGCACCTGGACGAGGCGGGCCAGCGGGGCACGTTGCTGGTCACCCCGCTCGGGCTCTCGCCGGGGGTGGTGTACACGGCGCTCCGTTCGCTGCGCCCGGACACCCTGCTCGCGGTGACCTCGCGCGAGGCGCTGCCCGGGCTCGCGGAGGCCGTGGAGCGTGCGGGGTTCGCCGGCACGGTCGAGGAGCCCCTCATCCTCGCCGACCCCCACACCGGGTTCGCGGAGGCCGCACCCCTGCTGGCGCAGGCCCGGCTCACCGCGCTGCTCGCCCGCCACGCGTGCGTCGTGGTCAACGTCACCGGTGGCACCACGTTGCTCACCCACCTCGCGGCGGAGATCGCCAGCCGGGCCGCCCGCCTGGCCGTCCCCGTCCGCAGGGTCGCCCTCGTGGACCGGAGGCCGCCGGAGGTGCAGCGGGTGGAGCCGTGGGTCGTGGGCGAGGTGGTGGATCTGGACGGGAGCTGATCGCCGCACCGGGGAGGACGTCCGATGCCGCCCGACACCGATCCCATCGCGACGGTCACCGCCGCCCTCGCGCGCAACGACCGGGACGCGGCCCGGTCGGCGCTGGGGCCGTTG
>CAYTTB010000097.1:0-9213 GCA_964440565.1 uncultured Thermoanaerobaculia bacterium
CCGGATTTCAGCCCCAACATCGTCGTGGGCAAGGGGTACGACATGACCGCGGGCCCGGGAAGGGAACTCTGGGAGGCGATCCGGCGGGCTCTCGCCTGGCGCACGCCGTGCGTCGCGGAGTCCCCAGCCGTGAACGGCCTCGGGGCCGTCACCCGGCGCCGTCTCGGACAGGGCGCCTTCCGGGTCCTGATCACCGACATCTACCACCGCCGGTGCGCGGTGACCGGCGGCAAGGCCCTGCCGGCGCTGGAGGCCGCCCACATCCGCCCGGTCAGCCAGCACGGCGAGCATCGCGTGGACAACGGTATCCTCCTTCGTTCGGACATCCACCGCCTCTTCGATCGCGGGTACGTCACCATCGACCCGAGCTACCGCTCCCGGGCCAGCCGCGCGCTCAGAAACGACTTCGACAACGGGGAGGAGTACTTCGCCCTCGACGGACGCCCCGTCTCCGTACCGCACGATCCGGCCCTCCGCCCCTCACGCGAGTTCCTGGAGTGGCACGGGGACACCGTCTTCCGCGGGTGACCCCGGGGATGACCCGACGCCTCCCCCCTCGGGCTGCCCCGCCCGGACCGGGACACCGCCCGGTCCCCCCTCCGGAGCGACCCGCTGCCACCCGCACGGACGCCACGGGCGGCCGGGCCCCGGACGCCGGTGGTCGGAACCTTCCGGCGACGCACGCTGCCCCCATCGGTCCCGGCTGCCTCGGGTGGGCCGCACCGCCCCCTCCCGCTCCGGCGGGGTCGGCGGGGCGAGGCGGCGCCTGGGCCGTGGAGGGGCCGGGGTGCCGGGAGGCCGTCGTCTCCTCGCTGCCCGGCGGGCGGCACCGCGATGGGCGAGGCGGGAGCTGGACGTTCGCGGTGGCGGGCGACGGGGCGGCGGGCACGGTGGAGCCAACGGCCGGACTCGAACCGGCGACCTGCTGATTACGAATCAGCTGCTCTACCAGCTGAGCTACGTTGGCGCCGCGCGAAATCTAGCATCGGGCCGCGGGTTTGACAAGGCCCCGGTGCCGGGGACGGTCCCCGCAACTGGGGACGGTCCCCACAATTCCGAGACGGCGTCGCACCCGGGTGGCACGTCACCCTCGAAGGGCGCCCCCCACACGCGGGGCACGGCGGGTCGGCCTCCCGTCGCCCACCCCGGCAGCGGTCCTCGACGGCGCCGCCGCCACTCCCGTCCCGGGACGGGGCGAGGCGACGGGCCGCCGGCGCGGCCGGTCCACCTCAGGCGCCCCGCCCGCGGGCGCCCGGGGCCGCCGACCGCGCCCGCCGCAGCGCGGCCAGACCGCCCGCCGCGGCGCCGGCGAGGAGGACCGCCGCCACGAGCTGCGCCCAGGTGAGGCCGAGGAGGACGGGAAGTGCGGTGCCGCGGAGGAACTCGAGCAGGAACCGCTTGACCGCGTACAGGGCGAGGTAGAGGGCGAACAGTGCCCCCGGGGCCGCACGCCCCCGCCGGGCCAGGCGGCGCTCGGCGAGGAGGACCGCGGCCAGGATCCCGAGGTCGGCCGCGGAGGCGATGAGCTGGGCCGGGTAGCGGGGCAGGACGGTGCCGGAGGTGTCCGGGAGGCGGAGCGCGAGCCAGGAGTCGGTGGGCCGGCCGTAGCAGCAGCCGGCGGAGAGGCAGCCGAGGCGGCCGATGGCCTGGGCGAGCGGCGCCGCCCCGGCCGCCGCGTCGAGCCAGTCCCCCACCCGCTCGCCGCGCGCCGCCGCCCACGCCGTGGCGGCCGTGCCGGCCCCGAGGATGGCGCCGAGGATGGTGCTGCCGGACCGGAGGGTCGTGCGGGGGCCGCCGGGCAGGGTGCCCGGGATCGCGGCCACCGCGGCGTGGAGGCCGAACGCTCCCGCCACCCCGCCCCAGGCGGCGACGCCGATCCCCAGCACGGCGGCTCCCGGGGGCACCCCCCGCACCACGAGCCGCCGCCACCACACCGCCGCGCCCACCAGGATGGCGACGGCGTAGAGGGGGCCGTACAGGTTCACCGCCGCCGCGCCACCACGGTGGTGGGGTCGTTGGTGACGTTGTCCACCACCGAGCCGTACACCAGCACGCCCTCCCCCTCGAGCACCTCCACCGTCGCCCAGGCGGCGTCGAGGTCGGTGCGGCCCGCGCGTTCCGCGAACGGGCGGTTCTCCTGCTTCCACTCGTGCGGCGACAGGGTCACGTCGAAGACCGCGAGCTCCGTTCCGGCCGCGTCGTGCAGCCGCACCCGCACGGTGGCCGGGGAGCTCCCGGTGTCGGCGAACCCGATGTTCGACCGGAACGCCGCGTTCTCCACCAGGTGCGGGATGCGCACCACGTCGCCGGCGGCGAGCACCGGCGTGGGGACGGTGGCGGTGAGCGCCTGGCCGAGCGTCCCGCCAGGGGAGCAGAGCGCGTCCGCCGCGATCCGGGTGTACGTCCGGGAGGTCACCACCAGCGGCCGCGAGGAGGTCACCTGGAGCGGCCCGCCGCCGTCCACGCCCATGACGCCGGCGACGTCGTCCACGATCAGCTGGCCGCCCGCGGGCACGGTGTAGGTGGCGGTGGCCGTCCCGGAAGCGGTGTACAGCCGCACGGTGGCGGAGGCCTGGGAGCCGCCCGGGTTCAGCAGCCCGAGGGTGGTGCGCCACTGCGAGCCGTGGGCGCCGGCGGCGTGCACCGCCACCGGGATCCACGCCTCGCTCGTGCCGGCCACGAGCTCCGGGACCATGGGCACGGTGGTGGGGTCGTTGGTGAGGTTGTCCACCACCGAGCCGTAGGCGAACACCCCCGCGCCCGAGGAGACCTCCACCACCGCGTAGCCGGCGTCCAGGTCGGTGCGGCCGGCACGGTTCGCGAACGGCCGGTTGTCCTGCTTCCACTCGCCCGGAGCCAGGGTCACGGTGTACTCGGCGAGCTGGGTGCCGGCGCCGTCGTGGAGCCGGACGAGGACGGCGGCCCCGGCGCTGCCGGTGTTGACCAGGCCCACGTTGGAGCGGAAGGCGTCGTTCTCGACCAGCTGCGGGATCCACGCCCGCTGCCCCGCCACGAGGCCCGCCGAGACCATGGCGCCGTCCAGCGCCTGGCCCAGGGTGCCGCCCGGGAAGCACTCCGCCCCCGCCGCCACCTGGTTGTACGACCGCGAGGTCACCTCGAGCGCCGCCGGCGCGTGGACCTCGAGGGCCCCGGCGCCCGAGTACCCCATGGCGCCCACCACGTCGCTCACGATCGCCTGGCCCCGGGGCGGGACGGTGACGGCCAGGGTGTGGATCCCGTCCGGAGCGTGCAGGCGCACCTCGGCCGACACCTCCCCCACCCCGGGGTTGAGGAGCCCGAGGTCGGCCCGCCACCGGGAGCCGTGCGAGCCGGGCGCGTGGCTGCCCACCGGCACCCAGCCGTTCCACCCCGTCCCCTCGGGCGGCGCGGTCCACGGCCCCACCTGGAGGAAGTACGTCCCCCACGCGGGTTCCTGCCCCGAGGCCACGGCGGTGAGGTGGGTCGTGTCCAGACCCTGGGTCCCGGCGGGGACGTCCGCCACCAGCCAGATCGGGCGCGTCTCCCACCCGGGAAGGTTCACCGGGCCGGTGATGGGGCTTCCCAGGTCGGGGGCGGTGTAGTCGCCCCCGTACAGCTGCCACGGGATGCCGAGCGTCGAGCTCACCGAGAGGTCGAGGTCCACCGCGGCGTCGGTGTAGCTGCTCACCCGCGCCTGGACCTCCACCCTGTCGCCCGCGTCCACCCGCCGGAAGCCGCCGAGCCCCACGCCGTACGGCGGGTCCGGACCGTTGAACCAGTCGGTGAGGCGGATGGGCACGGGACCGAGGCAGGTGATCCCCTCCGCGCGCACGGCGCTCTCGCCTCCCTGGACGGCGGCCGCGCCCGGCAGCACCGGCTCGCCCTCGCCGCGGTAGCAGGCGTACGCCTCGAGGACGTGGTCCCAGTACGGGTCGATCCTGCCCCCGAGATCCAGGTGGAGCTGCAGGTTCAGCGCCCAGGCGAACAGGTCGATCCCGTCCTGGCAGGCGCTCCGGGGCGCCCGCTGGGGGCCCAGCACGGTCCACGCCTCGCCCGCAGCGGCGGGCAGGTTGTCGCGGGCGAACTCGAGCCACTCGGGGCGGTACTCCAGCGGTAGCTCGGCGAACACCTCGTCACCCGCCGTCAGGGTGAGCAGGGGCCGGTCGTCACCGCGAAACGCCACCGGTTCGCGCCACCCCACCCCCGCCTGGAGGCCGGGGTCCTGGGGGTAGCGCAGCGCGAACACCACGTCGCCCTCCTGGAGGAAGTCCATCACCCGCTGGCACAGCGCGGTGTCCATCCCGGTACTCTGGGCGCCGAACGTCAGCCAGAGGTACCACGCGCTGATGGGTGTACCGCCGGCGGCCACGGTGGCCGCGGCCCGGCCGCGCGAGCCGGAGGCCGTGACCCGGCTCCAGTAGCTGTCGTACCGCTCCCACCGGAGCTTCTTCTCGTCCCAGCCGACCCCCACCCACCACTGGCACAGGTCGTCGTCCTTCACCCCGCCCAGCTCCACGGTGATGGTCGTTCCCGGACGGATGCCCTCGAACCGCCACGGCGGCGGGGCGTAGTCCGGAGCCTGCCGCGCTCCCGTCACCGAGACCACCGTCGCCCCGGGCGGCGGGTGGAAGAAGATCGTGGCCTCCGGGCCGCTGTCGTAGCGGAACGTGCACTGCCCCGGCCCGCCGGCCAGGAGCCGCGCGCTCCCGGGCGGCGATTCGCTCACCGAGTTCGCCGCGTCGAACAGCCCGAAGGAGTACTCGTCGTCGCAGATGCACCCGCTCGCCGCCAGGAACGCACCCGCGGCGGCGGCGATCATCGCCACCCCGGCCAGCGCCTGCCAGCCGTCCCCGCGCCCCCCTCCACGGATCCCGCCTTCGCCCGCCATCGGTCCCCCCCACCACGTCGCACCGCCGGGCCGTCGCCGCCCGGTCCCCGCGCGCCCTTCCCGACGCTGGATTCCTGGTCTCGATTCTAGAAAGAGCGAAGTGCGGAGGTCAAGCACGTGGCTCACGAGTGATCTTCCCCGGGACTCCTGCGACCATGTCCCGGTCCCCGCCCTCGCCCGGCCGCGCGGCCCACCACCCGGGGAGCGCGGGCTTCGGCCCGCCGGGGCGAGGCGCCGGTGGAGCCTGCCACCCTCGCACGGAGGTGGTATCTCGCGGAGCCGACACGTCCCTGCGGTGAAGTCCGCGCTCCCCCAGGCGGCCGCGGGGGCTTCCACCCCGCCCCGAGCCGCGCCCGGCGCCCGCCCCGCCGTTCAGCCGTGCAGCGCCGCGAGGACCGCCGCGCCCACCACCGCCGCGGTCTCGGCGCGGAGGGTGTGGGGCGCGAGCCGGACCCGCCGCCAGCCCGCACCCTCCAGCGCCCCGAGCTCGGCGGGGGCGAGCCCGCCCTCCGGGCCCACGAGGAGGGTGACGGGAAGGCGCACGCCGAGCTCGGCCGGCGCCGCCCCGCCCGCGTCCGCCACGATCCCCGGGCCGCCCGCGAGGAGGGCGTCGAGGGTCGCGGGCTCGGCCACCTCCATCGCCCACGGACGCCGGCACTGCTTGAGCGCCTGGCGCGCCACCCGCCGCCAGTGGCCGAGGCGGCCCCTGGCGGCGGGGGCACCGAGCTGGGCCCGCTCGCTGAGCACCGGGACGAGCCGCGCCGCCCCCACCTCCACCGCCTTCTGCACCGCCCAGTCCATCGCCCGGGTGTGGAGCACGCCGAGGGCCACCGTGACCCCCGGCCCGGGCTCCGGGTGGCGCGTCACCCGGACCACCTCCACCGCGGCCGCGCCGCGCCCCGCCCGCCGCAGCGCTCCCCGGCCGGTGCGCCCCCGCCCGTCGGCCACCACCACCGGCGCGCCGTCGGCGAGCCGCAGCACGGCGAGCGCGTGCCGCGCCTCCCCGGGCGGGAGCGGCACCGGCCCGCCGCTCTCCGGAACCTCGTCCACGAGGAGCCACGGCTCAGGCACGTCGCGCCCTCACCCCGAGCCACTCGCCGAGCTCGAGCTCTCCCGCCGGGGCCAGACCCGCGACGCCGAGCTCGTCGCGCACCCGGTCGCGCTCGGCCACCAGCAGCCCCGAGAGCAGGAGGTCGCCCCCGTCCGCCAGCAGCCGCCTCAGCTCGGGCAGCAGCGGCAGCAGGATCCCGGAGACCATGTTGCAGAGAACGAGGTCGAAGGCGCCCTCCACCGCCGCCGGCTCCCCCACCAGGAGGGCCGGCCGCCGCGGCGGCTCCTGCAGCGCGGCGCCCTCCCGCGCCACCGCCACCGCGCGTGGATCCACGTCGAGGCCCGCGATCCAGGCCGCCCCCAGCGCCCCGGCGGCGAAGGCGAGGACGCCCGAGCCGGTGCCCACGTCGAGCACCGTGCGCCCCGCCACCGGCACCGCCTCGAGGAGCATGAGCGCGAGACGGGTGCTCTCGTGCGAGCCGCTCCCGAACGCCTCGCGCGGCGGCAGCACCAGCCGGATCCGGTCCGGCGGCGCCGGGGTGGGACGGTCCGGGTGCGGGTCGATCCACCACCGCCGGCCCACCGGGAACGGCCGCACCCGCCGCCGGTACTCGGCGAGCCAGTCCCGCTCCATCTGCCACCCGCGGCGGGTCCCGGCGCACCCCAGCGCCTCGAGTGCCGCCTCCACCGCGGCAGCCGCCTCCTCCTCGCCCAGCGCCAGGTAGGCGGTGACCCGGACCCGGCCGCCCCCGGCGTCGGCGACCTCGCAGCCCAGCACCGGCAGCTCCTCGAGGCGCTCGGCGAGCCGCGCCTCGGCCTCGGCGGGGATCTCTCCGGTCACGGTGGCCCAGCGACGGCCGCCCCTCACCCCTCGTTCCCGAGCCTTCGCCTGAGGCGTTCGAAGAGGCCGGGTCCGCCTCCCGAGCCGCCGCCCACGGCGCGCGCCGCGGCCTCGACGAGGCGGCGCTGCTCGGCGGTGAGGCGCCGCGGGATCACCACCTTCAGGTGGACCACGAGGTCGCCGCGGCCGCGCCCGTCGAGCCGCGGCATCCCCCGGCCCTTCAGCCGCAGCTCGTCCCCCGGCTGGGCACCCGCGGGGATCTCCAGGGTGACGGTCTCGCCGGAGACGGTGGGGATCTCGAGGCGGTCGCCCAGCATCGCCTGGAAGGCGCTCACCGGCACGGTGAGGTGGAGGTCGGCGCCCTCGCGCACGAACAGGTCGTGCTCCTCCACCACCACCTCGACGTAGAGGTCGCCGGAGCGCCCCCCGTGGCGGCCGCCCTCGCCCTCGCCCGAGAACCGGAGCCGGACGCCCGTGTCCACCCCCGGCGGCACGCGCACCCGCAGCGTCGCCTCCCGCTCCACGAGACCGATCCCGCGGCAGGCCCGGCACGGGTCGCGCACCACCCGCCCCTGGCCGTGGCACTGGGGACACGTCTGGGCCACGGTGAGGAACCCCCGCCGGTACGCCACCCGGCCGCGGCCGCCGCACGCCGGGCAGGTGACGGGGGCGCTGCCGGGGGCCACGCCGCTGCCGCCGCACTCGCCGCACGTCTCGCGGCGCGGGATGCGCAGCGTCCGCTCCACGCCCGTGGCAGCCTCCTCGAGCGTGAGGTGGAGGGTGAAGACCATGTCGCGGCCCTGGCGCGGGCGCGGCCCCGAGGCCCTCCGGGTGCGGAACCCGAACATGTCGCCGAGCCCGAACATCTCGCCCAAGATGTCCGCGAAGTCCATGAAGATGTCGGGGCTGACGTCGGCGAACGGCTGGTCGCCGAGCCCGGCGTGACCGTACCGGTCGTACGCGGCGCGCTTTTCGGGATCCGAGAGGACGGCGTACGCCTCCGCCGCCTCCTTGAACCGCTCCTCGGCCTCGGGGTCGTCGGGGTTCCGGTCGGGGTGGTACTTCACCGCCAGGCGCCGGTACGCGCGCTTGATCTCCTCGGGGCTCGCATCGCGCGCCACCCCCAGGACCTCGTAGTAGTCGCGTCGGGTCCCCGTCGTCATGGCCCGTCAGGATCCCTCGTCCGCGTCGTCCTTGCCCCCCAGCGAGGAGGGGCCGCCACGGAGACCGAAGGCCGCCGCCGGGTTGTACATGAGCACCTCGGTGAGCACCTGCGAGGCCTCCTGGACGGCCAGGATCGCCTCCTCGAGCACCGAGCGGTCCTCCGAGGTGAGCGCCTTGCGGGCGCGGTGGAGGGTCTTGCGAACACCGTCACGGTCCTCGGGCTTGAGCGATCCGCCGAACTCCCGCAGCACCCGCTCGTTGGTGTAGAGCAGCCCCTCCAGCCGGTTCTGGAGCTGGCGGATCTCGCGCCGCCGCTCGTCCTCCTTCCGGTACCTGTCGGCCTCGGCGATGATCGCCTCGATCTCCGCCTTGGAGAGGCCCCCGGCGGGGTTGACCTCGATGGACTGCTCCTTGCCGGTGGCGAGGTCGCACGCCGAGACCTGGACGATGCCGTTGGAGTCGATGGCGAAGGTCACCTCGATCTGCGGCACGCCGCGCGGGGCCGGCGGGATCCCCACCAGCTCGAACCGCCCCAGGGACTTGTTCTCGCTGGCCAGCGCCCGCTCGCCCTGCAGGACGTGGATCTCCACCGTGGTCTGGTTGTCGGCCACGGTGGTGAAGATCATGGACTTCTTGGTGGGGATGGTGGAGTTGCGCTCGATGATCTTGGTGAAGAGGCCGCCGTGGGTCTCGATGCCCAGCGACAGCGGCGTCACGTCCAGCAGGATCAGGTCCTTGACCTCGCCCTGGAGGATCCCGGCCTGGATGGCGGCGCCGATCCCCACCACCTCGTCCGGGTTGATGTCGCGGCACGGCTCCTTGCCGAAGAACTCGCTCACCACCTGCTGCACCAGCGGCATGCGGGTCTGCCCGCCCACCAGGATCACCTGGTCCACCTGGCCCGGCTCGAGGCCCGCCGCCTCGAGCGCGTTGCGGCACGGGTCGAGGGTGCGCTCCACCAGGTCCCGCACGAGATCCTCGAGCTGGCTGCGGGTGAGCCGCACCTGGAGGTGCTTGGGACCGGTGTGGTCGGCCGAGATGAAGGGCAGCGAGACGTCGGTGACCTCCGCGGTGGAGAGCTCGCACTTGGCCGCCTCCGCCGCCTCCTTGATCCGCTGCATCGCCATCCGGTCCTCGGTGAGATCGATCCCGGTCTCCTGCCGGAACTGCTCCACCAGGTGCTCGATCACCCTGGCGTCGAAGTCCTCGCCGCCGAGGAAGGTGTCGCCGGCGGTGGACTTGACCTCGAACACGCCGTCGCCGATCTCGAGGATCGAGATGTCGAAGGTGC
>CAYTTB010000098.1:0-8920 GCA_964440565.1 uncultured Thermoanaerobaculia bacterium
CTGGTGACGGCGGGGATCGGGGCGCTGGCGGCGCACGGCCTCACCGGCAGGACGCTGTTTCGCGCCTTCAGCGAGCAGGTGGCGGCGTTCCTCAACCTGTCCGACTACGGCGCCCGTTTCCTGTTCGGCAACCTCGCCGACCCGAAGTACTTCTTCACCGGGGAGGGGGCGGCGTGGCCGGGGTTCGGGTTCCAGTTCGCGTTCAAGGTGCTGCCCACCATCATCTTCTTCGGCGGGTTCATGGGGATCCTCTACCATCTCGGGATCATGCAGCGGGTGATCGAGGCGCTCGCCCGCTTCATGCGCTGGACCATGGGGACCTCGGGTTCGGAGACGCTCTCCTGCTCCGCCAACATCTTCGTCGGCCAGACCGAGGCACCGCTGCTGATCCGGCCGTTCCTCTCCGGGCTCACGCGGTCGGAGCTGTTCACGGTGATGGTGGGCGGCTTCGCCACCATCGCCGGCGGGGTCCTGGCCGGGTACATCGCGATGGGGATCCCGGCGGCGCACCTCATCGCGGCGAGCGTGATGTCGGCGCCGGCGGCGCTGGTGATCGGCAAGATCATGGAGCCGGAGCTGGAGCACTCCGAGACCGCGGGCGACGCCGCCTTCCCGGAGCTGGAGACCGGCGCCAACGTGATCGAGGCGGCCACCGGCGGGATCTCCGACGGGCTGAAGCTCGCCGTGAACGTGGCCGCGATGCTGGTGGGGTTCATCGCCCTCATCGCAGCGGCCGACGTGCTCCTCTCCTTCCTCGACCGGATGATCGACGGACGCCTGCTCGGCGGGGCCTGGGTGCAGTACCCGGCGCAGGGGATGTCGCCGGTGGCGGGGGAGTTCCGCGGGATCGTCCCGGGGTCGCTCAGGACCCTGTTCGGGACGGTCCTCAAGCCGCTCGCGTTCCTGATGGGGGTGCCGTGGAAGGACGCGGGGCTGGTGGGGAACCTCCTGGGGATCAAGCTGTCGCTCAACGAGTTCGTGGCCTACGGGACGCTGGGCACCTACCTCAAGTCGGGGGTGCTCTCGGAGCGCGCGGTGATCATCTCCACCTACGCCCTGTGCGGCTTCGCCAACTTCTCCTCCATCGGGATCCAGATCGGCGGCATCGCGGCGCTGGCGCCCGAGCGGCGGGCGGATCTCGCCCGCCTCGGCCTCAGGGCGATGCTCGGCGGCGCGCTCGCCTCCTGGCTCACCGCCACCATCGCTGGTATGCTGCTGTGACCCCGCGCGGAGGGAGGTTCCGATGCGCCACACGACCCGAACCGTCCTGGCCGCCGTCCTGGCCGCGACGCTCGCGCTTGCGGGCTGCGACGCGCTGAACCCGGACCGGCCCACCCCGCAGCCCGACACCGAGATCTTCGGCACCGTGATCTCGGTGGGGGCGGTTCCCGAGCACCCCGAGCGGCGTCTGGTACGGGTGCGGGTGGGGATGCCGCGCTCCATGTCGAGGAAGCAGCTGGAGGAGGGCAGGGCGGTGCCGACGCCGGTGGAGGAGGGCGTGACCGCCGAGGTCACGGTGACGCCCGACACGGTGGTGGTGGTGGACGGCTGGCCCGGTGATCTCGACGCCTTCACCACCGGGCGCGAGGTGGCGGCGATCCCGGTTCCGGGTACCACGACGATGGCCGGGGCGGACCGGGTGATGATGGAGGCCGCGTACCTGATGGACTTCGGCTCGTACCGCGTCTGGCGGCTTCCCAAGAGCCTCGAGGAGATCCCGGAGGGGCCCGAGGACCCGGCCCGGATCAACAGCGCCGGCGTGGAGCACGGGCCGGTGCCGGTGCGCGGCGGGACGGTGCTCTACTTCGCGGCCCGCCTCAGGCGGCCGTGGCGGCCGGGCGGGGCGTGGATCGGGGCGCGGCGGCCCGGCCTTCCCGAGCCGGGCGAGGGCGGGGTCGCGTACGAGCGTCCGTACCGGGCCGAGCTGGGCCCCGAGGGGTGGTCGGCGCCCGAGCCGGTGACCTTCCCGGACCTCGGGCAGGCGCCGTCGGTGCGCGTGACCTGGGTGGACGAGGAGGAGACCCGCTGCCTGGTGGCGGTGCGGGAGGCGGACGGGACGCGCTGGGTGGGCGAGACGACGCGCCCCTCGCGGCGGGCGCCGTGGTCCGCGGTGCGGAGGCTCGAGCACCTCGGCGACGGCGACGCGGACGACGCCACCTACCTCGCGGGGAGCACCACCTCCTTCGCCTTCGTCACCACCCGGGGCGGCAACCCCGACATCTACCTGTACCACCCGCCCAACGGGAACGAGCCCCAGCCGCTCGATCCGCGGATCGACACCGCGGGGCCGGAATGGGCGCCGCGCGTGGGCCCGAAGAACCAGCTGTTCTTCTGCCGGGGGCAGCGGCAGCTGCTGTTCGCGGGCGGGACGGTGGCGGCCCTCGATCCCGAGGGGCCGTGGCGGGTGCCCATCGTGGAGGCGGCGGCCACACGGGACGGGAGGTGGGTGTTCGCGGCGCTGCCGCGGTACACCCCGCTCGAGCTGGACTACGACATCGTGGTCATGAGCTGGGACGGCGGCACCGGGCTCGGTGTTCCCGTGCCGGTGGACGACTGGCGTCCGGGGGAGGACGGGGCGAGCTGATCCGGGCGGCCTCCGGCGGCCCGCCGGGCGGCGCGAGGGCTCCGGCCGGCGCGGGACGCGGCCGCGGTGGGCGCGGGTCCGGCTTCCGTGTGGGGACGGCGATCCGGAGACCGGCGGCTCGGCCGCGGCCGGGGACACTCCCTGCCCGCGGAGCTGGGGACACTCCCTTTCGGAGGTGCCCGGCGCCCGGAGGAGCGGGGCGGTGCCCCTCGCGCGGCCCGGACGGCCACCCCCGCGACGGGGGCCTCCGCTCCTCCACCGTGGCGGGGCCGTGGCCCTACGGGTAGATCCGGGTGATGGTGCGCGGGTAGGGGATCGCCTCGCGCGCGTGGTGGAGGCCACAGATCCAGGCGACGCACCGCTCGATCCCCATCCCGAACCCGGAGTGGGGGAACGAGCCGTACCGGCGGACGTCGAGGTACCACTCGAACGCCTCCCGCGGCAGGCCGTGCTCCGCGATCCGGCGCTCGAGCAGCTCGTACGAGTCGATCCGCTCCGATCCGCCGATGATCTCGCCGTACCCCTCCGGAGCGAGGAGGTCCACCGCCAGCGCGCGGGTGGGGTCCTCGGGGTCGGGCTGCATGTAGAACGCCTTGGCCTCGGCGGGGTAGCGCGTCACCATCACCGGCCGGTCGTGGAGCCCGGCGAGGGCGGTCTCCTCGTCGCCGCCGAAGTCGTCGCCGAACTCGATGTCGAACCCGCGCTCGGCGAGGATCCGCACCGCGTCCCCGTAGTCGAGGCGCGGGTAGGGGCGGCGCGTCGCGGGCTCGAGGCGGGAGACGTCGCGCTCCAGGATCTCGAGCTCCCACCGGCAGCGGTCCAGCACCCGGGAGACGATCTCCGAGACGAACTCTTCGATGAGCTCGAGCAGCCCGTCGAACCGCAGCCACGCCACCTCCGGCTCCACCATCCAGAACTCGGTGAGGTGCCGGCGGGTCTTGGACTTCTCCGCCCGGAAGGTCGGTCCGAAGCAGTACACCCGCCCGAACGCCGCCGCGGCCGGCTCGAGGTACAGCTGCCCGGACTGCGAGAGGTAGGCGCTCGCGCCGAAGTACTCGGTCTCGAACAGGGTCGAGGTCCCCTCGCAGGCGGCGGGGGTCAGGATCGGCGAGTCGATCAGGGTGTACCGGCGGGAGTGGAAGAAGTCGCGGATCGCCGCCTCCAGCTCGGACCGCACCCGCAGCACCGCGTGCGGCCGCCGCGACCGCAGCCACAGGTGGCGGTGCTGGAGGAGGAAGTCCACCCCGTGCTCCTTCTTCCCCAGCGGGTACTCCGGCGCGATCTGGACGGGCCGGATGTCGGTGACCCGGAGCTCGTACCCGCCGGGGGCGCGGGCGTCCTCGGCCACCACGCCGGAGATCTCCAGCGAGGACTCCTGGGTGAGCGCCACCGCGGCCTCCCACACCCGCTCCTCCACGTCCGGCCGGAACACCACGCACTGCAGGTAGCCGAACCCGTCGCGCAGGATGATGAACCGGAGCTTCCCCTTCTTGCGCCAGTTGTACACCCAGCCGCGGAGGGTGACCTCCTCCCCCACGTGTCCGGCGAGATCGGCGATGGTGACGACGGGCCCCCGCATGGCTCCTCCCTCGAGGCGCGGATTCTAGCACCACGGGGCCGCGTCACGCCGCGGCGGCGTGCGCGGATCCAGGGGGACGCGAAGCGATCGGAGCGCGGCCCCCCGAGCGCCCCGGGACGGGCGCGCCCGGAAGGGGCGCACGTCCCCATCGGCGAGCTCTCGCCCGGCCCGCGGGCCCGCCCGCCTCCGGAGCCGTGTCCCGCCCGGGGGGGCCCAGCTCGGAAGGGGAGTGTCCCCAGCCCGGCCCCGGACGGGGAGTCTCCCCGGCGGGTTCCCGCGGGGCGAGTGGAGGGCGGTGGGTGTAGAGTAGGGGGGCAGGTGGAGGTGGCGACGATGCGACGGGCTGCGATGGCGGCGCTCCTGGCGTGCCTCGTCGCGGCGGGCGCGCGGGCGGGGCGGCTGGAGCTTTCCGGGGTGGTGTTCACGGAGCGGGCAGCGGACCGGGTCACGGTGCGCGCCTGGGCGGGAGCGGCGCGGGTTGCCGGGGATCACGGGTCGGCGCTGGAGCCGCTGGCCGAGACGGCGGTCGCGCCGGGGCGGCCGTGGCGGCTGGCGCTCGGCGACGCGCGGCTCCCGCTGGTCGTGGAGGCCTCCGCGCCGGGCCACGTGGCGGCGCGGCGGCCGGTGCTGCCGGGGGAGGACCCGGAGCTTCCGGCGGTGTGGCTTCCGTCGGGTGTGGAGGCCGTCCTGCGCGTGCGGCGCCCGGACCCGAGATCGCGGGCGGTGGTGTGGGGTCGCGCCGACCGGTGGCCCGACGGCGCGACCCCCTCGGGATGGGTCGCGGCCGTACCCCGGACGGTGCTGGCCCCGGGGAAGGACACCGCCCGGGTGTGGCTGCCGTCGGGAGCGGCCTCCGTGACCCTCGCGGCGTGGGCCGAGGACGGCGCGTGGGCGGTGGACGGCTCGGTGAACGCCCGCGGCGGCGGCCCGCTGCGGCTGCGCCTGCGCACGGGCTGGATCCGGATCCGCGTGGAGGACCGCCGCGGCCGGCCGGTGCGCGGCGCGCTGGTGGCGCCGCTCGACGCGCCGGCGGCCGCCACCGCGGTCACCGGCGAGGACGGGGTCGCCCGGATCCCGGCCGGCGGCGGGTCGTGGACGGTGGTGGCGCGGGCCGGCAGCGCGTGGGGCCGGCGCACGGGCCGGGGCGCGCCCGACGAGCCGCTGACGGTGACGGTGAGCGAGGAGCCGGCGGCCACGCTGACCTGGGACGAGGCGCTGGGCCCGCTGGCGGTGCGGCCCACGTGGCTGCCGCCGGCCCTGCTCCCGGAGCCGGTGACCGCGGGCCGGATGACGGTCCCCGTCTGGGAGCCGGGCCTGGTGACGGTGTGGGGGCCCGGGGTGGCGGCGCGGCGGCTGTCGGTGGATCCGGGGGCGGGGCCCGAGATCCCGCTCGGCCCGGTCCCGGCGGCGGTCGTCGCGGGGCGGGTGGTGGGCCCCGACGGCGAGCCGGTGGCGGGGGTGCCGGTGTGGGTGCGCCTGCCGGACCCGTGGCCGTTGCTGTACGGGCGCGCCACGGGGAGGGCCGAACGGCTGGTGACGCTGCCGCAGGCCGTGTCGGGGCCGGACGGCTCGTTCCGGGTCGGGCGGCTGTGGCCCGCCGCGGTGCGGCTGGAGGCGCGGCGGGAGGGGTTCCCGGCGGCGCGCTCGGAGGAGCTGCGCCTCGCCCGCGGTGGAGCGGCCGAGGTGACCCTCCGGTTCGGCCCGGGTACCTGGGTGCGGCTGCGGGCGGTGGACCCGGAGGGCCGGCCGCTGCCGGGTGCCGCGGCCCGCCTCTGCCCGCCGCGGGGCGGGGGCATTCTCCCCGGCTTCTCGAGCCCTCGCCCGGCGTGTGCGCCCGCCGAGGCCGAGGCGGAGGAGACGGCGGACGGCGAGGGGGTGGTGCGGCTCGACCCCGTGAACGCGGGCACCTACGACCTCGACCTCCACCTCTCCGGGTACGTGCGCCGCACGCTGCGCGAGCTCGAGGTGCCGGCGGAGGGGCTCGACCTGGGCGACGTGGCGCTGGAGCGGGGGCGGGCGCTCGACGGGATCGCGGTGGGGCCGGACGGCCGCCCGGTAGCGCACGCGGAGGTGATGCTGTCGCTGAGCCCCGAGACGATCGCCTTCGAGCCGACGGTCGTCGCCGGGGACGACGGGCGGTTCTCGATACCCGACCTGCCGCGCTCGGGCGAGGTGTACCTCCAGGCCCGGGCCGAGGGGTACGTGCCGCGGCCGCCGCTCAGGGTGGCGCTGCCGGCCGAGGACGAGGTCCGCCTGGCGATGGACCGCGAGCGCGAGCTCACGGGGGTGGTGGTGGAGAAGGAGAGCGGGCGGCCCATCGAGGGCGCGGAGGTGAGCGTCGCGGTCAAGCGGCAGATCTCGCTCGGCGGCGCGGTCGCGGGCACCGCCTTCATGGGCGTGGGCTCGGCGCGCACGGGTGCCGACGGGACGTTCCGGGTGGGCCGCCTCGGACCGGGCTCGTACCAGCTCCTGGTGTCGGCGCGCGGGCGGCGGACGCTCCAGCGGACGGTGGAGATCCCGGCCGAGGGGGAGCTCGGGCCGCTCACCTTCGAGCTCGAGCCGGGGCTCGAGATCGTCGGCCGGGTGGTGGACGCGGACGGGGCGCCCGTCGCGGGGGCCGAGGTGACCGCCCGCCGGACCGGTGGCGCCCCCGGGGTCATCCCCACCTCCCGGGGGGGGCGGACCGGAGGCGACGGGAGGTTCCGCCTCGAGGGGCTGGTCCCCGGCGAGTACCGGATCGACGCCCGGTCGGGTGACGGCCGGGCGGGGACGGCCACCGCCGAGGCGGGGGCCGAGGGCGAGGTGGTGGTGCGCCTCGAGGAGCCGGGCGCGCTGGTGGTGCGGGTGGTGGACGGCGAGGGCGCTCCCGTCGCCGGGGCCACCGTGAGCGGGCAGGACCCGGGTCAGCCGTACGGGGGGATGGGCAGGCTCGGCGTCACCGGCCCCGACGGCACCGTCCGGGTGGAGCCGGCGACGGCGGGCCCGTGGTACCTGCGGGTGGAGGCGGCCGGGATGGCGCCCCGGGTGGAGCAGGTGGACGTCCGGACGGGCGAGACCGCCGAGGTGGAGGTGCGGCTCGAGCGGGGCGGGGTGGTGGAGGGCGAGGTGCGCGGTCTCACCGCCGAGGAGCTGGGCCGGTGCTGGATCCGGGCGGGCGCCGCCGAGGTCGCGCCGGGGGCCGACGGCCGGTTCCGGCTCGAGGGCGTGCCCACCGGGGTGACCGCGGTCCACGCCGCGCTGGTGCCAGGCGGGCGGTCGCGGACGGTCACCGTCGAGGTGCCGGACGACGGCACGCCGGCGGTGGTGGTCTTCGACTTCCGCGCCGGGGCCACGATCTCCGGGACGGTGCGCCGGGGCGGGGTCGGCGTTCCCGGGCTCACCGTGGATGCGGCGCTCGCCGGCCACGGCTCCGGCGGGATGACCGTGACCGGACCCGACGGCGAGTACGAGATCGCCGGCCTGGAGGAGGGCGAGTACTTCGTGGCGGTGCGGGACGGTTCCGGAGCCGTGCTGGCGTCGGAGGACGTGACCGTGAGCGGGGACGTGACGCTGGATCTCGACGTGCCCGCGGGCTCGATCTCGGGGAGGGTGGCGGACGCCGAGACGGGGGCGCCGGTGGCCGGGGCGCTGGTGCGGGCGCGCCGGGTCGGGGTGCCCGAGGTCACGCGCGAGGCCACCGTGGACGGTGGCGGGCGGTTCGCCTTCGACGAGGTGCCCGACGGCGAGTGGCGGCTCGAGGCGCGCGACCCCGAGGGCCGGGAGGGGCGGGCGTCGGTCACGGTGGCCGACGGTGTCCCGGTGGAGGTCACCCTGGAGCTCGCGGCGCGGGCGCCGCTGGTGCTCGAGGTGACGGCGGCCGGCGGCGTGCGGCCGGACTGGGTGTGGGTGTACTGGGCCGCGGGCGGCGCGGCGGGCGGCCCGGTGTCGGCGAGCTGCGACGGCGGACGGTGCCCGGTGCGGGGGCTGCCCGAG
The DNA here is from genome assembly GCA_964440565.1 of uncultured Thermoanaerobaculia bacterium. Classification (GTDB taxonomy): domain Bacteria; phylum Acidobacteriota; class Thermoanaerobaculia; order Thermoanaerobaculales; family Sulfomarinibacteraceae; genus CAYTTB01. The sequence goes on from CAYTTB010000098.1 coordinate 8,136, forward strand.
GGCGATCTCGTGCTGGTCGTGGCGGGAGGCTCCGGTGCGGCCGTGGTGGGCGTCCGGGTCCCGTCGCCGGAGCCGGTGCAGGTCACGCTCGGGCCCACGGGACGCCTCCTCCTGCGGGGGGAGCCGGGCGAGGGCGGTGCGCTGTGGCGCGCGCGGGTGCTCACCGCCGACGGGCGGCCCCTGGCGGCGTCCGCATGGCGGCGGGTCGCCGGGACCCCGTGGGTGCTGGTGACGGCGGACGGGACCCCGGTGGAGCTGCCGCCGGGGAGCTACCGGGTGGAGGGCGTGGCGCCCGGCGGCGGGCGGGAGCTCCACGACGTCACCGTCACCGCCGGGGGCGAGGTGGAGCTCCGCCTCGGTGGCTGAGCCGGCCGGTGCGACGCGTGCCGGGGACGTCCCCCCTCTCCTCGAGAGCGCGTCGCGACCGCGTCCGGCGGGGCCCCCGGCGTTCCGGGACACGGGGGCGGCACGCCGCGGCCCGCGGCCTCGCACCGAGCCGTTCCGGGCCGGGTGACTCCCCCCTCACCCGCCCGCGCCGAGACGGCGCAGCCGCCGCTCGGCCTCCGCCGCGATCTCGGAGTCGGGCGCCAGCTCCTTCGCGCGGCGGTACGCCGCCGCCGCCGCCTCGACCCGGCCCACTCCCTCGAGGGCCCTCCCCCGCATCAGCTCCACCCGCGCCTCGTCCGGCAGCAGCCCGGCGGCCCGATCGAGGTACACCAGCGCCTCGTCGTACCGCGCGGCGTCGAGGAAGAGCGTCCCCGCGATGAGCTGGGCGTAGAACACCC
>CAYTTB010000099.1:0-8685 GCA_964440565.1 uncultured Thermoanaerobaculia bacterium
CGTCCGCGAGGCTCACGGAGCCGCCGGCGACCAGGGTGTCGGGATCCACCGCCTCGGAGAGGGTGACGGCGACGGAGGTCACGCCGTCCCAGCTGGCGGCGCGCACCACCGGCGGGGTGCAGTCCCGCTCGACGGCGACGGTGACCGGCGCGGAGCGGTTCCCCGCCGCGTCCTCGGCCACGAGGGTGACGGTGACCGTCCCCTCCGTGACGGTGGGGCTGAGCTCCAGCGACCAGCGGCCGTCGTCGCCCACGGTGGTGGTCGCACCCTGCACGGTCCCCGAGGCGCGGACGGTGGCGCCGGGCTCCGCGCCGCCCGCGAGGGCGAGGGTGGCGAAGCAGGCGCGTCCGGGCACGGGATCCACGGCGGGCGGGTCGGGCGGGGTGTCGTCGACGGTGGTGAAGCTCACCGTCACCGGTGCGGGCAGCGGGTGGCCGGCCAGGTCGTTCACGGCGGTGGCGACGGTGAGGGTGTACGCCGCGGCGGGCTGCAGGGGCGCGGCGTGGTCCAGCCGGACCTCGTCCCCGCCATCGAGCAGCACGGGATCGAGGGGAACGTCGCCCGAGGGACCGACGAGGGAGAAGGCGGAGGCGAGGGAGGCCGCGTCCACCGGCTCCGTGAACCGGACCCTGGGCGCGGCAGCGGTGGGCACCCCGGTGGCACCGGCCGCGGGCACGGTGGAGGCCACCTGCGGCGGGGTGGTGTCCACCGTCACCGGGACCCGCACCACCGCCTGGTTGCCCGCGCGATCCCACGCCCGGATCACGAGCTCCCCCGGGCCCTCGGCCAGGGTCACGGTGCGGGCGAAGGAGCCGTCGGGAGCGAAGGCCACCTCGGCACCCTGGACGGTGAGCCGGTCCACGCCGTCACCGTCGGTGACGGTGCCGGACACCTCGACCTCGGCCGCCGCCAGCACCGCCCCGCGCGCCGGCGCGGCGACCACGATCGTGGGCGCGTCGCGGTCCACGATCACCTGACGCTCCGCGCGGGTGACGTGGCCGAGGGTGTCGCGGGCCTCCACCGTCACGGTGTGCGTCCCGGACCCGAGCGCCACGTCCACCGAGAAGGCACCGGAGGGGTCCACCGGGGCCGGGCTGCCGGCCACGATGACGGCGTCCAGGTGGGCATCGGTGGCGGTGCCGGACACCCGGACGGCGGCAGCGGACACCACCTCGCCGTCCACCGGCTCGGTGAGGACGAGGGTGGGCGGGCTGGCGTCGAGCTCCACCGCGACGTCGGCGGTGGCCACGTTCCCCGCGAGATCGCGGGCCTCGACGTGGACGGTGTGGGGTCCATCGCCGGCGAGGGTGACGCCGGCGGTGAACGCGTCACCGGCCAGGGCGGCACGGACGCCCTCCACGGTCACCGCGTCGAGGTGCGGGTCGGTGGCGGTCCCCGTCACCTCGAGGCGGGGCTCGCCCACCAGCGTACCCGGGGCGGGGCGGGCGACGGTGAGCGCGGGCGGGACGGTGTCCAGGACGAGGTGAAGGGTGAGGGCGGTGGTGTTGCCCGCCGCGTCGGCGGCCTCGATGGCGATGGCGTTGTCGCCCTCGGCGAGGGCGAGGCCCGCGAGCTCGAACCGCCCGCCGGCGAGGGCCGCCGGCCGGCCCGCCACGGTGACGCTCACCGCGTCGTCCGCGGCGCCGGCGACGGTGACGGTTGGCGAGGCGGTGACGGTGCCGTCGGCGGGGGTGAGGCCGGAGATGGCGGGGGGCGTGAGGTCGATCCGGAACGTGCGCTCGGCGGTGGCGGTGTTGCCGGCCTCGTCGGTGGCGGTCACCTCGAGGAGGTAGGTGCCCTCCCCCTCCACCGGGGTGCCGGGCGCGAACGGGCGGCCGTTGAGCTCCGCCTGGACGGTGACGGCGGTGGCGTCCTCGGCCTCCACCCGCGGCACCACCGGGCGGTTGACCACGAGCCCGTCGGGCAGCGGGTCGGTGCCGTCGAGCACGGTGATCCGGGGCGGGACGGTGTCCAGGACCACGGTGCGGGTGACGGTGGCGGTGTGGCCCACGGTGTCGGCCGCCGCCACCTCCACGGTGTTGGGTCCCTCGGCAAGGACGACGGGCGTCGAGAACGAACCGTCCGGCCCCGGGGTGACCGGGTTGCCCGCCACGGTGAGGGTGGCGAGATGCGGCTCGTCCACGCTCCCCTCCACCGCGACGGGGCTCACCCCCACCACGGCCCCGTCCTGCGGAGCGGTCACGGTGAGCACCGGCGGGAGGGTGTCGCGGCGGTAGGTCACGCCGGCGGAGGCGGTGTTGCCCGCCGCGTCGGTGGCCACGATCGCGAGCTCGTTGGCACCCTCGGTGGGGAGCGGGACGCCCGCGGCGGTGAACGGGCGCCAGTCGCCGGCTGGGTCACCGAGGACGACGGCCACGCCCCCCACGGTGGCGGTGGCCGTGTCGGCCGAGACCTGGCCCACGACGTCGGTGGCGGTCGCGTCGAGCACCGAACCCGGGGCGGGGCGCAGCACCTGGATCGCCGGCGGCGTGGTGTCCACGGTGAAGGTGACCGTGACCGTGGACGCGTTGCCCGCCTCGTCGGTGCCCGTGACCTCGAGGGTGTGCGTCCCCTCGGCGGCGAAGGGGGATCCGAGGGTGTAGGGGGCGCCGTCGACGGTGGCGGCGAGGGTCACCCGGGTGTCGTCCTGCGCCGTGGCGGTGAACACCGCGGGCCGCGGCAGCAGCAGCTCGCCGCTGACCGGCACCCCGGACTCGAGGACGGTGACCACCGGGGGCGTGGCGTCCCGGACCACCGTGACGGTGGCCGAGGCGGTGTGCCCCACCGTATCCGTGGCCACCGCCTCGATGGGGTTGGGGCCGGAGGCGAGGGGGACCGTGGCCGTCCAGGAGCCGCCGGAGAGAACGGCGGGGACGCCGGCCACGGTGACGCCCGCGAGGTGGGGGTCGGAGGCGGTGCCCGCCACGGTGATGGCGTCGGCCGGGGTCACGGTGCCGTCGGCGGGGGAGAGGATGGCCACCGCCGGCGGCAGGGTGTCGAGCTCGTAGGCGAGGTCGGCCTCGGTGCGGTTGTCGGCGCGGTCGGTGACCTTCACGTGGACGGTGTTGGCCCCCTCCGCGAGCGGCACCGGGGCCGAGGTGAACGGCCGCCAGCCGCCCGATGGATCGCCCAGGGTGGCCGGGGCGCCGCCGACGGTGACCGCGGTGGCGTCGTCGCTCACGGCTCCGGTGAGGGTGAGGGGGGACTGCGCCACCACCGTACCCGACGGGGGGGTGAGCTGGTCCACCTGCGGCGGGGTCAGATCCACGCCGAAGGTGGCGGTGACCGCGGCCTCGCGTCCGGCGAAATCGCGGGCGTGCACCGCGATCTCGTGCTCCCCCTCCACCCCGTACGGCTCGCCCAGGGTGTAGGGCGCCCCGTCCACGGTGGCCGCCAGCTCCACGTCGCCCACCGCCCCGTCCACCGCGGCGGTGAGCACCGCGCGATGGCCCAACCAGGAGCCGTCGCGGAGCGGGAGGCCCGACTCCTGGATCCGCACCGTCAGCGGCTCTAGGGCCACGTACGCGAGCTGGTACATGACGGCGTCGGGACCCCGGCCGCGCAGCGCCAGACCCCCCCCCTCGGGCACGACGCGGGCGACGCCCAGGAGCCAGTCGGGCGGATCGATGTGGAGGAAGCCGACCCACACCCGGTAGGGGGAGAACCGAACCAGGTAGACGAGGTCCGCATCCACCTCGCCGGAGGACCAGTTCCCGAGCAGGGGGTCCGAGGAGATCCAGGTGAGCACGTGCTCCCAACCGGGATCCTCGTCGACGAGCCCATCGCCGTCCTCGTCACCATCGCCGGGCGGGTCCTCGTCGAACAGCCCGTCACAGTCGTTGTCGAGGGGGGCGAGGCCGAGGAACGCCTCCGAGGAGGGCACCGCGGCGGCGGAGCCGTGGTAGTTGTGGCGGAACCGATCGCACCCCGGCGCGGCGGGGGCGACGACGCGACGGTACCGCGCGATCTCCCGGCCGCCAGCGTACCGCTCCTGGTCCTTGCCACCGAGCTCGAGAGGAGGGGCCGTGACCTGGCCGGTGGTGAGCGTGGCCCCGCCGCGGGAGTTCGCCGTGATCTCGAGCGGCCATCCCGGGACGGCGCCCGGCTCCTCCGGCGGGGGCGGCGCCAGGAGCAGCGCGAGGGACAGCTCCTCGGCGCGTCGCTCGCCGGAACCGCTCGCCCACACTCCGGCCTCGAGATCGCGGGGGTGTTCGGGGAGGAGCTCCTCGGCCACGAGGGCCGGCTCCCCGGGACGCGCGCCGTCGTCGCGCCAGATCCACACCTTCCACCGGCGCGTCTCGGCCAGCGGCGTGACGTCCAGCTCGATCCAGAACGGGACACCGGGTGTCAGCGGGGGTTGCTCCCGCCGCTCCACCCGGAGCCACCGCCCGGCGGAGCGGACGAGATCCACGGCCAGCCCCTCCCTGGCCGGAACGGTCCCGGCCACGTACCACTCTCCCCCGGCCGTGACCAGGGCGAGGCCGATGCCGCCGGAGCCGTTCTCCTGGAACAGCCGGCCCCGGAAACGGAACGCGCCCCGGCCCGAGCCGGGTACCGGCCACACCTGGAACGCCCCCGATGCGGCATCGCCCTCGGGACGGGTGGCCGCCGCGCCCAGGGGAGCCACGATGCGCAGGCCACCCTCGACGCCGCGGAACACGGGGACCGGGGCCGGCGACAGCCCACCGCGGCCGAGGCGGAGCTGCCGACCCGTGGCCGGCCCGCCGGCCACGGCGGCCGCGGCCATGCCGAGCGCCAGGAGCGCCGCTGCCAGCCGTCCCGCAGTGCCCACGATCCGCCGCGGTACCCGCGGCGGGCGCGCCACCCGCCGCACCATCGCCACCTCCCGCATCACCGCCTCCTCCCCGCGTCGCCGCCGCGGCCGCCGGGTGCGTACGCCGGCTCCCACGCCGTCCGGAGCCGGCCCGTGGCGTCCACCGCATCCACGATCCCGCCGGGAGCGATCCCGTCGATCTCCTCACCGCTGGGGGCCAGGGCCATCGCCCCTCCCGGTACGGGGTGCAGGGACACGACCACCTCGGGGCCGCCCGTCTCCCCGCCCGGTTCCACCCGCAGGCGCGCGATCCCCCACCCCGCACCCAGCGCGAGGCTGGCCCCGCCGCCGGCGGAGCCGAGGGCGTCGCGGGCCGGGGCGGGGAGGCTCACCGTGCCCAGCGGGTCCAGGGTGTCGGGGAGGTAGGTGTCCACGGTACCGTCCTCGCGCGCCACCGCCACGAGGTCCTGGCTGGCCGCCAGCGCCGTGGCCGCCGCGCCTCCGCTCACGTCGGCGGCGGCCTCCAGCACGGGGTTCACGGGATCGGCGAGGTCGTACCGGGCGAGCGTCTCCGCCCCACCGTCGCGCGCCAGCACCCACAGCCTGCCCGAGGACCAGGCGAGGTCCAGCACCTGGCCAGCGAGCCCGGGCAGCGGCACGCCGTCGGCCACCAGCACCGGCGCCACGGGCCGGGCGAGGTCCGCCACGGCCAGCCTCGGCGGTGCGGAGGCGGCGGCCACGAGCCACGAGGCGGCCCCGGTCTCGGCGCGGACCGCCGCCGCGACCGGATCGGCGCCGAAGGGATCGAGGCGGGTGGCCTCCACCGGGGCATCGGGGTCGGCGAGGTCCACCGCCGCGATCCCGTCGTCCACGATGTACAGGGCGCCGGCCCCCCCGAGCAGCGCGCGCACCGTCCCCTGGGCGGGCAGCTCGGCCGTGGCCGCGGTGCCGTCGCCCCAGTCCTCGGTGGCGTAGAGGACCGGCCCGGCGGGGTCCGCCACCGCGGTCCAGAGACCGGCGTACGGGTCACCGGTCACCCGTAGTCCCCAGGCGCCCGCCGTCGCGCCACAGCGGGCGGGCGCGCTCTCCACCGCCAGGTACCAGCTCCCCCGCTCTCCCTCGTTCCGGGCGGTCTTCCCGCGCCACGCGGTCCACGCCGTCGGCTGGAACGTCGGAGCGCGCACCCCCGTCGTGGTCTCGAGACGCACCACCGGCGGATCGGACACGTCGCTCTCGTGGTACGCCGTCGTGTACTCGCTTCCGGGGAACGACGGGAGCGCCTCGACCCAGCCGTCGGCAAAGGCGACCTCGCCCGCGAGGTCCGCCTCCCACGGCGCGAGGCCCAGCAGGGCCACGAACTGGGCACGGCCCTCGACGGTCCACGCCACCGACTCGGGATCGGGCTCGGGGCCCATCTCCCACACCCACACGTGGCGCAGAGCTCCCCCCTGCGTGACGGCGAGGAGCGAGAAGCCGACGTCCTCCAGGCCCGCCAGCGGCTCCCCCAGGTCCGCCTCGCCCAGGAGGGAAGGGACGCCGTCCAGCGCGATCTGCTGGAGGCGACCGTCCGCGAGGGCCACGAACAGCCCGCCGCCCACCTGGGCCGCGCCCACGGGCTGCGCGTCCGCAGCCCAGGTCAGCACCACCTCCAGGGTCCACGCGTCATCCACCCAGCGCGCGAGCTGGACCGTCAGGTCCTCGCGGGCCAGCAGCAGCCAGCCGTCCTCCCACGCCGCCCAGAGCGGCGGCGAGTCCCCGGGGAGGTCCAGCACGCCGGCGTCGGCCGGGGCGAGGGGCGTGGCGAGATCCACCAGGCGCAGCTCGCCCTGGGGGTCGTCGGTGACCACGGCGAGCCCCCCGGGCGGTCCCGGGACCACGGCCAGGGCGTGGAGCCCGGCGGTGGCCGGGAGGGGGAAGGTCACCGTGCCGCCGCCGCACGCCCACGCCACCGTCCGGGTGCCCGCGTCCCAGTCGGTGATCACCCGCGGCTCGGGGAGGGCCACCAGCTCCAGCGAGCCGGTGTCCGCCACCAGATCGAGCCAGCCGCCGGCGGCGATCCCCGCCTCGAGCTGCCCGGCGGTGACCGTGAGGGGCACGGCCTCGGGCGGGAAGCACGGCTCACCCTCCAGGCATCCGTCCTCGCGCAGCCAGGCCAGGAGATCGGTTCCGGCGAGAGCGTACCCCCGGAGCGACCACCCCGCGTCGGGGCCCGGCCCCAGCACCCCGGTCACCCCGGCCAGCCCGTCCACGATCTCCTCCAGGCCCTCGGGGTCCGTGTCGTCGCGGTGCGAGCGGAGGAGGACCGAGGCGACGGCCGACCCGCCGTCGAGCACGGCGAGGCCGTCGCCGTGCGCCGTCACCTGGTGGCCGCCGATGTCCACCGGATCCGCGCGCAGGCCCGGCGGTGCGAGCGTACCCAGAGGCAGGGGGTCGGTGGCCAGGGGCAGGAGCGGGTGGCCGTCCTCCGCCACCAGCTCCACGGGGTCGCCCTCGGTGCCCGCCACCACGGCCCAGAAGCTGCCGTCGGCGCCCACCGCGACCGGATCGCCGGTCCAGCCGGTGGCGGGGTCGGCGAGGGTCACCGTCACGGGGGCGTCGGGATCCACCACCGCCCCTGGCTCCCCCACCACCTGATACCCGAGCCCCCGCGGGAGGAGGTGGATCCGTGCGACGTCCACCTGCGGCGGTCCGTAGTTGTCGGGCGGGAGCGGGTCGAGCTGCACCGTGGTGGAGCGCGGCTCGGAGGGGTGCGAGTCCGTGGCGGTGAGCTCCAGCACGTCCCCCGGGGCGAGCGTCCCGCCCTCGAGATCCAGGTAGGCCTCCGCACCGCTCGAGATCGTGGCGGACCAGCTCTCCCCGGCCGGGCCCGAGACCAGCAGGTGGATGGGACCGTCGGGGTCCGTGATCGCGCCCGCCGCGATGTGGAGCTGGTAGTGGGCCTCCACCTCGGCGGTGGGGGGCACGTAGCTCGCCCCGATGCCGGCCGGGTCCACCGCCGGTGGATCGTTGCCGGGGACCGTGCCCAGGTCGAGCTCGCTGGCACGCGGGGCCGGATGGCCGTCCACCGCCGCGAGATGCAGCGCGTCGCCCGGCGAGGCGGCGAGCGCGACCTGGAACGACCCGTCCGCGGCGGCCACGGTGCTCGCGCTGTCGCCGGTGGCGAGGTCGGTCACGGTCACCGTCACCGGCGGCTCCGGGTCGATGGCGGCACCGGGCCCCCCGGTGACGGTCCAGGTGCCGGGGGCCGCCGGCGCGAGGGTGATGGCGTCCGGGTCGAGGCGCGGCGCCGCGGCGTTGGCGGGAAGGAGACCCACCTCCACCTCCGCCGTGAGCGGGTGCAGGTGCGCGTCGGTGGCCACGATGGCCACCGGGTCACCCGCGGCGCCGGCGAGGGCCACCGCCGGGAACGCCCCGTCGGAACCGACGGCCAGGTCGGCGCTCTCGCCGCTGACCGTGTCCTCCGCCCGCACCGAGGCGAGCCCGTCCGGGTCGGTGACCGCGCCGGCAGCTCCGGCCAGCCAGAACCGGCCGTCGTGGGCCGCCAGCGTCACCGAGTCGGGATCCACGTGCGGCGGCCCCTGGTTGCGCGGGATCAGCTCCGAGCCGGGCTCCACGGTGACGCCGCCGGCGTCCAGGTCGTCGTCCAGGATCACCCGCGCCCCGCCACGCACCGTGACCCCGTCGAACCGGTACACCCCGCGGTACGCCTGGCCCACGCTCACCGCACCCGCCGCGCCCTCCAGCAGCACCAGCCGCCGACCCTGCTGCCCGACCACCCGGTAGGCCGTACCACCCACCTCCATCCATGCCCCCACCACACCCAGCGCGAAGTCCGGGTCCCCTTCCGCGGGACCCACCCACGCGTCGGCCCCCTCCTCCACCACCACCCCGATCGTCCCTTCGCCCACCGC
>CAYTTB010000100.1:0-8470 GCA_964440565.1 uncultured Thermoanaerobaculia bacterium
GATGCCCTCTGTGCGGGCGGGGACGCCCGCAGCCACAACTCGGGGAACATGGGCCAATGCCCTCTGTGCGGGCGGGGACGCCCGCAGCCACAACTCGGGGAACATGGGCCGATGCCCTCTGTGCGGGCGGGGACGCCCGCGGCTACAATTCATAAACACAACAGATACAACCTGTCGTGGCGGCGGGCGTCCTCGCCCGCCGTGAAGTCGTGGCGGGATCCTCCAGGCCCGCGGCCCGCCGGAGGCCTCCGGCTCAGAACAGCGGCCGCACCACGTGGTGCACCTTGTGCCAGGTGTAGGTGTAGAACGGGTAGTCGAGCCGGATGTCGTACTCGACGTGGATGGTGATCTCCTCCCGGGAGCGGCGGATCTGGATCTTGTCCGGGGACACCGGGAGATGGAGCTCCTGGGCCTTGAACTGGAGTCGCCCCTCGATCTTCTTGTCGGTGAAGTTGGGCAGCGAGGCCCGCTCCGCCAGCGTCTCGATCTCCTTCTGGAACTCCCCCACGTTCACCACCACGGGGACGGTCTTGACCAGCACGATCACCGCGAGCAGCACCACCACCAGCGCGATGAAGCAGCCGATCTTGCTCTCCCCCCGCTCGAGGATCCTCCCGGCCATGTGCACCTCCTCCGACACCTCCTCGAGTATACCCTCAGCGGATCAGGCGGAACGTCCGCTCCCACCGGGTGCGGGTGACGAAGTGGAGCGCCACCCCGGCGAGCTGCTTGAGGCGGTGCCACACCCCCCGCCACTGCCAGTCGTTGCGCTTCGCCTCGTACGACCAGTAGATCACCACCGCCCGGCCCTTGAGGTACGAGAGCGGCACGGCGCCCCAGTACCGCGAGTCGTAGGAGTTGTCGCGGTTGTCGCCGAGGCAGAAGATGGTCCCCGGCGGCACCGTGTACGGCCCAAAGTTGTCCCGCCGCCTCCGGCTCTCCGGGATCCCCGGCAGGTCGGGCCAGGTGATGGGGTCCTTGTGGACCACGTACGGCTCGTCCTGGGGGACCCCGTTGATGTAGAGGACCTTCTCCCGGATCTCCACCGTGTCCCCGGCCACCGCCACGCACCGCTTGATGAAGTCGCGCCGCGGATCCTCCGGGAAGCGGAACACCACCACGTCGCCCCGGCGCGGGGCGCGGTACGGCAGCAGCCGGTGCAGCGGGGTGTCGTGGTGGGGAGCGAAGATGAACCGGTTCACCACCAGGTGGTCGCCCACCAGGAGGTTGTTCTCCATGGACCCCGAGGGGATCTTGAAGTTCTCGAAGACGAAGGTCCTCGCGAACAGCGCCAGGATCACCGCCACCAGGAACGCCTCGTAGTACTCCCGGAGCACCGACCGTCTCATGACCCCTCCACCTTGAGCACGGCCAGGAACGCCTCCTGGGGGACCTCGACCCGGCCCACCTTCTTGAGCCGCTTCTTGCCCTCCTTCTGGCGTTCCAGGAGCTTCTTCTTCCGCGTCACGTCGCCACCGTAGCACTTCGCGAGGACGTTCTTGCGCAGCGGCTTGACCACCGCCCTCGAGATCACCCGCTTCCCCACCGCCGCCTGGATCACCACCTCGTAGAGCTGCCTCGGGATGACCTCCTTCATCCGGGAGACCAGCGCCTGGCCCCGCCGGTAGGCCTTCTCCCGGTGAACGATCACCGAGAGCGCGTCCACGGGCTCGCCGTTGACCAGGATGTCGAGCTTCACCAGGTCCGAGGGCTCGTACCCCGCCAGCTGGTAGTCGAAGGAGGCGTACCCGCGCGAGACCGACTTGAGCCGGTCGTAGAAGTCGAGGACGACCTCCTGCAGCGGCAGCCGGTACTCGATGAGCACCCGCTTGGGCCCCACGTACTCGAGCCGGCGCTGCACGCCGCGCCGCTCCTCGCACAGCGCGAGGATCGCCCCCACCGAGCTCTCGGTGGTGATGATGGTCGCGTCGATCACCGGTTCGGCGATCTCCTCGATGGAGCCCGCGGGTGGGAGGTCCCTGGGGTTCTCGACCCAGAGCTCCTCGCCGGCGGTGGTGCGTACCCGGTAGCGGACGCCGGGGGCGGTGGTGATGAGCTCGAGGCCGAACTCCCGCTCCAGCCGCTCGGTGACGATCTCCATGTGCAGCAGGCCCAGGTAGCCGCAGCGGAACCCGAACCCCAGCGCCTGCGAGGTGTCGGGCTCGAAGGTGAACGCGGCGTCGTTGAGCCGCAGCTTCTCCAGCGCCTCCCTCAGGTCCTGGTAGTCGGCGGAGTCCACCGGGTAGAGCCCGGCGAACACCACCGGCTTGGCCTCCCTGAAGCCCGGCAGCGGCTCCGACGCGGGCCGGCGGTCGTCGGTGACGGTGTCGCCGATCCGGGTCTCGGCGAGCGCCTTGATGTTGGCGAACATGTACCCCACCTCGCCGGCGGCGAGGCGGTCGCACCGCACCGGCTTCGGGGTGAAGTGGCCCAGCTCCTCCACCTCGAACGCCGCACCGGTGGACATGAGGCGGATCCGCTGCCCCACCCGGAGCTCGCCGTCCACCACCCTGAGCAGGCAGCACACCCCCCGGTACGGGTCGTACCACGCGTCGAACAGCAGCGCCCTGGCCGGCGCCTCGGGGTCGCCCCCGGGCGGCGGGATCCGCGCCACCACCGCCTCCAGCACCTCGCGCACCCCCTCGCCGGTCTTGGCCGAGACCAGGAGCGCCTCCTCCGCCGGCAGCCCCACCACCTGCTCGAGCTGCTCGGCCACCCGCTCCGGCTCCGCCGCGGGCAGGTCGATCTTGTTGATCACCGGGACGATCTCGAGACCGCCCTCCACCGCCAGGTAGGCGTTGGCCAGGGTCTGCGCCTCCACCCCCTGGGCCGCGTCCACCACCAGCAGCGCCCCCTCGCAGGCCGCCAGCGACCGGGAGACCTCGTAGCTGAAGTCCACGTGGCCCGGGGTGTCGATGAGGTTCAGGGTGTAGGTGCGCCCGTCGCGCGCCGTGTACTGGAGCGTCACCGCGTGCGCCTTGATGGTGATCCCGCGCTCCCGCTCGAGCTCCATGTCGTCGAGCACCTGGTCCATCATCTCGCGCTCGCTGAGTGCCCCGGTGAGCTCCAGGATGCGGTCGGCCAGGGTGGACTTCCCGTGGTCGATGTGGGCCACGATGGCGAAGTTGCGGATCGTCTCCCGGCTCATGTCGCCTTCCGCATCCCCGGCGGCTGCCACGCCCGCCGCGGCCAGGCGTCGATCCGCCGCGGGTCGTGGCGCTCGCCCCGCGCCGCGGCCAGCTGCCCCGCCCGCGCGATCATCGCCGCGTTGTCGGTGGTGAGCGCGGGCGGCGGCAGCAGCACCGGAAGCCCCAGCCGCCGTCCCGCGGCGGCGAGCTCGGTCCTGAGGCGGGTGTTGGCCGCCACCCCGCCGGAGGCCGCCAGCGCCGCCGGCCGGTGCCGCGCGGCCATCTCGGGCAGCGGCCCCAGCAGGTGATCCACCACCGCCGCCTCGAAGCTCGCCAGCAGGTCGCACACCTCCTGCGGCGCCTCGTCCTCGTCCACCGGCCCGAGCCCGCGCTCGCGGATCCAGCGGATCGCCGCCGACTTGAGCCCCGAGAACGAGAAGTCCCACGGCGCGTCGGCGAGGCGCGGGCGCGGCAGCGGCACCGCCTCCGGATCCCCGCGCCGCGCGAGGCGATCCACCACCGGCCCGCCGGGGTACGGCAGCCCCAGCGCCTGGGCCACCTTGTCGAACGCCTCGCCCGCCGCGTCGTCGCGCGTGCGCCCCAGGCGCCGGACCCCCTCCGCGGCCAGCAGGTACCAGCTCGAGTGCCCGCCCGAGGCCACCAGTGCCAGGGTGGGCTCCGGCACCGGCGCCGCCGGGGCGCCGCCCGGGTCGAGGAACGGCGACACCAGGTGGCCCTCCAGGTGGTCCACGGCCACGAGGGGAAGACCCCTCCCCCACGCGAACGCCGCCGCGAACCGCACCCCCACCAGCAGCGAGCCGAGCAGCCCGGGTCCCGCCGTCACCGCCACCGCCTCCGGCGCCGGCGCCGCCCGGAGCGCCTCCATCACGAGCGGCGGGAGCGCCACGAGATGCTCGCGTGACGCCACCTCCGGCACCACCCCGCCGTACGGCCGGTGCGCCGCCACCTGGCTCGCGAGCAGGTTCACCAGCACCCGCCCCTCGCCGTCGAGCACCGCCACCGCGGTCTCGTCGCACGAGGTCTCGATCCCCAGCGTGACGGGAACCCCGCTCACGCCGTGCCCTCCACCAGCCACCTCAGCGCCTCGCGGTACGGTGGCCGCGCCACCCCCCGCTCGGTCACGATGGCCGCGACCAGCTCCGGGGGGGTCACGTCGAAGGCGGGGTTGTACACCTCCACCGCCTCCGGGGCCACCGTCACCCCGCGCACCTTCCGCACCTCGTCGGGATCGCGCTCCTCGATGGGGATGGCGGCGCCGGTGGGCACCTCGAGGTCCACCGTGGAGGTGGGCGCCACCACCAGGAAGGGCACCCCGTGCCGGGCCGCGAGCACCGCCAGCGGGTACGTCCCCACCTTGTTCGCCACGCTCCCGTCGGCGGCGATCCGGTCCGCCCCCACCAGCACCGCCGCGAGATCGCGGGTGGCCAGCACCGTCGCGGCCGCGGCGTCGGCGATGAGCGTCACCGGCAGCCCGTCCCGCACCGCCTCCCACGCGGTGAGGCGGGCGCCCTGGAGCACCGGCCGCGCCTCGCACGCCCACACCCGGGCGAGGCGCCCGCGGCGCGCGAGCTCCCGCACCACCCCCAGCGCGGTGCCGATCCCGGCCGTGGCCAGGGCACCGGTGTTGCAGTGCGTGAGCACCTCCACCGGCCCCCCGCCGGGGACGAGGTCGGCGCCGTGGCGGGCCATCGCCTCGCACGCCGCCTCGTCCTCGGCGTGGATCGCCCGCGCCTCGGCGAGCGCGGCCGCCGCCCGCTCCGGGGGCGGCGCGGCGAGCGCCCTCTCCAGCACCCGCTCCACCGCCCAGCGCAGGTTCACGGCGGTGGGGCGGGCCGACCGCAGGCGCGCCGCCGCCGCCTCCAGGGCGGGTGCCGAGGGGTCCGCGGCGGCGGCCAGCGCCATCCCGTACGCCGCCGCCACCCCGATGGCCGGGGCGCCCCGCACGACGAGATCGCGGATCGCGGAGGCCACCGCCGCCGCGTCGCCGCACCGCACCCAGGCCACGCGCGAGGGCAGCTGCCGCTGGTCGAGCAGCAGCAGCTCGCCGTCCTCCCACATGAGGGGGGTCACCGCCATCCCGTCCCCCGCTCCGGCCGGCCCGAGACGCGGCGCGGCGGACCCGGCCGGCCCGCCGCGACGTCCCGGCGCCCCCGCCGGGTCAGTTCCCCTCGGGCCGCACGTTGGCGGCCACCGGCACCTTCACCTCGCCGTAGTCCGGATCGTCGGTCACGATGGTGAGGGTGGCGGAGTGCGGCCCGGGCTTCGCGTCCCGCTTGACCACCACCGTCACCTGGTACCGCTTCCCCTCGGCGATGGGGTGCAGCTGGGCCTCGAAGGCGGGATCGTCCACCGTCACCGACTTCACCTGGAGCTTGCGGCCGGCGCGGTTGTTGATCACCACCACGTTGCGGCCGGGCGCGTCCGCCGGGTCCACCGCCCCGAACTGGAGCTGGGACGGGCTCACCTGCACCTGCGCCCGCACCACCCCGAACACCCGGATCTGCACCCTGGGCGCCTTGGGGTGGGAGGTCTTCACCGTCACCTCGGCGCTCACCGGCCCCACCGGTGCGTCCTTGGCGAGCCGGAGCGCCACCTCGTACTGCGACCCCTTGCGGTCGCCGATCCGCTCGTCGCCCTCGAGCGCGCGGTAGGTGGCCGAGAGGTAGGGCACCGACGAGGTGACCTTGGTGATCTCGAACGTCTCGCCACGGTTGCTCACCACCGTCACCTTCTTCACCAGCTCCTCGCCGGCGGTGGCCGAGAACCGCACCAGCGGCCGCGGCAGCACCTCCACGTACGGGACCACCTCGGCCTTCACCACCAGCCGCACGGTGGGCGTCTCCGGATCGTTGGTGTAGACCAGGATGGACTTGGTGATGGGACCCCGGAAGTCGGCGGTGTTCACCCGCGCCTTGATGTGGCCGTACGCCCCGGGCGCGATCTCGCGGTCGTAGTCGGCCACCGTGCACCCGCAGGTGGGCCGCACCGCCTTGATCTCGAGCGGGGCGTCGCCCTCGTTCTGGATCTTGAAGTCCGCCTCGATCACGTCGCCCTTGGGGACGTTCCCGAACTCCTTCACCAGCTCGGGGATCACCATCTTGGGCGCCTTGGCCGCCTCCTGCCCCCAGAGGGGCGAACCCGCCACCGCCAGAGCCACCACAGCGAGCACGAACCTGCGCATCTGGACCTCCTTGCCACCGGTCTTCCGACCGCGGAGAATCTTACGTGCCGCCGGCGTGCGGCACAACCCCGGCCTCGCGGCCGGACCGAGGAGCGGCGATGCAGGACACGTGCCAGGCGAGCGAGCACCTCTACTTCCTCCCCATCGGGGGCACCGCCATGGCGTCGCTGGCCGGGCTGCTCGCCGCGGCCGGCCACCGCGTGGAGGGCGTGGACGCCACGCTCTACCCCCCCATGTCCACCCTCCTCGAGGAGCTCGGGATCCCCGTGCGGCTCGGGTGGGATCCGGAGCGGATCCCCGAGGAGCCCGACCGGGTGATCATCGGCAACGCCGTCCCGCGGGACAACCCCGAGGTGGAGGCGGTGCTTGCCCGCGGTCTCCCCTACACCTCCCAGGCCGAGGCCGTGGCCCGGTACCTGCTGGACGAGCGGCGCTCCCTCGTGGTGGCGGGCACCCACGGCAAGACCACAACCACCGCCATGCTCGCCTGGATCCTCGAGCGGTGCGGGGCCGACCCCACGGTGCTGGTGGGGGGGCTGCTGCCCTGGTCGCGCCGCTCGTTCCGGCTGGGGCGGGGGCCGTGGCTCGTGACCGAGGGGGACGAGTACAACACCGCCTTCTTCGACCGCCGCCCCAAGCTCGTCCACTACCGGCCGCACGTCCTCCTGCTGGGGCCGGTGGAGCACGACCACGCCGACATCTACCCGGACCTCGATGCCGTTCTGGCCGCCTTCCGCGCCGGAGTGGCGTGCGTCCCGCCGGAGGGGCGGGTGGTGGTGAACGCCGCGAGCCCCGGCGCGCTGGCCGCCGCGGCGGCGGCGCGGGCGCCCGTGGTGCGGGTGGGGACCGCGGCGGACGCCGACGTGCGGCTCGCCGTGACCGCCCTCGACCCCTCCGGCAGCCGGGGACGCCTCCGTCTCCCGGGAGGGGAGATCGAGCTCGCGATCCCGCTTCCCGGGCGTCACAACCTGGAGAACGCAGCGCTCGCCACGGTCGCCGCCGGGCAGGCCGGTCTCGACCCGGGCGCCGCCGCGGCCGCGCTGGCCTCGTTCCCCGGAGTGGCCCGCCGTCTCGAGGTCGTGGGCGAGGCGGGCGGCGTGACGGTGGTGGACGACTTCGCCCACCACCCCACCGCGCTGGCCGCCACCGTCGCCGCGTGCCGCCAGCGCTGGCCGGATCGTCGGCTGGTGGTGGCGTACGAGCCGCGCTCCCTCACCGCGGGCCGGCGCGGGCTCGAGGAGGCCTACGTGGCCGCGCTGGCGGAGGCCGACCTCGCCCTCCTCGCTCCCGTGTACCACCGCGCGCGGCTCGCGCCGGAGGAGGTGCTCGACCGGGAGCGGATCGTCGCCGGGCTCGAGCGGGCGGGCGTCGCCGCCCTCGCCCCGCCCGAGGGCGCCGACCCCGTCGCCGCGCTGCTGCCCGTGCTCGCGCCGGGCGACCTGGTCGTGGGCTGCTCCTCCGGCGACTTCGGCGCCTTCCACCGGCGGCTGCTCGAGGCGCTCGCGGCGCGATGAGCCGCCGGCCTGCTACGATCCCCCCGTGAACGCCCGCCTCGCCCGCGCCGTCGCCACCACCTGCGGCCTCGGCGACCGCCTCCCCGCACCGGGGACGTTCGCCGGGTCGCTGCCCGCGGCGCTGGCCTGGTGGGCCCTGGCGGCGGCGCTGCCCGCCCGCCTGCCGCTCGCTCTCGCCACCGCCGCCCTGGTGGCGCTGGCGGTGGCGGTGGGGATCCCCGCCGCCGGCGCCGAGGCCGCGCGGCGCGGCCGCCACGACCCGGGGCCGGTGGTGGTGGACGAGGTCGCGGGCCAGTGGCTCGCGTACCTCGCGGCGCTGCCGCTGCTGCCGCCGGGGCTTCCCCTGTGGCGGGCGGTGGCCGGCGGGTTCCTGCTCTTCCGGGCGTTCGACATCGTCAAGCCGTGGCCGGTGCGGCGCCTCGAGCGCCTCCCCGGAGGACTCGGGATCGTGGCCGACGACCTCGCCGCGGGCCTCGAGGCCGGCCTCGCCCTGGCCCTCGTCGCCCGGCTGCTCGCCGGGTGAGCCCCCACGGCGGGCGAGACGCCCCCACGGCGGGCCGTCGCCTTCACGGCGGGCGGGGACGCCTGACAATCATAGAGAGGGCTCCCGCCCGTGCCGACGCGGC
>CAYTTB010000101.1:0-2474 GCA_964440565.1 uncultured Thermoanaerobaculia bacterium
GCGTACCATGCCCCAGATGCGCATCGTCTACGTCACCAGCCGGTACCCGTGGCCGGCGCGGCGGGGGAACCAGGTGCGGGCGGCGGAGTGGCTCGAGGCGCTGGCCGGCCACGAGCTGGCCCTGGTGACGCCCCACCCCCCGGCGGGCGCCGCACCGCCGCCCGTGCCGCTCGAGCTCCACCTCTACCGCGGCGGACGCCCCGGTCCCGGAGCCGTCACCCGCTGGCTGCGGGGGCTCCCCGCCCAGGAGGCGCTGTTCGCCACGGCGTCCGCCCGGCGGGCGCTCCGCGCCGCCCTCGCGCGCCCCCCCGGCCTGGTGGTGGTGCAGATGGTCCGGTGCGGCTGGGCGGCGGAGGAGGCCGCGCGGCGGTGCCCCGGGGTTCCGGTGCTGTTCGATGCGATCGACTCGATGGCGCTGCACTACCGGCGTGCGGCCGAGCTCGCGCCCGCGCCGCTGCGGCCCGCGTTCCGGCTGGAGGCGACCCGCTGCGCCCGGCGCGAGCGCGCGCTCGCCGTCGCCGCCGCGCTCGTCACCGCCGTGGCCCGCCGCGACCTCGAGGCGCTGGGCGCACCCCCGTCCCGGACGCTCCCGGTCCCGGTCGCGGCCGGGACGGAGGGAGGCGCGGGCTCGCCGGGCGCACCCGTCCTGCTCCTCTCGGGCAACCTCGGCTACCGCCCCACGGTCCGGGGCGCGCTGTGGTTCGCCCGCACCGTGTGGCCGCGTCTCGCCGCCCGCCGTCCCGGGCTGCGCTGGATCCTGGCCGGTGCCCGGCCGCCGCACGCCGTGCGGCGGCTCGCCACCCTCCCGGGGGTGGAGGTGCACCCCCAGCCCCCCACCCTCGAGCCGTTCTTCGCCGCCGCCGGTATCGCCATCGCCCCCATGGCCGAGGGCTCCGGCACGCCGATGAAGGTGCTCGAGGCGTGGGCGCACGGCCTGCCGGTGGTGGCCCACCCGTGGGCCGCCGCGGGGCTCGGCGTGGGCGACGGCGAGGGGCTGCTCGTCGCCGAGACGCCGGAGGAGTGGGTGGCGGCGGTGGAGCGCCTCCTGGACGGGCCCGGCCTCGCCGCCGCGCTCGGCGAGGCGGGCCGCCGCCGGGTGGCCGGGCGCCACTCCCGCGCCGCCGTCGCCCGCGCCGTCCGCGAGGCGGTGCGCCGGGCCGCGGGAGGGTGAGCCCCGCGACCCCGGGCCCCGGCGTTCAGGTGCAATCCAGGACCAGCGCGCCCTCGACCCGGCCCTCGCGGAGACGGGCCAGCGCCTCGTTGGCGGCCTCGAGGGGGAGCTCCTCGACCTGGGTCCGCACCGGCACCCGGGGAGCGATCTCCAGCAGCTCCTCGCCGTCGCGGCGGGTGAGGTTGGCCACCGACCGGATCACCCGCTCCTCCCACAGGAGCCGGTACGGGAACGAGGGGATGTCGCTCATGTGGATGCCGCCCGAGACCACCACCCCGCCCTTGCGCACCGCCTCGAGCGCCGAGACCACCAGCGGCCCCACCGGCGCGAAGATCAGGGCCGCGTCGAGCTCCTCCGGCGGCGGCTCGTCGGAGCCCCCGGCCCACACCGCGCCCAGCCGGCGGGCGAACCGCTGCCCCTCCACGTCGCCGGGCCGGGTGAAGGCGTACACCCGCTGCCCCTTCCAGATCGCCACCTGGGCCACGATGTGCGCCGCCGCCCCGAACCCGTAGATGCCGAGGCGCTCCACCGGGGTCGTCTCCAGCGCCATCCGCCACGTCCGGTGCCCGATGAGCCCCGCGCAGAGGAGCGGCGCCGCCTCCGCGTCGCCGTACCCCTCGGGCAGGGCGAACACGTACCGCTCGTCGGCGACGTGGTACTCGGCGTAGCCTCCGTCCAGGGTGTAGCCGTGGAAGCGGGCGTGGTTGCACAGGTTCTCGCGCCCGGCGCGGCAGTGGCGGCAGGACCCGCACGTCCACCCCAGCCACGGCGCCCCCACACGCTGCCCCACCCGCCACCGGCTCACCCCCTCCCCCACCGCCACCACCTCGCCCACGATCTCGTGCCCCGGAATCACCGGCAGCCGGGGATCGGGAAGCTCCCCGTCCACCAGGTGGAGGTCCGTCCGGCACACCGCGCACCGGCGCACCCTGAGCAGCACCTGGCCCGGGCCCGGCCGCGGCACCGGGACCTCCCGCAGCTCGAGCGGCCGCCCCGGCGCCTCGAGCACCATCGCGCGCATCGTCTCCGGTACCGTCATCGCGCACCCTCCGCCGCCCCGGAATGTACGCCGGGCCCGCCCCGCCCGCAACCCGGGCCACCGTGGGCCTTCCCCGCGGGCCGGGGCTCGGGGCGGTGCCGCGCTCGCCGGCGACACGACACAGCACCCGACGCCAACCCGCGAGCCCGGGATGGCGACCCCCCCGGCGGCCATCGCGTCGTGGCGGCGCGCGTCCCCGCGCGCCCATCCCATCCCCCGTTGTGGCGGCGCGCGTCCCCGCGCGCCCATCCCATCCCCCGTTGT
>CAYTTB010000101.1:2574-8290 GCA_964440565.1 uncultured Thermoanaerobaculia bacterium
GCGGCGCGCGTCCCCGCGCGCCCATCCCATCCCCCGTTGTGGCGGCGCGCGTCCCCGCGCGCCGTGGGCGGGGGGCGGGAGCTCCCCGCAGCCGGAAACGCCCGCCGCGACGTGCACGGCCACCGCACCCGCGGCCCCCTCGCGGAGCGCGGCCCACGGTCCGCAAGGTTGTCCCGACTCCACGGGACACCACCTCCCTCGCGGCGGTGGCAGGCTCCACGGCCGGCTCGCGGGCGGGGAGCCCGCAGCGGCCGTCCCCCCGGCGCGCGGCGTGAGAGAGCGGGCACCGCGGCCGGACGACCCGCCCCGGTCACGACGCGGGGGCCGCGGCCGCCTCCTCCGCCGTGGCCGCCTCCTCGGCCGCGGCGCCCTCCTCGGCCGCCGCCAGCCGCCGGTCGCGGTGCTCCACCGCCGCCCGGACGAAGGAGACGAACAGCGGGTGCGGCCGGTACGGCCGGGAGGTGAACTCGGGGTGGAACTGGCACGCCAGGAACCAGGGGTGCCCCGGCAGCTCGATCACCTCGACGAAGATGCGGTCCGGCGACTTGCCGCTCACGAGCAGGCCGTGCTCCTCGAACAGCGGCACGTACTCGGGGTTCACCTCGTAGCGGTGACGGTGGCGCTCCCACACCTCGTCGGCGCCGTACGCCTGCCACGCCAGCGAGCCCGGCTTGAGGCGGCACGGGTACTTGCCCAGGCGCATCGTGCCGCCCATCTGGTCCACGCCAACCAGCTCGCGCATCTTGTAGATCACCTTGTACGGCGGGTCGGTGGCGAACTCGGTGGAGTTGGCCTCGCCGAGGCCGCAGACGTTGCGCGCGAACTCGATGATGGCGGTCTGCAGCCCCAGGCAGATCCCGAAGAACGGCACCTTGCGGCCGCGCGCGAACTCGATGGCGCGGATCATCCCCTCGATCCCGCGCTTGCCGAACCCGCCGGGGACCAGGATCGCGTCCACCTCGAACAGCTGCTCCGGGTAGCCGGAGCCCTCCAGCGACTCGGAGTCGATGAACACCAGCTCGACCTTCACCCGGTTGGCGATCCCCCCGTGGACGAGCGCCTCGTTGAGCGACTTGTACGAGTCGGCGAGGTCCACGTACTTGCCCACGATCCCGATGGAGACCTCGCCCTCCGGGTTGTGGAGGGTGTCCACCACCTCCCGCCAGCGCGAGAGGTCGCGGCGGCCGCGCGGCAGGTTGAGGAGCTCGAGCACGATCTCGTCCAGCCCCTCGGCGGCCAGCTTCAGCGGCACCTCGTAGATGTGGCGCACGTCCTGGGCCGGGATCACCGCGCGCGGCTCCACGTTGCAGAACAGCGCGATCTTCCGCCGCAGCTCGTCGGGCAGCGGCCGGTCCACCCGGCACAGCAGCACGTCGGGCTGGATCCCGATCTTGAGGAGCTCCTTCACCGAGTGCTGGGTGGGCTTGGTCTTGAGCTCGTCCGAGGCCGCGATGTACGGCACCAGCGTGACGTGGATGTTGACGGCGTTGCCGCGCCCCACCTCCGTGCGGAACTGCCGGATCGCCTCCAGGAACGGGAGCGACTCGATGTCGCCCACGGTGCCGCCGATCTCCACGATCACCACGTCCACCTCGCCGCCGAGGGCGGCGATGTTGGCCTTGATCTCGTCGGTGATGTGGGGGATGACCTGAACCGTCTTGCCGAGGTAGTCGCCGCGCCGCTCCTTCTCGATCACCGACTGGTAGATCTTGCCGGTGGTGAAGTTGTTCTTGCGGCCCATGGTGACCGAGGTGAACCGCTCGTAATGGCCGA
This sequence comes from uncultured Thermoanaerobaculia bacterium, assembly GCA_964440565.1. Taxonomy (GTDB): domain Bacteria; phylum Acidobacteriota; class Thermoanaerobaculia; order Thermoanaerobaculales; family Sulfomarinibacteraceae; genus CAYTTB01. The sequence continues at coordinate 4,348 of CAYTTB010000101.1, forward strand.
GGTCGAGGTCGGTCTCCGCGCCGTCGTCGGTGACGAACACCTCGCCGTGCTGGAACGGCGACATGGTGCCCGGGTCCACGTTGACGTAGGGGTCGATCTTGAGCAGCGTGATGGTGTACCCGTGGGCCTCGAACAGCGCCCCGAGCGAGGCCGCCGCGATCCCCTTGCCGAGCCCCGACACCACGCCGCCGGTGACGAACACGTACTTGGTGGCCATCCCCTCACTCCTTCCGGCCGCCACGGCACCCGAGCGCCGCCGCCGCCCGCTCCAGATCCTCGGGCGTGTCCACGCCCCACGAGTCGCACGGCGCCTCCCAGACCAGGATCTCCAGCCCGTGCTCCAGCGCCCGGAGCTGCTCCAGCCCCTCGGCGCGCTCCAGCCGCCCCTCCGGCAGCGCCACGAACGCCTCGAGCGCCCGCGGCCGGAAGGCGTAGATCCCGAGGTGCAGCCGCCACAGCGAGGCCGCCGCCTCGTGGTCGCGCGGGTACGGGATCGCCGCCCGCGAGAAGTAGAGCGCGCGCCCGTCGGCGCGCCGCACCACCTTCACCGCGTTGGGGTCCGCCGCCCGCCCGGCCGGCAGCGGCCGGCACAGCGTGCCGATGTCCGCCTCGGGGCGGGCCCGCATCCCGGCCACCAGCACGTCCACGTTCTCGGGCGGCAGGAGCGGCTCGTCCCCCTGCACGTTCACCACCAGCTCGAGCCCCGCGCGGCCCGCCACCGCCTCCGCCACCCGGTCGGTGCCGGAGCGATGCTCCCCGGTCAGCACCGCCCGGAACCCCGCCGACCGCACCGCCTCCGCGATCCGCCGGTCGTCGGTGGCCACCAGCACCTCGTCCACCGACTCCGCCGCCGCCGCCCGGCGGGCCACGTGCACCACCATCGGCTCCCCCTCGAGCCTCGCCAGCGGCTTGCCCGGAAACCGCGTGGAGGCCATGCGGGCCGGGATCACCGCGACGACACGAGCCGGTTCGCTGCCCATCCTGTGGAACGATGCTAGCCCCCGCCACCGGTGCGGTCAAGGGGCGCCACACCGATTCGAACAAGCGCTTGATTGACCCGCCGCCGCGGCGCAGCCGCCCCGCCCCACCCGCCCCGGCCCCTGCCCACCCCGGCGCCGCCATCAGCCAGCCGCCCGCCGACCACGCCCGGACCGCGCCGGCGCCACGGCCCGCACCGGCGCCCGCCGGCCGCGCCCCCGGTCGCGGTCTGATACAATCGTTCGTATGAACGGCGACCGCACCACCCGCGAGCGCCTTCTCGCCGCCGCCACGGGGGCCTTCGCCGAGCGTGGCTACGCCGGCGCCTCGGTGCGCGAGATCTGCGCCCTGGGCCGGGCCAACCCCGGCGCCGTCTCGTACCACTTCGGCGGCAAGCGCCAGCTGTACCGGGCGGTGCTGCGGGCGGCGGCCGAGGAGCTGCTCCCCCTGACCGCGGCGCACGAGGCCGCGGGCGGACCCGGGGCGCGCCTCGCCGCCCTGGCCGGGGGCGTCGCCGGGGGCCTCGAGCGCGCCCCCGCCCTCGCCCGCCTCGTCCTGCGCGACCTCGCCGACGGCGGCGAGGCGGTGCGCGAGGCGCTGGTCCCGGCGCTGCGCCGCGCCGTGCAGCGCGCCGCCGACGCCGCCGGGGCCGAGGCCGACCCCGCCGGGGCCGCCGACGTGCGCGAGCGCGCCGCCGCCCTCCTCGCGGTGGCCCTGGCGTTCCCGCTCCTCTGGTCCCTGGTGCGCGAGGCCGCGGCCCTCGCCGACGAGCGGCGGGACGCGGTGCTCGAGCGCGCGCTCCGTGCCCTGGCCGCCGGCTCCTGACCCCCTTCCCGGACCGGCGCCCGCGCCGCGCCCAGGATGCCTGCGGGTACGTCTGCCGAGGTGCCCCTCACGAGGGGGCGGCCGAGCGCTCCACCCAGATCTGGAGGAGGTGGAGCGTCGCCTCCACCGCCTTCGCCATCCACTCCAGGCTCACCCACTCGCGCACCGAGTGGAAGTTCTGGCCCCCGGCCCAGATGTTGGGCGTCAGCACGCCCATGAAGGAGAGCCGCGCCCCGTCGGTGCCGCCGCGGATCGCGTGGCGGACCGGCTCCACCCCGGCGCGCCGCGCCGCCTCGAGGGCGAACTCCACGACCCGCGGGTCCTCCTCCAGCCTGTACTTCATGTTGCGGTACGACTCCTGCACCTCGAGCCGCACCTTCGCCCCCGGGAACGCCCGCTCCACCTCCGCGATCGCCTCCCGCAGGGCGGCCTCCCGCTCCTCGAGCTCCTCCACCGTGAACGCCCGTGCCAGCAGCTTCATCTCCACCCGGCTGACGTCGCCGGAGATCGTGTACGGGTGGAGGTACGGCTGCCGGCCCTCGGTGGTCTCGGGGAGGAACCCCTCCGGCAGGCGCTCCACGATGGCCGCCGCCGCCCGCACCGCGTTCACCAGCTTGCCCCTGGCGTATCCGGGGTGCACGTCGTACCCCTCCACCGTCACCACGCAGGTGTCGGCGCAGAACGTCTCGTCCTCGATCTCGCCCAGGTCCGACCCGTCCAGGGTGTAGGCGCAGCGCGCCCCGAACGCCTCCACGTCGAACCGCTCCGTCCCCCGCCCAACCTCCTCGTCGGGCGTGAAGGCGATGCGGATCGGCCCGTGGGGGACCTCGGGGTGCCGCCCGAGCCAGGCGATGGCGGTCACGATCTCGGCGATCCCGGCCTTGTCGTCGGCGCCCAGCAGCGTGGTCCCGTCCGAGGTGACGATGGTGTGGCCGACGCAGCGGGCCAGGTTCGGGTTGTCCGCCGCCCGGATCACCTGCGACGGGTCACCGGGCAGCACGATGTCGCCGCCGTCGTACCGCTCGATCACCTGCGGCTTGACCCCACCCCCCGGGGTGCCGAAGTAGGTGTCCAGGTGCGCGATGAGCCCCACCGCCGGGACCTTCCCCACCGCCGGGTGGCCCTCCGGAAGCCGCTCGGGCAGCGACGCGTAGACGTAGCCCCACTCGTCCATGCGCGCGTCGGCGCACCCGAGCTCCCGGAGCTCCTCCACCAGCATCCGCCCCAGGTCCTTCTGCTTCTCCGTCGAGGGGAGGCTCTCCGAGTCCTCCGACGACTGCGTGTCCACCTGCACGTAGCGCAGGAACCGCGCCAGCAGCTCCTTCCGGTCCCTCTCGTCCAGCTCGATCCGGCTCATCTCCACCTCCCGTGGCCCCCGGCCACCCGCGGGAGTGTAGCCGATGCCGCCCGCCCGGCGCGGGCGCGCGCCCTCCACCCACGGCGGGCGAGGACGCCCGTCCCCACAGCGAGCGACCGGATCCCTCGCGGAGGCCGCCGCGCCCCTCACTCCTTCACTCCCTCACCCCCTCACTTCCTGACCTCCTCACCCCAGCTCCCCCACGCCGCCCCCCGCCGCGCGGGACCGGGGTGGTAGACTGCGTCCGTGGACGAGATCGTCTTCCTGGTGGAGGAGGCCCCGGAGGGCGGGTACACCGCACGCGCCCTCGGCGAACCCATCTTCACCGAGGCCGACACCGCCGCCGAGCTGGAGGAGGCGGTCCGCGACGCCGTCCGCTGTCACTTCGACGACGAGTCGCTGCCCAGGACGATCCGTCTCCACTTCGTGCGCGATCGCGTCCTCGCGGTATGAGGCTTCCGCGCGACCTGTCGGGCGCGGAGCTCGCCAGGGCGCTGGGCCGGCTGGGCTACACCGTCACCAGACGAAGCGGAAGCCACATCCGCCTGACCACCGGGCGGGGAGGCCGGCACCACGTGACGATCCCGGCACACCGCACGCTCAGGGTGGGCACGCTCGCCGCCATCCTCGACGAGGTCGGACGTCATCACGCCCTTTCCAGGGCCGAGCTCCTCGAGGAGCTCTTCGGGTGAGCGCGCTCGCGCCCGGCCTCCACCCGCCGCCCCGGCCGCCTTCCTTCCCCGCCATCCCGGGCACTCGAGGCGCGCGACCCCGAACGCCCCC
>CAYTTB010000102.1:0-8129 GCA_964440565.1 uncultured Thermoanaerobaculia bacterium
AGCCGGAAGGCCCTTGCGGGCTGAAGCCCGCGCTCCCTGGACCGCGAGCGCGCCGTGGCGCCCGGCGCAGCCGGGGCCGGGCGCGACCGCAGCCGCGGCCGGATCCGCATCCGGGGCCGGAACCGAGGCCGGATCCGGAGCCGAGACGGTGACCGCGGCAGCCACCTGCGACGGCTGGCCGTGAGCCCGGCCGCGCCGGCGGGACGCTCCCGGCGAGGGCCGGTGGGCAGGTTCTGTGGTACCTTTCCTGCGAGCTCGACGGAGGGTGGGCGGTGATCCCGGACTACCTCATCTGCCTCGAATGCGAGAGCCCGGTGTACGTCTTCGAGTGGAAGGACGGCAGGGTGCAGGAGGCGGTGTGCCCGGTCTGCGGCAACGACGACCCGGCCGCCTTCGCCACCGAGGAGGAGATCGACGAGATGGCCGCGGACGGGCGGCTGGGAGGACCGGGGGAGGGCCCATGACCCCGACGGCCGGGGAGACGCGCGTCGCGGTCCGGGAGGGAGGCCGCTCATGATCCCCATCGTCATGGCGGGCGGGTTCGGCACCCGGATCCGGCCGCTGTCGGCCAGCCGGCCCAAGCCGATGCTGCCGGTGGTCAACCGTCCCATCCTCGAGCACGTGCTGGCGTCGCTCCGGCGAGCGGGGTTCGAGGAGGCGGTGCTGCTGCTCTACCACCAGCCCGAGGTCATCACCGAGTACTTCGGCGACGGCTCCCGGATGGGGATGCGTCTCCACCACTACACCGCCGACGCCGACTACGGCACCGCCGGAGCGGTGAAGCGCGGCGCCGCGCTGGCGCCCTCGCCGAGCTATCTGGTGGTCTCCGCCGACGTGGTGTGCGACTTCGACCTCGCCGGGATCGCCGCCGAGCACCGCGAGCGCGGCGCCGAGGTGACCATCACCCTCACCCGCGTCGCCAACCCGCTCCAGTTCGGGATCGTGATCACGGCCCCGGACGGCCGCGTGCAGCGCTTCCTGGAGAAGCCCACCTGGGGCGAGGTGTTCTCGGACACCGTCAACACCGGGATCTACGTCCTCGAGGCCTCCGCCCTGGAGGCGGTGGCCGAGGACGGCCCCGTGGACTTCTCCAAGGACCTCTTCCCCGCCCTGCTCGAGGCCGGGCGCCCCATCCATGGAGCCGTCCGCGAGGGGTACTGGCGTGACGTCGGCGATCCCGACGCCTACCTCGAGGTGCACCGCGACATCTGCGCCGGGGTCGTGCGCGGGATCGAGGTGCCGGGCCGTCCCCTCAACCTCGTCGGCCGCGACGTCCGCGCCGAGGGCGAGGTACGTCTCGACGGGGTGGAGCTCCGTGGCACCGTGGTCCTGGGGCACGACGTCGAGGTGGAGCCCGGCGCGCGCCTCGAGAACACGGTGGTGGGCCCCGGCGCGACGATCCGCGCCGGGGCGGAGCTGCGCGGCGCGGTGGTCTGGGCGGGCGCCGAGATCGGCCCCCGGGCCCGGGTGGAGTCGGCGGTGATCTGCGAGCGGGCGGAGATCGGCGAGGGGGCGGTGATCGAGCCCGGCGCGGTGGTGGGCGACGGCAGCCAGCTCGGACGAGAGGTCCGCGTCAAGGAAGGCGTCAGGATCTGGCCGCGGAAGATCGTCGAGGACTTCGCGGTCGTGCACACGAACATGGTGTGGGCCTCCCGGTGGCGCACCTCGGCGTTCGAGGAGTCGGCGGTGGTCGGGCTCACGAACTACGAGCTCACGCCGGAGGTGGCCGCCAAGCTGGGCGCAGCGTACGGGGCGCTCCTGCCCGAGCGGTCCGTGATCCTCACCTCGCGCGACGCCCACCCCGCCTCCCGCATGCTGCGGCGGGCCTTCGTGGGCGGCGTCGGCTCCGCCGGGGTGGACATCTCGGATCTCAGGATGACGCCGATCCCCATCATGCGCTGGCGGCTGCAGCAGGAGGGGAGCCACGAGGTGGGCGGCGTCTTCTTCCAGCAGGTCCATCTGATGGAGGGGATGACCGCGATCCGCTTCTACGACCCCGGGGGCGCCGAGATCTCCACCGACACCGCGAAGAACATCGAGCGGGTGTTCTTTCGCGAGGACTTCCGGCGGGTGGACCACGACCGGGTCGGCGTGATCCACGACCGCCCGGCGCTGATCCACCTGTACCAGGAGGAGTTCCTGCGCCATCTCGAGGCCGAGGCGGTGCGGCAGCGGCGGTTCCGGATCGTGGTGGACTACAGCCACTCGTCCTCCTCGGTGGTGCTGCCGGGCCTGCTCGCCCGCCTCGGGGTGGAGCAGGTCTCGCTCAACGCCCAGACCGAGGGGCTGCATCGGGCGCTCCAGGCCTCGGACGTGGTCGTGGCCCACGAGCGCCTGGCCTCCATCGTGCGAACCCTCGAGGCCGACCTCGGCGTCTGGATCGAGCCCGGCTCGGAGCGGCTGGTGCTGGCCGACCGGCGCGGGCGGATCTGGCGCGGCCTGGACGTGACCATGCTGTACGCCGCCCTGCTGGTGCGGCCGCGGCCCGGGGCTCCGGGGAAGGCGCGCACCGTGCTCCCCGCGTTCGCCCCCTCGGCCCTGGTTCGCCTGCTGGAGTCGCACGGGATCGCGGTCTCCCAGACCTCCTCGGACCCGCGCCAGGTGATGCGATCGGCCCAGGCGGCCGGCGTGACCTTCGCCTCCTGCGGCTCCGGCGACGTGATCTTCCCCGAGCTCCACGCCGCCCCGGACGCCATGTTCGGCGTCGGCAAGCTGCTGGAGCTGCTGGCGCTCTCCGCCACCGGACTCGAGGAGATCGCGGAGGGGCTTCCGGCCATCCCCTACGCCACCCGCACGCTCTCGTGCCCCATGGAGCGGAAGGGATCGGTGATGCGGCGGTTCGCCGAGATGGCCCAGGAGCGCGAGGCCTCCTTCGTCGAGGGCGTGAAGATCCACCTGGAGGACGGCTGGGTGATGCTGCGCGCCGACCGGACCGCCCCGCGGCTGCACCTGGTGGTGGAGGCGGACAGCGCCGGCCAGGCGGCGGCATGGCTCGAGAAGTACGGGGAGATGGTGGAGCGGTGGATCCGGGAGGATGGCTGAGCCGCGCATGGCCACCCTGACCTTCCTCTGGCACCTGCACCAGCCGGCCTACCGCACCGCCGACGGCGTGGCCCACGCCCCGTGGGTCGCGCTGCACGCGGGCGGGGCGTACGCCACGCTGCTCGGCGCCATCGAGCGGACCCGTTGCCCGGGTCAGGTGGTGAACGTGGTGCCCACCCTTCTCGAGCAGCTCGAGGCCTACGCGGCCGGCACCGTCCGCGACCCTGCGCTCGCGGCCATCGCGACCCCGGTGGCGGCGCTGGACGAGAGCGGCCGCCGCGAGGTGGCCGCCTGGGCCCCGCACGTCCCGCCCCGGCGGCTCGAGGCGCTGCCCCGGCTCGAGGAGCTGCTGGCGAGCCTCCGCTCGGCCGAGGTGCGCGGCCGCGAACCTGCGGATGCGCTGGGCCCGGCCGAGATCCGCGACCTGCAGGTGCTCACCGTCCTCGCCCACGCGGGGGCGGCGGCCGCCCGCGCGCCCGAGCTCGAGCCGCTGCTCCGCCGTGGGCGGCGGTTCGCCCCCGCCGACCACGCGGCCGCCGCCGCCTGGCTCCGGCGCCAGCCACGCGTTCTCCTCGAGCGGCTCCGGCGGGTGGCCGCGATCCCGGGCGTGGAGATCGCCACCAGCCCCCACGCCCACCCCATCGTGCCCCTGCTCCTGGACACGGCGATCGTGACCGAGAGCTGGGCGCCCGCGCCGGCGCCCGAGGTCCCCGCGTTCTCGCGACCCGGGGACGCCCGCCGCCAGATCGCCGAGGGCCTGGCGTTCGCGCGCGCCCGGGGGCTCGATGTGGTCGGCTGCTGGCCCCCCGAGGGCGCCGTCTCCGCCGCTGCTGTCCACCTCTACGCCGAGGCGGGGGTGGCGTGGCTGGTCACGGACCAGGAGATCCTCGCCCGCTCGCTGGGCCGTGACCCCGTGGCCTCCGGTGAGGTGTACCGCCCGTGGCGGCTCGGCGGCGAGGGGCCGGTGCTCCTCTTCCGGCACCGGGAAGCTTCCGACCGGATCGGGTTCGTCTACGGCCACTGGGACGACGAGCGCGCCGCCGCCCGCGACCTGGTGGACCGCCTCGCCGCCCTCGCCCGGGGGCTGCCGGCCGAGGCCTCGGTGGTGATCGCCCTCGACGGCGAGAACCCGTGGGCCCACTACCCGGCAGGCGGGGCGGTGTTCCTCGAGGAGCTGCTGGCCGCCGTGGCCCGGGGGGAGACCGGCCTCGTGCCCGCCACCTGCCGCGACCTCGCCACTCGCCCCGACGCCGGGACGCTCGAGCGGCTGCACCCGGGATCGTGGATCGGCGGCACCTTCGCCACCTGGATCGGCCACCCCGAGAAGGCCCGCGCCTGGGCGCTGCTGGCCGAGGTGCGCGAGCTGCTCCCCGACGATCCCGCCCGCCTCCCCGCGTCCATGCTGCTCGCCGAGGGCTCCGACTGGTTCTGGTGGCTCGGTGACGACAACCCCTCGCCCCACGCCCCCCTCTACGACGCCATCTTCCGGCACCACCTCGCCGACGCCTGCGAGGCCGCGGGGGTCGCGCCGCCGGAGTCGCTCGGACGGCCGCTCAAGCCGGCGCTGCCACGGCTCGAGGTGCCGGTGTCCCGCCGCTGGCGCCCCCCGGTCCTCGACGGCCGCATCACCTCGTACTTCGAGTGGAGCCTGGCGGCGTGGAGGGAGCAGCGAGGGATCGCCCTCGCGGCGTGGGGCGACGGCGAGCTGCTGCACGTGCTGGTGCGTCCGGGGGCGCAGGTGGAGCGTGTCGAGCTGGAGGACCCGTCGGGCTCGGTGGTGAGGGTGGAGCCCGGCGACGAACCCGTGCCCGGGGGGCCGCGATGGGCGGTGGGCGCGGTGCTCGAGGTGTCGCTGCCGTGGCGGCCTGCAGCGGGTGTCCGCCTGTGGGTGACGGTGGGCGGGCGACGCCTGGGGACGGAGCTGCGGCCTCTCGAGGTGGACGAGGAGCTGTGATGTCGGAGCTCAGGTTCGATCCCGTCCGTCGCCGCTGGGTGATCGTGGCCGCGGAGCGGAGGCTGCGTCCGCACGAGTTCGTGCGGCCGGCGCGCCACGACCGCCCCGACCCCGCCGCCTGCCCCTTCGAGCCGGGGCGCGAGGCCCTCACCCCGCCCGAGATCGCGCGCCTCGACCGGCCCGACGGCTCCGGATGGCAGGTGCGGGTGGTGCCCAACAAGTTCCCGGCGCTGCGCATCGAGGCCGAGCCCCGTCGCCGGGCGGTGGGGCTCTACGACGCGGTCGGTGGCGCCGGGGCTCACGAGGTGATCGTGGAGCACCCCGATCACCGTCGCGACCTCGCCGACATGGAACCGTGGGAGATCGCGGCCGTGCTCCGGACATGGCGCGCGCGGCTGCTCGACCTCCGGCGCGATCCGCGCCTCCGGTACATCCTCGTGTTCAAGAACTCGGGGCTCGAGGCCGGGGCGTCCATCGCCCACCCCCACTCCCAGCTCATCGCCACCCCCATCATCCCCCCGTTCGTGGTGGAGGAGCTGCGGGCGGCGCGCGAGCACTTCGCGCGCAAGGAACGCTGCCTGTTCTGCGACATCCTGGAGCAGGAGGCGGCGCTCGGCGAGCGCATCGCGCTCGAGAGCGAGCGGTACGTGGCCGTCGAGCCGTTCGCCGCGAGCCTGCCGTTCGAGACCTGGGTGCTGCCGCGACGGCACCTCCACGACTTCGCGCTCGCCTCGGACGGCGACCTCGAGGCCCTCGCGGCCCTGCTCGGCGACCTCATGCGGCGGATCCGGTCGCTGCTGGACGACCCGCCCTACAACATGGTCCTGCACACCGCCCCGAGCCCCCACCCCCGCCCCGGCCGGCCCGGCTACTGGGACACGCTGGAGCACGACTTTCACTGGCACCTCGAGCTGATCCCCCGCGTCACCCGCATCGCCGGGTTCGAGTGGGGCTCCGGGCTCACCATCAACCCGACGCCGCCCGAGGAGGCAGCACGGTACCTGCGCGAGACCGATCCCGAGGGAGGGACGGATGGTGGATGACGGCACGATCCGGAAGCGGCTGACGAGCCGCGACCCCGAGGTCAGGGACGCGGCCCGGCGCGAGGTGGCCGAGGCGGTGCGGCGGCACGGCGGCGACGCCGCCGCCGCGGCGCGCGAGCTCGGTCTCGCCCGCTCCACGGTACGGCGGTGGGCGACGTGGACGGGAAGCGCCGGGGGCGGCGGCAGCGCCGCCCCGCCCGTGACCCGCCGGCGGAGCGCACGCTCCCGGCCGCCGCGTCGCGCCGCGGAGGGGACGCCGCCCGTGCCCACCGAGCCCGGTCCGGAGGCGGCGCACCGGCCCGCGGTCACCGCCACGGAGGAGCGGGAGGCGCCGCCGGTGGTGGGCCGGCCGCGGCCGCGGGCGCTGGCCTTCGTGCTCCACACCCACCTGCCGTGGGTGCTGGGCCACGGCACCTGGCCGCACGGCGAGGACTGGCTCGCCGAGGCCGTGGTCCACTGCTACCTGCCGCTCGTCGAGATGCTCCAGCGCCTCCGCCGGGAGGGTCTCTCGGGTCTCCTCACCGTGACCCTGTCGCCGGTGCTCGTCGCCCAGCTCGCCGATCCGCGCTCGCGCGAGCTGGTGGACCGCTACCTCGCGCAGCGGCTGGCGGCGGCACGCGAGGCGATGGCGGAGGAGCCCCTCGCCGGCTGGTGGGCGGCCCGGTTCGACCGTGCCGCCACCGTCTGGCGTCGCATCGGCCGCGACCTGGTGGGGGCGCTGGCCGACCTCGCGGGGGAGGGTGCGGTGGAGCTCGGCACCTGCGCCGCCACTCACGCCTACCTGCCGCTCGTCCACACCCCACACCTCGTCAACCTGGAGCTCGCCACCGCGGTGGCGATGCACGAGCGGCTGTTCGGGGCGCGCCCGGCGGGCGTGTGGCTCCCGGAGTGCGCCTACCGGCCCGCCGGCCCGTGGCGCCACCCGGTGACGGGGGCCGAGGAGGCGTTCCGTCCCGGTCTCGAGACCTTCCTCGAGCGGCACCGCTTCCGCTGGACCGTCGTGGACACCCACCTCGTGCTCGGCGGCGAGCCCGCCGCCGCCTCCTCCGGCGCGGGTGCCGGGCCCGTCCCCGCGGTGGTGGAAGGGGCGGTGGCGGAGCCCATCCTGATCGCGGGCAGCTCGGTCGCCGCCTTCGTGCGCGAACCGCGCTCGGCGCTCCAGGTGTGGTCCCGCGACCATGGCTACCCTGGCGACCCCCGCTACCTGGACTTCCACAAGCGACACTGGCCGTCGGGCCTGCGCCTGTGGCGCGTCACCCACCCCCGCGCCGACCTGGCGGACAAGGAGCCGTACGACCCGTCCGCCGCGGAGGAGGCGGTGGCCGCGCACGCGGAACACTTCGTGGAGCTCCTGGCTCACCTCGCAGGCCTCGACGACGGCGTCGCCGTCTGCCCCTTCGACACCGAGCTGTTCGGCCACTGGTGGTTCGAAGGGCCGGCCTGGCTGGAGGCGGTGCTGCGCCGGGCAGCCGTGCATCCGCTGCTCGAGCTCACCACCCTCTCGGCCCGCCTGGAGGCGCGCCCGCCCCGAATCCGGCTGGCGCTCCCCGAGGGCTCGTGGGGGGAGGGCGGCGACCACCGGGTGTGGGTCAACCCCGACACCGAGTGGATGTGGCACGAGCTGGGGTCGTCGGAGCTGGCGGTGGCGGCGGCGATGAGCCGCCCCGCCACCACGACCCTGCGGCGCGCGATCCTCAACCAGCTGATGCTGCTCGCGGCCTCGGACTGGCCGTTCCTGGTCACCACCGGTGCCGCGCGGGACTACGCCGAACGCCGGTTCGCCGAGCACCGCGACCGCCTCCAGCGGCTGCTCGCCGCCCCGGCCGGGGGTGCGGCGCTCCCCCTCTGGGCTCGTGACGACCTCGCCTTCCCGTTCCTCGCACCCGAGTGGTTCGCGCCGTGAGGGCCATCCCCGACGGGCGAGCCGGGACGCGCCGGAAGGCGCGCGGGCTCGAGGCCGGAAGCCACCTCGAGCTGCTCGCCCGCGTGGGCGCCGTGGATCCCGGGCGCGCGGCACGAGCGCTCGCCCTCCTCGACCGCGTGCGCGCGCTCACCTGGCGGCTGATCCACCCACGGCGGTGACCGCGGCC
>CAYTTB010000103.1:0-8039 GCA_964440565.1 uncultured Thermoanaerobaculia bacterium
CGCGAGCGCGCCGTGGCGCCCGGCGGAGCCGGGGCCGGGCGCGACCGCATCCGCGGCCGGATCCGCATCCGTGGCCGGAACCGAGGCCGGATCCGGAGCCGAGACGGTGACCGGGACCGCCGTCTGTGACGGCTGCCCGTGATCCCGGCCGCGCCGCCCCGTGGCCGGAGGATCGGCGCCGGTACCGTCCGGCTGGGGCATAATCGGGTGACAGCGCATCCAGCGACCGAGAGGAGCGGATGATGGGGGAGCCGGTCTCCCGGCGCCGGCAGCGGCACAACCGGTACCAGCGGCGCTACTACGAGAGCCGTGAGAAGCGGACCATGCGGCCGCGCCGCTCCCGGTACGTGACCCGGCAGCTGGAGCGCGTGGTGCGCGCGGCGGCGCTCGACCCCACGCTGCCCGTGCTGGAGGTGGGCGCGGGCCTCGGGCGGTACACCATCCCACTGCTGGAGCGCGGGTTCACGGTGACGGCCCTCGATCTCTCGCCGGTGATGCTGGACCGTCTCGCCCGGCGGGCCGCCTCCCCTCGCCTCCAGACGGTGGCGGGCGACCTCGCGGACGCGCCGCGCCTCATCGAACGCCGCTTCCCCCGCGCGGTGGGGTTCTTCACCCTCCACCACATGCACGATCTCGACGCGGTGCTTCGAGGGCTGGCCGGGGTGCTGGAGCCCGGCGCGCGCGTCGCCTTCCTCGAGCCCAACGCGTACAACCCGCTGTACTACGTCCAGATCGCCCTCACGCCCGGCATGACCTGGCGCGGCGATCGTGGCGTGGTGCGGATGCGGCGGCGCGTGGTGCTGGGGGCGATGGAGCGGGCCGGGTTCACCGGGCTCGGGCTGGAACGGTTCGGCTGCTTCCCGCCCTTCGTCACCGACCGCCCCTGGGGCGCACGGCTCGAGGACCGGCTCCAGCACCTCCGCGTCCTGGAGCCGGTGCTCGCGTTCCAGCTGTTCACGGGGGTGTGGCCGGGATGACGCCGGGGATCCCCTGGGCCTGTCCCCGCTGCCGCCAGCCGATCCGGGCGGAACCCAGCGATCTGGCCTGCCCGAGGTGCGGCCTCGTGGCGCGGCGCGAGGGCCCGCTCCTCCTGGTGCAGCCGCCGCCCGAGGTTCCCGGGTTCGGGGCCGACCGGGCCCGCCACCTCCTCGAGCTCGAGCACGACCACTTCTGGTTCCCGCCGCGCCGGGAGCTGCTCGGGCGCCGCCTCGAGCGGCTCCTGGCCTCACCCGTGGAGCTGGCGGTGGAGCTCGGCTGCGGCGCCGGCGGGCTGCTCCCGCTCCTGGCCCGGCACGCCCGGACGGTGGTGGGAGTGGAGGGCCACGAGCTCCTGGCCCGCCGGGCCGCCGCCCGGGGTGCCGGCGCGGTGGTGGTGGGCGACGTGTTCCGGGTGCCGCTCGCCGGCGGCTGCGCCGGCCTGATCGTGGCCGCCGACGTGCTGGAGCACGTGGCACCGGGGCCGTTCCTGGCCGAGGCGCGGCGCCTGGCGGCGCCGGGCGCGCGCCTGCTGGTGACGGTCCCGGCCTCGCCGCTGCTGTGGAGCGGTGCCGACGAGGCCGCGGGCCACCGCTGCCGGTACACCCGCCGCCGCCTCGAGGAGGAGCTCGCCGCCGCGGGCTGGCGCCCGCTGGGCGCCACCCACTACCAGATGGCGCTCGCACCGCTGCTGCTGCTGCGCCGGGCGCTCGGCTGGCGCCGCGCGGAGCCGCTCGAGCGGCGGCCGCCGCCGCTCGCGGCGCGCCTGCTCGGCGCGGTGAACCGGGCCGAGGTCCGGCTCCTGGGAGGGGTCTCGCTGCCGTGGGGATCGTCGCTGGTGGCCTGGGCGGAGGCGGCATGATCGCGGTGTACCTGTTCACCACGGATCCCACGGAGACCGCCCGCGCCCGCGACGCCGGGATGGCGGGGTGCGTGGTGGACTGGGAGTGGCGCGGCAAGGACGTGCGCCAGAAGGGATGGGACACCGAGATCAACCGCGACACCCCGGAGGATCTGGAGCGGGTGGGGGCGGTCTCCGGCCTGGAGGTCATCTGCAGGATCAACGCGTTCGGGGAGCACACCCGGGCCGAGGTGGAGGAGGCGGTACGCCGCGGCGCCGACACGATCCTCCTGCCCATGGTGCGGGGCGTGGCGGAGGTGGAGCGCCTGCTGGAGCTCGTGGAGGGCCGGTGCCGCACCGGGATCCTGGTGGAGACCCGGGAGGCGGTGGCGCGGGCGGGGGAGCTCGCCCGGCTGCCCCTCGCGCTGGTCTACGTGGGGCTCAACGACCTCGCCATCGAGCGGGGCTCGCGGACGATCTTCGACGCCATCGTGGACGGGACGGTGGAGCGGCTCCGCGAGGCGTTCGCCGGCACCCGGTTCGGGTTCGCCGGGCTCACCTGCGTGGACCGCGGCCACCCCGTGCCCTGCCGCCTCCTGCTCGCCGAGATGGTCCGGATCGGGTGCGACTTCTCCTTCCTCAGGCGCTCGTTCCGGCGCGACATCGAGGGGCGCGACTGGGCGTGCGAGATGCGCCGCCTCGCCGCCGCCGCGGACCGCCTCGCCCGGAGGGACCCGGAGGAGATCGAGCGGGACCGGCAGGCGTTCGCCGCGGCCGTGCGCCGCTGGGCCGAGGCCACGGCATGAGGCGCGTCCTGCTCTTCTACCGGCCCCACCCCGAGCATCTCGCGCGCCTGCGCGCGGCCGCCCCGGACCACGAGCTCGTGGTGGCGGCCACCGAGGCCGAGGCGCTGGCCGCCGCCCCCGGGGCGGTGGCGATCCTGGGCAACCGGTTCTTCCTCCAGACGCTCCCGGTGGCGCGGCGGCTGCGCTGGTTCCAGTCGAACTCGGTGGGGATGGACCTGGTGCTCTCCGACCCGCTCCTCCGCCGGCGCGGGATCGTGGTCACCAACGTGCGCGGGGTCTACGACGACGAGCTCGCCGACCACGCCCTGGCCCTGCTGCTCGCCGCCGTGCGGGGCGTCGCCGCCGCCGACCGTGATCTGCGCGACGGCCGGTGGGAGCGGCGGCCGCTGCCCCACCTCGCGGGACGCCGGGTGCTCGTGCTCGGCTTCGGCGGGGTGGGCCGGGCGATCTGCCGCCGGCTCGTCGCGTCCGGGGCCGAGGTCCGCGCCCTCTGCCGCCGGCCGCACCGCTCGCGGGACGCCGCGCGCGCGCTGGGTGTGACCCTGGCCGGGTCGGAGGCGCTCCCCGACGAGCTCGCCGCCGCCTGGGCGGTGATGGTGGCCCTGCCGCTCACCCCGGCGACCCGGGGGCTCCTCGACCGGAGGCGGCTCTCCCTCCTCCCGGACGGCGCCTTCCTGGTGAACGTCGCCCGCGGCGCGCTGATCGAGGACGCGGCGCTCCGGGAGCAGCTGCCCCGGCTGGGCGGGGTGGGGCTCGACGTGTTCGCCGAGGAGCCGCTGCCCCCGGGACACTGGCTGCGGGAGGAGCCGAGGGCCGTGCTGACCCCCCACGTGGGGCGCTCCCCCGAGACCGGCCGTCCCCGCTGGGAGCGGCTCTTCGAGGAGAACCTCGGCCGGTTCGCCGCCGGCGAGCCGCTCCTCAACGTGGTGGACCTCGAGGCGGGGTACTGATGGACGCACCCGAGCTGAGCGTGGTCCTCCCCCTGTACCGGAACGCCGCCACCGTGGGCGAGCTCGTGCGGCGGCTCGCCGCGGCGCTCGAGGGCAGGCGCTGGGAGCTGGTGGGTGTCGACGACGGGGGCGGCGACGACACCGCTCATCGCCTGCTCTCCGCCGCGCGGCGGGCGGGGGTCCCTGTCCGCCTCGTGCGCCATCCGGCCAACCTCGGCCAGAACGCAGCCGTCCTCTCGGGTCTCGCCGCCTCGCGGGGCGACACGGTGGTGGTCATGGACGCCGACCTCCAGGATCCACCGGAGGCGGTGCCACGCCTGGTCGAGGCCCTCGAGCGGGAGCGAGCCGGGCTCGCCTTCGGTGTCCGCACCGGCCGGTGGACGGGGCCGCTCGAGATCCTCTCGGGGCGCGCGTTCAAGGCGGTGCTGTTCCGGCTCCTGGGAAGCCGCCTGCCGGCACGGGTGGGGCTGTTCGTGGCGATGCGGCTCGAGGTGCGGGACGCCCTCCTCGAGCGCGCCCGGCCGGGCGACTACCTGCTGGCCCACCTCGCGGCCCTGGACGAGCCCGCCGCGCTGGTCCCGTTCCCGCGCGTGCCGCGGCCCGGCGGCGGCACCGGCTACGGCCTCCGCCGCCGGCTGGCGCTCGCCCGCCGCGCCCTCGCCCTCGGCTGGAGGTTGCGCCGGCGGCCGTTCCCGCCGGCGCTGGCGGTGGGGAGCGGCCTCCTCGCCGCGGCGATCGGCGCGCTCCAGGCCATCTCCCGCCCGTTCGGCCTCCAGGACGACGGGTTCCGCTGGCTGCTCTCGGCGTGGTGGGCCCGCGGCGAGCCGATCCTGGATCGCGTTCAGCTCCTGTACCCGTTCGGGCAGTACGCCTGGTTCGGGGCGTGGATCGCGGCCCTGGGCGAGCGGATCGCCTCGCTCCGCCTCGCCCAGGGCGCCCTGTGCGGGCTCGCCGCGGCCCTGCTCGCGCCGGGCGTGGCCCGCGCGGCCGGAACCCGCGCCGCGTGGGCGCTGGCCGTGCTCCTGGGGGCCGCCGGCACCGGCTCCGAGAAGCTGCCCGCCTTCGCCGCCGTGGCCGCGGCGGCGCTCGCCCTGGAGCGGGCCGGCGAGCGGGTCGCGCTCACCGGTCTCGGTGCCGGCCTGCTCCTGCCGTGGCGGGAGGACGCCGCCGTGCTGCTGATGGCGCTGGCGGCGGCCGCCGCCCTGCTCCCCCCGGGGCCCCGCATCCGCCGCGGCGCCGTGGCCGCGGCGGGGTTCGCCGCCGGGACCGGGCTCTGGGCGGCGGTGGCGGCGGCCCACGGACAGCTCGGCCCGGCGGTGGACCACCAGGCGTGGCGCCTGGCGCTGCTGCTGGAGCGACTCACGCCGGGCGGGCGCACCGCGATGCCCGTCGCCCCTCCCACCGCGGTGGCCTCGCCACGCGACCTCGCGGCGCTGGCGGTTCCGGCGCTCCGGGTCGCGGTCCCGCTGGCCGAGCTCGCGCTCCTCGCCTGGGGGCTCCGGCGATGGCGGCGCGGGCTGGCCTCCCCCGCTCCGGCGCTGGCCGCCGCCGCGGCGCTCGCGCTGGCGCCCCACTTCGTCTGGGAGATGCCCGATCTCGCCCACCTGCGGGAGCACCTTCCGGTGGCGGCGGTGGCCGTGGCGGTCGCCGGGGGATCGGTGCGGCGGCTGCGGCGGCTGGTGGCGCCGGCCCTGCTTGCCGTGGCGGCGGCCGCCGCCGGCCTCCTCGCGCTCCAGCGGGCGATGGAACCCGCCGTCCCCTACCCTGCCGGGCACGGCCGCTCGCTGGGTGTCCGCCTCGTGGAGGGGGCGCCGCCGTGGGCCGGCCTGCCCCGCCGGCCCGGCGAGACCGCGATCGCGCTGCCGTGGTGCCCGGGCTGGTACGCCGTGGAGGGGCTCCCTCCCGGGACGCGCTTCCTCTCGGCGCTGCCGCGCCACCGCGATCTTCCCGGGCTCGAGGACACCCTGGCCGCGGACCTCGCCCGCCCGGCCAACCGGTGGGTGATCCTCGGCCCCGCCTCGCGGGGCGACGGCGCCGGGACGCTCCCCGCCGCGGCCCGGGCCGCCCTCCGGCGGCACTACCGCCCGCTGGCACGGTGGGCGGGCTACGTGCTGTGGGAGCGGGCGGCGTCTCGCCCGTGACCCCCGCCCGACCGGCCCGCCTGCGCCCCAACGTGGCGGCGGGTATCTTCGTATCCGGGACGAACACCACGGCGCGGAGGGACGGCGATGCGACGCACCGCGATCCTCGTCACGGTCACGATCCTCGCCACCGGCCCGGCCGGCGCCGGCACCTGGGAGCCGCTGGGGCCGCCCGGAGCGCTCCCCACGCGGCTGGCCACGAGCCCGGACGGGGCCGCCGTCGCGTTCACCGACGGCGGCGGCGTCTGGCTGAGCCGGGACGGCGGCCTCGCCTGGGAGGAGGCTCCCCTTCCACCGGCGCACGTGCTGGACCTGCTGTTCGACCCGGTCCACCCGGGCGATCCCATCGCCCTCGTCGAGGGCTGTCCCGGCCTCGGCGACCGTCCGGCGGTGGTGATCGGGCGTGACGGCGGCCGGGAGTGGACCCTGCGGTGGTCCGCCCCGGGCGGATCGAGGCTGTACCGCGCCGTGCCCGACCCGTGGCTGCCGGGCGCGCTCGTGGTGGCCGGCGCCCTCGGCGAGCGCGGGGTGTTCCGGCTCCTCCCCGGCGGCGGAGCGGAGCTCCTGCTGGCGCTTCCCGACGGCATCGCCGGCCTCGCGGCCGTGCCGGGCCGCGGGCTGTGGGTGCTGCCCGCGGCCCGCGCGCCGCGCCTGTCCACCGACGGCGGGGAGAGGTGGGCCGAGGCGACGGATCCCTCCCACGGCGCCCAGAGCGCCATCGCCTCGAGCCCCCTCGATCCGGAGGTCGTGGTGGTGGGCGACGACGCGGCGCTGTACACCTCCACAGACGGCGGGAGCACCTGGGCGACGTGGCCCACCGACGGACCGATCCGGCGGGTGGCGTTCTCCACGGCCGACCCCGCCCTGGTCTGGGCGGTGGGGCCGCAGGTCCTCCTCCGCAGCACCGACGGCGGCCTCTCGTGGCGGCGGATGCCGCTGCGTGACGGCTCGTACACCGACGTCCTCCCCGACCCGCGCGATCCCGCCGCCGTCTGGCTCGCCGCCACCGTGCCGCCGCGCGGGATCCCCTGGCCCGGCGTGCTACGGAGCGACGACGGCGGGCGGACCTTCCGCCTGGCCACGGACGGGCTCGAGGCGATGCCGGTGACGGCGGTCCTCCCCTCCCCCGACGGCGCGCCTCTCGCGACGGTGATCCGCACCCCTTCCGGGGACCTGGCGCTCGACGCGGCGGGCTGGCGGCGGCTGGCACCGGTGGACGGCGTTCCGGCGGACGCCCTGGCGCGCGACCCGCGCGACCCGCGGCGGCTGTACGCGACCGCCTTCGCCTCGGACGCGGACACCTCCGGCGACACGCTGTTCGTCTCCGACGATGGCGGCCGCACCTGGCGCCGCGCCGCGCCCCCGGTCCCCCGCGCGTGGTTCTTCGAGCTCGCCCCCGACCCGTACGACCCCGACGTGGTCCTGGCCGCGGGCCGGTTCGGGGTGGTGGCGTTCCACCCCGTCACCGGCTCCTGGACCGGGGCCCTCACCGGCGAGGCCAGCGCGGACACGGTGGTGTTCCTTCCGGACGCTCCCGGGGTCGCGCTGGCGGCCGGGGGCGAGTGGGGCGCCATGTACCGATCCACCGACCACGGGCGACGCTGGACCCAGGTGGCGGCGCCGGAGCTTCCGCGCCTCGAGCGGTGGCACCTGGTCGCGGCCGCCGGCGGCCGCGTCTACCTCCACACCCCCGAGGGCGGTGGCACGCTCCTCGCGAGCGACGACGCCGGTGAGAGCTGGCGCCGCGTCCCGCTGCCCGCGGCCGGGTGCGGCCCGCCCGCGTCCTCCCCCGGCGCACACCACGACCTGGTGGTGGCGTGCGCGCCGGGACGCCGCGGCTGGGGCCTCTACCTCAGCTCCGACGGCGGGCACTCGTGGCGTGCGATCCCGGGTCCTCCCGGCCTCGCGGCGCGCACCGTGGCGTGGGACCCATCGGAGCCCGGATGGGTCTGGGTGGGCACGGCCCGCCACGGCCTCTGGCGGGGCCGGCTCCCCGCCGCCGCGCGCCGCCCCGCGGGCCGCCTCCCGCTCCCCGGCGGCCAGGTGGCCGCGCTGCGCACGCCCCACGGCGCGGTGCGGATCGACGGGCGCAGCGGCTCGGACCGGGATCCGGGAGGTACCGCTCCCCGCCGATGGTGACGATGTTCCCCGCTCCGTCGTAGGTGTAGACACCGCTCGACCAGCCGCCCGAGACACCCGTGGTGGCGATGGACCGCACCCGCGCCATCCCCGAGGGGTCCGCCGCCCGCGTCTCGGACCACGGCCCGGCGTCCCGCACCCCGGACCTCCACCTCCTTGCCCGTCAGCCAGTACGGCACCGAGTACT
>CAYTTB010000104.1:0-8025 GCA_964440565.1 uncultured Thermoanaerobaculia bacterium
CGCGGTCGACACCGCGGGGGCGTGCTGGTAGCATCCTCCTCGATTCGAGCTCCCGGGAAGCGAGGTTTCCGGGAGAGCGTCATCCGGGCAGGTGAGCGGCATGAGCTACGGCCCAGAGAAGCGGCACCACCGGAGCGGCGCGGCGTCCGCCGTGCTCCTCGCCGCGCTGGTGGCGGGTCCCGCGGCGATCCTGGTGGGCGCTCCACCTGCCGACGCGTGCGACCTCTGGCCGAAATGGTGCGCAGGAACCGGCGATCCCTGCGCGGACTGCCGCTGCAACGCCCAGGCGTACCGCGACTGGGCGCTCTGTTACTGCGAGTACCTGAAGCGGATCCCCGCCCTGTACGCGAGGTGCCGTGGCGAGGTCGAGCGACACTACCAGTACCGCCTGCTCGACTGCCTCGCGAACGCGTGCAACGGGTAGAACCGGGGAGGCGTGCGATGCGAGCGTTCCTGGCGGTGTCCGCGGCCGTCGCGTCCGCGACGTTACCGTTCCTGGTCCAGTATCAGCACCTGACCCTTGGCGGGGCTGGCGACGGCGTCGAGGTGCTCCTCGTGACCTACCGCCAGGTCACGGCGTCCGAGCTCCGCCCGGCCGAGCGCTCGCGGCTCACCGGGATCCTGCAGCGAGTGGCCACCCGCTGGCACGAGGCGGGCGCGGCGGGGCGCGCGGGGCTGGTTCGCGAGTACCTCGACGTGGCCGTGGCGGCGCGGACCCCCAGCTGTGCGGAGGCGCTGTTTCGCTGGCCGGACGGCGAAGGGTTGCGGTACAGGACGTGCAGCTCTCCTCGTGGTGACGCGGTGAGGCTGCTCGAGGACATGACCCTCCCGGACCGCCTGCTGTGGCTCGAGCTCGCGGGCGACGCCGAGGCCATGGAGCAGCTGGGAGCGCTGCTCGAGAAGGCGCTGGCGCCCCCGGAACGGGGCGCGCCACGGCGGGCAGGTGGGTCGGCGCGCGAGAGGTTGCTGACGTGGGTCCGTGGTCTCGAGCCCGAGGAACTGCCACCCGTCTACGTCGAGGCCAACGGTTCGTGGCGGGAGGTGGAACAGGAGAGCGGGGCGGTGGCCGAGGCGATGGCCGCCCTCTGGAGCGAGCTCTCGCCCGGGTTCGCGGCGCGGGCCACGCTCGCGTTCCGGTTCCTCCGCTTCCTGGGGAGCGACGCCGCCCGCGAGATCAGGGATGCGGGGCGCGGCGGAGGCACCACCTTCCCGTTCACCTATTCGGGACTCGATCTCGACCGGCTTCTCGCGGCGATCGAGCGGACCGAGGGGGAGACGGCTCGGCTGCGCGCCAGCGTGAAGGCCTGGTCGGGAACCGTCCCCGGCTTCGAGCCGCTTCCCGAGGAGCTGGCCGCGCGGTTCTACCCGGGGGGGCGGTGGGCGCCCCCCGAGCCCGGCCGGTCGTTCTCCGAGCGCGTCGACCGGCTCGAGCGCGGCCGGGGGTGGTGAGGCCCAGGCCACGGCACGCGGCCCGGATCGGCCGGCACGGGGCGCGGCCTCGCGCGGGCCATGGGGTTACGCCAGTCGAGTCCTCAGGAGCGAGCTCCCGCCGCGCGGCTGGAGGGGTCGCCCGTTCGCGGCCGGGCGTTCCCTCGCGATGCGCACACCGCGTCGCGATCGCCCAGGGAACGGCCGGGTCGTCGGGAGCGGGGGCCCGAGAACCCCCGGCCCGGATGGGGACGAGTGGGGGACGGTCCCTTGCTTCCCCGCCACGGGACGCGACCAGGGAGCTGGGGACAGTGTTCGTCTCGGAGCAGGGGCTCGCGCCCCGCCGGTGGGCGGCTGCGGTCACGGGCCAGGACCCGCTCCCGGTGCGGAGCCCGGCTCGGACGGGGGGCCGCGGTTGACACCGCGGGGGCGTGCTGGTAGCATCCTCCTCCCCCTCGTGGGGAACGATCTTTGCGAGTGCGATGACGGTCGAGGGCGGGTCCGGGAAAGCGCCCCCTGGGGGCCACCCGTCGGTAGCCGGTGTAGGCGCGTAGCTCAGCTGGTTAGAGTGCTACCTTGACACGGTAGAGGTCAGCGGTTCGAGTCCGCTCGCGCCTACCACGAGGATCGAGGCGCGTAGCTCAGTTGGTTAGAGCGCATCCCTCACACGGATGAGGTCCGCGGTTCGAGTCCGCGCGCGCCTACCATCCCGACGACCACCCCGGCCCATCGCCGGGGTTTTTCGTGTGACGCGGAGGGGAATCGTGGCGGAGACGGTGCGGATCACGCTGCCGGACGGCTCGCGGATGGAGGTCCCGAGGGGGACCACCGTCCTGGAGGTCGCCGGCCGCATCGGAAGGCGGCTCGCGCGGGACGCGGTGGCCGGCCTGGTGGACGGCCGCCTGGTGGACGTGCGCACGCCGCTTGCCACCGACTGCGAGCTGCGCATCGTCACCGTGCGCGACCCCGAGGCGGGCGAGGTGATCCGCCACTCCGCGGAGCACGTGCTCGCCGACGCGGTGAAGCGGCTGTGGCCCGGCACCCCCATCGACGCCGGCCGCCAGGACCACTCCGAGAAGTTCCAGTACGACTTCCGGTTCCCGCGCCCGTTCCGGCCGGAGGACCTCGAGCGGATCGAGGAGGAGATGCGGCGGATCCTGGCCGAGGACCTCCCCTTCGAGCGGATCGAGGTGAGCCGGGAGGAGGCGCGGCGGCTCATGGAGGAGCGGGGGGAGGCGCTGAAGCTGATCCGCCTCGAGGAGATCCCCGAGGGCGAGACGATCACCCTCTACCGCCACGGCGACTTCCTCGACCTGTGCCGGGGGCCGCACGTGCAGCGCACGGGCCAGATCGGCGCGGTGAAGCTGCTCGAGGCCTCGGGCGCGTACTTCCGCGGCGACGAGTCGGCGGAGCTGCTGCAGCGGATCTACGGCACCGCCTTCGCCACGAAGCAGGAGCTCGACGCCTACTTCGCCCGCCTGGAGGAGATCCGCCGCCGCGACCACCGGCGGCTGGGGCGCGAGCTGGGTCTGTTCAGCTTCCACCCGGAGGCACCGGCGAGCCCGTTCTTCCTGCCCCGGGGGGCGGTGGTGTACCGGGAGCTCGTGGCCCTGATGCGCGAGAAGTACCGCGCCTACGGGTACGACGAGGTGATCACCCCGCAGGTGTTCGACGTGTCGCTCTGGAAGCGCTCGGGGCACTACGACAACTACCGCGAGAACATGTTCTTCGCCGACGCCCACGACGAGGTCGGGAAGCGGCAGTTCTCCATCAAGCCCATGAACTGCCCCTCGCACTGCCTCATCTACGGCGAGGCCAGGCGCTCCTACCGGGACCTGCCGATCCGGCTGGCCGACTTCGGGCGGCTGCACCGGTACGAGCGCTCGGGCGTGGTCACCGGGCTCACCCGGGTCCGCTCGTTCTCGCAGGACGACGCCCACATCTTCTGCACGCCCGAGCAGATCGAGGGGGAGATCGAGGCCCTGTTCGACCTCGTCTTCGAGGTGTACGGGCTGTTCGGGTTCACCGAGCCGGAGATCTTCCTCTCCACCCGCCCCGAGAAGGCGATGGGCGACCCGGTGATCTGGGAGCACGCGGAGCGGGTGCTGCGCGGGACGCTGGACGCGCGGGGCGTGCGGTACACCGTCAACCCTGGCGAGGGCGCGTTCTACGGGCCCAAGATCGACTTCGTGGTCCACGACGCCATCGGCCGCGAGTGGCAGCTCGCCACCATCCAGCTCGACTTCCTCCTCCCGGAGCGGTTCGGCCTCGCCTACGTGGACGCGGACGGCGAGGAGAAGCGGCCGGTGATGATCCACCGCGCCATCCTGGGCTCCATCGAGCGGTTCTTCGGGGTGATGCTGGAGCACTTCGCCGGGGACCTCCCGCCGTGGCTCGCGCCGGAGCAGGCGCGGGTGCTGCCCATCACCGACGCGGTGCTGCCGTGGGCGCGGGAGCTCGAGCGGCGCCTCGTGGAGCGCGGGGTGCGGGTCACCGTGGACGGGCGCAACGAGAAGCTGGGGTACAAGATCCGCGAGGCCGAGGCGATGAAGGTGCCGTACCTGCTGGTCGTGGGGCAACGGGAGGCGGAGGCGGGAACGGTGGCGCTGCGGCTGCGGCACCGCCGCGACGAGGGCGTCCAGCCCGCCGACGCCGTGATCGAGAGGATCGTCAACGCCATCCGCAGCCGGTCGCTCGCCGAGTGACCGGCGCGAGCGAGGGGAGAACCGTATGCCGAAGCTGAAGACCCACCGGGGGACGGCGAAGCGGGTGAAGCGGACCGGGACCGGCCGCTTCAAGCGCCGCCACGCCTACCACTCCCACATCCTGACCAAGAAGACGCGCAAGCGGAAGCGCCGGCTGCGCGCCTCGGCCATGATCTCCGACAGCGAGGCCAAGGTGATCCGGCGGCTTGTGCCGTACGCGTGAGGGGGCGGCGATGCGAGTCAAGCGTGGACCGCACCGGAAGAACCGGCGCAAGAAGATCCTGAAGCTGGCCAGGGGGTACTGGGGCGGCAAGCACCGCCTGCACCGGATCGCCAAGGTGCAGGTGGAGAAGTCCCTGCAGTACGCCTACCGCGACCGCAGGCAGCGCAAGCGGCAGTTCCGCGCGCTGTGGATCGCGCGCATCAACGCCGCCGCCCGCCAGAACGGGATGAGCTACTCCCGCTTCGTGGCCGGGCTGAAGGCGGCGGGGTGCGGGCTCGACCGCAAGGTGCTCGCGGACCTCGCGGTGCACGACCCGGCCGCGTTCTCGCAGCTGGTGGAGATGGCCCGCAAGGCCCTCGGCTAGGGGGCGACGGTGGGCGTCGAGCGGCTCGAGGAGGTGCGGCGGGCGTTCCTCGCCGAGCTCGAGGCGGCGGCGGGCGATCCGGAGGCGGTGGAGCGGGTCCGGATCCGCTACGCGGGCCGGCGCTCCGGGCTGCTGAACGAGCTCGCCGCGGCCCTCCGGGAGCTCCCCCCCGAACGGCGGCGGGAGTACGGGCGGGCGCTCAACGAGCTGAAGCGGCTGGTGGCCGAGCGGCTCGAGGCCGCGCGCGGGGAGGCGGCGGCCCGCCGCCGGGAGGCGGCCGTGCGGGTGGACGTGACGCTGCCCGGCCGCCGCCGGCCGGTGGGCGCCGAGCACCCGGTCCACCTGGTGCGTCGGCGGATCGAGGCGATCTTCCTCCGGATGGGGTACTCGGTGGAGGCCGGCCCCGAGGTTGAGGACGACTGGCACAACTTCGAGGCGCTCAACATCCCGCCCGACCACCCCGCGCGCGACGACCAGGACACCTTCTACCTGCCCGGCGGGTACCTGCTCAGGACCCACACCTCGCCGGTGCAGGCGCGGGTGATGGAGCGGCAGCGGCCGCCGATCCGGATCATCGTCCCGGGGCGCGTCTACCGGCGCGACTCGGATCTGCGCCACAGCCCGATGTTCCACCAGGTGGAGGGGCTGGTGGTGGACGAGGGGATCACCTTCGGCCACCTCAAGGGGACGCTGGAGACGTTCCTCCACGCCCTGTTCGGCGACCGGGTGGGGGTGCGCTTCCGTCCCAGCTACTTCCCGTTCACCGAACCGTCGGCGGAGGTGGACATCTCCTGCATCTTCTGCGAGGGGTGCGGGTGCGGGGTGTGCTCCGGCACCGGCTGGATCGAGATCCTGGGCTCGGGGATGGTGGACCCCAGGGTGTTCCGCAACCTGGGGGTCGACCCCGACCGGTACACCGGGTTCGCGTTCGGGCTCGGGATCGACCGGGTGGCGATGCTGCTCTACCGGATCCCGGACCTCAGGCTCATGTTCGCCGGCGACGTCCGGCTCGCGAGGCAGCTGGCATGAGGTTCGACCGCGACGTCCTGCTCCAGTGGCTCGACCCGGCGCCGGACGCGGGCCGGGTGGCCGAGCGCCTCACCGCCTGCGGGTTCACCGTGGAGCTGCGCGAGCCCGACCGCGGCGGCGAGGCGTGGGAGGTGGAGATCACCACCAACCGCCCCGACGCCATGAACCACAGGGGTCTCGCCCGCGAGGCGGCGGTGGCGTGCGGGGTGGGGCTCACCTCCCTCGAGATCCGTGTCCAGGAATCGGGGGCCCCGGCGGCGGAGTCCGTCGCGGTGGAGATCGAGGCCCCCGAGCTGTGCTCGCGCTACGCCGCGCGCGTCATCCGCGGCGTGCACGTCGGGCCCTCGCCCGCCTGGCTCGCGGACCGGCTCGAGCGGTGCGGGATCCGGGCCGTCAACAACGTGGTGGACGCCACCAACTACGTCCTGCTGGAGCTCGGCCACCCCCTCCACCCGTTCGACCTCGAGCGCATCGGCGGCGCCCGGATCGTGGTGCGCCGCGCGCGCGAGGGCGAGGTCCTCGAGACCCTGGACGGGATCCAGCGGCGGCTGGATCCGTCGGTGCTGGTGATCGCCGACGCCGGGCGCCCCGTGGCGCTGGCCGGGATCATGGGCGGCGCGGCGAGCGAGATCTCGGAGGGCACCACCGACGTGCTGCTCGAGAGCGCCCACTTCGACCCGGTGACCATCCGCCGCGCCGCGCGCCGGCTGGGGATGCACACCGAGGCCTCGCACCGGTTCGAGCGCGGGGCCGACCCCGGGGCGGTCCGCCTCGCCGTGGACCGGGCGGCGCAGCTCATCGCCGAGCTGGCGGGCGGGGAGGTGGCACCGGGCGTGGTGGACCTCTACCCCGGCCGCCGCGAGCCGCGCGAGGTGACCTTCTCCCTGGGGCGCCTCGAGCGGTTCGCCGGCATGCCCATCGCGGGCGAGCGGGCGCTCGAGATCCTCGAGGGGCTCGGGTTCGCCCCCCGGCGCGAGGGTGACGCGGTGCGGGTCACGGTGCCGTCGTGGCGGGTGGACGTGGAGCTCCCCGAGGACCTCTACGAGGAGGTGATCCGCCACGTGGGGTACGACACGGTGCCGGCGGCGCTCCCGGTGCTTCCCACCACCCCGGGCAGCCGCGCCCGCGCCTGGGAGGTGGCGGACCGGGCGCGCGCCGCGGCGGTGGCGGCGGGGCTCGAGGAGGTGGTGACCTACGCCTTCATCGCCCCCGAGGACGACGCGGGCGCCCAGGGCTGGCCGCTGTGTCCGGGCGAGCCGCTGCCGCTCGAGAACCCCCTCGCCCGGACCCAGGGCACGATGCGCCGCAGCCTCGTGCCCGGGCTGCTGCGCGGGGTGCGGGGGACGCTCGCCCGCGGCGAGACCGACGTCCGGGCGTTCGAGCAGGGGAGGGCGTTCGCGCTCCGCGACGGGAGGCCGGTGGAGGTGGAGCGGCTGGCGCTGGCCCTGGCCGGAAGCGTGGGGTCGTGGGACCGCACGGCGGCGGTGGACTTCCTCGATCTCAAGGGGGTGGTGGAGGAGCTCCTCGAGCGCCTGGGGACCGGCGCCGCTCGCTGGGAGCCGCTGGAGTGCGGGTGGCTGGCCGGGGGCGAGGCGGCGGTGGCGCGCGACGCGGAGGGGGCCGCGCTGGCGGCGCTGGGGCGGGTGGCCGACGCGGTGGCGGAGCGGCTCGAGCTGCGAGCCCCGGTGTACGTGGCGGAGCTCGACCTGGAGCGGGTGGGGCCGGAGCGGGCGCGCGCGTTCGTGCCGCTGCCGCGCCACCCGGGGATCGTGGCCGACCTGACGGTGGAGCACGACCGGGAGCTCGCCTTCGCGGAGCTCGAGGGTGCGGTGCGGGAGCTGGCCGACGAGCTCGTGCGCGAGGTGCGCCTCGTCGCACGCTACTCCGGGAGGAACGTGCCCGCGGGACGGGTGCGGACCACGCTCCGGCTGCTCTACCGCGCGTCCGACCGCAGCCTCACCCAGGAGGAGGTCAACGAGCGGCAGGAGGCGCTGCGTGCGGCGCTGGCCGGGCGGCTCGGCGTGACGCTGGTGTAGGGGAGGAGCCATGGCGCTCGCGAAGGTGCTGGAGCAGCTCGAGGAGCGGATCGAGGAGCTGGCCGCGCGCTACCGCGCGGCGCGGGAGCGCATCGCGGAGCTCGAGGCGCGGGTGGCCGAGCTCGAGGCCGAGCGGGAGGCGCACGGCGAGGCCGCCGGCCGCCTCGAGGAGCTCGAGGCGCAGCGCCGGGAGCTCCTCCAGCGCCTCGAGCGCACCATCGGCCGCATCGACGAGGCCCT
>CAYTTB010000105.1:0-7706 GCA_964440565.1 uncultured Thermoanaerobaculia bacterium
ATGCGGGAATCTGGGTGTCCCCTAACCGCGGGAACCTGGGTGTCCCTTGACACCCTGTAGGGTCTCCTTCCCCCCCTATGCCCGCGGCGGCGAGTACGACCCTCCGCTCGATGGCGTGGCGAGGATTCGCGCCGCCCTCGCCGTGCTTGGCACCCGCCGCCGTGGCTGACCTCGACTGGGTGCTCACCAACCTCGCGCGGCGGCTCGATGTCGCGGGCGTTCCCTACATGGTGATCGGCGGCCTGGCCAACGCGCTCTGGGGCGCCCCGCGGGAGACGGTGGACATCAACGTGACGGCCCGGTTCGCTCCCGACGAGATCCCGCAGCTCCTGAAGGCCGATGACACTTTCCGCTTCCGCACTCACGTTTCGAGTGCTTCTGCCACGCGGAGAACCCCCTCCAGGTAACTGCGGGCGCCGGAGGTCAGGCGGCGAAAGCCGTAGAGGCCCAGGACGAGCCTAACGAAGGCCTCGCGGTCCTGCACCGGTCGGTTGGCGTGGTCTCCCCGCAGGGCGCGCATCAGGGCGATGATCTCGGCGGGCGGGATCTCCTGAAGGTGCCGCGGGCCGGCTGACCGCAGGGGCGCTCGCGGCTGAGTGGGCGTTCGGTAGACAGGCACCTGCGTCCTCTCGTCGACAGCCTGATACTCTTTGACGAGCGCGCCCTCGCGCACGGCACGCTGGAGCTGCCGGTTGAGGATCGAGCGAATCTGGCGACCCGTGCGCCGGAACCCGGCAGCCTGGGCATAGGCGCGCAGCAGCCGGCCACCGAGGATGGGCCCCTCGGCCTGAACGACGGCCATAAGGCCGTCCCGGACCTCGCGGGGGGTGGCGGTGTGGGGGTCGGGCAGGAGGCCACCGTCGTACGGGGTGTAGGGCACCATCCCCAGCCGCCGGGCCTGTGGCGAGAGGTCTTCCTCCCCGCGCTGCCCGCCGGTGGGGGCTGCTGCGGCGGCTGGCACCGGTCGCATGCCACCGCCGGGGGTCGGCGGGCCGGTGGGTGAAGGTGCGGGTGTTCCTCCTCGGTCGGTGGTTCCCGTCGAGGAACCTTGCTGGGCCGCGGCCGGCTCGGCCCGCCTCCAGGGGTCCAGCGCCGTGGTACCCTCGGCCGGTGCAGCCTCGCCATCGTCGCCATCGCTGGACCATTCGGGTGGCGATGTCTTGGCGGTTGTGCTTCCCGCCGCCGAAGCGCTAGGGACCTGTACCGTGCCGCTGACCGGCCTGTCCGTCCCGCCGGGGCCGATACCGAGCTCGTCGAGGGTGACCCACAGCTCCTCCAGGGCGGCGTCGGGGTCGGCGTAGAACTCGCTGCCGCGGACTCGCCAAAAGGTCCATCCGGCCCGCTCGAGCTGACGCTGTCGGTCCAGGTCGGCGAAAAAGCGGTCCGGACCGTGCCAGGTGTCCCCGTCGCATTCCACGGCGAGGCGCCGCTGGCCGCCCTCCACGACGAGGTCGATCCGGTACCCGGCAATGGGGAACTGCGGACGGACGCGGTAGCCGCGGCCGACGATCCGGAGGAAGACGTCCACCTCGAACCAGCTCTCGAACGGCTCAGGCGGCGCCTGACACCGTTGCCGC
This sequence comes from uncultured Thermoanaerobaculia bacterium, assembly GCA_964440565.1. Lineage (GTDB taxonomy): Bacteria > Acidobacteriota > Thermoanaerobaculia > Thermoanaerobaculales > Sulfomarinibacteraceae > CAYTTB01. The sequence continues at coordinate 1,578 of CAYTTB010000105.1, forward strand.
GGAGAGGCGGCCAACCGCTCCAGCTGCGCGATGTCGGGACCGAGAGGCGCACTCCTGGTGAGCCCGGGGTCGAGGAAGTGCTGGAGAAGGCGTCGGCGGAGATCGTCGGGGTTCCTCGTGTCGTCCAGGTTGATGCTGTGGAAGAGCCACAACTGGTCGCGGGCCCGGCTGGCGGCAACATTGAACCGCTGCTTGGCCTGCTTGTCGGTTAAGGCGCGGAAGGGAACTGGCGCGCCGTTCTCGTCCACCGCGGCAGTGACGAGGCTGAGAAAGATCACGTCCCGTTCGTCACCCTGGAAGCTGTATGCATTCCCACACAGCAGGCGTCGCGCCTCAATCTCGTCGCTGTCCAGACGGGCCAGGAGCTTCTGCTCAATGAGGCGGGCCTGGGCCGACCCGAGGAGGCAGATCACGCCCATCGTCCGGCCCTCGTAGCGAGGGTCGGCGCAGCAGGCGGCCACCGCCTCCACCAGCGCCTCCGCCTCGGGCTCGTTGATCGCGTTCGAGCTCGAACCTCGCTGGAAGCCATCGGGAACGTACCGCGCCACCACGGGCTCGAGACGGTCGGGCGGGTACTGCCGGAGGGGGACGAGGCTGCCGTCGTAGCACAGGTGGTTGCTGAAACGGATGATTTCCGGAACGCACCGGAAGTGCTCCCGCAGTTGGATACGCCGGTCGCCGAACCAAACCTGGCCAAGATCGAAAAGGCTAGTGTCCGGCTGAAAGACGCTGGCCAGCGGGAAATCTCCCAGGTGCCGCCGGACGATGGCCGCGAACTCCCCGTGGTCGAATCGGATGACGGTGGGACTGATCTGCTCGTCGTCTCCGACGATCAGGATACGCTTGCCGAGGTAGAGCAGGCTGAGGGAGTCGAGGCTACACTGCGATGCCTCGTCCACGATCACCACGTCGAACATCCCGGGCTCGGGAAGGATGGTCTCGTAAACGAGGTGAAGCGGCATGATCCAGGCGGGGATCGCGTCGCGGCAGCGTTGGAGATGCTGCTGGGCGTCGCGGCGGTGCCGCGCAGCGTACTTGCCCCGCTTTCCAATCCGCCGCACTGCCTGCTGCCAGGCTGCCAGGTGCTGGTGGTGCTCGGGAGTGAGGCGGTCGAAGAACTCCTTCCACGCCAGTAGCGACGCGAGCTCCTCAATGGCCTCCAGGCGCCTTCGGCGAAGGTCGCGGCTCTCGCGGTCGATCCGCTCGAGCCGGCCGGGCTCGTTGCGACGCCGCAGCCACTCGCGGGCACCGGCCCAGCGCCAGGCCGCTGAAAGGTCGGCAAGGCGCTCCTCCCAGCCGGGGTTACCCGGTTCGTCCCGGAGCGCCGCGACGAGGCGGGGAAGCTGGCGGGCGGCCCTCTTCAGGAGCGCCTCGGCGCGCTCGAGCCGCGCCCGGGCGTCGAGGAGCTCCTGCAGTCGGCGCCGCAGCTCGATCAGGCGGTCGGAGTTCCGGGCGCGCACGGCTTCGAGCAGCTCGTGGACGATGGGGTGGGCGTCCGGATGCTCGAGGTGGGCGATGAGACGGTGCTCCAGCCGCTCCAGCTGCTCCCGGATCTCTGCAAGGCGCTGCTGAGCCACCCGCGCCCGGCACGCCTCGGCGAAGGCCGAGAAGGCGGCCTCGTCGTGCCAGGCGGGCTGCGGAAGCCCGGGCACGCGGTGCACGAGCTCCTTCGCCCTGTTCAGCGGGTCCAAGATCGCCAGCACTTGGTCGAGCGCCTCGAGGTTTTCGGTCAGGCGGCCGACCTGGCGGGTGTAGGTCTCGCGGTCGAAGCCGGGTTGCGACCACCTTCCCCAATGGCGCCACAGGACCTCGAGACGCCGGGCAAAACGGAGGTGGACGATCAGTCGGCTGAGCACGGTGGGGTTGTCGCAAAGCCGGCCGTCAACGCGGACCCTCTCGGCGACGTACGCAGTTCGGCGCAGCACCGGGTCGATCCTCTTGCTCAGCCAGTTGAGGCGCGCGCCCGCACTGAGACGCTTGTGACGGTCCTCGGCGTCCGCCAGGAGCTGGCGCCAGCCGATCTCCTCCGGCCGCTCGACGGTGTAACGGTCCGCCTCGTGCGCCTCCTCGCTCAGCCCCTTCAGCAGATCGGCGGTTTCCCGGCGCAGCTCGACCCACGGCGTGTCGTCGCCCGCGAGGATCTCGGTGACGGCCTTGGGCACCCACGGGAGTGGGCGCCGCCGCGCGGTCACAATGGCGACCTCGAGCTCCTCCACCGTCCGCGCGAGTTCCAACGCGAGCTCGCGGGGCACCCTCATGAGGCACTCCAGGGTTGCCTGGCCGGTGGTTCCGCTTCGGCTCCGTTCGAGGTGTCGCTGTGCCTCCTCCTCGTCGCGGCGCAGGGCAGACAGCTCCTCGACCGTGGGGACGGTGCCGCCTTCCGGAAGCGCAAAGGAAAGCTCGGGGCGCAGCTCCTCGGAAACCGAGCGGAGTAGCTCGACCGCCTCACGGAGCTCGTCCGGGGAGATCTCGAGTGCCGCCTCGGGGTTCTCCGGAACGTCGCGGAACCACGAGAACCGCTCCGCCTCCTCGCGAACCCGCTCGGCGATTCGCTGCGGCGTGCCGCGGTACGCGCCGCCAGCGATCTCGCGGGTGACGGTCTCGTCCCCGCGGAGCTGCCGCAGCTCGTCGTCGAGCCTTGCGAGTTCGCTGGACATCTGATCCCGCTCTTCCTCGAGCTCCCGGATCCTGCGCTCGGCCTCCTCCGCGGACCAGCGGCTCCTGCGACCGATGATCTCGCGCACGCTGGTCTGGAGGGCGTCGAGGCTCGCCCGGTCGTTGCCGAGCGCAGTGACGCACAGTGGCCGGATCGACTCCGGAATCTTGTCCCGGAGGACCTTGAGGGCGCGGGGGGTCTGGGCCGTGACGAGGATCCGCTGGCCCTCGGCCAGCAGGTGGCAGATGAGGTTGGCGATGGTGTGGGACTTCCCGGTGCCGGGCGGGCCTTGGACGAGCACCCCCCGGCCCGTCGCGAGGCGGTAGATGATCTGACGCTGCTCCTCGTTGGCCGGCTTGGGAAAGAAAATTGGAGTCGGCAGCTCCGCCGCCCGTGCGCCGCTGGCGTCTGCCCCGCGTCCCGCGGCACCCGCGAGGAGCTCGATGGCCGGCGGGAGCTCGCCTCCCCCCTCGAGCTGCTCGAGGATCCGCCGGAAGCACGCGGACATGCTGCGCATCGTCCGCTTGCGAAGGATCAGTGCGGGAGCTCGCGTGACCACAGGGTGCGCCGGAGGGGATGGGAGCGGCGTGTCCTGGGCGCGGTACTCGCCACGGTCGTGGATGGTTTGCACGAAGGAGCGTAGGAGCGCTGAGAGCGCTCCCTCGTCCCACGGATCGCCCGCGAGGGCCTCCGCAGCCGCCTCCATTGTCCGCAGATCGTAGGGCCCCGGACGCTGGAACTCGGGGAGCATCTCCAGCTCCAGCGACGGACGTCCGCCGCCGGGCGGCGGGCCCACGGTAAAGACCCCACCGTCGGGATCGAACTCCATGTTGACCGGAGTGGTCAGGAGGTGCCGGCGGATCCTCTGGCCGTCCGGCCGGCGGTGGTCGAGAAGCCCGAGCGCCAGCACCGCCTCGAACCGCTCCCCCTCCCGCAGCAGAGTCTGCCGCATGTGAAAGAGCTGGGCGTACACAGCCTGGTGCGCGCGCCAGACCCTGTGCCGTGCGGCCCAGGGCGCCCATCTTTCCTCCAGGAAACGGGCCCACCGGGCGTCGATTTCCGCGTGGTCCTCGAGCCGCAAACACTCCGGCTCCTCAGCGGTTCCAGCCTCCCCTACCGTGGGCGCTCCCGGGGCCGCATCCTCCGGAGGCACCAGAATCCGCTGCGAAAGCTGCGGCGGGTCCTCGTCGCTGAAGGGCAGCGGCTCAGCCAACCACAGCCGGCAGGTCTCCGGCGGCTCCGGGCACGGGGGCTCCTTCGCCTTGGCGACCTCCACCCACACATCGGGGTCCCGGTTCTCCTCCGCACCCCACGACCGCGCGAAGCAGCCGGCGCTCTGCGGGATGTCGACCAGCCAGAGAACCTCCTCGAAACCGTTCACATCGAGCACAGGCCTCGCGGAGTGTTCTGCAAAGTCCAGGAGCAGCCGGAAGAGGCCTACGGTTGTCTGCCGGGTGGCCGGCGCGCTGGTGCCCTCACCCGCGGCGTCCCCGCTCCGCCACGAGCCGTGTTCAGGTGGAACGCAGCCGGTGCCGTCGTCCATGCTGGTTCTTTGGTACCCCAGCCCCGCAGGCACGTCAAGAGGAAGGCGACGTTCATCGGCCGCTACGGCAACGTTTGCGCCTAGCTAACAACCGACTTCGCGCTGACTCACCTGGCGAGCAGCCACGGAAGACCACCTTCCCGGAGAACGATCTCGATCTCGTAATCCAGCCAGCCGGCAGCACGGGCACGTTCAACGGCAGGAGCAAGTGCGTCGCGGACCCTTACCCGCTCGCGCTGGAGGTTCGCGAAGAGGGTCTGGCAATACGGGGTTGACGCCCTCTCCTGCAGCTTCGTCCAGGTAACCGTCTCGCTCCACGCGGTGACCCCGGACGTCTCCCAACGCTCGGTTCTCGTCCTCTCAGAGGCGGAAGCCCCGCTCGCGAAACCCGCCCATCCTGCAACGGCGGAGGTTCCCTTCTTGTCGCCAGCTGCCGCCAACCCTACTCCCCCAGCCGACCACCGGCCCTGGCGTTTCTCCGACTCCGAACTGACTCCGAAGTCGCTCGAAACCGCGGTACCCCGCCTCTCGCGAACAACCACCTCGGCACTCGCTCCGGTGCATCTCGCACGGTATGTCGCGAGCTCGCCGAGGAACTCCTGACGGACGGGGCTGACAGATCGTACCGCTTTCTCGAGCACGAGGAGCGCGGCGTACTTCTCCGGATTCGCCTTCCTGAGCGCCTCGCGGGCCTCCGCGGCGAGCTGGGCCTTGGTCTTGGCCGCGCCCACTATCTGGATGTGCCGCTGCCCCTCTGGAAGCCGGACTCGCCGCACGACCTGGTGGAGATCGGCCGGGCCTGTGGGCCGAGCCCGTACACCCTGCGGACAGCTGATCCGCCTCCTGCCGATGACCTGACCCGCAGCGAACCTTGATCCCACTTTCATCGTTGGGCTCAGTTCCACGAGCCGTCCGATGCTGCGGACGATGTTGTGCGCGTCCCGGTACACGACCAGGATGTCACCTCCGGCACTCCCACCGATCGCGAGGACCTCTCCGTCACCGGGAGCCGTCACCAACTCGGTGCAGACGCCCTGTGACCTCGTCCCTGAGGCGCTGACCTGGGAACCCGCGAGTTGCGCAGCCATAAAGCGAGCCCAGACTGCGGTTGCAAGGATGCTCCCAAGGGCGCTCGCGACCCGCTCTGCCATCCGGCAATCCCGGTCATGGGCAATTCCGTCGGTCTCCCATAACAACGTAGCGCGACGCTACGAAAGCGGCAAGTCCGACCCAACGGTCCCCTCCTGCTGGGCCGCCACGAATGCACGGCGTAGACCCACCCTCGCTGGCGGCGTCTCGTCGGCGAAGCGGCGCTCGGTCGGCATCAGAAACCCGGTCACCCGCGTGTGGGGGACGGTCCCCAGAGCGAGCGCTGCGGGCCGCCCTGGAATGGCACGCGGCGCCGCGGGTGGGGGTTCTCGCTCCTCGGCCCCGCTCCCTCCACTCACTCGGGTGACGCTCGTCAGGTCCCCCACCCGCCCGGCGGGCGGGGACGCCCGCCTCCACCACGAGAGACGGGACGGGCGGCCCGGGGATGCCGGTCCCGGCGACGCGGCAGGCGATGGGCGGCGCCAGGGCAGCAGCGGCGAGCAAGCCTCAGAGCGTCTCGGGGCGGTCCGTCGGCACGAAGGGCGCCACGGTCTCCACCACGGTGCGCGCCGCGGCACGCGCCCGGTCGGCGTCGGCACGGCCGTAGAACTCGCCGGGGGTGAGGTCCTCGGCGCCGTCGAAGGCAAGCTCCCGGTCACGCCGCAGCTCCCGCGACAGCGCCGCCAGCTCGTCCAGCCCCCCCCTCCGCAGCTCCTCAGGGAACCGCTGCACCGGCCGCGGCCCCAGCCGGGGGCCGAGCGGGTCGCGGACCGAGGTCACGTGCAGGAGCTCGCCGCCCCCGTCCGGTGCTCGGGCGCGCGCTGGCCGCCGCTTCCGCTCA
>CAYTTB010000106.1:0-7638 GCA_964440565.1 uncultured Thermoanaerobaculia bacterium
ACGCCTGACTCGGCCCTGCGCTGCTCGGCAGTACTCGCTTGCGTCCGAGTCATCGCCGATACCGTCGCTAGCCTGCCGTTGCGGGTCTACCGGCGCCGGCCGGACGGGGGCCGGGACGTGGCGGCCGACTATCCGCTCTACCGGCTCCTGCACGACGCGCCGAACCCGATCAGCACCAGTTACGAGTGGCGGGAAGTCGGAGTAAGCGACCTGCTCCTGCGCGGCAACTGGTACAGCGAGATCGAACGGAACGGCGCCGGGCAAGTCATCGGGCTGTGGCGCCTGCACCCGGACGCCGTCAGCGTCGAGCTATCCGGCACGACAGTGACTTACACGTACTTCACCGGCGGCAAGACATACCGCCTGCCGGCCGAGAAGGTACTCCATGTGCGCGGCTTCTCCCGCGACGGCATCACCGGTATCTCTCCTATCGAGTATTACGCTGAGTCGATCGCCACGCACATCGCCGCGCAGAAGTTCACCGGGAAGTACTTCTCCAACGGCGCCAACGCCGGGAAGGTACTCGAGTACCCGGGCCGGCTCGACGACGAAGCGATCGCTCGGCTCCGCGCCGGCATCCAGGCGCAGCATTCCGGTATCGACAACGCTCACCGGGTGATGATTCTCGAAGAAGGAATGAAGCTGCGCGAGATCGGCGTAGCTCCGCGGGATAGTCAGCTGCTCGAGCTGCTCCAGTTCTCGATCGTCGATATCGCCCGGGCATTCCGGCTCCCGGCCTATGTCATCAACGGCGCCACCAAGACGACGAGTTACGCTTCGCTGGAGCAGGAAGCTATCTCGTTCCTGACTCACAGTATCCGGCCCTGGCTGGTCCGCATCGAGCAGGCCCTGAACAAGGCGCTGCTGGCCGGCACAGACTATTACGCCGAGTTCCTGGTCGACGCTCTGCTGAGAGTCGATACCAAGACCCGGTACGAAGCCTATGCGATCGCCCGGCAGAACGGCTGGATGAACGCCGACGAGATTCGCATCAGGGAAAACATGAACCCACTGCCCGACGGCGTCGGCCAGACCTACATCACGCCCCTTAACATGGCGCCGGCCACTCCACCGGACGGCGGCCGGCCCGACGGCAACCAGCCCGGTGACGACGGCCAGCGTACCGCCCGGGCCGCCGAGTCCCGCTCCCGGGCCACCAGCCGCCGGCGCAAGATCATCGCCAGCTTCGAGCCGGTCATCGAAGACGCCATCGGCCGCATCGTCCGGCGCGAGAAGCGAGACGTCGCCAAGCTGGTCCGCAAGCACCTGTCGACTCGAGACTCTCAGTCGCTGACGGAAGCCCTGCAGGACTTCTACCGTGACGACCACCGGCCCTTCGTCGCCCGCAACGCCAGCAAAGTCCTGACTGGTCTCATGGCCGCCATGCTGGCTGAGATCAGCGACGAGTATCCCGACCTGTCGCCGGACGATCCGAAGTGGCGGCAGTTTGTTCAGGACTACCTGTACAACTTCGCCACCCGCTATACACTCTCCAGCTTCCAGCAGCTGCGGGAAGTAATCGCCGAAGCGACCGAAGCCGGCGAAGACGTCGCGGAAGCAGTCAACACGCGGCTCGACGAGTGGGAAGAGCGACGGCCAGCGAAGGAAGCCAAGCATGAGTCGGTCCGAGCCGGCAACGCCGCCGCTCGAACGCTGTTTGCCATCGCCGGCATCACGAAGCTGGTCTGGCGGGCGAACGCGAACGCCTGCCCGATCTGTCAGCAGATGGACGGCCGGATAGTCGGCATCGAGCACCCCTTCGCCGCCGCCGGCGAGAAGATCGGCGACCTGACCGTCTCGGGCAACGTCTCCCACGCCCCACTCCACGGCGGCTGTAATTGCATCGTCGAGCCGGCGTAATTCCACGGAAAAGGATTGATCACCATGACGAATAGACGAGTTATCGAAGCCAATTATCAGGTCCGCAGCATCCAGCGGGAAGACGGCGCCGAGTCCCGGGAGATCTCCGGCCGGGCGATCGTCTTCAACAGCTTGTCTGTCGACCTGGGCGGCTTCCGCGAGATCGTCGACCCGGACGCTGTCACCAAGACGCTCCGGGAGCGGCCAGTCAAGCTCCTGTTCGATCACGACTCCGGCCACGTACTCGGCTCGACGGACGCCGGCACGCTGACGCTCGACGTCCGGGACGACGGTCTCTACTTCCGCAACACTCCGCCGGACACCCAGTGGGCGCGAGACTTGATTGTCTCGCTCGAACGCGGCGACATTACCGGCTGCAGCTTCTCGTTCAACGTCATCAGCGACAAGTGGGAAGAGCAGAACGGCCAGCAGATCCGCACGCTCAAAGAGATCGAGCTGATCGAGATCTCCATCGTCGCCTTCCCGGCTTACCCGGCGACGGCCGTCGACGTCCGAGCCGATCTCACCATCTCGGCCGACGAGATCGTTCGACTTGCACGGATTCTCCATGCCGGCCCGACGACTCCCGAAGATCGGGCGCTCATCGACCGGCTGATTTCCACTTCTACTACCAGCTCTAACGCCGACGAGCAGGAGCCGCCGGCGGGCGACACCGTGAACGCCGAGCAGAAGCTCGAGCTGCTCCGGCGCCGCCTGCAGCTGGTCGAAGCCGAGCTGTAACTACTCGGCATTCCCCAAAAACTCCAGAAGCGAAAGGATAAAGTAACAATGACTGTGAAAGAACTCAGTGAAAAGCGGGCCAAGCTGGTCGCGGAAGCTCGCGCCATCCTGGACGCGGCTCCTGCCACCGGCCTGACGCCCGAAGATGAAGAGAAGTACGACCGGATCATGGCCGACGTCGACGCCCTGAAGGCTCAGATCGACCGCGAGATGCGGCTCGAGCAGCTCGAGCAGGAGCTGCGGGCGAGCACCGGTGTCGTGGCGGCCGGTAACGCGGCCACCCAGCCGACCGAAGACGCTCGGGAAGCCTTCCTGCACTACCTGCGCACCGGCGAGATCCGGGCGACGGTACTGAGCAAAGCCACCGACGGCGAAGGCGCCGTCCTGGCTCCTGACCAGATGTATCAGGAGATCGTGGCCCTGCCGCAGATGCAGAACGCGATCAAGGACCGCTGCCGTCTGGTCGAGACCGAGAAGCCGGCCGTGACGGTTCCTGTGGCGAACGGTCTGGCGGCCAGCTGGGTCAGCGAGTCCGGAAGCTTCGGCACTCCGACCACGGACAACGCCTTCGCGAAGAAGTCGTTTGCCGGCCACAAGGTCGGCGCGATCGTGCCGGTGACCGAAGAGCTGCTCAAGGACTCCGCCTTCCCGATCGGCCAGTTCCTGATCGACGAAGCTGCGCGCATGATCGGCCGCGCCGAATGGTCCGCTTACGCTGTCGGTACTGGCACGGGCCAGCCGCAGGGTGTCGTGACCGGCGCCGCCGTCGGCAAGACGACCGCTTCGTCCACGGCGATCACCCACGAAGAGCTGCTCGACACGCTCTACTCGCTCGATGCGCAGTACCGCAACAACGCCGTCTGGCTGATGCACTCGACCACGATCGCAGCGATTCGGAAGCTCAATGCTTCGTCTCCCGACAGCGATCCGCCTTGGGCGCCGGGTCGCGCCGGCCAGCCGGATACGGTCGTGGGCCGGCCCGTCTTCGCGAATGACAACATTCCGCAGATCGCCGCCGGCCAGAAGGTCGCCGTCATCGCCGATCTCGCCGGCTTCATGGTCATCCAGGAGCCGACGATCGCCGTCCGGCGGCTGAACGAGCTGTACGCCGCGAGCGGTCAGGTCGGCTTCCTGATCTACCGCCGAGAAGACGCGAAGCTGGTCGACGGCAACTCGGCCAAGGCGCTGCAGATGCTCTAACCACCAGCAGCATGACGGGGGCCGGTCTTACCGGGCCGGCTCCCACTTCCACCAGCCCCTACATATATATGATGCGAGTTCAGATCACTACCCACATGGCCGGACTCGGCTTCCTGAGACGCCCGGGCGACATAATGGAAGTCCCGGACGCCGAAGCCGCCAGCATGATCGCCGCCGGCTACGCCGAGCCGCTCCCGGAGCCGGAGCAGGCCACCATCGCCGGCGACCGCACGGCCACGACCCGCCCGCCGAAGCGACGACGCCGCCGCAAGAAGACTGAGTAACCGCAGATGCTCGAGATCATCACGCCACCGACCAGCTACCCGGTCTCGCTCGACGCCGCCAAAGAACACCTGCGCGTCGACGGTACCGCCGACGACAGCTACATCTCGGGTCTCATCGCCGCCGCCTGCCAGACTGTCGGTAATGACCTGGGCATGACGCTGGCACCGACCGGCTACCGCCAGTACTGCCCGGGCGGCTTCTTCGTCCCGGTCCTGATGGAGACCTACCCGGTCTCCGGCGCCGGCCTGAAGCTCATCTACTTCGACGCCGCCGGCTCCCAGCAAATCGTCGATCCCAACGACTACGATCTGGTCACCTGGACGGACCCGCAGAGGATTCACTTCCACTCGACGCCGCCGGCCGTCATCTCGGGGCCATCGACTGTACCCTATGTCGAGTTCACCGCCGGCTTCGAGCCGGACACGATCCCGCCGCAGATCCGGCAGGCCGTCCTGTTTCTGATTGCGCACTGGTATGACCGCCGCGAGCCGGTCTCTGACAAGATCAGCCGCTCGGTCCCGCTCGCCTACGAGTATCTGGTCTGGAAGTACCGCCGGAAGCACGCATGGTAAGAATCGGCCAGCTCCGCCATCGGATCACGATCCAGCGGCCTGCTGTCTCCAGTGACGGTATGGGCGGCGGCCCGCAGACCTGGACCGACGTCGCCACGGCCTGGGCCGGCATCGAGCCGCTGCGTGGATCGAGTTTCTGGCAGGCGCAGCAGACGCAAGCCAAGACGACTCACACCGTGACGATCCGCTACCGGCCGGGCATCACGACAGACTGCCGGGTAGTCTTCAGCAGCCGCATCTTCCAGATCGACGCCATCCAAAATCCGGCCGAGTCTAACCGCTACCTGATCCTGCTCTGCTCGGAGCTGTCGACTGAGTAATGGCGAAGAGCAACATCACCATCAAGGTCACCGGCGTACAGGAAGTCAACCGCTGGCTCGACGAGATCGCCGAGAAGGTCCACGACGACGTCGTCGACGCCATCCGCCAGACGACCGCCGAGATCGAGCAGGCGGCGCTACGCCTGGTTCCGGTAGACACCGGCCAGCTGAAGCGGTCGATCACGAAAGAGATCCGCCACAAGGGAATGATCGGCCGGGTCAAGACCGAGACGCCCTACGCTCCGAGCGTCGAGTACGGCTCGGTCCGGCAGGCCGAGCAGCCCTTCCTGCGGCCGGCCTTCGACCGGCACGCGCCGAAGCTCCGCAAGCGAATCTCGAAAGCCATCGACAAAGCGATCAAGTAAATGCCCGCGACTACGGAACTACAAGCCGCGATCTACTCCGCTCTCACCGGGGCCGGCCTGACGGTCTACGACGCCGTCCCTGAGAACGCGGCCTTCCCCTACGTGACGATCGGCTACTCGCAGGAGCTGCCCTTCGACACCCACACGTCCCGGGGCCGGGAGATCGTCTCGACGATTCATATCTGGTCCCGCTACCCGGGCGCCAAAGAGATCAAAGAGCTGGCCGCCACCGTCATCTCTACTCTCGACCGGACCAGCCTGACGCTGCCGAACTGGCACCACGTCTACACGCTTTTCGACTCGGCGACCTACCTGCAAGACCCCGACGGCATCACCCGTCACGCCGTCGTCGAGTTCCGAAGCCTGCTGCAGCAGGCATAAATCCCCTAGCTAGGAGACACCTACCATGAGCACGAATGCTGTTTACTCGGGTAACACCGTCCTGAAGATCGAAGACGCCGCCAATCCCGGCACCTACAACACTGTCGGCGAAGTCAAGGATATCTCCGGCGCCCTGAGCTGGAGCCGCTCGGCGCACGACGTGACCTACATGGGCGCGTCCGGCGCGCAGTACGCACCCGGCCGCCTGAGTGTCGGTCCCGTATCGTTCGAGCTGAACCACGTCGAGAACGGCGAGCTGCTCAACTCGATCAAGAACGGCGACGTCCGCAACTTCCAGCTCGTACTGGGCGACTCCGCCGGGACGACCTACCAGTTCGAAGCCTTCGTCAGCAAGTACGAAGTCTCGGCGCCGGTCGACGGCGTCTACACGGCTTCAGTCGAGCTGACGATCAACGGCATTCCGACGGTCGTCTAACTCGACTGAGTAACTGACAGGTAGCGGCCCGGCCACGTACCGGGCCGCACCAAACCACCGAAGCAAGCGGAGATAAACATGAAGAAGGAAGTCACGATTCAACTCGATAAAGAGCGGAAACTCCGGTATTCGTTCCGGGTCATCAAGCAGATCGAAGACAAGCTCAGGAAGCCCTTCGGGCAGATCGTCCAGGAAGGCTACCTGGGCGACTGGTTTACGATCATCCTGCTCGGCCTGCACGGCGCCGGCGAGAAGGTCACCGAGAAGCAGCTCGACGAGTATCTGGACTTCGAGCAGCTCGGCGAGATCATTCCGTCGGTCGTCGAAGCGATCACCGGCAAGCCGGTCGAGCAGGGTAACCAGGACAATTCCCCAAACGCCGAGACCGGGACCGGTTCATAGACTGGTCCCGGCTACTCGCCTATGCCCAGGTCGAGCTAGGCATCGACCGGGAGACCTTTTGGGATCTTACGCCGGCCGAGTTCGACGACTACATCGAGATGCACCACGCGAAGTGTAACCGGGAAGCGATCATGGCACAGTATCCGTCGGCCGTCCTGGCCGCGGCCTACCTGAACACCCACGCCCGCAAGGGGGCGAAGACCGTAACGCCGAAGGATCTCATCTACCTGCCCTTCCCGCCCGAGCCGCAGCAGTCCGACTACCCGTCCGAGCAGGAGCTGATCGAGAAGATCAAGGCGCTATTCGGCGACCCGAATACAGACCGGCTCCATGACGGCGACCCGGATTCCCTTACCGAGCGAATCCATAGCGAGAACTAATCAATGGGCGACAACAAGAAGATCTCGGTCAAGATCGGCGCTGACATCTCGCAGCTCGAGCAGGCGACCAGGATCGCCGCAGCGAAGCTGTCGGAATTCTCGGGCAAGCTCAAGTCGGCCGGCGCGGCCATGCTCCCGGTCACTGGCGCCGTCGCTGCTCTCGGGGCCGCCTTCGTGGCCGCCGGCAACGACTGGGACGCGGCCGCCAAGACGATCCAGACCGCTACCGGCGCCACCGGCGACAAGCTCGATTCGCTCAAACAGTCGGCGCAGAACGTCTTCGGGAACGTCCCGGCCGATGCCGAGACAGTCGCCGCCGCCATCGGGACGCTGAACACGCACCTGGGCGCCACCGGGCCGGTACTCGAGTCGCTGACTACTCAGCTCGTCGAAGTCTCCCGGGCGCTGGGCGAAGACGCCGCCGCGAACGCTGACGCCTTCGGGACGGCGCTCAACAGCTTCGGCATCTCGGCGTCGGAAGCCGGCCCGCAGCTCGACTACCTGTTCACCGTCACACAGGATTACGGCATCTCGCTCAACCAGCTGCTCGGCCAGCTCAATACCTTCGGCCCGGTCCTGCAGAACGCCGGCTTCAGTATGGCCGAAGCGGCCGACTTCATGGGCCAGCTGAACCAGTCCGGTATCTCGGTCTCCCGGGTAATGCCGGCGCTGAACAAAGCTCTGCGGGACGCGGCG
>CAYTTB010000107.1:0-7413 GCA_964440565.1 uncultured Thermoanaerobaculia bacterium
GACGCGGTGGACGCGCGGTACCTGGCGCAGCTGGCGCGGCTGGATCCGGAGCTGTTGGCGCCGATCCGGCATCGGGCCGAGGAGGCGAGGTCGGCGCTGGCGGTGATCCGGTCGCGTGGCGCGCTGGTGCGGTCGAGGTCGGCGCTGATCGCCCACGTGAGCGGGGTGGCGGCGGCGGTGGTGCGTCTGGTGTCGCCGCGTCGCCGTGGCCCGTTCCTCGAGGTCGCGGCGCTCGCGGCCCCGGGGATCTCGCTCGCACCGCTCGAGATGGCGGAGATGAGCGACCACGCCCTGCGGCTGCTGGCGGTGGGGGGCGCCGCTGCCCCTGGTGAGCGGTCTCGAGGTGGGTCCGGAGGGGTTCCGACGGGCGGTGATCGTCGCCTCGACGGACGGCGGCGCCGGGCGCCGGGGGGCGATGTGGGCGCCGGGTCCGGCGTTTCCCGTGCTGGCGGGGGGCGGCTGGTACCCCCTGGCTCACGTGGCGCCGGACCCCCTGCCCGTCGTCCGCTGGCAGGCGGTGCGGGTGCTCTGGCCCCCGTGCCTCCTGCTCTGGCTGGGGCGACGCAATCAGCGGCCGGTCGAGGCCGCGGTGCGCCGGCCGGTGCAGCGGGTGACGCCGGACGCCCCCTGACCGGTGCTATCATCCGCGGGCGAGGCGATGGGATCCGCCCCAACCGCCGGCGCCGCCGGCTGATGATCCCTGGACGACGGAGGAGCCCATGACCGGAGCCGCCTGCGGATCCCGTCTCGCCGCCGCCCTCGACGAAGTGCTGGCGCTGCCCGGGGAGCTGGGGGCGCGGGAGCGGCTGGCGCGCGAGCGCGAGCGGCTCGCGGCGGGCCGCCTCAACGTCGTGGTGGTGGGCCGCTTCAAGCGCGGCAAGTCCACCCTGCTCAACGCGCTGGTGGGCGAGCCGCTGCTCCCCATGGGGGTGGTCCCGGTCACCGCCATCGTCACCCTGCTGGAGCCGGGGCCGGAGCGGGCGGCTCGGGTGGTGCTCACCGACGGGAGGGTGGAGCGGGCCGAAACCTCGCGTCTCGCCGAGTGGGTCTCGGAGCGGGAGAACCCCGAGAACGTCAGGGGGGTGGAGCGGGTGGAGGTGACCCTGCCGGGGCTCGACCTCGGGGGCGACGTGGTGCTGGCCGACACGCCCGGGTCCGGCTCGGCGTTCCGGCACAACACCGAGGCGCTCGAGGCGTTCCTCGGCCACATCGACGCCGGGCTGTTCGTGGTGTCGGCCGATCCGCCGGTGGGGGAGGGGGATCTCGAGCTCCTGGCGGAGGTGGCGGCGACGGCCGGGGAGGTCCTGGTGGCGCTCAACAAGGCGGACCGGCTGGAGCCGGCGGAGCTCGAGGAGAGCCTCGCCTACACCCGGGAGGCGGTGCGGCGCGCGCTGGGGCGCGAGCTACCGGTGGTGGCGTGCTCGGCGCGGCGGGCGCTGGAGGGCGGGGACGACCCCGGGGTGGGGGAGATCCGGCGCTGGCTGCGGACGCTGGCGGGCGAGCGCGCGGGCACCGTGCTCGAGGCGGCGGTGGCCCGGCGTGCGGGGCGGGCGCTGGCGCAGGAACTGGCGCTGGTGGAGGTGGAACGCGCGGCCGCGGAGCGCGGCGCGGCCCAGCTCGAGGCGGCGCTGGCGTCGCTCGAGGCGATCCGGGTGGAGCTGGGCGAGCGGGTCCGCGACGCCGAGGCGGCCTTCACCGCCGGGTGCCGTCGTCTGATGGCGGGGTACGACGACGCGGCCCGCGAGGCCGCGCCCGGGATCGCCGCCGACCTCGCGCGCCGGGTCGAGCGCGCCGCGCTCGAGCTCGAACGGGCGGGGCGGCGGGGGATCTCCTTCCAGCGGCGGCTGGAGGCGGCGCGTGACGCCGCGGCGCTCGAGCTCCTCTCGCCGTTCCAGGAGGCGCGTGAACGGGCGGTGATCGAGGGGTTCGAGCGCCTCGCGGCGCGGGCGCTCGGGGCGGTGAACGCGCTGGTGGACGACGCCTTCGCGCGGGCCGCGGCGCTGTTCGGGCTCGAGGTGGAGCGGTTCGACGTGGCCGAGGGGTTCCGGATGGAGTCGCGCCTCGAGTACCGGGTGGGGCTGCCCAGGGTGAACCTCGACTACCTCCTGGACGGGGCGCTGCTGCTGCTGCCGCCGCGGCTCGGCAGACGGCTCTACCTGCGGCGGATGGTGCGCGGGCTGCCGGAGGCGGTGGACCGGCAGCTCGGGCTGATCCGGGCCGACCTCCACGAGCGCCTCAACGAGAGCGCGATCTCGTTCCGCGGGGAGCTGGGCAGGCGTGTCGCCGCGGCGCTGGAGCGGCTCGAGGCGGCGGTGCGGCGGGGGCTCGAGCTGGTGGAGGCGGGCGGGGAGCGCCTCGCGGCGCGGCTCGGCGAGCTCGAGCGGCGGCGGGAGGCCCTGGAGCGCGCCGTCGCCGCGTGCCGCGACGCGGCGTCGTGACCTGGCGGGTGCGCCGCGGCGCGGGAAGGGGGAGGGCGTGGCGTCGGTTCCCGATCGCGAGGACGCCGCTCGACGGCCGGCGGCGGGGAGGGATGCGATGACGGTGCGCGGCAAGGTGCTCCTGGTGCTCGTGGCGGTGACGCTCGTGGGGATCCAGCTGGTGCCGGTCGAGCGGACCAACCCCCCGGAGCGGGCGCCCATCGCCGGGCCGGCGGCGGTGGTGGAGGTGCTCGAGGCGAGCTGCTTCGACTGCCACTCCAACCGCACCCGGTGGCCGTGGTACTCGCACGTCGCGCCCGTGAGCTGGCAGATCGTGCACGACGTCTCCGAGGGCCGGGCGCGGCTCAACTTCTCCGACTGGGAGGCGTACCCGGAGGCGCGGCGCGCGGAGCTCCGGCGCGAGATCTGGGAGGAGGTCTCGGAGGGCAGGATGCCGGTGCCGCTGTACGCGATGGTGCACGCCAAGGCGCGGCTCGATCCCCAGGAGCTCGACACGCTGCGCGCCTGGGCGCTGGCCGGCACCGGGGAGTGAGCGGGCGCCGATCACCGGCCGGCGGGACGCCCGCGGCGGACGGCGGCACCGTCCGCGCACCCGCAGCCGGCCACGAGACGCCGCAGCCACGCCGCCCGCCGCACCCGGGCGGCGATGCGAGCCGCGGCCCGCCGGGCCGCACGGCTTCCGGCGCCGGGGTACCGCCGGGCCGGGGCGGGCAGGGCCGCGGCCAGCGCCGCGGCCTGCGCCGCGTCGAGCCCGGCAGCGCTGACCCCGAAGTAGCGCCGGGCCGCCGCCTCCGCCCCGTACACGCCGGGCCCGAACTGGGCCACGTCGAGATAGAGCTCGAGGATCCGGCACTTGCCGAGGGTTCTCTCGAGCCGCACCGTGAGCACCGCCTCCCGGAGCTTGCGGGTCAGCGTCCGCTCCGGCCCCAGCCACAGGTTCCGGGCGAGCTGCTGGCTGACGGTGGAGGCGCCGCGCAGGCGCCGGCCGCGCAGCGCTTCGCGGAGCGCCTCGGCCACCTCGTGCAGGTCGAACCCCCGGTGGGAGAAGAACCCCATGTCCTCGCCGGCGAGGACCGCGGCGGCGAGATCGCACGAGATCCGCTCCATCGGCACGGGGCGCCAGTCCACCGCCACCCCGCGGCCGCGGTCGCGCTCGATGAACGCCGTGGTCCGGGGCGGCCGGTGTGCGAGCGCCGCCACGTCGGGCCAGGGCACGGCGAGGCGGACGGCGGCGGCCGCGAGCGCCGCCGCCCCCGCGACCACCGCGCACCCGTACCCGCGCCGCACCCTCACCCCCGCTCGGTCAGGGCCACGCCGGCGAACACCAGGGCGGAGCCGGCCACCAGGCCCGGCGTCAGCCGCTCGCCGAGGAACGCCACCGACACCGCCGCGGTCATCGGGGGGATCGTGTACAGGTACACCCCCACCTTCTGCGACTCGGAGAGCTCGAGCCCGACGAAGTAGAGGAGCGTCGCCAGGAAGGAGCACCCCACGCCGAGGAAGGCGATGGCGGCCCACGCCGCCAGCGGCAGGTCGGCGGGGGAGATCCCTCGCGCCGCCATCGCCCACCACCCGGCGGGAGCGGTCCAGAGCGCGCCGACGATGGTCACCGCGGCGATGGTGCGGAGGGCGCCGAGCTCGTCGGTGAGGCGCTTTCCGAACACCGTGAAGGCCCCCCACAGGACGATGGAGACGAGGACCAGGAGGTCGCCGAGGACACGCCGACCGAGGTCGGCCCGCGCGAGGGTGTCTCCGCCGAGCACCGCCAGCACGCCCAGCGCGGCGGTGGCGATCCCCGCCACCTTACGGCGGCTCAGCCGCTCGCCGAGCAGCGCCCACCCCAGCAGCGCGATGGTGACGGGTCCGGTGATGGCGTAGAGCGAGGCGTTGGCGGCGGTGGTGTACTGGAGGCCGACGGTCTGGATCCCGTAGTGGAGGCCGGTGCCCAGCAGCGAGAGGCCGGCGAGCTCCAGCCACACGCGGGCCTTCCGGCGCCGGCCCCAGCCGACCACCCCGAGCCACGCCGCGAAGCACGCGGCCGAGATCGCGAGGCGCAGCGCCACCACCGCGAGCGCCGGCGTGCTCCGGAGCGCCACCTTCGTCGCCACGAAGGAGACCGCCCAGAGCGCGCACGCCCCCAGCAGCGCCGCGCGTGCCCGACCCGGCATCCGCACGAGTGTACCGGCCCCGCGGCCTCCGTGCGGGTGGGGACGTCCGCATCCACGAGTTCGTGGGGCGGACGTCCCGCCCGCCGAACCCGCGAGGCCCTGCTCCCACCTCACCCCCCGGGCCACCGCCCCGCCTCGATCCGGCCTCTCCTCTCTCTCTCTCTCCTCCCGCCCCGCGCCGCCATCGCCCGGCAACCACCGGCCTCGCCGGGGACCGGCCCCCGGGACTCCCCGGCGCCCCGGAGGCGGCGGTTGACCCGGATCAATGCGTCTCGGGAGGGTCCCCGTCATCCTCGCGGTGGAGGCTGGAGATGACGGCGACGAGGGCGCTTCGGGCGGAGCACGACACGATCCTCGCGGTGCTCGCCTGCCTCCGGGCGGCGTGCCGGGCGGCGGAGGAGGGGCGGTTCGACGGCGGGACGTTCCGGCAGGCGGTGGACTTCATCCGCAACTACGCCGACGCCTGGCACCACGCCAAGGAGGAGGGGCACCTGTTCCCGGCCCTCGAGGAGGCGGGGGTGCCGCGCGAGGGCGGCCCGGTCGGGGTGATGCTGATGGAGCACGACATGGGCCGGCGGCACGTGGCCGCGATGGCCCGGGCACTGGATGCCGCGGAGGGCGGCGACGCGGCCGCCCGCCGCACGGTGGTGGAGCACGCGCTGGGCTACGCCGACCTGCTCGATGGCCACATCGCCAAGGAGAACCGGATCCTGTTCGAGATGGCGGACCGGATCCTTCCGGCCGAGGTTCAGCGGCGGCTCGAGGCGGCGTACCGGGAGGCGCGGCCGGAGGGCGCGGACCCCGACGCCGGTGCCAGGTACGAGGCCCTCGCCCTCGACCTGTGCGCGCGGTGGGGGGTGGACCCCGAGGCGGTGGTCCGGGAGCACGCGATGCGCCCCGGCTGCCACGGCTACTGAGTCGCGGCACGGTATACTCCCGCGACCCGCCGTCGGCCGCGGGGGGAGGAGGTGGACCGATGCAGGAGCCCCGGATCGACCTGCCCGCGAGCGAGATGCCCCGCCGCTGGTACAACCTGGCGGCCGACCTCGCGGTGCCGCCGCCGCTCGGCCCCGACGGCCGGCCGGTGGACTCCCAGGCGCTCGCCGCGATCTTCCCCGGGCCCATCGTGGAGCAGGAGGTGAGCCGCGAGCGCTGGATCGAGATCCCCGAGGAGGTGCTGGAGATCCTGCTCCGCTGGCGGCCCACGCCGCTGCGGCGGGCGTACGCCCTGGAGCGGCACCTGGGCACCCCGGCCCGGATCTACTACAAGGACGAGAGCGTCTCGCCGGCGGGCTCGCACAAGCCCAACACCGCCGTGCCCCAGGCGTGGTACAACCGCCAGGCGGGGATCCGCCGCCTGACCACCGAGACCGGCGCCGGCCAGTGGGGCAGCGCGCTCGCCTACGCCTGCGCCCAGGTGGGGCTCGAGTGCATGGTGTTCATGGTCCGGGTGTCCTACGAGCAGAAGCCGCTGCGCAAGGTCATGATGCAGACGTGGGGCGCCGAGTGCGTGCCCTCGCCGAGCTCCCGGACCGAGGCCGGGCGGCGGGTGCTCGCCGAGGATCCGGACACGCCGGGCAGCCTCGGCATCGCCATCAGCGAGGCGGTGGAGGCGGCGGTGAGCGACCCCTCCGGGCGCACCCGCTACTCGCTGGGCAGCGTGCTCAACCACGTCCTGATGCACCAGACCGTGATCGGGCTGGAGGCCCGGCTGCAGCTCGAGCTCGCGGGCGAGGGGCTGCCCGACGTGGTGGTGGGGTGCGCGGGAGGCGGGTCCAACTTCGCCGGCCTCGCCAACCCGTTCCTGGCCGAGAAGATGGCGGGGGCCGAGATCGAGATCGTGCCGGTGGAGCCCGAGGCGTGCCCCACCCTCACGCGGGCGCCGTACGTGTACGACCACGGCGACGTGGCGGGGATGACCCCGCTGCTGCCGATGCACTCGCTGGGCCACGCCTTCGTCCCGCCCACCATCCACGCCGGCGGGCTGCGCTACCACGGGATGGCGCCGCTGGTCTCCGCCGCGGTGCGGGCCGGGCTCGCCACCCCCCGCGCCTACGGCCAGCTCGAGTGCTACGGGGCGGCGGTGACCTTTGCCCGCACCGAGGGGATCATCGTGGCCCCCGAGACCTCGCACGCGGTGGCGGCGGTGATCGACGAGGCGCGGCGCGCCGCCGAGGAGGGGCGGGAGAAGGTGATCCTGTTCTGCCTCTCCGGCCACGCCCTGCTGGACCTCGGCGGCTACCAGGCCTACTTCGAGGGCCAGCTCGAGAACTACCCGCTTCCGGACGAGGTGCTGGCGCGCTCGCTCGCCGTCCTGGAGGGCCTGCCGCGGCCGGAGGGTGAGGCCGCCGGGGGCTGACCGGGCCCGCGGGCGAGGAGGCCCGCGGCCAGAACAGGGGGGTGCGGGCGAGGAGGCCCGCAGCGACAATAAACACAACATTTTCAACATGTTGTGGCGGCGAGCGTCTCGCCCGCCGTGAGGGCGTGGCGGAATCCTCCAGGCCCGCGGCTTCGATGCGGGCGGGGACGCCCGCACCCACAAAGGTTTGGACATCGGCGGGGACCCGCCGCGGCCGGGAGCGCCCATCGCGACGTGCACGGCCCCGCACCCGCGGCCGTGGGGGGAGGCGCCCCGGGGAGCGCGGACCTCGGTCCGCAACCTCCTCCCGCCTGGGGAGCCTTCCACCTGCGCCTCGCCCGTGTCAGCTCGCGCGGGCGTTGCGCGCGATGCGACCTCCCGCCCGCGCTCCCTGGAGCGCGGTCCGGCGCGGGCGGGGACGCCCGCGCCACCAGGAAGGCGGGAGGGG
>CAYTTB010000108.1:0-7385 GCA_964440565.1 uncultured Thermoanaerobaculia bacterium
GACCCCGTGTCGTCGTACCCGATCTCCGTCACCGCACCCCCAGGCGACCCCCGCGTCACCACCCGACCCAGCTCGTCGTACCCCTGCACCGTCTCCCGACCCCCAGGAGACACCACCCGCACCACATCCCCCACCCCATCACGCTCCAGCACCGTCACCAACGGCCCCACAGGACCCGACCGCTCAACACGCACCGGACCCCACACCCCCTCCTCGTACCCGTACCGCGTCACCACCGACACCGACCCATCCGCCGACCTCGTCACCACCTCCACCGGCTCCCACCAAAACCGCCGCTCCCCCTCCCGGTACCGCCTCGTCGTCACCTCACCCCCAGCCCCCTCCTCACGCACCACACGCCCGTCCACGTCCCGCTCCTCCACCCTCACCAGCTCACCACCAACCCTCCGCTCCACACGCCACCCACCACCCTCCTCGCTCCGACTCACCACCGTCTCCACCGCCGGACCCCACTCCCCCCCGCTCCCCTCCCGCACCGTCCACGGCCCCACACCACCACCAGACACCGTCACCACCACCTCCCCCGCACCCTCCCCACGCCGCACCTCCGCCACCCGCCCTCCCGCACCGTACCCCACCCCCATCACCACGTACCCCTCACCGTCACGCACCTCCTCCACCCGTCCACCCACCACCAGCGCCTCCCCAGGATCACCCTCCACCTCCGCCCACCTGTACCCCGTCACCACATCACCAACCCCACCCCCAGCGTCCAGCTTCACCCCAGAAATCCTCACCGACACCAACCGCCCATGCCCGTCGTACCCGTACTCCCACCGCCGACCCGCAGAATCCTCCACCGCCGTCACCAACCCGTACGCCCCTCCCCGCTCCAACACCACCCGCCGCGGCCGCGCCACCTCCGTACCCACACCGTTCACCTGCTCCACCATCAGCAACTGCCCCGACCCCGACCACACGTACCGCACCTCCGACCCCGTGCCAGCGCTCCGCCGCCACCGATCCCGGTGCACCTCCGGCAAACCCCTCGGGTCGAACTCCCACCACCCACCGTCCGCCTCACGCATCCACCACCCACCCGAACGCCTCCGCCGCAGCTCCCACGGCACCCCGGCAGCCGTCAACACCCCAGACCGCCCCCCAGGACCTCCCTCCGAAAACACCCACCGACGCCCCCCACGGAACACCTCCACCCGCCCGTCTCGACCCACACGCAACCGCGGCACGTCCACCTCCCAACCCCACCCGAACGCACCCCACACCAACCACCCCGACCCGTACACCCGCCGCACCCCGACGTCCAACCCCGGCGCCGCCAGCTCACCCTCCACCCCCGAAAGCTCCACCTCCCCCGTCCCAAGCTCCACCTCCGGCACCGCCGCAGCCCGCACCTCCCCGGCCTGCCGCCACCCCACCGCCGGCGACGGCATCCACGGCACCGTCTCGATCTCCTCACCCTCCGCACGCACCGCCAGCTCCCGCAACCACTCCGGATCCGACTCCCCGGCCACAATCCGAACCCTCTCCCGCCACCCCGAAACCACCTCCACCGGCCCACCGGGCTCGTCCGACCACGGAATCTCCCGCTCCCCGTCCCCGTCCAGGTCCCGACCACACTCCACGCACAGCGCACTCTCACCGCTCTCCGGATGCTCCCGCGTCAGCTCCCCCCGCTCCGACTCGCTCAGCCCCCGCCACACCTCCGTCCGCGCCCGCTCGTCCGCGATCAACAACACCGGCCGCTCCGCCGCGTACACCACCCCCGCCGGATCCCACACCGACCCCCCACCCTGCCGAACCAGCTCCACCTCCGCCCGCACCGGCAACCACGGCTCGGGACGCTCCCCCAGCGGCTCACCCCCAGGCCCCAGCGCCTCCACCACCACCCGCACCCGATCGCCCACCGACCCCCACACCCGCACCACCGGCCACCCCAGCCGGCTCGCACCACCCTCCGGACCCTCCGCCGCCCCCAGCGGCTGCAGGTACCTCACCCGCCTGCCCCCACGACCCACCACCTCCACCCGAGGCGCCGCGTACTGCACCACCGCCGATCCCACCACCGCCACGCCAACCGCCGGCACCACCACCAGCGGCCCCGAACCGCTCCCCCCGTCCAGCTCGATCCGACCCACCAGCTCCGGCCGCGACCGCCGCCGGAACGAGTACACCGCCACATGGCCCGCCCCATCCCGCACCAGCACCAGCCGCCGCAACGGATCCAACCCGACCCGCACCGGATCCCACCCGTCCACCACCGGGTCCACCACCCAGCGGTACGACTCACCCCGTGGCCGCCCGTCCCCACCCAGCTCCACCACCTCGAACCCGCGCTCCCCCACCACCGCCGCGATGGTCGCCTCCTCCTGCCCACCGTCCGTGTCGAACACCCACGCCGAACCCGCCACGTCCGCAAGCCGCGTGCCGCCGGAAAACCGCCGGCACTCCAACCACCGGTCCCCCGCCTCCAGACTCACACCCCCCTCCGGCTGCACGAACCCGAACACCCCGTCGTACACCCCCGCGCCCAGCAACACCGATCGCACCCCCGCACCCTCCCCCACCACCGGCGCCACCGAAAGCCGCGAGATCCAGATCGCGTCCCCCGAACCGTGCCCGACGCACCCCCTCGGCGTGCCGCCCGGCGGCGCGACCCAATCACGAAGGGTCGCGTTGTCCACCGCGGCCACGACCTCGAGCCCCATCCCCGCGGGATCCGGCGCCATCACCTCCCGCACCACCGCCAGCGAACCCCCGAACACCGCCGCGTACACCAGACTCTCCTCGTGCACCCGGATCCTCAGCGGCCGGTCCAGCGGCACCGACGCCGTGTTCTCCAGCGTCACCCCGCCCGAGTCCCCCGCCCACGCCTCGTCCAGCACCGCCCCCGTCACCCCGTCCTCAAGGCGCACCGGATGCCCCGGCACCAGCAGCGACTGATCCAGCGTGAGCGACACCCACCGCGCAGGATCAGCCGGATCGAGCTGCACCCCGATCCCGTCGCCACCGTCACCCTCCGCCTCCCGCGCCGTGGTCCGCACCACCCGCTCCACCGTCTCCACCGCCACCGGCCCCGGCCGCCCGTCGCTGCCCGCAGGCGCCAGCTCCACGTGCCCGAGGTCCGCTCCCGCACCGTCCGTACGGTACGGATCCGCCAACGACAGGAGCCGGACAGCCACCGTTCCCGAGCCCAGGTCCCCCGTCACCGCCAGCACGTGCCCCCAGCCGTCCAGGTCCACCCCGGTCACCGCGTACCCGCCGTCCCCCGCCCCGAACCGGCTCGCCACCACCGAGGGGTGCCGCGGGTCGCTCACGTCGAGGAACAGCAGACCCCGGTCACGCGTCGCCAGCACCACCTCGCGCCCGCTCACCGCCGCATCCACCACCACCGCGCCCGAGAGCGGCGGCGCCTCCACCGCCTCGGGAGCGGCGAAGGGGATCTCCACCGCCGCACCCGAGGGGACCTGCGCTCCCTCCGGGCCCAGCGCCGCCAGCAGCGCACCGTCCACGCGCAGCACGTACCGCGCCCCCTCCCGCCACGCCCCCGCCGCGGCACGGACGATCAGGTCGTGCCCGGACACCTGCACGTCCACGGCCTCCGGCCCCGCCCCCACCTCGGTGGCGCTCACCCACGAGCGGATCCGGTCCTCCGGCACCCGCCCGGAGTCCAGGGGCACCGACAGCCGCACCACCACCGGGTCGTCGAGCGACGCCAGCTCCCCCTCCACCGCGAGGAGCACTCGCTCCCCGAGCCCCGCCTCGAGGGCGAGCTCCACCGGGAGCGATGTGCCGTGCCGCGCCGCCCACGACTCCAGCGACACCAACGCCGTGCGGGCGTCGTCCCGCGGCCCCGCGTTCCGGTCCACCCTGACCGTCAGGTCGATCCGGCCGTCACGCTCCTGCCCGGTCACCTCCACCCCATCCGCCAGGGCGCGCCGCCCCACCGCGGCGTCGAAGGCGTAGACGACGGCCGGCGAGGCCCACTCCACCGAAAGGAGGACCGGAGACGTCACGCCCGGAGCGTCCTCGGGCGGGATCTCCACCACCCCGCCGTCCCCCCCGTACTCTCCCCGCCACAGCTCGAACCCGGTGTCCGGATCCACCAGGGTGAGGTGGAACGACTCCCCCGCCGGGGCCGGGAACAGCGCCCGCGCCGGGGTGCGCGCCCGCTGCAGCACCACCGCCCACTCCCCCATCGCCACCAGGGCCGCATCCTGCGCGTCGAAGGCGGTGTACACCCACACCAGCCCCGGCACGGTCGCCTCGGCGACGAGGGCCCGCACGGACAGGGCGCTCGCCCCCGCATCCGCCACCGCCGGGGCCTCACCCTGCGCCTGCACCGGAGGCATCACCGGTTCCAGCAGGACGTAGTCGCCCGAGACCAGCACTCCCGGCATGAGCAGCTCGATCCGCCCGTCCCGCCGCGCCAGCTGGATCCGCTCGTCCTCCGGACGCAGCTCGTCCTCGCTCCACGGCACCACCGCGTACGCCCCCGCGTCCGGGTCCCAGACCGCCCGGCGCACCGGCATGGGGTAGCGGACTCCGGCGATTCCCACCACTCGCGCCACCAGCACGACCCGCGAGGCGTCCTGCGGGGGGTCTCCGGCCACCTCCAGCGCCAGCGAGCGGGAGGCGGCGCTCTCGAGCTCGAGATGGACCGCCGCCCGCACCGCCCACCCGGAGGGGACGCGGGCGGGCGGCAGGACCGCCGCGGGGTCGGGGAGGCGGTGGCCGCTCACGGTGGTGCGAGCGGAGAAGGCGGCCTCGGGCACCTCGATCCAGAGCCCGTCCTCGGGGGAGAAGCGGCCGCCGTCGGGGCCGATGACGGCGGTGAGCGGGTCGCCCGCGGCCCCCTCCACGAGCCACACGGAAACCGGCACCACGGCCAGCTCCCGGCCGCCCTCGGCGTCCAGCAGGTGCAGGAGCATCCGATCACCCACCACCACCCCGCGATTCCCGTCCCACTCGGGAAGTTCGAGGAGGAAGGCACCGTCGTCGCCCGCCCGGACGGTGGTGGTCTCGGCGTCCCGCTCCAGGTCCTCCGCGTACAGCCACACGCCGCCCGGGACCGCCCCCGACTCGCCCACCATCCGCGCCACGCCGGGGTGGTCGGCACCGGGGGCGTACAGGCGGATCCGATCCGGGTGGAGGTCACCGGGCAGGACCACCCGCTCGACGCCGAAGGAGAAGGTGTACCCGCCACCCTCCAGCGCGTACCCCTGCCGGTCGGTGAGGGTACCGGCCACCGCCACCTGCACCGCGGCTGCGGAGGGCAGCGGCGCGTCGCCGGTCCAGGCGAGGCGGGTGCCGTCCGCGGAAAGCTCCACGCTCCCCGCCCACTCGATCGGGGCGCCGGTCCCCACGACCACCGTGACCCGGACGGCGTCCGGGGTCACCGACGCCGGGTCGAGCGGCTCGCTGAAGTCCACCAGCACCGGCGAGGTCTGGGACACACGCTCCGCGCCGTCGGCGGGGCTGGTGGCCACGACGCGCGGCGCCACCACCACGAGCGGGACGTCCACCCCGTCCAGCGGCGGCTCGGGATCGGTGAGGGTGGCGGTGGCGGAGCCCGCGTTCTCGAGCACCAGGTCGATGGCGGTGACGGTGACCGCCCCCAGCGGGGCCGCGGCGAGATAGCGACCCGCATCGGCGGCGGTGGTGAGCTGCCCAACGCCGCCCACCGGCTCGACCCAGGCGGGGGCGGCGAGCGGCACACCGTCCGGGTCGAGGACGGTGCCGGCGAGCAGTCCCCACCCCACACCGTCCGGCCGCACCGCGACGTAGAGCCCGGAGCCGCGCACCCACGGCGCCGGGGCGTCGGGGAGCCCGGCGGGCCCGAACAGGAGGCGTCCACCGTCGAGGTGGCCGGCACCGGCGAGGCGCCAGCGGGTGGCACCGGCCACGGTGACCGGCTGGAGCAGGAGGTACAGACCGGGGTCGAGCCCCTCGCCGGGGAAGCCGAGGGTGGCGGGCAGCGCCAGGACCGTGTCGCCCATCTCGAGCCGGGCCGCGGCCACGGCGGCCAGCCCCGCCGGCAACGGCACCGGCAACCCTTCCAGCGGCGCTGTCGCCAGGCCGACGCTCACGGCGTGGTCCAGGGCACCGGGCGGCACCTCGAGCCCGAGACCGTCCCCGGTGAGGACGGTGCCGCCCGCGGGCCCCACCACGTCCTCGAGCCGCGCGGTCACGGGCAGGGCGTGCACGCGGATCGGCTTGCTGCCGTGTTCGAGGGGAAGCGTGCGCGCGGCCCGGGAGGCGCCCAGGCGGAAGGAGGCGACGAGGTCCGGACCCTCGCGGTACAGGACGAGGTCGGTGGCCACCGGCGGCAGCACCACGGTGTCGCCGCCCACGGTGACCAGCACCTCGTCGAGCTGGGCCTCCACCGGGAGCCCGGAAGGCAGCTCCGGCGGTGCGGGCACGGTGAGCGTGGCCCGGGCGGTCTGGTCGGGGAGGATGGTGGGGGGCTCCAGCCGGAGGTCGCCGGCGAGCTCCGGCACGGCGGCGGGCACCGTGGCGGCGGGGAGCGGCTCCCCCGCCACGGCGTCACCGGGGGCGGTCGGGGGCGGGTCCGGCACCACCGCCACCCAGGTCCCGGCGGCGCTCACCTCCACCACCGGATCGAACCCCTCCGCGCGCCACACGTGCGCGGCGGCGTCCCACCGGGCCACCACCAGATCGGGTCGGGCGGGGAAGGTCACCGCGAGGGGCGCCACGGGCTCGGGGTCGGCCTCCAGGTGGACCGCGGCGACGGGCCGCCACCCCGGGGGGAGGAGGCCGGGCAGCCCCTGGCCGGTCACGGCCTCGAGCTCGAGGTCGAGTCCACCCGCCGGGAGCGCCTGCGCGGGGACGGTGACGGTGGCCTCACCGGCGTCGAGGGTGGCGGCGGCGTCGAGGTGGACGGGCTCGACCCGTGGGGCGAGGCGGGCGTCGTAGAGGAGCAGGGTGCGCCCGCCGACGGGCACCCCCCGCCGCCAGACGGGGAGGTGACCCTCCGCCTCGAGGCGCACGGTGACCGGCGAGGAGGTGACGGGCAGCTCCCAGCGGCCCCGACCGTCCGTGACCACCTCGGGCGCGCCGTCGCCCAGCGGGCCGCCGTCCTCCACCAGCACCGCCCGGGCGCCCGGAAGCGGGAGGCTTGTGGCGTCGTCAAGCACCTGCCCGGCGACCAGCGTGGCCCCGGCGGCCGCGAACAGGCGCCGGTACGGGCGCAGCGGGTTGCCCGCGAGGTCGGTGATGGCCGGGGTGAGCTCCAGGGCCATGGGGAGATCGCCGGCGGCGGGAGGCGCGTCGAGGGTGAGCTCGAGCACGGGCCCGGCGACGGTGAGGGTGAACGGGAGCGGGCCCGCGGCGTCCGCGAGGCTCACGGAGCCGCCGGCGACCAGGGTGTCGGGATCCACCGCCTC
>CAYTTB010000109.1:0-7317 GCA_964440565.1 uncultured Thermoanaerobaculia bacterium
CGCCCCATCTCAGAGCCCCACCGTCAGGCCCACCATGAAGCTCCTGCCAGGCATGGGGTAACCGGGACGGTAGGCGTACTCCTCGTCCCCGAGGTTCTCCGCGGCCAGGTAGACCTCCGCCCTCCGCACGGGTCCGGCGGCCGGCAGGCGCAGGCGAACCGTCCCGTTGAGGAGCACGAAGGCGTCGAGCTCCACCTGGGGGGAGGGGAACCGCGTGCCGAGGACCCACCGGCGGGACACCGACTCCGCGTCGAGGGCGACGGTCAGCGCCGGCGCCGGCCGCCACGTGAGGCCGGCGCTCCACGTCGTCTCGGGGGTCTCCGGAACGCGCTCGGGATCGGTGTCCATCACGGTAGCGCCGGCGAACAGCGCCAGCTCGTCGGACGCCTGCACGGCCACCGTGGCCTCCGTCCCGCGAACGGTGTAGGCGCCGACGTTGGCGAAGCTGGGTGGGAACGGCGGTGGCGGGACGAACCGGATCGCGTCGGTCACGCGGTCCCGGAACAGGGAGAGCGACCAGCGCACGGCATCCCCGGCCCGCCCCATCGCTCCGATCTCCCAGTGCCCGAGGCGCTCCGCGTCCAGATCCTGCCACTGCCCGGGCCGGTTCCAGGCCGTGTAGAGGACCGCCGCGTACACCCCGGGCAGGTTGAACGCCCGGGCGGCGTTGGCGTACAGCGTCGTCGTCCCCACCGTCGCCTCCAGCCCCGCCTGGGCGCCCCACTGGCTCCCGAAGTACCTCGTGTCGGTGAGACGCACGCCGATCGAGGGGGTCAGGCGCAGCGGGCCTCCGTGGTCGTGCCGGACCAGGGCCCACACCGAGGTGCTGCGGAAGGTCAGGTCGGTCACCGGCCCCTCGCCCGCCGGACGACTCTCCACGAACGCCCCGCCGTACAGGTCGTGATCCACCCCGACGGAGAGGGTGGTCTCCTCGCCCCGGCGGAGATCCAGCGACAGCCGCAGCCCACGGTTGTCCCAGTCCGTCGCCGAGGTGAAACTCTCGCCGGCCCGGCCGTCCCACTGCCGCCAGTCGATGTTCCCGGACTCCCAGTAGCCACGGATCTTCAGCTCCCCATCGGCCCCGACCGGCCTGCCCAGGGACACGATGGAGAGCACGTCCCGGTCCTCGAACCGCGGCACGATGGGCGGGGCTGGAGCACCCTCGGCACCCGGGTCCTCAGCCCAGGCATCGGTTCCGGACACCAGGAGCCGGAGCTCCCAGCGGCGGCCGACGTCGACGCCGAGGTTGAGGAAGCCCGCATCCACCCGCCCGGCGGAGCGCGGGCGGTGACCGTCGCTCTGCCGGTGACTCAGCACCGCCAGCACGTCGCCCCCGTCCCAGGAACCCTGTGCCTCGGCCACTCCGATGGTGGTCGCATCGGAGCCGGAGGCGAACCGGAGCTCCCCCGACGCCGGACCGCGCCCTCGCCGCGGGATCAGGTCCACGACGCCGAACGCCATGTTGCCGTACCGGACCGGCTGCGGGCTCTTGAACACCTCGATCCGGGTGGCGAGGTCGAGGCTCAGCGTGTCCACGAGCGGGTGGGTCCATACCCCCACGAACCGGGGGATGCCGTCCACGGCCGTCGTGATCTCGGCCCCGGGGCGACCCGCGCCGTGTCCGCGCACGAACACCGCCCCTCCGTCCGCGCCGCCGTACCCGCCGATCACGTCGTACCGGCTCACCGTCACGCCCGGGAGCCGCCGCAGCGCCGTCGTGATGTCCTGGGCGTCGAGGGCCTCGATCTGATCCCCCTCGACCACGTCCACCCGCCCCGCCAGGTCGTCCAGCCTGGTCTCCCCCTCGATGGGCGCCGCCGTCACCTCGATCCGCCCCTCGAAGCGCTGCCGGCCCTGCGTCTCCTTCTTCTTCTGGGTCCCCGTACCGTCCGCGCCCGCACCCGCAGCCGCGAGCGCCGCCACGGCACCCACGATCAGCCACCCGTACCACCTCCGCATGCCGCATCACCTCCGTGTCGCGACGGCCCGAACGAGCGCCCGGGCGCCGGTATGACGTTTTCTAAGATCATCATATCCAGGAGCGTCAGGCTCCCGCAACGGGTGCCAGGCGGGACCTTCTCGAGAGGCTTCGGGATAGTGTCGCGGTCGGGTGGCCCCGCGGCCATGGAGGCGCGATCCGCCGCTCGGGAGCGGGGCACGGCCCGGTGGCCGCAGGAGGGTCCCGGAGCGAGGGGCTCTCGAGATCGTGGGGAACGTCCGGTCTCCTGGATCCGCGGCGTTGTCCCTGGACACGATCTCGGCTAGACTGTCGCCCCTATGCTGGAGAGTCTCCAGGACCGCATGGGCCGGGTGCTCAGGACCCTCCGCGGGGAGGGGCACCTCACCGAGTACCACGTGGACACGGCGATGCGCGAGATCCGGCTCGCGCTGCTCGAGGCCGACGTGGCGGTGGAGGTGGTCCGCGGCTTCGTGGAGCGGGTCCGGGCGCGGGCCGTGGGGCGGGAGGTGCTGTCCTCGGTGACCCCGGCCCAGATGGTGACCAAGATCGTCCACGAGGAGCTGGTCCGGGTCCTCGGCGGCGAGACGGTGGAGCTCGACTTCAGGGGCCGGCCGGCGGTGGTGATGCTGGTGGGGCTGCAGGGCTCGGGCAAGACCACCACCGCCGCGAAGCTCGCCAGGTGGGTCAAGGAGAGGAAGCGGCTGTTCCCGCTGCTGGTGCCAGCCGACACCTCGCGGCCGGCGGCCAGGGAGCAGCTCATCGTGCTGGGCGAGCGCGCGCGGATCCCGGTGCTCGACACGCGGGAGATGGACGACCCGGTGGAGATCGCCCGCCGCGCCCGCCGCGAGGCGCGGATCAAGGGGTACCAGGTGCTGGTGTTCGACACCGCGGGCCGGCTGCACGTGGACGACGGGCTCATGGAGGAGCTCGAGCGCCTCAAGGGCGAGCTCGAGCCGCAGCACATCCTGTTCGTCGCCGATGCCATGACCGGGCAGGACGCCGTCCGCTCGGCGCGCGCGTTCCACGAGCGGCTCGACATCTCGGGGGTTGTGCTCACCAAGCTCGACGGTGACGCCCGCGGCGGCGCTGCCCTCTCGGTGCGCCAGGTGGTGGGCCGGCCCATCGTGTTCGCGGGCGTGGGGGAGCGGCTGGAGGCGCTGGAGCCGTTCCACCCGGACCGCATGGCGAGCCGCATCCTGGGCATGGGCGACGTGCTCACGCTGGTCGAGAAGGCGCAGGAGGCGGTGGACCGGAAGAAGGCCGCGCGCCTCGAGCGGAAGCTCAGGAAGAACCAGTTCGATCTCGAGGACCTGCGGGACCAGCTCCGGAGCCTGCGCAGGATGGGCCCGCTCCAGCAGGTGCTGGAGATGATCCCCGGGGCCGCCGGCGCGATGGGGGCCATGGACGGGGAGGCCGGGGAGCGGCGCCTCAGGCGGATGATGGCGATCATCGACTCCATGACCCCGGCGGAGCGCCGTCACCCCCAGATCCTCAACGCCTCGCGCAAGCGGCGGATCGCGCGCGGGTCGGGTACCAGCGTGCAGGAGATCAACCAGCTCTTGCGCGAGTACGGTCAGATGCGTAAGCTGATGAAGCGGATGGGAAAGATGAGCCCACGGGCGCTGAGACGCCAGCTCCGAATCCGCTGAAGCTCAAGGAGGAACGGACCAGATGCTGATGATCAGGTTGCAGCGACAGGGTGCCAAGGGCAAGCCGATCTACCGGATGGTGGTTTCGGACTCGCGGCGGAGGCCGACCTCGAGCGTGCTCGACCGGGTCGGCTTCTACAACCCGCACACCGATCCGCCGGAGATCCGGGTGGACTTCGACAAGCTCGAGGCGTGGCAGAGCAAGGGCGCACAGCTCTCGGAGACGGTGCGCTCACTGGTCAGGCGCGCGAAGCGTTCCAACTGAACCGGGCCCCGATCCCGACCTACGAAAGGAGTTCCCCGTGAGCGCGATGAAGACCCTGCTCGAGGACATCGCCAAGGCTCTGGTGGACCATCCCGAGGACGTCCAGGTGACCGAGGTGGAGGGGGAGCAGACGACGGTGCTGGAGCTCCGCGTCAACACCGACGACCTGGGCAAGGTCATCGGCCGGCAGGGGCGGACCGCCCGCGCCATCCGGACGCTGCTGGCGGCGGCCGGGATGAAGGTGAACAAGCGGTTCGTCCTCGAGATCCTGGAGTAGTGCCGCAGCGGCGCGACTGGCTGATCGTGGGCCGGGTGCGCAAGCCGCACGGGGTCCACGGCGAGGTCCTGGTCGAGATCGTCACCGACTTTCCGGAGCGGATGCAGCCCGGGGTACGGTTCGGTCTCGGTTCCGAGGGCGGCCCGGAGGAGTTCTTCGAGGTCCATCACGTCCGGTACCACAAGCGGTGCTGGCTCCTCGGTGTGGTCGGCCTCAGGACGCGGGACGCGGTGGAGCCGTGGCGGGGACGGTTCCTGTTCCTCCCGGAGCAGGCGCTGGACGAGCTTCCCGAGGGGTACTACTACGAGCACCACCTGGTGGGGCTCGAGGTGCGCTCTCCGGGAGGCGAGGCGCTGGGGACAGTCACCGCCCTGGACGAGGGGCCGGGTCAGACGCGGCTCGTGGTGCGGCGGGGGCGACGGGAGTTCCTGGTGCCGTGGGTCCCCGAGATCGTGCGCGGCGTGGATCTCGACGCCGGCACGCTCACGGTGGACGCGCCGCCGGGCCTGCTCGACGACGATGCGCTGTGACGTCCTGACGCTGTTCCCCGGGCTGTTCGCGCCGTTTCGCGAGGCCGGGGTGCTGGGGCGGGCCGTGGAGCGCGGGCTGATCCGGATCGAGGTGCACGACCTGCGGCGCTGGGCCGGCAACCGGTGGGGACAGGTGGACGACGAGCCGTACGGGGGCGGCGCCGGCATGGTGATCATGGCGCCGCCGGTGCTGCGCGCGGTGCGCGAGATCGAGGCGATGGATCCGGCCCCCGCCCGGCGGATCCTCCTCACCCCCCGCGGCCGCCGGTTCGACCAGCGGCTCGCCGAGGAGCTGGCGCGTCATCCCCGGCTGCTGCTGCTGTGCGGCCGGTACGAGGGGTTCGACGAGCGGGTGACGGAGATCCTGGAGCCGGAGGAGCTCTCCATCGGCGACTTCGTCCTCGGCGGGGGCGAGGTGGCGGCGATGGCGGTGATCGAGGCGGTGGCACGGCTCCTGCCCGGGGTGGTGGGCGACCCCGAGTCCGTGGCCGCGGACTCGTTCACCACCGGCCTGCTCGACCACCCCGCCTACACCCGTCCGCCGGAGGTGGAGGGGCACGGGGTCCCGGAGGTGCTCACCTCGGGTCACCACGAACGGGTCCGGCGGTGGCGGCTGGAGCGGGCCGTCGAGCTCACCGTAACCCGGAGGCCCGATCTGGTGAAGGAGCACTGGGGCGCGTACCCGGAGGAGGTGCGCGGGCTGGTCCGGCGGTTCGCGCCGGACCTGGCGAGGAAGCTGGACGCGAGCGGGGAGGATCCATGCGACGGTGGCTGACGGCGGTGGCGGCGGTGGTGCTCGCGGCGGGCGCCGCGGGGGCGCAGGGGCTGGGTGGCGAGCCGGTGTTCTCGGCGCGGCTCGAGGCCGACCGGGCCCCGCTGGTGGCGGGGGAGCCGTACCGCCTCGCCGTGGTGCTCCGGGTCGAGGAGGGGTGGCACGTCTACGCCCACGAGCCGGGTGACGAGTTCGCCGTGCCCACCACCGTCGCGTGGCGCCTGCCGGAGGGGTGGCCCGAACCGGCGGTGCGGTTCCCCACCGGCCGCGAGGTGCGGTTCGCCTTCGCGGAGGGACCGATCCGGGTCTGGGAGGGGACAGTGCTGCTCGTGGCCGAGGGCACCGTCCCTGCCGACGCCTCGGGCACGGTGACCCTGGCGGCCGAGGTCACGGCCCAGGCGTGCAACGATCGCGAGTGTCTCCCGCCCACCACCGTGACCGCCTCGCTCGACGCCGAGGTGGCGCCGGCGGGGGCCGCATGGGCGCCGCGGGCGGAGGAGCTGTTCGCCGCCGCCGCGTCCGCCACCCCCGCCGCGCCGGCGGCCGTGCCGCCCGCGGCGGAGCCCCCGGGCGACCTCGCCTCCCGCCTCGCGGCGGCGGGGCTCCCTCTCCAGCTCGTCCTGGTGTTCCTGGCGGGCCTGGCGCTCAACCTCACCCCCTGCGTCTACCCGCTGATCCCCATCACCGTGGGGTTCTTCGCCCAGCAGGCGAAGGGGCGGCGGGGCGGGACGTTCTCGCTGGCCCTGGTGTACGTGCTGGGGATGAGCGTCACCTACTCGGCGCTCGGGGTCGCGGCCGCCCTCACCGGGCGGCTGTTCGGCTCCGCGCTCCAGAGCCCGGCGGTGATCGCCCTCATCGTGGCCGTGCTGGTGGCGCTGGCGGCCTCGATGTTCGGCCTGTGGGAGCTGCGGGTGCCGGGTTGGGCGACGCGCGCCGCGGGCGGCCGGGGCGGCCATCTGGGGGCGCTGGTGATGGGGCTGCTCGTGGGCGTGGTGGCGGCCCCGTGCATCGGGCCGTTCGTGCTCGGGCTGCTCACCTACGTGGGCGAGCTGGGCGAGCCCGTGACGGGGTTCGTGCTGTTCTTCACCCTCGCCATGGGGCTCGGCCTGCCGTACCTGCTGCTGGGCACGTTCACCGGCGCCATCAACCGGCTGCCCGCATCGGGGGCGTGGATGCTGGGCGTGCGCAAGGTGTTCGGCGTGCTGCTGCTGGCGCTGGCGGTGCACTTCGCCGGCCCGCTGCTGCCGGGTACCGCCGCCGCCTGGGCGATGGGGACAGTCCTTCTGCTGGGTGGACTGTTCCTGCTGGTGGTGGAGCGGACGGGATGGGAGCAACCCGCCATCGACCGGGCGATGCGCCTGGTGAGCGCCGGGCTGATCGTGGCCGGCGCCCTCCACCTTCCCGTGGCGGGGCGGCACGCCGCCGCGGGCGAGGCGCTCGCGTGGCGGACGTACGACGAGCGGGCGGTGAGGGAGGTGGTGGCCTCGGGCCAGCCGGTGATCCTCGACTTCTTCGCCGACTGGTGCGCGCCGTGCAAGGAGCTCGACGAGAAGACCTTCGCCGACCCGCGCGTGCGGGAGGCCCTGGCATCGTTCGCCCGGTTCAAGGTGGACCTGACCCGCTCCGACGAGGTCACCAACGCCATCCGCCGCCGCTACGAGGTCCGGGGCGTGCCCACGGTGATCGTCTACCGCGACGGTGCGGAGGCGTTCCGGATCACCGGCTTCGAGCCGCCGGAGCGGTTCCTCGCGCGGCTGCGCTGAGTCACGGGGGAGGCCAGCGCTTCACGTACCGCGCGAACTCGGGGAACCCGTCGAGGTGGTCCGAGAGCACTCCGGCCAGGACCTCCAGGTCCACGTCGAGG
>CAYTTB010000110.1:0-2568 GCA_964440565.1 uncultured Thermoanaerobaculia bacterium
CGCCACGGCCGCACCCCGCCAGGAGCGCCGCGGCCGCCACCACCGTGACCGCCAGCGTGAAACCGTGAGGGCCGGCGCTGCGTTGAAACAGCCAATGGTTTCCTCTGGCCTCTGGACGAGTACGAATTACGATGAGACGGCTCGTGGATAATTTGCCTGGTGAACGCCTGGTCGCGTAGAGGACACCGCAGGGGAACGGGTAGCGCAGAACCTATGATGAAGTCATCGAGGGCACAAGAGCGGTCTTGGGGGTGGGTGTGGACTGTGATGCTCCCCGCGGCTGTTGCGGCCTTGGCTGGGCTCCTCGTAGCCTTGGTTTCGCCAGCCGCCCCGCGTTTCGGCGACGCTCGAGACTACCAGCTTCACGCCGAGGCGCTCTGCCAGGGAACGTACCCTGCTCGGGTCAACCCGCCGTTTGTCCGCGCTCCTGGCCTTCCGGCCCTCATCGCGGTCGCCACCGGGTGCGAGGTGGAGCGCACCCGCCCGGTCAAGCTCGGCCTCGCCGTGGCGCACACCGCGACCACGGTCCTCGTCCTGACGATCGCCTGGCTCGTCTGGGAGCGCCGTAGTGTAGCGCTCGCGGCCGGCCTGCTCGCAGCGCTGTGGCCGCCGTTCCTTGGCCTCGTGGCGGATCTCTACAGCGAACCGCTGGCGGCGGCCTTCCAGACAGCAGCCGTGGTCGGGGTGCTCCTCGCGTGGCGGTCTCCGTCGCCGTGGACGGCTCTTGGGCTCGGGTCGAGCCTCGCCCTGGCGGCGCTGTCACGTCCCTCTGCGCTCGTGCTCGTCCCGGTGGCCCTCGCTCTTGGCGCGGCGGGCGTGAAGCGAGAGGCGCGCGGCCGCTTCGTCCTGTTCGCCGTTCTGGGCATGACGGTGGGCCTTGGGCCATGGGCGGCGTTCACGACCCACGTGTACGGGACGCCCATGCTGGTGAACGACGCCGGTCCGTACAACCTGTGGCGCGGCGTCGCGCCGGAGATGAGGGAAGCCTACCACGCGCCCGACGCCGCGGCTTTCCGCGCCGCCGCCGACCGGTTCGAGCGCGAGGTCTCGCCGCGGGCCGCGACGGAGGTCGCCGCGCGGGCTGCGGCCCGGCGCGACCGTGGGCGGCTCTGGCTGGAGCGGTTCGCAGCGGTCGTACGCGCCGACCCGTGGGGCGCCGCGCGGTTCATGATCGAGAAGGCGGTCCGGTTCTGGCGGCCATGGCTCGACCCCAGGGTGTACGGCACCCGCCTCGCCGCCCTCAGCGCGACGCTGTGGGTCCCCCTCTACCTGGCGGCCGGCCTCGGCCTGGTCCGGCTGCTGCGCGAGGGCCGGCGGGAGGGGCGGCTCGCCGCGGCCTGGCTCGCGGCCGCATGGCTCGGGCACGTCCCGTTCCAGGTGGTGGCCCGCTTCCGGCTACCCTGGGTGGAGCCGTGGGCGCTGGTCCTGGCCGTAGGCTGGCTCGCGGGAAGCCGCTCGAAGCCACGCCCGCCGGGTGGGAGCCGACTGGAGAAGCGTTCCCACCCGAGGGCTGAGGCGGTCGCCGACGCGACCTCGGCGGCGGATACCCAACCCAGGCCCGGCAGCCCGTCGGCCCGCGGCCTTGCGCCCCACGCCGGCGAATAGGTCGGCGTCCGTCGCCCTGGTAGAGTCGGCGCCATGGCGTGGTGGGGCCTGGCGGCGCTCGCGGGGATCGGGGCGGTGGCGGGGTTCGTCAACGTGATGGCGGGGGGCGGATCGCTGCTGACGCTGCCGGCCATGATCTTCCTGGGGCTGCACCCCGCGACAGCGAACGGGACGAACCGGCTGGCGCTCCTCGTCCAGAACGTCGCCGCGGTGGGCGAGTTCCGGCGGCGGGGGCTCGCCGACGTGCGGAGGTCGCTCTCGCTCGCGGCGTGCACGCTGCCGGGGGCAGTGCTCGGTGCCGTCGCCGCGGTGCGGATCGACCCGGTGACGTTCAAGAGGCTGCTCGCCCTGGTGATGGTGGGAGTGCTGGTCGCGACGCTCTCGCCACGCCGGCCGCGGCCGGAGGGGGCGCGGCGGCGGGTGGTGGCGGCGCACCTGGCCATGGTGGCGGTGGGGTTCTACGGCGGGTTCATCCAGGCCGGGGTCGGGTTCCTGATCATCGCCGCGCTCTACCGGCTGCTCCAGCTCGACCTGGTGCGGGTCAACATGCACAAGGTCTTCGTCATCCTCGTCTACACGGTGCCGGCGCTGGCCGTGTTCGCGCTCTCGGGTCACGTCCACGCGCTGGCCGGCCTCGTCCTGGGTGCGGGCAACGCCGCGGGGGCCTGGCTCGGCACCCACGTGCAGGTCACCCGGGGCGAGGGGGTGGTGCGGGCGGTGCTGGTGGTCGCGGTGCTGGCGATGGCCGTGAAGCTCGCCGCGGGGTGAGGCGCGGCGCCAGCGGCGACGGCATCCCGGAGCGTCGCGGGACCTCCCGCGCAGCGCGGGCCTCGGGCCTCGCGGCCGTGGTGGCTCCCACCCCCGCGAGGGGCGCTCCCGGCCGGGGCGGGCTCCCGCCCCCCGCCCACGGCGCGCGGGGACGCGCGCCGCCACAACGGGGAGATGGCACGGGCGCGAGCGGCG
>CAYTTB010000110.1:2668-7203 GCA_964440565.1 uncultured Thermoanaerobaculia bacterium
CGCGCGCCGCCACGACGGGGAACGGGATCGGCCGCCCCGGCCTCCCCCCGCCCATCGTGTCGCGGGACCGTGGCGGCGGCGTCCCCGCCCGCGCGTGCCGCGCTATCCTGGCCGGGTGGACCCGCTCGGCATCGCGGACCTCCGCTTCGAGGAGCGGTGGGTCGAGGTGGAGCCCGGCGTCGCCCTGCGGGCGCTGGTCTGGACCCCGCGGCGCGCCACGGCTCCGGACCTGGTGTTCGTCCCCGGCTGGATCTCGCGCCTGGAGGGGTGGCTGCCGGTGCTCCGGCGGATGGTCCGCGACCGGCGGGTGGTGTACCTCGAGAGCCGGGAGAAGCCCAGCGCCCGCCTCCCCCGCCGCCCGCGCGTCGAGGGGTTCACCGTGGAACGGATGGCCCGCGACCTCGCCGCGGCCACCGCGGCGCTGGGCCTCGACCCCGGGGCCGCGGTGGCGTTCGGCAGCTCCCTCGGCGCCACCGCGATCCTGGAAGGGCTCAAGGGCGGGGCGTGGCCGGTGCGCGCGGCGTTCGCGGTGGGCCCCAACGCGCGTTTCCGGATCCCCCGCTGGGCGCTGCCGCTGCTCCACCTCCCGCCAGGCCTGTACCACCCGCTCAAGCACGCGGTGATCTGGTACCTGCGGCGGTTCCGGGTGGACGCGACACGGGAGCCGGAGCAGATGGCCCGCTACCGGGCGACGATCCTCGGGGCGGAGCCGCGGCGCCTGCTGCTGTCCGCCCGGGCGCTCGCACGCTACGAGATCTGGCCGCGCCTCGAGACCGTGACCGCGCCGGTGGCGGTGGCCTACGCGCCCACCGACACGCTGCACGAGGTGGACCTGATCGAGCGCATGGTGGCGACGGCGCCCGGCGCGGTGGCGGTGCGCTGCCCGTCGAACCTCTACATGCACCGGCCGGAGATCGTGGGGGAGCTGGACCGGTTCCTGGCCGGGCCGGGCGGCTGAGGCGCCTACCGCTCGCGCAGCTGCGGGACGAAGGGGATCAGGGCCATGGCCGGGAAGGTGGCCAGGAAGGTGAGGCCGAAGTAGAGCGGAAAGCCCAGCGAGCGGGCGAGGAACCCCGAGGCCACCCCGGCGAAGGTGGCGCCGACGCTCATCAGGGCGGTGGCGATGGCCATGTGCGCCGCGCGGTGGTCCGGCCGGGTGGTGCGCATGATGAACACCTGGAACGCGGAGCTGCCCAGCCCCGCCCCGAACGCCTCCACCACGATGAGGGCGGTGACGAGCCGGACGTCGGCCCGCCCCAGCTCGGGGTGCCCGTAGATCTCCCGGTAGCGGAGCGCCAGGAACATGTACAGCAGGTTGAGCACGTTCTGGGCCATCACGAACGGCCACACGCAGCGTCTGAGGCCATGCCGGGCGATGAGCGCCCCGCCGAGGATGCCACCCGCGATGGCGGCGGAGAGACCGAAGGTGCCGTAGGCGATCCCGTACTCGGCCCGGGTGATGCCGATGTCCCGCAGGAACGGGTAGGCCATGTTGAGGAGGAACGACTCGCCGGTGCGGTAGAGGGCGATGAAGGCGAGGATCACCCCGATCCGGGGCTGATCCAGGTAGTCCACGAACGCCACCGCGTAGGCCGAGTCGGAGGCGTACAGCCGCCGCCGGATCGCCGGCGCGCGCGCCGCCAGGGCCGCCATCGCGAGGAGGAGCAGGAGCACGATCCACTGCGGCACGGTGAGCGCGGAGAGCGCCCGCCGCACCGGCGCCGCGGCGGGCAGACCGAGGAGGTGCCGCAGGCCGGCGGCGCCGGCCGCCAGCGCCGCCCCGGCGGCGAGCGTGCGCGGCCGCACCAGGCGCCGCACGAGCTCCGCCGCGGGCCGGCCCGTCCGCTCGGTCCGCGGCAGGGCCAGGGCGTGCAGCGCGAGCAGACCGCCGAGCACCGCGGCCGCGGCCACGAACCCCGTCCGCCAGGAGGTGAACCCGGAAAGCGCGATGATCCCCCCGCCGCCGGCGATGAGCGCCACCCGGTACGCCATCATCTGGAACCCCACGTGGCGCGCCTGCTCCGTGCGGTCCAGGGCCTTCAGGTAGTACCCGTCGATGGCGATGTCGTGGGTCGCGGACAGCACCGCCATCGCCAGGAACACCACCGAGCCCACCGCCAGCGCCGCGGGCAGCCCGGCCACGAACGCCTGCACCAGCACCAGCGCCACCAGCCCCGCCTCGGCCGCGAGCAGCCAGCGCCGGGTGGTGGCGAACCGGTCCACGAACGGGGCCCAGAGGAACTTGAGGTTCCACGGAAGGCCGTACAGCGAGGTGAGGCCGATCGCCTCCAGGCTCGCGCCGTGGTCCTTGAAGTAGGGCGTGGAGAGCAGGCGCACCAGCGCGTAGGGGAACCCCTCGGCGAAGTAGGTGCTCACCACCCACCAGCGGCGGCGCAGCGACCGGAGGAACCCGTCGTCGCGGGACATCGCGGCCGATGGTAGCCGATCCGGATGGCCCGGCGCGGGTCACGCCCGCCTCCCGCCACGGCGGGCGCCGCGGGTTCAGGCGAACGGGTTCACGATCCGGAGGCCGTCCGAGCGCCGGCCGCCCGCAGGTCCTGCGTCGGCGACGCCGTGCACCCCATGGCCCGCGCAGAGCGCACGATCGGGGCGTCCCGGACCGAGATCGCAGGATCGGTGTCACTCCGGAACGCGCGCGAGCTCCCTGTAGGCCGCGAGGGTGCCCTCCACCATGGCGTCGGCGGTGAAGGCGGCCTCGGCCCGGCGGCGCGCGGCCGCGGCCAGGCGCCGGGCCAGCTTCCGGTCGCCGAGCAGCGCGGCCACCGCGTCCGCCAGCGCCTCCGGGGAGCGCGGCGGGACGAGGACGCCGGTGACGCCGTCCTCCACCAGCTCGGGGATCCCCCCCACCGACGTCGCCACCACCGGCACGCCGAGGAGCATCGCGTCCAGGATCACCGTGCCCAGCCCCTCCATCAGCGAGGGGTGGACGAGAACGTCGGCCGCCGCGATCAGCCGCTCGGGGTCGTCGCGATGGCCCAGGAACTCCAGCTCCTCGGGCAGGATCCCCTCCGCCACGGCGAGGTCCTCGAGCTCCTCCCGCAGCGGCCCGTCGCCGACCACCAGGAGGACCGCGCGCGGCCGCTCCTCGAGCACCCGCCGCCACGACAGGACCAGGTCGCGGTGCCCTTTCTCCTCCGTGAGCCCACCCACCGCCACCGCCAGCTCGGCGCGCCGCGGGAGCCCCAGCTCGTCGCGCACCGCCGCCCGCACCCCCTCCGGGACGCGCGGTGTCTCGACCCCGGAGTGCACGATCCGGATCCGCTCCCGCGCCACGCCCGCCGCCTCCAGCGCCGCCGCCACCGCCCCGGAGATGGCGACGAAGCCGTCCACCGCGGCCCGGTACTTCCACCGGTTGAGGAGGTCGGTGCGTGGAGGGAACGCCACCCGGCGGGTCACCACGAACGCGGGCCGTCCGGGCCCCAGCGCCAGCCGCGCCAGGGCACCGATCCCGTGGGAGCGGCTGGAGTGCAGCGCCACCACCGCCGCCCGCCGGCGGCGCACCGCGCGCACGACGGCCCGCACCGCACGGGGGTCGAGCTCCCCGGCCGCGGGGGTCTCCTCCACGTCGAGCCCGACGGCCCGGGCGCGGCGCGCGAGCTCGCCGCCCTCGAGCGCCACGAGGGTCACCGGGTGGTACCGGGCGGCGAGCCCCCGGCACAGCAGCAGCACCTGCCGCTGGCCGCCCCGCCACCCCGGCTCGAGGTCCACGTGGACGGTGGGCAGCGGTCCCTCGCTCATCGGCCGCCCTCCCGCTCCGCCCACAGGCGCCCGAGCTCCGCGTACTTCATCCGCGTGCCGCGGGCCGACTCCCAGGCCAGGCGCCACCCGAGCGGGCCGCCGATCAGGTACCCCCGCCCCAGCAGGTGGCGCAGCAGGGTCGCCGCCGGCCGCGCCCAGGTGTCGCCCGGGCGCGGCCGCCGCCCGCGGGCCAGCGCCTCCTCCGCACCGAGCCGCGCGTACCGGCGCCGGCGCTCGCGGTAGTCGTCCCAGCCGCGGTAGGTGAAGTGCTCGATCACCCCGGCAAGCTCGCCCACCCGCCCCTCGACCTCGAGCGACTCGTGCACCCGGCGTTCCGAGAAGCGGGCCCGCCGCCGGTCGTAGAGGCGCACCACCCGCTCCCACGACCACGGCCAGTGGCGGATCGGCCTGCCCGCGAAGTAGTTGCGGCGGCGGACGGCGAACGCCGCCTCGTCCGGGTCCTCGGGAAGCGCCGCCACCGCCGCGGCGAGCTCGGGGCTCGCGCGCTCGTCCGCGTCGAGGGAGAGGATCCAGTCGTGGAGGGCGAGCTCCGCCGCCCGGTTCTTCTGGGCGCCGTAGCCGCGCCACGGCTCCACCACCACCCGGGCGCCCTCGGCACGCGCGATGGCGGCGGTGCGGTCGGCGCTCTCGGAGTCGAGCACCAGCACCTCGTCCGCCCAGGCGGCGGAGCGCACGGCGCCCGCGATCCGGTCCTCCTCGTTGCCCGCGACGATGGCGGCCGTGATCCGCGGCGGCATGGCGCGAGTGTAGCAGCG
>CAYTTB010000111.1:0-7078 GCA_964440565.1 uncultured Thermoanaerobaculia bacterium
GCGGCGGACGGAGCCGCGCGGCGCCAGCGCGCCCGGCACCTCGGCTCCGCCGAGGTGGCGTGGTGCGCGCGCCGGCCGCCCGGACGCGAGCGTCCGCGGCCCGAGCGCGCACCCCGCCGGGGCTGGGCCCCGCCGGGCGCCCGCGGTCGGGACGATCTCGAGGCCCCGCCCGCCTTTCATGGAACGGGGACCGCGGCGCCGCCCCTCGGAGCGCCCGTGGCCGGGCTCGCTTCGTCGTCACGATCGCACGATCTGCTCCTCCTCGCTCGCCCGGCCGAGGACGCTCGGAGGGGCGTACGGCGCGGTCCCGCTCCACGGGCGCGGCGTGATGGGAGGCGCCGGCCGCTCCGCTCGCTGCGCTCGCCTCGCGGCGCTCCCCCGCTCCGGTCCCGGGCCGGGGCTCGGCTCGGGCCGACGCCAGGCTCGGCGCGGCAGTGGGCCGTGCTCGGGGGCTTACCCTCGCGGGCTCGGGCCAAGCCCCCTGTGCTCGGCCCCCCGCCGGCCTGCGCCCGGCGGGCCCTCGCCTCCCCCCGTCCCGGCCCCCTCGCGGTGGCGGCGCCATTCCACGCTCGCGCCGAACGCGAGGCCCGGGTGCCGCGTGGTACCTGGCGAGATCCACTGGCGGTTCGCCGTGCGGCGGACGGAGCCGCGCGGCGCCAGCGCGCCCGGCACCTCGGCTCCGCCGAGGTGGCGTGGTGCGCGCGCCGGCCGCCCGGACGCGAGCGTCCGCGGCCCGAGCGCGCACCCCGCCGGGGCTGGGCCCCGCCGGGCGCCCGCGGTCGGGACGATCTCGAGGCCCCGCCCGCCTTTCATGGAACGGGGACCGCGGCGCCGCCCCTCGGAGCGCCCGTGGCCGGGCTCGCTTCGTCGTCACGATCGCACGATCTGCTCCTCCTCGCTCGCCCGGCCGAGGACGCTCGGAGGGGCGTACGGCGCGGTCCCGCTCCACGGGCGCGGCGTGATGGGAGGCGCCGGCCGCTCCGCTCGCTGCGCTCGCCTCGCGGCGCTCCCCCGCTCCGGTCCCGGGCCGGGGCTCGGCTCGGGCGGACGCCGGGCTCGGCTCGGCGGGTGGCACTGCTCGCGGGCTTAGCCTCGCGGGCTCGGCCCAGGCCCGCTGCGCGCGGGTCCGAGCCCCGCGGGTGGTGGGCGTTCATGAACGGGTCAGGATGGGATCAGAACCCGGGAAGGAGGTGGATCCGCTGGACGCGGACGAACCCGGCGTGGGTGAGCGCCTCGAGGTCGTTGCGGACCATGCCGATGAGATCCGGCTCCGGGACCTGGGCGGGCGAGCGCCCACGGATGAGGCCGCGGCCGGTGGCGAACCCGTCCTCCGGCCGCTCTCCCGCGAGCCACCGCGCCAGATCCACCAGACGCTCCCACTCCGCCGCCGGGAGGTCGGGCTGGGCGGTGAGCGGGTACACCACGTAGCCCACCCGTACCCAGAGACCGGCGCCGCGCAGCAGCTCGCTGCGTGCGGCCCGGTTCAGGACACGCTGCGCCACCTGGAACGCCTGCTCACCGTCGAGGTCACGGACCACGCCCAGCATCTCCCACGGGCCGAACTCCCCCGCGATGTCGGAGTCGCGCAGCGTGCCGTGCAGCAACCCGTGCAGGTGGTCGTGGAGGGCGGCGTGCGCGGGCTCCGTCTCGGGGTACGACGACTCGGGCGCGGGGATGGCACGGAGCAGGTAGAT
This sequence comes from uncultured Thermoanaerobaculia bacterium, assembly GCA_964440565.1. Classification (GTDB taxonomy): domain Bacteria; phylum Acidobacteriota; class Thermoanaerobaculia; order Thermoanaerobaculales; family Sulfomarinibacteraceae; genus CAYTTB01. Next base: position 1,695 of record CAYTTB010000111.1, read on the forward strand.
CCCGAGCTGGCGGTGGGCGATGTCGGGCACGGGCCCGCCGGTGAACCCCAGCGCCCGCCGCTGGACCAGCCGCAGCTCGGGTGGCAGGAACAGCTCGAAGAACCGCCGGTCCGGCCGCCGTGCGCTCACCCGTGATCTCCGCGCCCATCGTGGCCCACCGCACCGCCACCGTCAAGCCTCGAGGCACCGGTGCGGGGTGGTGCGGGTCCCCGGCTGCCGCGGCGCACCGACCGGCGGCTCATCGGGCCGGGATCGTCAGGTGGTGCTGCGGCCGGTCGGCGAGCCAGCGGCCGTAGCCGAGAACGAGGCGCACCAGCTCGCCGTTGCGGTCGAGGGCGGAGGGGAACTCCCCCAGCAGGTCGGCGTCGTCCCGCCCGGTGAACTCGCGCCAGGAGGCGAGGGTGGGGCGGATCAGGCGCAGCTCGAGCGGGCGGTAGCGGTGCACGGGAACCCCGTGCGCCTCGAGGAGCCCGAGCAGCTCGCGGGCGAGCGGGGCGGCAGCGCCGGCTGTCCGGGCGGCGTCCAGGTGGTGGGCGAGCGCGGCGAGGGCGTTGGCGCGGCGGAACAGCTCGAGGTCGTTGCGGTAGATCTCGTTCTCCGCGATCTCCTCGGCGCGGAGCGCGATGTCCAGGAGGCCGTGGAACTCGTGCGCGGCTCCCTCCGGGTCGAGCGGCGAGCACATCACCACGTCGATCCCGTCGAGCGCGATCCCCGCCTCCGCGGCGGCGGCGATGGCGTCGGCGAGCGGGGTCACGTTGCGGACGCCGCCGTCCACGAACTGGCACCGCCGTCCCGAGCAGGCGAGCCCCTCCCGCTCGAGCGTGAGCTCCACCGGGTCGAACGCCACCGGGATGGCGGTGGAGGCGAGGACGAGACGGACGACCTCGCGTGGCGCGACGTCGCGGCGGGGATCCGCCGCCACGTACTCTCCCGTCTGCAGGCAGACGACCCCGAACCGGACCTCGCGGCCCGAGGCCTCGAGCGCGGCGGGAAGCGCCGCCGCGAACGGCTCCACGATCTCGCGAAGCTCCCGGTTGTCGAAGAGGCCGTCGAGGGAGGCGAGGTCGGCGTAGGCCACGATCCCGGGCGCCATCGCGTCGAGGGCGAGGCGGGCGGCCTCGAGCCGGGTGCGGAACGCGGGCAGGCCCCTCGCCGCCTGCCGCTCCCACAGCTCGAGCATCTCGTCGAGCCGGTCCTGGACGACGAGCAGGGCATTGAGCGCGCCGGCGGAGACGCCGCACACGACCTCCCACGGCCCGCCCCCGGCCTCCGCCAGCCGGTGCACCACCCCCGCCTGGAACGCCCCCTTCACCCCGCCGCCCGAGAGCACCAGCGCCCGCGCCATGGTAGCCTCCGGCGCCGATTGTAGGCGTTCGGGTCGTCCGTGTGGGTCGCACGCTGGCAGGGGCTGGCGCGCCCGGCTCCGCTGCTGACCCCGCGGCGAGGTGGCGCGTTCCCGGGCCGTCCGGGCGCGAGCGCCCGGCGATCCTCGGGACGCGCCACGCCGGGGCCTGCGCCCCGCGGGCGCGTGTCGTGACGCAGCCGCGGGGGGCGGTACGATTCCAGGAACGAGACGCGCGGGCCGCGTCTTCCCTGGACGAGGCCGCTGTCATGGAGGTGAGCATGGGAAGGAAACGGCAGTGGGTGTTCGCGGCGCTTCTCGCCGGGGCCACGGCCGTCGCACCGTGGCACGTCGAGGCCGCCGAGGACGTCCCCGATGCGGCGTCCGTCCTCGCGGCCGCTCGCGCTGCGATCGTCACCACCAGGACCTCGCCCGCGGCGCCGGAGGTGTGGAGCGGCTACGACGCGCAGGGTCGGCGGGTCTACGTCGCCGCGCCGTGGGTCGAGATCGGCTCCGAGTACCGCCCCGACGGCAGCGTGGTGGTCGCCGACACACGAGGTACGGTTCGCGTGGACTACCCAGCGGCGGAGGGCGTCAGCCGGCACGTGTACCGCACCGCCGAAGGGGTGACGCGCACGGTGTGGCGTTGGCACGACTCCGGCGGTGCGGGAACCCGCGCGGAGGTGGTGGCGCCCACGCTCGGGGAGGCCCGCGCCGCGCTCGCCGCCGCCGGCATCGACGAGGGGCTGCTCCGCGGTGACGGTTGGGATCCCGACCTGCTGGACTGGGACTGGAGCGAGGGCGCGCCGACCGTGCACGACCTCTTCGGAAACGCGTGGATGTCCGTCGATACCACCACGGCAGCCGACGGGTCCTGGATCACGAGCACCACGAGCGCCGGCGGTACGCAGCTCACGGTCACCGCGCAGGCGGGACCGGAGGGCTGGGTGTTCTCCGATTCGTTGGGTCACACGCAGACGGTGCGGTACTCCGAGGACGGCACGCCAGCCACCATCGTGGACGGGCACGGTGAGGTGCTCGAGGTGTTCCGCGACGCCGACGGCCGTGTGACCTCGGTGGTCGCTGGCGGGCGGCTCCGGGTGGACTACGAGTACGGCCCCGGCGGCGCGACCTGGGTGGGCAAGCGGGTGACCGACGTCGTCACCGGCGAGGTCGTGCTCGAGCTCGAGAACTCGCGCGTGACCGGCGGACGGTACGTTCCCGGTCCCGACCCGATCCACGTCCCCCGGGAGGGCGAGGGCGAGGTGCTGCTCCCGACCATGGGAGCTGCCGCCGGATGGGACCCTGGCCTCGCGAGCTCGGCGTACGCCCGCGCCACCGTGGGCACGCGCCCCTACGCGGTGATGCTCCTCGACGGGAGCGGCGCCGCGTACGAGGCCATCTGGCCCGTGGCGGGAGGGGGCGACGACCGCATCGTCTTCGACGAGCGGACGGTGCGGCTCGATCTTCTCGACGGCATGCTCGAGACGCAGCGCGTGTTCGGGCCGCGGGTCGTTCGGGGAGGCGAGGCGCCGAACCGCGTCATCATCCGCCTGTGTCCGGACCCCGAGTGCTTCTGCATCCACCACGGCTAGTGGATCGAGGTGCGCTGCCCCGGCGGTGGAGGCGGGGGTGGCGGCGGATCGGGTGGCGGCGATCCCTGCAACGCTTCGGGCGGCTGCGGCGGCGGACCGGGGGGCGGCGGTGGTGGCGGCGGCGGCCCGCGGATCGCGGGGCCCATGGATCCCAGGATGCGGATGGCGCTGCGGCGCTCGTGGCACCGCGCGTACGACAAGCTGGAGAACAACCAGGCGTGCGCGGCGCTGTTCACCCGTCCGGGGATGCGCTTCGACGGGATCTTCGCGCTGGAGCACTCGGTGTACCATGATGGGGTGGGGACGAACGCGTGCAGAGGGAACGCCGCGGCCGTCACCAACGTGTACAGCTACCAGGTCTACCTCTGTTCGCCGTTCCTCAACCCGTCGTACGATGGCGCCAACAAGCTGATTCACGAGGCGCTGCACACCGCGGGACAGGACGAGAACCCGCCCTCGCCGGCGGAGATAGACCAGATGGTCAGGGACGCATGCGGCCCGTGAACACGTACCGCCGTTGCACGACGCGATCGTCGGGCTGGCGCGCTGCAGCGCTGGCCCTGGGCGTCGCGATTCTATTGACGGGCGGTAGCGTTCACACGCACGCGGGCGAGCGCGCGGAACGGCGCCTGACAGGCTACGAGTCCAGCCCGCTCTACCGGGAATGGGTGGCGTGGAAAAAGGCCCACCCGCATTCCGCGTACCACCAGGTGCCCGACCCTCCCGGAGCGGCAACGGTACGGGAGGTGTCGCTCCTCGTCATGAATGTCGAGCGGCTACCGTCGTTCACGGTACGGTTTTTCGCCGACGGCCGCGTGGAGTACCTGGGGCACCAAAACGCAGTGAGCCCTGGACGGCGGACGGGTCGGCTTGACCGCTGGCATTTCCTTAGTCTCGCCGAGCTGGTGCAGGAGCTCAGGTTCAGCGAGCTCGAATCAGCCTACTTTGCGTGGTACGACGCGACGACGTACCTGTTCGCGGTAGAATGGTCGGACGGTACCAGGAAGCTGGTCATGGACCAACCGCAGGTTGGCCCCCGGGTCCTCTGGGCACTCGAGATGACCATGGAACGGCTGCTCGACGAGGTGGAGTGGGATCAGGCAACACCGCCCACGCCGACCCCGGCGCGGGAGGCTCCGGCGCGGGCGGGCGGCTGACCGCGCTCAGAGGGCGCGCGTCCAGGGGGAGTACGCGATCCTGTTACTCGACGGCAGCAGTGTCGCTGACGAGCCCATCTGGCCGGTAGTTCGGCTGGGGTACCAGCCGTGGCCCGCGGATTGCGGGCCCCATGGATCCCAGGATGCGGATGGCGCTGCGGCGCTCGTGGCACCGCGCGTACGACAAGCTGGAGAACAACCAGGCGTGCGCGGCGCTGTTCACCCGTCCGGGGATGCGCTTCGACGGGATCTTCGCGCTGGAGCACTCGGTGTACCATGATGGGGTGGGGACGAACGCGTGCAGAGGGAACGTCGAGGCGAGCACCAACAAGGACAGCTACCAGGTCTACCTCTGTTCGCCCTTTCTGAACCCCTCGTATCCGGGGGCCAACACGCTCATCCACGAGGCGCTGCACACCGCGGGACTGGGGGAGTACCCCGTGGATCCCGACGGCATGACCCCCTCGGAGATCGACGAGATGGTGCGTCAGGCCTGCGGGCCGTGACGCGGTTCGGCCCCGTGGCGCGCAGCAGGTGCCGGTTGGTGATGGCGGCGGGTGTGGTCGTCGCCCTCTCCGTTTCCTTCGCCGCGCGCGGCCAGAGTGTCGGCCACGACTGGTCCGACCCGAGGTCGAGCCCGATATGGCAAGAGTACGTGCGGTGGTGGCGGGCGCACCCAGGACGGCGCCTACGGTCTGTGCCTCCTCCGCAAGGCGTGGCCTCGGTAAGGGAGGTCTCCCTTCACCGGACGCAGCTCTACGCCGAGCCGTCGTTCACGGTGCGGTTCTTCGCCGATGGACGCGTCGAGTACATCGGCCACAGAGGTTGTGACTCGCTCGGTCCACGGACGGGGCGGATCGACCGTTCCGAGTTCCTGCTCCTCGCGCAGGTCGTTCAGGAGATCGGATTTCGCGACCTCGCCACGGTGTACAGCGAAGAAGCGACAGAGGCTCCCGCGTATCTCTTCGCCGTGGAGTGGTCGGACGGTACGCGAAAGCTCGTGATGGATCACGGGTTCACGGGTCCTCGCGTGCTGTGGGCGCTGGGGATGGCGATGGAACGGCTGCTCGACGAGGTGGAGTGGGATCCGGTGCCGAGCCCGACGCCTCCGGTCGGTGAGCGCGCGGTGGCGACGCCCGCGCCGGGGGGCTGACGCTACAGCTCGAGCGTCCAGCGGCCGTCCCGGATCAGCTCGTGCTCACGCCCGTCGATCAGCAGTGCCACCCGCTCCACCGCGACCCGGGGCTGCAGCTTCGGGATGTAGACGCGGTCGATGTGCACCACGGCCTC
>CAYTTB010000112.1:0-6818 GCA_964440565.1 uncultured Thermoanaerobaculia bacterium
TTCATCACGTGGGCACGTCCTTCGACAACCGCCAGTTCATCTATCGCGGTGTGTTCGAACAACGGCGCCGAGGTCCGCTCACCGGACGCTTCGGCTTTTGGGGCTTGGCGCGGGACTATGACGTCGCTGGGCAAGAAGCCCTGTCTCCGCCCGTGGACCAGCGGGCCGTAGCCGTTTTCGCCCTCGAAGAGCTGGGGTTCGAAAAGTGCAAGCTGCAGTTGGGCGCCCGGTTGGAGCACAACGGCTACGAGCCGGCCCGGCCGACGTCCCTCGAACGTCCGACGCCGTCCGCGCGGGACCGTTCCTTCACTGGATTATCCCTGGCCGCGGGCGTGCACGTCGGACTTTGGGACGGCGGAGCGTTCGTCGCCAACTATTCCCGCTCCTACCGGCCGCCCGCACTGGAGGAGCTCTATAACAACGGCCCCCACGTGGGCAATCTGGCGTGGGAGATCGGCAACGAGCACCTGAACGCGGAAACCGGAAACGGAATAGACCTCTCGTTGCGCCACCAAGGAGCGCGGGTGCGCGCCGAGACCAATCTTTTCTACTACGCGTTCGACAACTTCATCTTCCCCTTCGCTACCGGTGAAATCCGCAACGGCTTGCAAGTGATCGAATTCACGCACGCCGGAAGCCGCTTCACCGGCGCCGAAGCGGCCTTCTACGGCGGACTGCGCCGCGGCGTCTGGCTCAACCTCGGGATGGACTATGTCAACGCCAAGGAGACAAAGACGCATATCCCGCTGCCCCGGATCCCGCCGCTCAGGGGCCGCCTCGGCACCGAGTTCCGCCACGGGGGACTGCACGTCGAGCCTGAGCTGATCCTGGCCGGGCGCCAGGACCGGACGTTCCCGGGCGAGACGCCCACCGCAGGCTACGCGGTAGTCAATCTCACGGCCTCCTATGTTCTCGCCCGCGGCCGGCTCATCCACCAGTTCGCCGTCAATACGTTCAACTTGACGGACCGCCTTTACCTGAATCACTCCTCGTTCATCAAACACCTCGCGCCCGAAATCGGCCGGGGCGTCAGGTTCACGTACCGCCTCCGATTCTTCTGAGCGCCTGGCGCCGCCAAGTGGCCCCGGGCCTCTCAAGGTGTAACAATCGCCCTCCCACAGGAAACGGTCTCCGCCCCAGGACCGAGGACCACAGCCAAGGACACCTCGACGACAAGAGACCCCTATGCCCGGGCGCGTTTGCACCCCAGAACCAATGGCTGAGTACCCCCGCTCATCGGGTAACCAAAAACCAGCCCGGCGCCGGGTAGTGAAGCCGGGCCGGACTACTGCGTCTTCGCGGATTGTACCCCCCACCCCGCTTCTCTAGCGAAAGATCTGACGGTGGTTGCCGCCGCAGCGCCGAGAAGGGCTAATAACGCCACAGGAAGCGCGACGCTGACAGGCGAACCGGCCAGCAGCAGCAAGTATACCGGCGGGGCAACAATGAGCGCCCCCATCGTCCGCAGTATCTTGTGACGCCCAGGCTCCGCGATGATCGAGAAAGTCAGCAGCAACACAGTGCAGTCTTGCAGGTAGGCGTGATAGCTTAGCAATAAGCTTGCCACTAGAGCGATGGCAAATGCGAGTTCAACGTCCCTACTGCGAAAAGCAAACCAGGAGTAAACGGCCGCGACGATCACGCAAAGGACTATTTCAAGTCCAACAGACCCACCAATTGTGTGAACTAGCCCGTGGATGTTCGGCATGTGGTCAGGTCTGGGATGGAGCACCGGGTTGCGCAACAGCATCAAATAGGAAGAAAGCCACGCCGGGCCCGCGGCAAGCGTGCTGCCCACGAGCCAGACGATTGAGCCTGCGATCCAGCCACACAGATACCGCCACCGCCGGTGAGCGATCAGGGCGATCGGCACAAGAACGAAGAGATGCGGCTTGATGAGACACATCGACAGGATGAGCCCCGCCGCAAAGTCGAACTTGGCAGTAGCCAGACTCACTGACACGGTTGTGAACATGAGTACGAGCGTCACATCCTGCCCCGTCACAAGGCTGGCTAGAAGCGGAATCGAGAAGCTGGCGAAGAGCACGAGTTCGGGTACGGAACTGGTCCTGATCCACAAGAACACTACCACCGCAACGAAGCTTAGGCCTTGGAAGACCGCGTAGGCCGTTTGGTAAGGAAGCCACGAAAGCGGTTTCAACAGGAGCGCGTAGAAAGGTAGTCGTGAGAAGTTCACCGACTCCTGGTGAGCTCCGATCGTGCACAGCTGTACTCTCGCATTCGCTTCCGGTGAATACAACCCGTCATCACCGAGCAGCGTCGCCCCGACGTAAAGCTGAACGAAATCATTGAGACCGGGTAACGATCGGCCCTTCGTCAAATAACCCAGGACGGCAAGATAGCACAATCCAAGGATTGAGGACGCCACGATGAGCCGAGTCGAACCCATGACAGCCATACGGATCCAGGGGCTACGAAGTTGGCCCTCGCCTTCCATCGGCATCAGGGGTGGTCATCTTTAGCGATCCCGCGGCCGACAACGTTACAAGTTCGTGAATGAAAAACCTTCCCGCCGTGCAGCAGTCGCTGGCGACAGCCCGTCGTGCGCTCGAAAACCCAGGACCGTTCGGCCGCCCACGGGACTCTGGTCATTTGGCTTTTTCGTTGATCCTTCAACAACCCCATGTCCAAATACCGTGTCGTTCCAACCAGTTCTCGAGCTTCTCCACCACGTGCACTAGCGCGTCCCGCTCCGTTGGTAGCGCTCGAAGACCTCGGTGGGGAACCCCCTACCGGTCCTGCGGCACTCACACTTCGAGCTTCCCCACCCGCATCAGCAGACTACGCTCACGGTAGCGGCATCAGTCGTCCAGCCGCGCGCCCCCCGCTCGGCTTTCTGTACTCCCAGCGTCCCCCTCGTCTCCGCCTTTGGCAGTTCCTGAGCCACTGCCCGCACCATCGCCCGGAGGAGATCCTGGTCTTCCTTCAGCAACCTCCGCCAATCGATTCGTTTTCTGCTATCTTGTTTTCGCGTCATCCGTCCCTTCTCCTTCCTTCGGCAGTTTCTACAACATGAAAGGACGGCACGAGTCCTCCGCTTCTCGCAGAACGTGCGGCACACAGCCCGGCAAGACCTGCGCCGCATTCCCCACCGCCTGCGGGGAATCGTGAAAGTTTTCAAGTTCGTGAATCGCCGCGAGGGAACCGGAATCTATAATGGTGTCCCAACAGTCGTTGGAACGAGCGTGGCTCCGGGCGCCGGGATCGCGGAGGGGAAGTCCGCCGGCGTTCCCGGCCCGCATTTCGAACTTTCAGGAGGGAGACAATGAAGAGACTACTTGCGACGATACCGATCCTGGTCTTGTCGTTCTCGCCGGCGCTGGAAGCAGGCCAGCACATCGCACCGGGGATGCAGAGCATCCTTTTCAAAGTTCTGTTGAGCCCGACAAAGCAGACGCCGCCGATCACCGATGTTCAGGACATGGCGGATGCCATGGTCGAGTTCAACGTTCACCGCGCCGAAGATGGCGAGATCGACATGGTCATTGTTGACTTCCGCGTGAACTACTCCCTGGGAAGCCCGCAGACCTTCCGTGCAATGCATATCCACCAAGGCGCCGCTGCAATGAGCGGGCCCGTGGTGATTGGCAGCAATTTCGGGCCGCCGATCGATGTGCCCGCCGGTGAAGGTTCATTCTTTCGTACCGCGGTGGTGAACGACCCGATGGTCATCGACACCGTGAAACAGATTATGGACAACCCGGCAGGCTACTACCTGAACGTCCACACGTCTGCCAACCCGCCGGGCCATTTTCGCGGCCAGTTGATGCCGTTGGACACCTTAGCCCGGAGCGTGGGAGACGTAGACGCAAAGGTACAAGCAAACGCCGAAGCGATTCAAGGCGTGGTCGAGCAGACCAACAAGTTGGAGCAACTGATTCGCGTCTTCGCCAACTCGATGGGCGTCACCATCGTCGGACCGTGAGGGGGCGTCTCTGAAGCCAAAGCCGGGCCTCGAGAGCCCGGCTTTGCTTCCTTACGATTTCGCCCTCACCAGCGCCAGATTCGCCTCGACCTGCTCCAGATTCTGCATGTTCGAGATCACGGCGCTGAGATCCGGGGTCTCGAGAGCCCACCGGTAGGCCTTTCGAGGCGTGTCAAGGTCCCCGGGGATGGCCGCGTGGATCTTCTTCACCCGCTCGGGGTCCACCTTTCGCCCCGGCCGGTTGTCGTGGACCGGGCGCGCGACCTTCATCGCAATAACGCCGAAATCCGCTTTCTTCGCCTCCGACAGAACGTCGTCGACCCAGCGGTGATTGACGATGTTGTAAGCAATCATCGCCATGGAGTAGACGCCGGTCTCCATCGCCGCCGCCAGAATTCCGGCCGGGTCGTCGTGAGCCGAAACACTGAGATGGCGTACCTTGCCGTCCTTCTTGAGCTTCTCGAAAGCTTCAAAAATCTCCGGGTAGCCGGAGACCTCGTGGGGACTCGCCGCCCCGTGAGGGCACGTGATCACGTCTAGGTGATCGGTCTCCAACCGTCGCAGGCTTTCTTCAACCGAGTCGATGACGAGCTGGTAAAAGTTTTTCCGCCGGTCCACCTGCCGGCCGTACCTCTGCTCGAGGAGGTCCGCCAGCACCGCCGCCCTCGCCTCGTCCGGCTGCGACGGGTTGTACATGCCGATGTAGTCGTACTCGAGCACGCCCCGTCGCTCGAGCTCCTCTTCAACCTGGTGGCGCAGCCTCTTTTGTTCGGCCGCCGGCAGGGAGTCGAAGATCTTCCGGAAAACCGCCCGGCGATTGGTGTCCCAGAGGCTGACCTTGGTGTTGAGGAAGACTTTGTCGCGCCCCCGAGCCTGGATCACCCTGGCAAAGCCCTTCTCGCTCAGCCCGCGGCCATATGCCGGCGCGGTATCCAGGTAGTTGAGCCCCAGGTCGATCGCCGCGAGCACGTGTTCGTAGTTGTCGGGCCGGATCTCGTTGCCGCCCATCACGATGGCCGAGACCATGAACCCGGTGCGTCCGAGCCGCCGGTATGTCATCCCCGGCTGCTTGTTGCGCCACTCCGGGCGCGCCTTCGTGGCCGCCTCTGCGCGCCGCAGCACGCCGGCTCCAGCGGCCCCCGCAACCGACGCCGCCAAGAACGTGCGGCGGTTCACTTCCCTTCCAGCCATCGCTGGCTCCTTTTCCCTTCAGTTCAGCGAGCTTACCAGCTCCCGGCGCCCCGACCCTGTCCGGACAGCAGCCGTTCAATCTGCAGCAAACCCATGCTGGCGGCGATGCAGCCTGCTATCGAAGGCCTGGGTGGATTTGAAAAGCTCATGGCGGCCGTCGCCGGCGACGTCTTTCACCCGCGCCAGCAACTTCGACTTCTCTTCGTCACCCAAGGGCTTGAATCCTCGGGCCATCTCGACGCATTCCCGCAACTGCTCCATGTTTGTAATGCCGACCACCTGGCTGGTCACCGCCAGGCTCAGACAGTAGCGGTAACACTCGGTGGCTTTCAGCCCCACAGCGCTCACCAGGCGCCCTTCCGGGTATCCCCCGGCGAGCCCCTTCATCCCGAGCACGCCTACCTTCTTTTCCAGGCACGCGGGCACAACCCTCTTCTGAAAGCTGCGGTAATAGGCGTCCAGCACATTGATCGGCATCTGGGCCGCGTCCCAGTCGAAGGGTTTCGATAGCATCTTCAAATGGATGCGCGGGTCCTTGTGCCCGGTGAAGCCAATGAACCGGACCTTTCCTTCTTTACGTGCTTCGATGGCCGCCCGCAGAGCGCCGTGTTCGAAGATCCAGTCTGGATCGTTGTCGTAGTTCACCTCGTGGAATTGCCAAAGGTCGATGGCGTCGGTCCGCAGCCGCCGCAAGCTGTCCTCTAAGTGCTGTTTCGCCTTGTTGTAGTCACGCCCGCAGCACTTCGTCATCAGGAAGACCTTCTTTCGGTAGCCATCCTGAGCCAGCGCCCGGCCCATCACCTCTTCGGCCCGGCCGCCGTGGTATTCCCAGGCGTTGTCGAAGAAAGTCAGCCCCTCGTCCACCGCCGCGTGCATCAAGCGGATCGCCTCATTCTCGTCCTTGATGGCGCCAATATGCCAGCCTCCGAGGCACAAGATGGAAACGCGCACACCCGTGCGGCCCAGCACCCGGGTGGGCAACCCCGTAGCCGCGAAGCTGGTTTGCGACACCACTTGCGCCACCAGCCCGGCCACTGTGGAACGTTTCAAGAAGTCACGCCGGTTCAGCATCCCCCACCTCCTTCTTCACGACAATTAAACCACGAAGTCGCCGTCCGCGCATCAGCAGGCACTCAGATTGGCTCTGCGTGTTTCGAAAGAACGCGGCGAAGACTCGCCGGACGTCTCGATTCTGAATAGCCACGTTGTTTCTCTCGCCGACGTCAGTGCTCACGTCATACGGTTCGATTCGCGACCCCAAACCGTCACGTACAATCTTTCATTTCCCTGCATCCGGCGAGATGAAAATCGCGAGCCGACGGTCTCCAGCGCCGCTGACAGTCGCTCGACTCCCGGAGCCTTCTGAGCCCCTACACCTCTATCTCCCTTGATGTTCTTGACCGTTCCGTCGCCGGCCCGCTCAGCACCACCCATCGGCGCCGGGTTGCCGTGAAAATAGGTTTTCGTCTAGCAATAACCGAAGACAACAACTCGTGCCTTATGTCCCATCGAAACCACATAGCGCACGGGCCGACACTTGGATCCCGCGTCCGGACCGGAACGGCCGGTCCTCATGGCAGGGCCCGCTTGGCGCTTGGAAACTTGTGGCCTGCAGCAAGAGGGAACACGCGAAGCAACTCAATCCGGTGGCGGCCCGCTGAGCTGCCTGCTTAAGCAAGCC
>CAYTTB010000113.1:0-6804 GCA_964440565.1 uncultured Thermoanaerobaculia bacterium
ACCTTCTCGGGAGCCGCCGGTGTCGGGGGCGGGTGGCGCCCGGGCCGTCGCCGCGGGTGCCGGGTCGGGCGGCTTGACACGGTGACGGTCCTCCGGTAGAGTCCTGCTCCCCTGCGTCCGCAGGGAAGGCTGGACTGTGGTCGGTGAGGGAGCCATGCGAACCTACGTGCCGAAGACGGACGAGATCGAGCGGGAGTGGCTGGTGATCGACGCCTCCAACCAGGTGCTGGGGCGTCTCGCCAGCGAGATCGCGCGGCTGCTGCGCGGCAAGCACAAGCCCCAGTACACACCCCACATGGACACCGGCGACTTCGTCGTCGTGGTCAACGCCGAGCGGGTGCACCTCACCGGCCGCAAGCTGGAGCAGAAGCGGTACTACCGGCACTCCGGCCGGCCGGGTGGGCTCAAGGAGGAGACCGCGCGGGAGATGCTGGAGAAGTACCCGGAGCGTGTGATCCAGGCGGCGGTCTGGGGGATGCTTCCCAAGAACCGCCTGGGCCGGAAGCTCTTCCGGAAGCTGCGCGTCTACCGCGGGCCCGAGCACCCGCACCAGGCGCAGCAGCCCAGGACCTACACCTTGAGGCGAGGCTGAGGAGGCAGCGTGGCGGAGATCCAGTACCACGGGGTGGGACGGCGCAAGACGGCGGTGGCGCGCGTCTACCTGCGCCCCGGCAGCGGCAAGATCGTGGTCAACCGGAGGGACTTCGACGAGTACTTCCCCAACCGGGTGCTCAAGATGATCATCCGGCAGCCGCTCCTGCTCACCGAGACCGCCGACAAGTTCGACATCCTGGTGAACGTCCGCGGCGGTGGCACGAGCGGGCAGGCGGGAGCGATCCGGCACGGCATCGCGCGGGCGCTGCTCGAGTACAACCCCGAGCTGCGGCCGCGCCTGAAGGCGGCGGGCCTGCTGACGCGCGACGCGCGCGAGGTGGAGCGCAAGAAGTACGGCCAGCCCAAGGCGCGCAAGCGCTTCCAGTTCTCGAAGCGGTAAGGAGCTGACCGTGGCGACGATTCAGATGAAGGAGCTGCTCGAGGCCGGGGTTCATTTCGGCCACCAGACGCGCCGGTGGAACCCCAAGATGAAGCCGTACATCTTCGGCAAGCGCAACGGCATCCACATCATCGACCTGCAGAAGACGCAGCAGCACTTCGACGAGGCCGCCGAGTTCGTGCGCGAGCTGGCCGCCGCCGGGCGGAACATCCTGTTCGTGGGGACCAAGCGGCAGGCGCAGGACGCGATCCGCGAGGAGGCCACCCGCTGCGGGATGTTCTACGTCAACCACCGGTGGCTTGGCGGGACGCTCACCAACTTCAAGACCATCCGGAAGTCCATCGAGCGGCTGAAGGAGATCGAGCGCCAGCTCGCCTCGGAGGAGTCGCTGCTCACCAAGAAGGAGAGGATCCGGCTGGAGCGGCTGCGCCGCAAGATGGAGCGCTCCCTCGGCGGCATCAAGGAGATGGAGGACCTCCCGGACGCGCTGTTCGTCATCGACACGGTGCACGAGCAGATCGCGGTGCGGGAGGCGAACCGGCTCGGGATCCCCGTGGTGGCGGTGGTGGACACCAACTGCGACCCGGAGGAGGTGGACTTCCCCATCCCCGGCAACGACGACGCCATCCGGGCGATCCGGCTGTTCACCTCGCGCATCGCGGACAGCGTGCTCGAGGGGCTGAACCTGGCCGACGAGAAGTACGTGGGCAGCGAGGAGTCCCCGGCGCCCGCCGAGGGCGAGGCGGCCGCCGAGGGCGAGACGACCGCGGAGGCCGAGGCCGCGTCGGAGGCCGGGACGGCGCCAGCGGCGGAGGCCGGCGAAGGGGACGAGGCGCCTGCCCAGGCCTGAGGTGACCGACCGACGACGAGGCGGGCCAGGGGGCGGGAGCACCTGGCCCGTGCTGTGAGGGGGAGCGACATGGCGATCACGGCGAGTGCGGTGAAGGAGCTGCGGCAGCGCACGGGCGCTGGGATGATGGACTGCAAGAAGGCCCTGGAGGAGGCGGGCGGCGACATGGAGGCCGCGATCAAGATCCTCCGCACCAGGGGGCTGGCGGCGGCGGCGAAGAAGGCGCACCGGACGACCAGCGAGGGGCTGGTGGTGATCGCCGGCGATTCCCGGCGTGCGGCGATGCTCCAGCTCGCGTGCGAGACCGACTTCGTGGCCCGCAACGAGCGGTTCCAGGAGTTCGCGCGGGCCCTCACGGAGCAGGCGCTGGCCGAGGGGGCCGACGACGTGGCCGGGTTTCTCGCGCGGCCGTACGCCGCCGACCCGCAGCACACGGTGGAGCAGGCGATCTCCCAGGCCATCGCCACCATCGGCGAGAACATCGTGCTCGCGCGGCTGGTGCGGTGGGAGGCCGCGGAGGGGAACCTGCTCGCCAGCTACCTCCACATGGGCGGGAAGATCGGCGTGCTCGTGGAGGGGAGCGCCTCCATCGGCGAGGAGGCGCTGCGCGACGTGGCGATGCACGTGGCCGCGGCGGCGCCCCGGTTCCTCTCCCGGGACGAGGTGACGGAGGAGGTGCTCGCCCAGGAGCGCGAGATCGCGCTGGAGCAGGCCATCGCCTCCGGCAAGCCGGAGCACATCGCCCAGCGGATCGTCGAGGGCAAGATGAAGAAGTTCTTCCAGGAGGTGGTCCTGCTGGAGCAGGCGTTCGCCAAGGACACCTCGAAGACGGTGGAGGAGTTCGTCCGCGAGGCGGGCGGTCCCGAGGCGCGGATCGTCCGCTACGCCCGCTTCCAGCTGGGGGAGTGAGGCGGCGGTGGACGAGACGGCGCCCCGCTACCGGCGCATCCTGGTCAAGCTCTCGGGGGAGGTGCTCATGGGCTCGCAGCCCTTCGGCATCTCCCCCGAGGTCGTGGCACGCATCGCCCGGGAGCTGGTGGCGGTCCAGCGGCTCGGGGTGCAGGTGGCGGCGGTGGTGGGCGGTGGCAACATCATCCGCGGGGTCTCGGCGCACGAGCAGGGGATCGACCGGATCACCGGCGACTCGATGGGGATGCTGGCGACGGTGATCAACGCGCTGGCCCTCTCCTCCGCGATCGAGCGGCTCGGCGTCCCGACCCGGGTGCAGACCGCCATCGAGATGCACCAGGTGGCGGAGCCGTTCATCCGCCGCCGCGCCGTCCGTCACCTCGAGAAGGGGCGGGTGGTGCTGTTCGCGGCGGGTACCGGCAGCCCGTTCTTCACCACCGACACCGCGGCGGCGCTCAGGGCCAACGAGATCGGGGCCGACGTCCTCATCAAGGCGACCAAGGTGGACGGGGTGTTCACCGCCGATCCCGAGCGCGACCCCGAGGCGCGTCTGGTGCCGGAGCTGACCTTCGGGGAGGTGCTGGCGCGGGGGCTCAGGGTGATGGACGCGGCGGCGATCTCGCTCTGCATGGAGACCGGGCTGCCGATCCGGATCCTCAACATCCACCGGCCTGGTATCCTCGAGAGGGCCGTGCGCGGCGACGAGGAGCCGGTGGGCTCGCTGATCCGTCCGGAGGTGTCGGCATGAAGGAGTTGCTCAAGGACCTCGAACGGCGGATGAAGGGGGCGGTGGAGGCGCTGCGGGGGGAGCTGGCGGGGCTGCGCACCGGGAGGGCCTCCATCGGGCTGCTGGACGGGATCACGGTGGACTACTACGGCACCCAGACCCCGCTCAACCAGGTGGCCTCGCTCTCGGTGCCCGACCCGACCACGATCCAGATCGCGCCCTGGGAGCCGCGGATGCTCTCCGAGATCGAGCGGGCCATCCTCAGGTCGAACCTCGGGCTCACTCCCAACAACGACGGCAAGGTGATCCGCCTGAACATCCCGCCGCTCACAGAGGAGCGGCGCAGGCAGCTGGTCAAGGTCGCCCACCAGTACGCCGAGCAGGCGCGCAACGCCATCCGCCAGGTGCGCCGGGACGGCAACGACAGGCTCAAGAAGATGGAGAAGGCCAAGGAGATCTCCGAGGACGAGATGCGGCGCGGGATGGACGAGGTGCAGAAGCTCACCGACGCCTACATCGGCAAGGTGGCCGAGGTCCTCGCCGCCAAGGAGAAGGAGATCCTGGAGGTGTGAGGGCGCCGGCGCTGGTGTGCGTGGGGGCGGGCCGGGGCCGCCGGTTCGGCGGCGACAAGGTGGCCGCCCCGCTCGCCGGCCGGACCGTTCTCGAGGTCTCCCTCGCCGCCCTCGTGGCGGCGTTCCCGTCGGCGCCGCTCGCGGTCGTGGTGGCCCCCGAGCGCGTCCGCGAGTGGTCGCGGCGCCTGGGCGCCGCGTTCGCCTCGGCGCTGGTGGTGGCGGGCGGGAAGCGGCGGCAGGACTCGGTGCGTGCGGGGGTCGAGGCGGTGGCGGGCGAGGCCGAGACGGTGCTGGTCCACGACGCGGCGCGGCCGGCGGTGGCGCCGCAGGACGTCCGGCGGGTGGCGGCGGCGCTCGGGCACGCGGATGGCGCGGTGCTGGTGGCGCCGGTGGCGGATACCGTCAAGCGGGTGACGCCCGAGGGCCGGGTGACGGGGACGGTGGACCGGACGTCCCTGCGCCTCGCGCTCACCCCGCAGGGGTTCCGGCTGGCGGCGCTGGTGCGGGCGTGGGCCGCGGTGGACTGGTCGCGCGAGTGGACCGACGAGGCCGCGATGCTGGAGGCGGCGGGCCTCGAGGTGGTGGCGGTGGAGGCCACGCGGCCCAACCCCAAGGTGACCTCGGCGGCCGACCTCGAGCTGGTGGCGGCGCTCGTGGAGGGGCGGCGGTGAGCGGGGTCCGCGTCGGGCAGGGGTTCGACGTGCACCGGTACGCCGTGGGCCGGCGGCTGGTGCTGTGCGGGGTGGAGCTTCCGGGCGAGCTGGGGCTCGCCGGCCACTCGGACGCCGACGTGGCGCTGCACGCCGTCACCGATGCCATCCTGGGGGCACTGGCAGCGGGCGACATCGGCGAGCTGTTCCCGCCCTCCGACGAGCGGTGGCGCGACGCCCCCTCCCGCCTCTTCCTCGCGCGGGCGCTGGAGCTCGCCGCCGGGGCGGGGTACCGGCCGGCGAGCGTGGACCTCACCCTGGTCGGGGAGCGTCCCCGCGTCGGCCCGGTGCGGGGGCTGCTGCGGGAGTCGCTGGCCCGGCTGCTCGGGGTGGAGGTCGGCCGTGTCTCGGTCAAGGCCACCACCACCGAGGGGCTGGGGTTCACCGGCCGGGGAGAGGGGCTCGCGGCGCTCGCCCTGGTCGTGCTGGAGCCGACCGGGCCGTGACCCGGGACGGGGGCGCCACCTGGCTCGTGGGGGTCCACGCCGTGACCGCGGCGCTGGAGTCGGGACGGCCGGTGGACCTGGTGCTCGTCCAGCGGGGCCGGCGGGACGCGCGCCTGGGGCGGATCGTCGAGCTCGCGCGGACGAACGAGGTGCCGGTCCGGCGCGTCCCCCGCGCCGAGCTCGAGCGGCTCGCGGGCGGCGTGGCCCACGGCGGGGCGGCGGCGCGCACCGCACCGCGGCGGCTCGCGAGCCTCGAGGAACTGGTCCGGCGCGAGGGAGAGCCGGGCCGCCTGCTGCTGCTCGACGGGGTCACCGACCCCCGCAACGTGGGGGCCGTGATCCGCTCCGCCGCCGCCTTCGGGGTGGACGGGGTGATCCTGGCCGGCCCCGGCGCGCCGCCGCTCGGGGGCGCGGTGGCGGCGGCCGCGGCGGGCCAGCTGGAGCGGGTGCCGGTGGCCCGGGTGGGCTCGGCGGGGGACGCGATCCGGCGGCTCCAGGATATGGGGTACTGGGTGTACGGCGCGGCGATGGAGGGCGCGCCGCTGCCGCTGGTCCGTCCCCCCCACCGGTGGGTGGTGGCACTGGGCGGAGAGGCGCGGGGGCTGCGCGCCAAGACCCGGGCGGCGGTGGACGAGCTGGTGGCGATCCCGATGCGCCCGGGCGTGGAGTCGCTCAACGTGGCGGTGGCCGCCGCGATCCTGGCCTACGTGCTGGGCGAGGCGTCGTCCCGCTGAGCGGCCCGCTCATCTGCCCGGTACCGCCCGGACCATCGCGAGGCGCGGCACGGGACCCGCCGTCGGTTCCGCCCCACCGGGCCCTGCCTTCCCGATGACGGAGGCGTCCCCTGGCCCGGCAGGGCCTCGGGCGGCGGGACCGGGACCGCAGGCGGTGCTCTCCCCCGTCGCGTGGTGCCGGGCGGAGACGGCGCACCGCCTCGCCGCAGGTATCGTGGTGCAGCTCGGGAAGTTCACGAACCGACTGGCCGCGAACCGGGAGACTCCCCGCCGGGGGTCTTGCGTTCGCGGGGGGAGTGTGCTAACGTCCCCCTCCCACCGCTACCGGGAAAGTAGCGGTCTGCTCTTTGGAAGTGGCGCGCGACGGGAGGAGAAGTCGGCTGGCGTAGCTCAACCGGTAGAGCAGCTGACTTGTAATCAGCAGGTTTCGGGTTCGAGTCCCGTCGCCAGCTCCACGACGGTCGACGGAGGCAGGGGTGGCCGAGCGGTCAAAGGCAGCAGACTGTAAATCTGCCGGCGTAACGCCTACGATGGTTCGAATCCATCCCCCTGCACCATCGTCGAAGCGTTGGAGTCGGGGTGCGGGAGTAACTCAGGGGTAGAGTCACGGCCTTCCAAGCCGTTGGTCGCGGGTTCGAATCCCGTCTCCCGCTCCACGTCGGAGGTGGTGAGCCCACGTAGCTCAGTCGGTAGAGCACGTCCTTGGTAAGGACGGGGTCACCAGTTCAAGTCTGGTCGTGGGCTCCATTTTTCGTGACGACAACGGGTGGGCCCGTCACCTCGCGGGCCCGGGAGGCCCGACACACCGAAGAGGGAGGCAGTGATGGCCAAGCAGAAGTTTGAGCGGACGAAGCCGCACGTG
>CAYTTB010000114.1:0-6736 GCA_964440565.1 uncultured Thermoanaerobaculia bacterium
GCGGCACGCCCGCGATCTCGAGGAAGCTGGCGAGCAGGCGCGGTCCCTCGCGGGAGAGGTACGACTCGGGGTGGAACTGGACCCCGAAGTGCGGCCGCTCCCGGTGGGCCAGGCCCATCACCAGGCCGTCGTCGGTCCAGGCGGTGACCTCGAGGCTCGCGGGGAGCGCCCTCCGGTCCACCACCAGCGAGTGGTACCGGGTCGCCTCGAACGGGTCGGGGAGCCCCGCGAACACCCCGGCGCCCCGGTGCCGGATCGCGGACGTCTTGCCGTGCACCGGCTCCGGCCCGCGCACCACCCGCCCACCCTCGGCCACCGCCAGGGCCTGGTGGCCGAGGCAGACGCCGAGCAGCGGGGTCCCGGCCGCGCGGCGGATCAGCTCCACGCTCACCCCGGCCCGCTCCGGCACGCCCGGGCCGGGAGAGATCACGATGGCGCGGGGGGCCATGGCGAGCAGCTCCTCGACGGTGGCGGCGTCGTTGCGCACCACCTCGATCGCCTCGGCGGTGAGCCTCGCCAGCTCCTGGACGAGGTTGTAGGTGAACGAGTCGTAGTTGTCGAGCAGCAGGATCATGGCATCGCTCCGACGCGGCGAACCGGTACGGGGGCGGGAGGGGGGGTGGGAGGTGAGGAGGTGAGGAGGTGAGGAGGTGAGGAAGTGAGGAGGTGAGGAGGTGAGGGGGTGAGGGGGGGCCGGGGTGAGGGGGAGCGGAGGGTGACCCGGAGGCGCCGGGAGGGGGCACGAACGCCGCCGGGGCCCGAGGCCAGGCCGGCCCGAGAACGCGCGCTCACCGCCTCGCCTCCGCCGCGGCGGCCTCGGCCATCGCCACCGCCGCCACGAGCGCCCGCGCCTTGTTGGCGCACTCCTCGAGCTCGCGCTCGGGCACCGAGTCGTGCACGATCCCCGCCCCCGCCTGCACCTGGACCACCCCGCCCCGCTCCACCAGGGTGCGGATGGTGATGCACGAGTCGAGGTCGCCGCGGAAGGTGCGGTAGACGATCGCCCCGCCGTACGGCCCGCGGCGCAGTCCCTCCAGCTCGTCGATGATCTCCATGGCGCGGATCTTGGGCGCGCCGGTGAGGGTGCCGGCCGGGAACGCCGCCATCAGCGCGTCCCAGGCGTCGAGCTCCCGGCGGAGCCGCCCCTCCACCTCGCTCACCAGGTGCATCACGTGCGAGTACCGCTCCACCGCCATCTCGCGCACCACCCGCACGGTGCCCGCCTCGCACACCCGCCCCAGGTCGTTGCGGGCGAGATCCACCAGCATCACGTGCTCGGCCCGCTCCTTGGGATCGGCGCGAAGCTCCGCCTCGAGGCGGGCGTCCTCGGCCGCGTCCGCACCCCGCGGCCGGGTCCCGGCGATGGGACAGGTGGTCACCGCCCCGCCGCGCACGCGCACCAGCATCTCGGGGCTCGCCCCCGCGATGCGGGCGGTGCCGGTGTCCAGCAGGTACATGTACGGGCTGGGGTTGGTGATCCGGAGCATGCGGTAGATCTCCGCCACCGTGCAGGAGGGCAGCCGGCGGAACCGCCGTGACAGCACCACCTGGAAGATGTCGCCCGCGAGGATGTACTCCTTCGCGCGGCGCACCGCCTCCAGGTACGCCTCCGGCGAGGGCACCGCCGCCCATCCCGCCCACGGGTCGCCAGCCGCCCGCGGCACCGGGCGCGGCGCGCTCTCCTCGCCCGGGCGCGTCACCGCCCGCTCGAGGCGCTCGAGGCGCTCCAGCCCACGACGCCACGCCGCCTCGGGATCGCTCCCCACGCGCACCGCCACCACCAGCAGCAGCAGCTGGCGGGCGTGGTCCACGGCCACCACCCCGTCGTAGATCCCGAACCAGGCGTCGGGGAGCCCGTCCTCGTCGCGGCCCGTGGCCGGCACCGCCTCCACCAGGCGCACCGCCTCGTACCCGAGGTACCCCAGCGCTCCGCCCGCGAACGGCGGCACGCCCTCCACCGGGGCCACCTCGCCCCACCCGGCGACCCGGCGCAGCACCTCCAGGGGATGGCCCTCCTGGAGCACGCCGTCCACCGTGGCCTCGCCCCCCCGCACCTCCACCACCGCGCACGGGTCCGCCCCGGCGAAGGAGTACCGCGCCGCCTGCTCGCCCCCCTCCACGCTCTCGAGCAGGAACGGGTTGCGGCCGGAGCGGGCGAGCCGCGCCCACACCAGGTACGGGGTCAGCGTCTCCGAGGTCAGCTCCGCCACCAGCGGCACCACCGGGTAGCGGCGGGCCAGCTCGAGGAACCTGGCGCGCCCGGGCCTCGGCTCAGCGTTCGCCACGCTCACCGGCCACCAGCGACGCCGCGTGCAGCGGCAGCCCCTCCGCCTCGGCCAGCACCGAGGCGTTGCGGGCCATCTTGGGGTAGTGGTGGGCGGCGATGCGGACCAGGCAGGAGGCTCGGTAGAAGTCGGCCACCCCGAGCGGACCCCGCGCCAGTGAGCGGCCCAGGGTCGGCACCACGTGGTTCGCCCCCGACAGCACGTCGGCCACCGCCGGCGGCGTCCACGGGCCCAGCAGCACCAGCGCCGCGCTCTCGACGCGGTCCGCCAGCCGCAGCGGGTCCTCCACCATCAGCTGCACCCGGCTGGGGGCGATGCGGTTGGCGAGGGCGCACGCCTCGTCCAGGTCGCGCACCACCAGGATCGCCCCCCACCGCTTCAGTGCCTCGCGCACCGGGTGGCCCTTGGGCAGGGGGCGGATCGCCGACCGCACCCGGGCGTCCACCCGGCGGGCGAGCCGCTGGGAGGCCACCACCACCACCCCCAGGGCGTCGGCGTCGTGCTCGAGCTGGGCGAGCAGGTCGGCCGCCACCAGCTCCGGCCGGGCGGCGGCGTCGGCCACGATCACCACCTCCGGCGGTCCGCCCCGCTGGTCCACCGCCACGTCGCGCGCCACCAGCAGCTTCGCCGCCATGGTGAGCGCGTCACCGGAGCCCACGACCAGGTCCACCGGGCTCACCGACTCCGTCCCGTAGGCGAGCGCCGCCACCGCGTGGGCGCCGCTCATCAGGTACACCTCCTCGACCTCGAGGCGCCGCAGGAGGTAGCGGAGCGCCGCCGAGCCCAGGTAGGCGCGCGGCGAGACGGCCACCGCGATCCGCGGTACCCCTGCCAGGCGGGCGGGCACCACCGCCATGACGGCCTCGGTGAGCTGGGGGTGCTCGTGGCCGGGTACGATCACGCCGACCGACTGCACCGGCCTGAGCCGCCAGCTCGCCCAGGTACCGTCGTGCTCCTCGGTGAAGCCCTCGAGCACCTGCGAGCGGTGGAACTTCTGCACCGACTCGATGGCGGCGTCGATGGCCCGCGCCACCTCGTCGGCGACCTCTGCCCCCGCCGCCCCGGCCCCGCCGGCGAGACGCACCTCACGCGCCTCGAGCCCCGCCAGGTCCAGCGTCCGGATGTGCCTGGCCAGCGCGGCGTCCCCCCTGCGGCGGATCTCGGCGATCACCGCCCGAGCCCTGGCGATGGTCTGGTCGGACAGCACCCGCGCCGAGCGGGTGTCGAGCCGTTCCAGGAACCTCTCCGCCTTCTCCTCGTCCGCCCGGTACACCTTCATCGCAACCCCCCGTTGGCGGCGGCCGCACCCATTGTGCCGCAGCGCCCTCCGGCCGTCCACCGCGCCGCCGCGGGCGCGGGACGCCCCGCCCGTGGCGACCGCCCCTCCCGGGCGCCCGGACCCCGGCCCGCGGGAGCGCAGTGTCCCCGGCTCCCCGGCACCCCGTTCCGAGGCCCCCGCGCTCGTGTGGGCGATAATGGGCCGCAGCGCGGCAGGAGGTCGGGAAGGTGCGCGAGATGCTGAGCCGGCTGATGGCACGAGAGCACCTCGAGGCGATCGAGGTGGAGCGGGCGTTCGCGGCGCTCATGGACGGCGAGCTGGCGCCGGAGCTGGCGGCGGCGTTCCTGGTGGCGCTCCGGATGAAGGGGGAGACCGGCCCGGAGCTGGCGGCGGCGGCACGCGCGATGCGGGCCAGGGCCGTGCGGGTGCCGGTCCCCGATCCGGAGCGCACGGTGGACACCTGCGGCACCGGCGGCGACCGCCGGGGGACGGTGAACGTGTCCACGGCGGCGGCGCTGGTCGTGGCCGCGGCCGGGGTACCGGTCGCCAAGCACGGCAACCGCTCGGTCTCGTCGCGCTGCGGGTCCGCCGACGTGCTGGAGGCGATGGGGGTACGCCTCGACCTTCCCCCGGAGGCGCTGGGGCAGCTGGTGGAGGAGGTGGGGATCGCGTTCCTGTTCGCGCCGCGGCTGCACCCCGCGATGCGGGCGGTGATGCCGGTGCGGCGCGCACTGGGCGTTCGCACCACGTTCAACCTCCTCGGCCCCCTCACCAACCCCGCGGGAGTGCGCAGGCAGGTGGTGGGGGTCTGGGCCGAGGAGCTCGTGCCCCTCGTCGCCGGGGCGCTCGCCGGGCTCGGTGCGGCGCGCGCGCTGGTCGTCGCCTCCCGCGACGGCCTCGACGAGCTGAGTCCGGCGGCGCCCACGGTGGTGGCGGAGGTGCGCGACGGCGCGGTGGTGGGACGGTTCGAGGTGGATCCGGCCGAGGTGGGGATCGAGCCGCGGCCGGCGGCGGAGCTCGCGGGCGGCGACGCGGCCGAGAACGCGCGCCGCCTCGAGGCGATCCTGGGCGGGCGGGAGCGGTCGGCAGCGAGCGAGGCGGTGGCCCTCAACGCGGCCGCGGCGCTCCTGGTGGCGGGGGCGGTGGCGAACCTGCGCGAGGGGGTGACGCTGGCGCGGGAGCTGCTCGCCTCCGGAGCCCCGCTCGAGGTGGCGCGGCGGCTCGCCGCGCGCTCCCGGGAGCTGGCGGGTGGGTGAGGGGATCCTCGAGCGGATCGTGGAGGCGGTCCAGGCGCGCCTCGCCGCGACGCCTCCCGCGCCGGGCCTGCGCACCCGTGCGCTGGAGGTCGCGGCACGGCGGCGCGCGGCCGGCGACGCGCGCTCGCTGGAGGCAGCGCTCAGGGCGCGCCGGCCCGCCGTGATCGCCGAGTGCAAGCGCGCGTCGCCCTCGGCCGGCACACTCGCCGAGCCGTTCGACCCGCCGGCCCTGGCACGGGCGTACGCGGCGGGGGGCGCGGCCGCGATCTCCGTGGTCACCGAGCCCGACTTCTTCCTCGGCGATCCCGCCTGGATCGCCGCGGTGCGCGAGGCGGTGGAGCTTCCCGTGCTGCGCAAGGACTTCATCGTGGCCCGGCGTCAGCTCGAGGAGAGCGTGCTCCTCGGGGCGGACGCGGTGCTGCTCATCCAGCGCATCCTTCCCGGCGACCGGCTGGCCGAGCTGCTGGCGGCGGCCGCGGAGCTCGGGCTCGAGGCGCTGGTGGAGGTGTTCGCGGACGAGGACCCCGCCCCGTCGGTCGCCGCCGGCGCCCGCATCGTCGGCGTCAACGCCCGAGACCTGGCGACCTTCCGCACGGACCTCGAGGCGGTGGCGGGGAAGGCGACGGCGCTGCCCGCGGACCGGGTGCGGGTGGCGGAGAGCGGCATCCGCGGACCGGAGGACCTGGCGCGTCTCGCCGCCGCCGGGTACGACGCCTTCCTGGTGGGGGAGCATCTGGTGCGCTCGCGCGATCCCGTGGCAGCGGTGCGGGAGCTGGTGTCGGCGTCGGGCTGAGGGACGCGTGCCGGCCCGCGCGATGCCGCGCCCACGTCGCGCCGCCGGTGCCGCGGTAGACTGATCCCGGAGGTCACCGTGCTCCGAGGGTCGCGACGCTCCATCGCGCTCGCGGCGGCCGTGGGCCTCGCCGGGGCGTGCACCGTGAACCCGGTGACCGGGCGCACCGAGCTCGACCTGATGGGAGAGGCGCAGGAGATCCAGCTGGGACGAGCGCTCTTCCCCCGCTACACCCAGGCGAGCCTCGGGGAGGTGCCGGATCCCGACCTCGAGCGGTACGTGGGCGAGGTGGGAGGCACCCTCGCCGGGGTGAGCCACCGGCCGGGGCTACCCTACGCCTTCAACGCGGTGAACGACCCCGAGGTGAACGCCTACGCGCTGCCGGGCGGCAAGATCAGCGTCACGCGAGGGCTGCTGGCCCGGCTGGGGAGCGAGGACGAGCTGGCCGCGGTGCTCGGCCACGAGACCGGGCACGTCGCGGCCCGCCACGCCGCGCGCCAGTACACCAGGGCGGTGCTGATACAGCTCCTGCTGGCGGGCGCCGCCGCCTACATGGAGGCGAAGGACGTTCGCCACCGCGAGCTGTACCTCGTGGGAGGGCTGCTCGGGGCGCAGCTCGTGCTGGCACGGTACTCGCGTGACCAGGAGCGGCAGGCGGACGAGCTCGGTCTCGCCTACGCGGTGGAGGCCGGGTACAGCCCGCACGGGATGGTGCGCGTGATGGAGGTGCTGCTCTCCACGAGGGAGCGTCGTCCCAACCTGATCGAGCGGATGTTCGCGTCCCACCCCATGACGGAGGAGCGCCTGGCGACGGCGCGCGCGAGGGAGGCCGCGGCCCCGCCCGAGGCACGGCAGCGGCGGCTCCGGCGCCAGGCGTTCCTCGAGCGAACCTGGCGGGTGCGCCAGCAGCGCGCGGCGTACGATCGGCTGGCGGAGGCGCGCCGCCTGCTGGCCGAAGAGAAGGCCCGCGAGGCGCTGCCGCTGCTCCGGCAGTCCGCCGACGAGTGGCCGGAGGACGGGGTCCTGCGGGCGTTCCTGGCCGCGGCGGAGGCGGACGGCGGGGACCGGGCGGCGGCGCTCGACGACGCCGCCCGGGCGGCCCGCACCGCGCCGCGGGTGTTCT
>CAYTTB010000115.1:0-6619 GCA_964440565.1 uncultured Thermoanaerobaculia bacterium
CTCCAACTTCCACTCTTTGAGACCTGATCCCAAAAATATTGGGGAAGGTCCAGTCGGGTTGACCCGTTAACCGGATGCCAGTACTATGTTAACGATGCGTCGTCACCTTGTCTCGCTTCTCGGTACAAGCTACCGGTCAGGATCCGAGCTTGCCAGGCGCCTCGGGGTGTCGCGGGTCGCCGTATGGAAGCAGGTACAGCGGCTTGTGGCGGAGGGTTATCCCGTCGAGGTCAAACGAGGAAAAGGGTACCGCCTCGCTGAGGGCGCACCGTCACCCGCCTTGATCGGGGGAGAAGCAGCACGGACTCTCGGCCGGGAGTTTCGCTACCTCGGCGTCATCAGCAGCACTCAGGACGAAGCGAGAGCGTGGGCGGCTGAGGGCGCGCCGGCCGGTTCGGTCGTCGTGGCGGAGGGCCAGACCGCCGGCCGAGGACGGCGCGGCCGGAGCTGGGCCAGTCCGACGGGCAAGGGACTGTACTGCTCGGTGATCTTGCGCAGCGTCGCCGTTGTGGATCTCCCTTTTCTCAGCCTCGCCGCAGGAGTTGCACTGGCGGAGGCTTCCGGTGTGGGCCGGGTGAGATGGCCGAACGACATCGTAGCGGCTGACGGCGCGAAGCTTGGCGGTGTTCTGGTGGAGGCCCAGACGCAAGGTGAAGAGGCCCAGGTCGCCATCCTCGGTCTGGGCCTCAACGTTGGCCCGACCACATTGCCGGAGGGGGCCGCATCCCTCTCCCGGTACCTCGCGGCGAGCCGCCTGGACGTGCTCAAGCGCTTGATCGCCCGTCTGGAGCATTGGCTCGGGCAGGTAGACCAACACGGCCAGGTGTTGACGGCTTGGCGCGAGAGAGACATGACAATGGGGCACCCAGTGCGGGTGCGAGTCCGTCACGGCGTGATCGAGGGGCGTGCATCGGCGATTCGCAGCGACGGGACGCTGGTGGTGACCAGACCGAACGGCGAGAAGGTCAGGATCTCGGCCGGTGACGTGGAGCTCCTCGGCACCCTAGGTCGAGCCTGACACCCGGCCGTGGCGGCCCGTCGTGGCGGAACGAGCAGGAGGTGGCGGTGAAGTGGAAGCTCGTGGCGCGGGACGTGATGGAGGGGCGGCCTCCGACCAGGGAGCAGGCCTTGCAGATGCTCGCGTTGCCCGACGACGAAACGCTCGGCTTGATCGACGCAGCGTGGGAGATCCGACGGCGCTACTTCGGAAGAAAGGTGCGGGGGCACGTGCTCCTGAGCGCGAGTCGCGGGGGGTGTACGGAGGACTGTGCCTACTGCGCCCAATCGGCGGTGTCCGGGGCGAGCATCCACCCGCATCGTTTCATGCCGGCGGACGCGATCGTCGAGCACGCCTGGAGAGCGAAAGCCGCGGGAGCGAGTCGCCTCTGCATCGTGGCGGCGGGCCGTTCGCCCAGAGCGGATGAGCTGACAACCGTGACCGAGGCCGTCCGTCGCATCAAGCGCGAGGTCGAGCTGGAAGTCTGCGCCTCCCTGGGGCTCATCGACGAGGAAACGGCTGCGGCGCTCAAGCGAGCGGGCCTGGATGCTTACAACCACAACCTGAACACCAGCCGGGAGCGCTACCCGAAGATCTGCACGAGCCATCGCTATGGGGAGCGTCTCGCCACCATCGCCGCTGCTGCTGCCAGGGGCCTTTCGGTGTGCAGTGGCGTGATCGTGGGGATGGGAGAGACCGATCGGGAATTGGTCGAGATGGCGTTCACCTTGCGGCGGCTGTCGGTGAGCTCGATCCCCTTGAACTTCCTCCTGCCGATCCCGGGCACGCCCCTGGGCTCGGGACGGACGGTTCACGCCCTCACGGCGTGGCGCTGCCTCCGGATACTGTCGATGTTCCGTTTCGTCAACCCCTCTGCTGACCTCAGGGTTTCGGCTGGCCGCGAACGCCACCTGCGCAGCCTTCAGCCACTGTCGCTATTGGTCGCGAACAGCCTATTCCTCGGAGACTACCTGACCCAGCCCGGCCAAAGCCCCGATGGCGACCGCGGGATCATCGCCGATCTTGGCCTTCTTCTCGAGACGGAGAACGCTGCCGGCCTACATCTTGCGGCAGCGGACGGCGTCGCGAGCTGACGATCATGGTCGAGGGACTTCCCCGTCGGTGCCACCAACGTCTTGCACTGTGGCGGAACGCCGGTCTTGAGCGAACGCTCTCGCCGCGCTCCCCATCGCCGGGCCGATGGGTCGTGAGGAACGGGCGCCGCCTCCTCAACCTGGCGAGTAACAACTACCTTGGGCTTGCCGACGATCCCCGGGTGGTGGAGGCAGCCCGGGAGGCGGTCGCGCGCTGGGGTGCAGGCGCCGGTGGCTCGCGCCTGCTCTGCGGCGACACGGACGCTCACCGGCGGCTCGAAGCGGAGCTGGCGAGGCTCAAGGGGACGGAGGCGGCCCTCGTGTTCTCGAGCGGGTACGCCGCCAACGTGGGTTTACTCTCGGCGCTTGCCTCATCGCGGGATACGATCGTTCTCGACGCCCTCTGCCATGCCAGCCTGCTCGACGGCGCGAAGCTCAGCGGCGCGCGGTTGTACCGTTACGAACACCGCAACGTAGAGCAGCTCGAGTCCCTGCTCGACAGCGCTGGCAGTGGCAGGCGCATCGTCGTCACCGATGCGCTTTTCAGCATGGATGCCGACTTTGCTCCGCTGGCGGAGCTGGTAGCGGTTGCGCAGCGCCACGGCGCGACACTGGTGGCCGACGACGCCCACGGAACCGGAGCGGTTGGCCCCGAGGGGCGAGGCAGCTTGGCCCATCTCGGCGTCGAGGGCCAGGTGCCGGTGGTCCTGGGCACGCTCTCCAAGGCGATCGGCATGCAGGGGGGATTCGTGGCGGGCAGCCGGGACCTCGTCAATTACTTGATCGAACGCTGCCGAGCGTTCGTCTACAGCACCGGGCTCGCGCCGGCGATCGCTGAAGCTGCGGTTGTCGCGATCGAGATTCTCCGTCGCGAAGGGTGGCGGCGTGAGCAGCTTCAGCGTCATCATCGGGTGCTCCGCGAGGGGCTCGAGGAGAGAGGATATCGCGTTCTCCACGAGCCCGCCGCGCCGATGCTGCTCGTGCAAACGGGAAGCGCCCGGCGCACCCTCTGGCTGGCACGGCACCTCGAGCAGCGGGGCATCCTCGTGGCGGCGATCCGCTGGCCGACCGTGCCGAAGGGCACCGGCCGCATCCGGATTTCACCGATGGCCACCCATACCGACGCGGACATCGAGGCCGTGGTGGCCTCGTTCCCGCCCGCTGAAGAAGTGCCCGGCGAATGAGCATCGCGAGCCGGGTCCTCGGGGTGGGAGCAGCGGTTCCCGAGCGCTCGATCACGAGCAAGGAGATCGAACGTCGGCTCGATCTCCCGCCGGGCTGGGTGGCCCGGCGGACCGGAGTGCGGCGGCGGCCGGTGGCACGACCCGGTGAGAGCACTTCGGACCTCGCCGTGCGTGCCGGTGAACGAGCGCTGAAAGATGCTGGCGTTCCTCCCTCAGAGATCGCCTTGCTACTGCTTGCGACCAGCACGCCCGACTATCCGCTACCGCCCACGGCGCCAAACGTGGCCCATCGCCTGGAGCTTGCCAGGGCGGGGGCAGTGGACGTGAGCGGTGCCTGCGCTGGCTTCCTCTACGCGCTCGCCGTGGCCGACACCTTCGTTCGGGTACACCAAGCGCCGCT
Source organism: uncultured Thermoanaerobaculia bacterium (assembly GCA_964440565.1). Taxonomy (GTDB): domain Bacteria; phylum Acidobacteriota; class Thermoanaerobaculia; order Thermoanaerobaculales; family Sulfomarinibacteraceae; genus CAYTTB01. Next base: position 3,676 of record CAYTTB010000115.1, read on the forward strand.
GCTGATCATCGGGGCGAATGTGCTGACCCGAAGAGTAGACCCCGAAGATCCGAGAACCGCCCCGCTCTTCGCCGACGCTGCCGGCGCCGTGGTGCTCGGGCCAACCGACCGCGGTCGCGGGGTCCTCGCGACGGTGCTCGCGGCCGACGGCGCGAACCCGCGATCGGTCTGGGTCCCCGCTGGCGGGAGCCGCCAACCATTGACGGTCGAGACGGTGGCGCGTGGAGAGCACCTGATGCGCATGGACGCAGGGCGGCAGCTCTACCGGGCCGCAGTGCGCGCGATGGCGCGGGTGGGAAAGGAGGCGTTGAGGCGAGCCGGCCTCTCTCCCGAGGAGATCGCGTGGTGGGTCCCACACCAGGCCAGTCACCGCCTCATCGCGGAGGCCGGCCGTCTCCTCGGCATTCCTGAGGAACGAACGGTCGAGATCGTGGCCGACCACGGAAACAGCTCCGCGGCCAGTATTCCGACAGCGCTGGCGTGGGCCGCCCGCCTTCGCCTCCTGCGTCCGGGCCAGCTGGTCCTGCTGACCGCCGTCGGCTCGGGGCTGCTCAGCGCGGGCATCGTGCTCGAATGGTGAAGCAGAGGAGGAGGTGACGCGATGAAAGGCATGCCGTGGCACGCATCACAGTCGCTGTCCGACAGTGGAGCCGAGCTCTCGCCGGAAACGCTCGAGCTCTGGGACAAGGAACATGTCTGGCATCCGTTCACTGCCATGCGCGAGTACGTGGCCTCCTCGCCGTTGATCATCCAGCGCGGGCAGGGCCTGAAGCTTCAAGATACCAGGGGCCGCTGGTACTACGACGGGACGTCGTCTATCTGGCTCAACGTTCATGGGCACTGCGTCGAGAAGATCAGCGCGGCAGTACGCGCGCAGCTCGGGTTGGTGGCACACTCCACACTCCTCGGGCAGGGGAACGTCCCGTCGATCATTCTCGCGAGAAGGCTCGCGGAGATCGCGCCTCCCGGGCTCAGCAAGGTCTTCTACTCCGACAGCGGCGCCACAGCCGTGGAGATCGCCATCAAGATGGCGGTCCAGTACTGGGCCAACCGGGGTTGTCCCGGACGACACCTGATCGTGGGCTTCTCGGGCGGGTACCACGGGGACACTCTGGGGGCCGTGGGGGTCGCGCACGACGATCTGTTCCACTGGCCGTTCTTGCGCCTCCTCCCGCCTCATCCCGTCGCCCCCTACCCCGGTCCCGCACGAGGTCAGAGTGACGACGAGCGCAGGGCGCGCTCGCTCGAGGCCGTAGAGGAGATCATCGCCCGCCAGAGGAGCGAAGTGGCGGCGGTCATCGTCGAGCCGGTGCAAGGGGCAGCCGGCATCATTCCCCCGCCCCGCGGGTTTCTCGCCGGGCTCCGAGAGCTGTGTGACCGTTCCCGGGTGTTGCTCATCGTGGACGAGGTGGCGACCGGCTTCGGCCGCACCGGTCACCTCTTCGCCTGCGACGCCGAAGGGGTGACCCCGGACCTCCTCTGTCTGGGCAAGGGGCTCACCGGCGGGTATCTTCCGCTCGCTGCGACCCTCGCGACCGCGGAGATCTTCGAGGCGTTTCTCACCGTTCCCGGAGAGCCTGACTCCCGGCGCAGGACGTTTTTCCACGGGCACTCCTACACGGGAAACCCGCTGGCATGCGCGGCCGCGCTGGCCAACCTCGAGCTCCTCGAGGACCTGCTGCCGGAGCTCCCCGCGAAGATCGAGGCGACGGCGAAGTGGCTTGCTCCGCTACGTCATCACCCTTTTGTTGGCGAGGTGCGGCAGGCTGGGCTCATGGTGGGGATCGAGCTCATGGCGGACAGGGAACGTCGGCGTCCGTTCCCGACCGAGGCGGACGCGGGCTTTCGCGTTGCTCGGCGCATCCGCGACCGTGGCATGATCATCCGCCCGATCGGCGCCACACTGATCTTCATGCCTCCGCTCGCAGCCACGTTGGCCGAGCTCGAGGAGATGATCGGTATCCTGCGCAGCGGCCTTGACGACGCTGCAGCGGAGCTCGAACAACTCGCGCGGGAGGGATGAATGCGCGGCATCTTCGTCTCGGGAACCGACACCGGTGTCGGCAAGACGGTCCTCACAGCCGGGCTGGTCCGCCTGCTCCGCCGCCGGGGGGCCCGGGTCGCTGCGCTGAAGCCCGTGGAAACCGGTGTGCGACGGGACGGCGAGGACCCGGCCGATTGGAGGCTGCTTGCAGAGGCAGCGGGGATCGGCGGCCCCAGGACATGGTTCGCCCCGTACGTTTTCCCGGACCCGCTGGCTCCACTCGTGGCCGCCCGTCGCAACGGAACGTCGATCAGCCTCCGCTCTCTCGACGAGGCCTGGCAACGCTTCAGCGCGTTCGAATGGGTTGTGGTCGAAGGTAGTGGCGGGCTGGCAGTTCCACTCACCGAGGATGTTGACATGGCAGGCCTGGCAGCGAGGTGGAAGCTCCCCGTGCTGATCGTCGCCCGCCCCGGCCTCGGGACAGTCAACCACTCATTGCTCAGCGTAGCCTACGCCAAGTCTCGAGGTCTGAAGGTCCTGGGCGTGGTGCTTTCCTACTCCGACGGGCGGCCCGAGGATGGCTCGGAGCAGACGAACCCATCGCTGATCGAGGAGCTTTCCGGCGTCCCCGTTCTCGGTGTCCTGCCATATCGCCCGCCGGTGACCACCGCCGCTGCGGCGGAGGGCGTGGTCGGCGAGGGTCTCGAGCTCGAGAAGCTCCTGGTTCGCTACAGCCTGCTGACCGGTACCGAAGTGGTGTCGTAGCGCCTCGCGGTGGACGTCGGGACGGGTTGTCAAGGGACACCCAGATTCCCGCGGTTAGGGGACACCCAGATTCCCGCGGTTAGGGGACACCCAGATTCCCGCATGGTTCCCAGGGGGGTGTCCGTGGGCCTGGGGCGGGGCATGGGGGTATCACCTCCCTTCGTGGGGGGCAGCCTGCCCCCCGAGGGGGGCAGG
>CAYTTB010000116.1:0-4529 GCA_964440565.1 uncultured Thermoanaerobaculia bacterium
TATCTCGGTCTCCCGGGTAATGCCGGCGCTGAACAAAGCTCTGCGGGACGCGGCGGCTCAAGGCGTCACCGACCTGAAGTCTCACCTGATCACGGCTACTGAAGCGATCGCCAACGCGACCGACAAGTCGAAGGCGCTCGATCAGGCCGTCAAGATCTTCGGCGCCGAAGGCGCGGCCCGCATGACGGCAGCGCTGCAGGCCGGCAATGTCTCGCTGCGGGATCTCGCCAGCGGCTTCGAGTCGGCCAAAGGCGCCATTCAGGCGAACGCCGAAGATACCCGGACGCTGGCCGATCAGTGGCAGATCTTCAAGAACCAGCTCGAAGCGGCTGTCGCTCCGATCGGCGTCCAGCTCGTTGGTGCGCTGCAGAACTTGATGGAGTCGGCCCGGCCGGTACTCGACTGGGTACGGGACGCTGTGGAATGGTTTACCAACCTACCGTCTCCCGTCCAGACCGCCGCCGCCGGCATCGCCGCCCTGGCCGCTGCCATCGGCCCGCTGAGTCTGGCGCTGAATGGCGTCATGGGTACTCTCTCCACCTTGCAGACCACCGTCGCCGCTATCGGGGGCGCCGCGTCGCTGGCTACGCCGCTGCTGGTCGCCTTCGGGGCCGCGATCGCCGCCTGGGCCATCTACAAAGCCGTCACCAAGCTGCAGGCACTCAACGACGAGATCGAGCGGCTCGAAGACCTACAACGGCGCGGCGTCAGAGCCACCGACGAGCAGGCGCAGGAGATCCGAATCCTGGAAGGCATCCTGGACAAGCATCGGATCACCGTCGACTCTACCGGCAAGTCGGTCGAAGAGTATCTCCAGGCTCTCCGGGACGCGGCGAAAGGTCTCTACGACTTCGGCGAAGCTGGTAAGTCGTCGATGCAGGTACTCGGCGACGGCACTATCAAGATCAAGCTAGCGGCCGACGAGACCAACCGGCTCAAGAACGAAACCGACGAGTCGAACGAGTCCACCGATGAAGCCGCTGAGACGACCCGCCGGTTCAACGACGAGCTGACTACGCTCCGGGATACTCTCGCCCGGATCAACGAGCAGGAAGCCGGCGAGAAGTTCGTCCAGGACTGGATCGAGTCGGTCAGCGTCGCCAAGGATTGGACCGAGCAGTTCTACCGGCAGGTCGACGAGATGAAAGCGGCCGTCGAAGCCGCCACGGAGCCGACTTACGATCTCGGAGCAGCAATGGCCGAAATGGCGTCCGACCAGCTTCAGGCTCCACTCGACGAGCTGCCGCCAAAGATCGAGAAGACCAGTGACACCCTGGAAAGGAACAAGGACGCCTGGAACGTCTGGTCCCGGCAGGTCTCTACGATCGTCTCCGACTTCGGCCGCAACGTCACCGACATACTATTCGGGCTGTTCGACAACTCCGAGAAGCGGGCGATCGAAGAGCAGCGGGACCGGCTCCGCCAGTCGCTCGAAGAGCGGCGGCAGGAGTGGGAAGAGTACCAGCAGGACATCGCCGAGCAGATCGCGCAGCTCGAAGCCGACTACCAGAAGACGCTGGCCGAAGAAGAGCAGCGGCTCCAGGACTCGCTCGAGTCCCGCCGGCAGCAGTACGAGCAGGACCGCGCCGAGCTGGAGCAGTCGCTCCAGGACCGCATCGCCGACTATGAAGCCTACAAGCTCGAAGTCGCCGACAAGATCGAAGAGCTGCGCCGGGCCAACGCCGAATCGCTCGACGAAGAGCTGAGTCGGCTCCAGGATGCACTCGACCAGAAGACGGAAGCCTTCAACGAGTACGTCGCAGACGTCCAGAAGCGGCTCGGCCGTCTGCGGGAAGACTACGCCGACGCCGAAGAAGACAAGAAGCGGGCGACCGACCGTCGCATCGAAGACGCCACGCGGCGATACAAGCGGGAAGAAGAAGACATCCTGGAGCGTATCGAGCGTCTCCGCCGCGCCGGCAAATCCGCCGACAGCCAAGAGATCCGCGACCTGAAGAAGAAGCTCGCCCGCAAGAAGGAAGACTACGAGATCTTCGTCCGGCGCCAGAAGGAAGACCTGCAGGACTGGATCGAAGAGAACAAACGCAAGCTCGAGCGGCAGGAGCAGGATCTCAACGAGTCACTGAACAAGCGCAAGGCTGACTACCAAGAGTACGTCGCCGCCAACAAGCAGAAGGCGCAGGAGATCACCGACGATCACAAGCGCAAGCTCCAGCAGCAAGAGAAGGATCTCCTGGATAGCCTGGAACAGCGAAAGACCGATCTCGAACAGTTCAAGATCGACACCAACACGAAGATCGACGAGCTGACCGCCGAGTGGCAGACCTACCAGACCGACGTCACGAACGAGCTGCAGACGATCAAGGACAACGCGAAAACGAAGCTCGACGAGCAGAAACAGGATCTCATTACCAAGCTCAACGAACAACGCGCCGAATGGCAGTCCTACAGAGACGACGTCTACGCACAGCTCGAGCAGCTCGACAAAGATGAAGAAGGTCTGTCGGTCTGGAACAAGCTCAAGAACGGCTTCACCGGAATGCTCACCGAGATGGGCAATGCCCTTACTCGGAGTACCATCGAGACCTGGTTCGATGATCTGATCAAGAAGATCACCGGCGAAGACGGTCTGCTGCCCGGGCTGGATAAGCTCAAGACCAAGCTGAACGAGATCTTCGGCCTGGGCGGCTCGGCGACCGACACCGCTACCAACGTCCGCGGCAACGGTCCTGCTCCCGGTGGGGGCGGGGGCGGCGCCGGCAGTGGCGCCGGCTCTGGCATCGGCGGCCTGCTCGGGACGGTCTTCGCCGGCGTCTCCGCCGTCAGCGGCGTCATCTCGAACTTCCAGCTCGCCCGGCAGGAGACGACGCTCAACGCCATCGAACTGAACACGCGACGGGGCACCCGCTACCTGGGCGATCGGGAAGACGGCGGCATCATGACGGCCAGCCTGAAGACGCTCGAGTGGCTCACCTACAACGTCGCCAACACCGACAACATCAAGTCGACGCTCTGGACGATCCGCGACACGCTCAACGACCGCCTGCCGAATCTCGCCGGCGCCGGCGGCTCCGACAACGGCTATCTGGTCACCAACACCGACGACATGAAGTCGACCCTGTGGGAGATCCGGGACAAGATCAAAGATCACCTGCCGGGTATCGCCGCTGACGTCGACGCCAGCTTCGACAAGCTCGACGACATCGCCGGCCAGTCGAACCTGTACATGCACTATCTCGAGAAGATCTCGACCAACACCCGCGGCCTGCTGCGCCAGCGGCAAGACATCAACATCGACGTGCACTTCGACGGTCTCGTAGCGGCCGTCGCCAAGCAGGTCAAGACTCAGATCGTCACCGAGTACAAGCTGCAGAAGCCGTAATGCCCTACACGATCACCATCAACGGCAAGGATCTCTCCAGCCAGATCAAGGTCGACGACCTGCAGATCAGCCGCGGCCTGAACGGTCAGGTCGGCACGGCGACCCTGGCCCTGATCGTCGACCAGAAGCTCGTACCGCGTTTCGACTACGCCTTCTTCGGTCAGGCTTACTTCGCCGACGAAGGCGTCCAGACGCTGCACTCGGTCGTCATCACCGACGAGAACGGCGCCAAGGTCTTCACCGGCATCATCTCGACGATCGGCTACGAGCAGCTCTCGCCCGGGCTGGATCTCTGGACGCTCTCCTGCCAGGACGAGACGATCAAGCTCGACACGACGGTCGTCACCAAGACCTGGGCCAACGTCTCGGACGCGACGATCATCTCCGACGCCTTCTCGCTGGCCGGCCTGACACAGTACGACGTGACGACCTACGTCACGGCCACCAAGACGATTCCCGCCTACGAAGCCAAGGACGTCAGCGTCAAGCAGATCCTGACCGATCTGGCCGAGCTGACCGGCGCTCTTTGGTATCTCGACCCGGAAGGCAAGCTCCACTGGAACACCGGCAGCCTGGGCAATGCTCCATTCTCGCTGTCCGACCAGCCGGACAACTCCACCAGCTTCCCCTACCGGATCACCGGGCTGACCCGCGACTACAGCGGCCGGGCGAATCGGATCACCTACCTGGGCGGCAACGACGACTCCGGCAACGAGATCTCGGTCACCGTCGAAGACACCCAGCATCAGGCCGACTACGGCGTCTGGGCCATCACCCTGGTCGACCGCGAGATCACCGACCTGAACACGCTGACGCTCAAAGCTCAGAACGAGCTGGCGAAGCGCACCCGGCCGGTCCTGAACGGCTCGCTCGAAGTCGACCGCGCCGGCCTGGAGATCGGGCAGCTGATCTCGGTCCTGGCGCCGACCTTCGATCTCAACGACTCCTACATCATCCAGTCGCTGTCGATCTCGCTCCGCGACGGCCAGCCCGTCTACGGAATCACCATCGGCGACCGGAAGCTCGAGCTGACCGACCTGCTCGACCAGTACGTGACCACGACGCCGGCGACGACGATTCCGCCCGACGGCTCGATCGGCGACGCTAAACTCGACCGGGTCAACGACCCGATCCGCATCCAGGACGCCGACATCATCAGCGTCGACTTCTCGAAGGTCAACAACGT
>CAYTTB010000116.1:4629-6442 GCA_964440565.1 uncultured Thermoanaerobaculia bacterium
GTCGACTTCTCGAAGGTCAACAACGTTTGGGTCAAGGACAACCAAATCGAATCCGTCGACTTCTCGAAGATCATTGGCGTCTGGGTCAAGAACAACCAGATCGAGTCGGTCGACTTCTCGAAAGTGACCAACGTCTGGGTCACCAACAATCAGATCCAGTCGGTCGACTTCAGTAAGGTCAACAACGTCTCGATCTCCGGCAACCAGATCCAGAACCTGACGATCACCGGCGACAAGATCGCCAACAACGCGATCAACGACAATCAGATCGGCTCGATCAACTTCGCCAACGTCTCGATCTCCAACCTGACCGTCGACAAGATCGGCGGCTGGTCCGGTGGATCGGTGTCCGTCACCAGTTCCTTCACCTTCAGCGGCTCCGGCGGCGTCCAGATCGTCGGCGGCGGCAACCTGCTGGTCACTCCGGGCAAAGTACTCACGCCACGGGCCGAGATTACGTCCGCCGCGCAAGGTTGGATCATTGCCGGCGGCTCGGCACCCAGCATCACCGACAACACGGGCAACGGTTACGTCTCCGCCAAGTACTTCCGGGCCGCCGGATTCAACGGTCAATCCAACGCCAACGTCCAGATCGTCGTCGATATCCGCAACAACAACGGCACCATCGAGAAGCGTACCCGCACGCTTCGCTTCGACGGCGGCATCATCACCAGCATCGGTGCCGTCTCCGCCTGGACGCCGATCTGATCCGACAGCTCCACAAGGGAACCACCGATGAAAGCACTCCGAATCATTCCCGTCATCGTAACTGCACTGCTACTGCTCACCGTGCCGGCGCCGGCGCAATGGCCGCCGACCGTCTCGACCGGTGACAAGATCACCGCCGCCGCCTGGAATGAGATCATCTCGGCTCTGCAGACCTGGGGCGGCGACGTCGACGCCAACACGAACGCTCTCACCAACCTGGACCACGTCGAGCTGGTCCCCCGCATCCTGCCGACCACGCCGGCCACCGGCACGCTGCTGTCGGACTCCGCCGACGGCAACAAGCTCAAGTTCTACGACGGCAGCTCTTGGGTGACCTTTACTACACCGGCCGGCTCCACCGGGCAGTATCAGTACAACTCCGGCGCCGGTCTCGCCGGCGGCCTGCTCTACGACACCGGTACGCTCATCGGCATCGGCGGCACGACGTCGGCCTACCCGGCGCTGAAGCGCAGCGGGAACGGCCTGCAAATCAAGTACGCAGATGACAGCGGGTTTGGGTCGCTCACAGCGGGGGTTATCACTTCCTACGCCACGGATTCTCGCTTTGTCTCCTATGAGACTGATGCCCCAGCAAACGAGAAGTACTGGCTGTGGGTAGCGAGCGCAGGTGACTGGCTATTGCGTTTGTTGGACGATACCTATGCTAACGGCGTTACGGCCCTGAGTTTTACCAGGAATGCAACTACTCCCTACCAAGCAACCTTCTACACGGAAAGAACCGGATTCTACAATGCACTTCCAACAGTCGATTTTTACGAGAACGACGCCGGTGTGGATAACAAGTACTGGCGGTTCTACGTGAATAACCAGTACTTCAATTTCCAGATTCTGAACGACTCCTATGGCGGGGCGCAAAACATCTTCAGCATCGGCAGAACCGGCGCCACTCCGGGCGGTTTCAGCTTCTACACCAAGATTCAGAGCAACCGCACCTTCCCGAATATCGAGTGGTACGAGACTGACGCCCCGACCGACGAGAAATACTGGCGCTCGGTCATGGCCGCCGGCCAGTGGCGACTGGAGACCGTCAACGACGCTTACAACACCGCCCGGTCGGCCTACATCATCGACCGTAGCGGCATCG
>CAYTTB010000117.1:0-6374 GCA_964440565.1 uncultured Thermoanaerobaculia bacterium
CTCAACCCCATCCAGTTCGGCAAGGACGTCATCGATCAGTTCGGGCGCTATCTGCTGACCACCTTCCCCGTGGCGGATCCGGAACTTGCCGAGCAGCTGCGGCGGGGGCTCTCGTTCGAGCCGGGGAGCGGTGAGCGGCTCGCGAAGGGGCCGTACATCTTCCTCAGCAGGCCGTTCGAGCAGGGGCCCAGCATCCGCGAGCTGATCGAGGATCCGGAACTCGAGCTGCATCCCGGCCTGGAGGGGCTGTTCCCGTTCGAGGCGCTCCACGCCCACCAGGAGCGGGCGCTGCGCGCCGTGCTCGCGGGCAGGAACGTGATCCTCTCCACCGGCACCGGCTCGGGCAAGACCGAGGCGTTCCTCCTGCCGATCCTCGACTACTGCCTGAAGCTCCGGGACTCCGGTGCCGAGGACGGCGTGGCCGCAGTGCTCGTCTACCCGATGAACGCCCTCGTGAACGACCAGCTCGAGCGGCTCCGGAGGCTCCTCGCCGGGTCCCGGATCACCTTCGGGCGGTACACGGGCGAGACCCCGGAGTCGGGGCAGGTCGGCAACCGCCTGACCGAGCCGAGGCCGTACACCCGGGCGGAGCTCGACCGGGCGCGGCGCCGCCTCGGCGAGCTGCCGCTGCCGTGGGAGGAGTGCGCCACCCGCGAGGAGATTCGCGAGCGGCGCCCGCGGCTGCTGCTCACCAACTACTCGCAGCTCGAGTACCTGTTGCTGCGCCACCGGGATCTCGACCTCTTCGAGTCCGCGCCGCTGCGCTTCTTCGTGCTCGACGAGGTGCACACCTACACCGGTGCCGTCGGCTCGGAGGTGGCCTGCCTCCTGCGCCGCCTGCGGCGCGTCGCCGGCAAGGAGCCGGGCGAGGTCATCTGCATCGGTACCTCCGCCACCGTGGCCGACCCCGAGGGCGGTGGCCGCGTCGACGACGCCGTGGTCAGCTTCGGGAGCCGGCTCTTCGGCGTGCCGCGCGAGAGCGTCCGGCTGGTGCGGGAGGTCTACCGGCCGCTGCGGCCCGCGACGGTGGACCGGTACGTTCCGCCGGTTCCCGCGAACCCCGCGGGCCTCCTGGAGCGGATCCTCGCCGCCGTCCGGGAAGCGGTGCTGGCCGAGGAGCCCACGGAGGTTAGCGGCGAGGTGCTCGGCCTCGCCGCGGAGCTGTGCGGCCGGCCCGCTCCGGAGGGCGGGGACTCGCTGGAGCGCCTCTACCGCCTGCTGGCCGGCAACCGGATCGTCGAGGTGCTCCAGGACAGCTTCACGACCCCGAACACGCTCGAGAACGTGCGGCCCCGCCTCGAGGCGGTGGCGGGCCGGGCCGGCCAGGCGCCCGAGGCCCTCCAGGCCGAGGCGCTGTGCTACCTCACGCTGGGCGCGCTCGCCCGCAGCGACGGCGAGCCCCTCGTGCGGCCGAAGCTCCACTACTTCGTGCAGGGACTTCACGGCCTGTGGCTCTCCTGGGACGAGGAGAACGGCCGCACCGTCCGGAGGCTCCACTTCACCCTCGAGGGCGGCGAGCGGGCACGGCTTCCCCTCTCGGTCTGCCGGTCGTGCGGGCAGCACTACCTGAGGGTCGCGGCCAGCACACCGGAGGCCAGGGACGGTGAGGGCGGCGTGGTGGGGGTCTCGCTCCTGCGGGGTCTCGAGGCCCTGCACGACCGGCCGCAGGAGGGCGAGGCCGAGCTCTACGTGACCGACCGCATCGTCTCCCAGGAGGAAGGCGAGACCAACGGAGACGAGCCCGCGGCCGGGGACCGCGCGTTCCTCTGCCCGTGCTGCGGCGCGCTGCACGACGCACCCGGAAGCCGGTGCCGGAACCCGAAGTGCGGCCGGACCACCGAGCTGGTCGAGGTCCTCGCCTTCGACCGACTCACCCGCTGCGCCGCGTGCGGCGCCAGGAGCACCGAGAAGAGCCCCATCGTGACGCCGCTGCGCTCGCTCGAGGCGTACGACGTCATGGTGCTGGCGCAGACGATGCTCGCGGCGATGCCCGAGCCGGAGCTCCGCAAGCTGCTGATCTTCGCCGACTCGCGGCAGGACGCCGCCTTCCAGGCGGGCTGGATGGAGAGCCGGTCGTTGCGCTTCCGGGTCCGCCACATGATCCACCGTATCCTCGCGGAGGATCCGGACCGGCGCTGGTACTTCCCGGACCTTCGGGAGGCCCTGATCGAACAGGCATCGCTCGAAGGCGTCATCCCCCACCGCGGAGCACGGCGCCAGAGGGAGGCACAGCGGATCGAGTGGCTCCTCATCGAGGAGCTGTTCGCCTCCTCGGAACGTCAGCGCCGGAACAGCCTCGAGCGGCTCGGCCTGGCCCGCCTCGAGTACGAGGGGCTGGACGCACCCGGGCTGCTGCGGTTCGCGGACCGGTGGGCCCACGAGCTGGAGACACGGCCCCGGCAGATCCTCGACCTGCTGGCGTTGATCCTGGATGACTTCCGCCTCAAGCACGCGGTGAGCCACCCGATGCTGCAGCGTGTCTGGTCGGACCGCGACAGGGAGGTCCGCGACGGCCTCGTCACCGTGGGGGACTACTACCGCCCGCACGTGATCGTGGAGTTCCTCCCCGCCGAGCGGCGCCAGAGGCACTTCGCCCTCGGGCTCCGCTCCGCACAGGGGAACAGCACCGTCGCCGAGCGCCTGCTCAAGAAGGTGTTCCCCGAGGCTCCCGCCGAGGTGCGGTCGGCCTTCCTCGACGCTGCCTGGGAGGCGTTGATCGACGAGGGGATCCTCGTGCCGGCGCGGCTGAGGGAGCGGCGCGGTCCCAGCCTCCGGAACGTGGGGCCCGCCGACGGCTACCAGATCGACCTCGATCTCGTCCAGCTGCAGCACGCCGAGCATCGGTGGGTCTGCAACCGGTGCCGCACCTCGCGCGGCCGCAGCACACCCAACGGCGCGTGCCCGGCGTTCAACTGCGACGGGCGCCTCGAGCTCCAGCCGCGCGACCCGGACCACTTCGACGTCGTCCAGTACACCAGGTTCGAGTTCGTCCCGCTGCTGGCCCGCGAGCACTCCGCCCAGGTCCCGCAGGAGGACCGTCTGCAGATCGAGCGGGAGTTCAAGAAGACGGGCGGCACCGTCAACTGCCTGGTCGCAACCCCCACCCTGGAGATGGGCGTGGACATCGGCGCGCTGGAGATGGTCGCCATGCGCAACGTCCCGCCCTCCCCCGCCCACTACGCCCAGCGCTCCGGGCGGGCCGGCCGCCGTCACCGCATCGGCGTGGTCATGACCTACTGCCGCGGCGGCCAGCACGACCAGTACTTCTACGCCGACCCGCCCTCCATGATCGCGGGCTCCGTCCGCGTGCCGGCGTTCAGCATGAGCAACGAGCCACTGATCCGCAAGCACGTCCATTCCGCGATCCTCACCACCCTTCGCCGCATCGCCGACGAGCGCGAGCGGGAGATCCTGCAGCACGCCTTCCCCACCTACATCTGGTCCTGGATCGCCGAGGAGAGCGACGGCGGCCGCTCCAGGCGGCTCCGCCTCGACCCACCCGACTTCTCGGACCTCGAGAGCCTGATCGCCCGGCACGAGGACGCGATCGTCGCGAACCTCGTCGCGACGTTCACCCGGCAGTGGCCGGAGGAGGACCGCGCGGCCGTGTCCGAGGAGGCCCTGCGGACCATGGCGCGTGAGATGCCGCGGGTCCTCGAGGAGACAGTGGGACGGCTCGTGGCCGAGATCAAGGCCTACCAGGCGATCCTCCGGGAGTACGCCGAGCGCGAGAACCGGGGCGAGGTCCTCGGTCCCGACGAGAACCGCCGCCGGGACAGCTACCGGGCGATGCGGGATGGCTACCTGCAGGAAAACCAGGAGAACTACGCGCTCACCTACCTGGCCACGGCCGGCTTCTTCCCGGGGTACGCCCTGGTGAGGGACTCCGTCCGCGCGACATCGGTCCAGCCACCCCTCGTGATCAGCCGGAACCTGGCCGTCGCGCTCCGCGAGCTGACGCCCGCCAGCCGGCTCTACGCGAACCGGCAGCAGTTCAAGGTGCGGCGGCTGGACTTCTACCGGCTGAGGGCGGACCGGCCCGACTTCACACCCGAGCAGCTCGAGAAGCGGATGGTGCTCGACATGGAGAACGAGCGCCTTCTCGAGCCGGCTCTGTACGCCGTCGAGGGCGGAGAGCACCCCGGAATCCGCTTCACCTCGCTGCAGCTCATCGACGTCGAGCTCGACGGCCTGGGGAGGATCGGGGACCAGGAGGAGTACCGGCGCCTGGTCGGGTTCAGGATCCTCCCCGTGCTGCGCGGGCATCACGGCGGCGGACACGACGGACGGGCGGGCACCGTCAAGTACAGCTGGCGGGAGCGCGCTCACCTCCGCCTCGTCAACCTGGGTCCCACCGGAGAGGTACCCGCCTCGCCCGTCGCGGGTACGGGCCAGCCCCACATCGGCTTCCCCGTCTGCACCGTGTGCGGCGCGGTGCGGTCGCCGTTCGCGAGCGTCGCCGAGATCCAGAACTTCATGGAGTGGCACGCCAGGCACTGCGGGCAGCAGCCGCGCTGGGTGGCGCTGCACGTGGACATCACCTCCGACGTGCTCCTGCTCGGACCGTTCGACAGGAAGGGCGACGCCATCAACGTCCTCGAGGCAATCCGGATCGGTGCCCAGCAGATCCTGGAGATGGGCCAGCAGGAGCTGGAGCTGCTCGTGCTGGCCGAGGAGAACGGCCACGAGAAAGGCCTCATGTTCGACCCGTTCCCGGGCGGCAGTGGCCTCCTTCCGCTCGTGATGGAGCACTGGGAGGACATCGTCCAGGAGGCGAGGACGGCGATGCAGCGCTGCACCTGCGAGCGCGCCTGCTACTCGTGTCTGTTTCACTTCCGCAATCAACAGTTCCACCAGGTGCTCGACCGTTTCCGGGCCCAGGAAGTCCTGCTGGCGTGCGCCAGCCCACTGGAGAAGCTCCACGAGGTGGCACCCGGCTACGCCACCGCCGGGCCGGCGCGTGCCGAGACCGAAAGCCATGCCGAGGACCGGTTCCTCGAGATCCTGACGAAGAAGGGGTTTCCACAGCCGGTGCCCCAATTCCTGGTGAGTCTCGGCGGCGGCACGGCGACGCGGGCCGACTTCGCCTACCCCGACTCGAAGGTGCTCATCTACGTCGACGGCCTCTCCAGAGCCATCCACGGCAACCCCCAGCAGCAGGCGGACGACCGCCGCAGGCGGACCCTGGCCCGCGCACAGGGCTGGGATGTTCTCTCCATCTCGGCCCAGGCCCTCGGCGACGAGACGATGCTCGCAGGGTTCCTGGACCAGCTGGCGCGGGTGCTCGGACACCGCAGCGGGAGCGAGCGATGACCTCGGTGCGCGGGCACACGTCCCGCACGGCGCCGGCCGCACGTCGCACCGGACGCCGCGCGCTGTCGCAGCCACTCGGATAGGCCGCGATGTCATCGAACGGGAGAGCGCCGCGCGACCTCGAAGAGTGGGAGGCGATCCCCCGGATCCGCGTGACGGCTGCGAGCGATCCGACGGTGGCGTTCCTGAACCGGATCGCGCGAAGCGGGGGCAGCGTCCTGATCCGGTACCGGGACCGGGAGGGCGAGGAGACGGTCCGCAGCATTCGCCCGCGGTACCTCTTCGTGAAACAGGGCCTCCGCGGGACCTACGTCGCGGCGTGGTGCGAGCTGCGCGGTGAGGAACGGGTCTTCCGCCTCGAACGGATGACGATCCTCGATCCGGCCCCTCCATCGCTCGCGCACCCGCCTCGTGCGCCCACGGGCGAAACGCTTTCCGGGTTCCTCGAGATGGTGGAGATGTGGGCTCTCATCGTGGTCCTGTACCTGGCGCTCTTCGTCCTCCTGCCGTGGGCCTGTCGCGTGCTGACCTGACGGAGCCCCTCACCCGGGAGAGCCGCCGCCCTGACGGCCTGCCAGCGGGTCCGCTGCCGACGGGACCTCCCACCCCGACCCCGCCGCACGTCGTCCCTCGGGTGGTACCCTGGTGCGGGAAGGCCCCCGGCGGATGCGGCTCTTCGTCGCCGTCACCGACAACGACTGGTTCCGCTTCCTGCGCGAGCGGAAGCCGGACGAGGTCAACTTCTGGAAGCCCCGTGGAACCAACGTGTTCCGGGCTCTCAGCCCTGGCGAACCGTTCCTCTTCAAGCTCCACAGCCCCGAGAACTACATCGTCGGAGGCGGGTTCTTCGCCCACTTCAGCATCCTCCCGGTCAGCCTCGCCTGGGAGGCGTTCGGCGAGAAGAACGGCGCACGCACCCTCCAGGAGATGCGCCGGCGTATCGAGCACTACCGGCGGAACCGGCCACAACCTCGGGAAGACTACCGGATCGGCTGCATCGTCCTGACCGACCCGTTCTTCCTGGACGGCCACGAGTGGATCGCGGTACCCCCGGATTTCAG
>CAYTTB010000118.1:0-6281 GCA_964440565.1 uncultured Thermoanaerobaculia bacterium
CGCGTGACGCCGGGAGAGCGAGGTGAATCGTGTGCCGGCCGCTCGGCCTCGTCGCCAGGCGGCCCGTCGACCTCCGGCTCTCCCTCCTCACGGGGAGGAAGACGGTCCCGAGCACGAGCCGGTGGAACCCCGACGGCCGGGGCGTGGGATGGTGCGGCGGCGATGGGGCGCCGGTGGCGGTCAGGGAGCCGCGGCAGCGCCCCGCCCCGATCCGGGTTGCTGGCCCACCTGTGCCGTGCACGGCCGACGTCGGCGGGAAAGACCCGAGGCCCCGAAGGAGGGTATCGGATAGGCTGTATGTGGCCCCGGGCGGCACGTGGCTGCCGTCCTGCGATGTTAGAGTCGAGATGTGCCTCACCGGCGCATGGGGTGGCCCCCATGAGCATCGAGCCATGTGCGTGGTACATCGCCGGCGGCCAGGCCGCGGCGTCGGGAAGCCGGAGCCGGTGGCGGATCCGGCGCGTGGACCTCGAGGACCGGATGGCGCGGCAGATGGAGTCCGCGCGTGATCGGGAAGAGGAGAGGGAGCAGTGAAGGAGGTGGCCGATCAGCTCGCACCCGGCGTGGTGGTCCGGGGCCCCCTGCTCCCGGAGCCCGTCGAGGTGATCACGACGGTGCCGATGGGCCAGGCCGTGAAGCTCATCGGCAGGGGGCTTCGCACGGGCAAGGTCCACGACCCCATCCTCGATCCCGAACAGCTCGCTCGCCTCGACCTCACCCCGCAGGAGGCGCCCTTCGACGGCGACCCGGTACGGTTCCGTCTGGGCATCGAGGCCGCTCGCCTCGGGCTGGCTTACGAGTACGACCCCTACTTCTCGCTCTCCATCGCCCGGGTGGATCCGCTGCCGCACCAGCTCGAGGCGGTCTACGAGTACTTCCTGCGTCTGCCGCGCATCCGGTTCCTGCTCGCCGACGACCCCGGCGCGGGCAAGACCATCATGGCCGGGCTGCTCCTCAAGGAGCTCAAGGTGCGGGGACTGGTACGGCGCACGCTCATCGTGGCGCCGGCCAACCTCACCTTCCAGTGGCAGCGGGAGATGAAGGACAAGTTCCGCGAGACCTTCGAGGTGATGCGGGGCGAGATCCTGCGCAGCCAGTACGGTCAGAATCCCTGGCTGGAGAAGGACCAGGTCGTGACCTCCATCTCCTGGATCTCACGGATCCAGGATGCGCGCGAGAGCCTGCTCCGGGCGCGCTGGGACCTGGTCATCGTCGACGAGGCCCACAAGATGAGCGCCTGCAGCCAGGACAGGAAGACCCTGGCCTTCCAGATCGGCGAGGCACTCTCGGAGCGGACGGATCACCTGCTGTTGATGACGGCGACGCCCCACAAGGGCGACCCGGAGAACTTCCGGCTCTTCCTGAGCCTGCTCGACCGCGACGTCTACGGCGATGTGAAGAGCCTCGAGGAGGCGATGCGGCGGCACGAGGCTCCCTTCTACCTCCGCCGCACCAAGGAGGCGCTGGTCACCTTCCCGGACGAGAACGGCCACGTGCACCCGCTGTTCACCAACCGTGAGGTGCGCACCGCCAAGTTCGAGCTCGACGGCGAGGAGTACGACTTCTACGACGCCCTGACCCGCTACGTCGAGGACCAGTCCATCAAGGCGGCCTCGAGCGATTCCCCGCAGGCACGGGCCCTGGGTTTCACAATGGCGATGCTCCAGCGACGCTTCGCTTCGAGCATCTACGCCGTTCGCAGGAGCCTGGAGCGCATGCGGGACCGCCGCGAACGCATCCTCGCCGACCCGGAGAAGTACCGCCGCGAACAGATCGAGCGACGGCTTCCCGACGACTTCGACGAGCTGACCGATGAGGAGCGGCAGGAGATCCTGGCTCAGCTTGAGGATGTCGTTCTCGACGTCGACCCGGTCGCGTTGCGCGAGGAGATCCAGCGCCTGCAGAAGCTCATCGACCAGGCCCGTGCCCTCGAGGCGCGCGAGGTCGAGTCGAAGCTCACGAAGCTGCGGGAAGTGCTGCGCGAGCTGCAGGTGCTCGACAACACGAAGAACAAGCTGCTCATCTTCACCGAGCACAAGGACACGCTCGACTACCTCGCTGGTGACGGCAAGGAGGGCCGGCCTCTGGGCAAGCTGCGCGAGTGGGGCCTCGGCGTCACCGTCATCCACGGCGGCATGAAGATCGGAGACCGGGACACGCCGGGCACGCGCATCTACGCCGAGCGCGAGTTCAAGGAGGATGCCCAGGTCCTCGTCGCCACCGAGGCCGCAGGTGAGGGCATCAACCTGCAGTTCTGCTGGTTGATGATCAACTACGACATCCCGTGGAACCCGGTTCGTCTCGAGCAGCGCATGGGGCGCATCCACCGCTACGGGCAGAAGCATGACTGCCTGATCTTCAACTTCGTCGCGGTCAACACGCGAGAGGGGCGCGTGCTGCAGAAGCTGCTCGGCCGGCTCCTCGAGATCAAGAACGAGCTGGGCACCGACAAGGTCTTCGATGTCGTCGGCGAGGTGTTTCCGTCCAACCTGCTCGAGCGGCTCTTCCGCGAGATGTACGCACGGCGGATGAGCGCCCCCTCCATCGAGGAACGCATCGTCCGGGAAATGAACCCCGAGCGCTTCCGACGGATCACCGACTCGACCCTGGAGGGGCTGGCGAAACGCGAACTGAACCTGGGGGCGCTGGTCGGCAAGTCGGCCGAGGCGAAGGAGCGCCGTCTCGTTCCCGAGGTCATCGAGGACTTCTTCGTGACGGCCGGCCGCGTTGCGGGTATCCACCCTCGGGAGCAACGGGGCCGCCCTCATGTCTACCGCATCGGGAAGGTGCCTCGAACGCTCGTCAGCATCGGTGAGTCGCTGGAAGCCCGCTTCGGGCGCCTCGGTCGAACCTACCAGCGGATCACCTTCGACAAGGCGCTGCTGGAGCAGGACCCCACGTTGGAGTGGGTCACTCCCGGCCATCCGCTCTTCGAGGCCGTGCGAGCCGATGTGCAGGAGCGCGTGGCCGAGGACCTCGAACGTGGAACGATCTTCTACGACCTGCACGCCCGGCAGCCCTACCGGCTCGACGTGTTCGCGGCTTCCATCAAGGATGGGCGCGGGAACACGCTCCACCGGCGGCTCTTCGTCGTCCGCGCCGACCTCGACGGAGTGCTCTCGATCCGGCAGCCCACGCTCTTCCTCGACCTGATCCCGGCGCCCCGGGGTACGAAGCCTCCCGGGGTCCGGGGTCTGCCCGACCGCGTTCGGGTCGAGCGGGAACTGGTCGAACGAGCCCTGAAGCCCTTCCTCGACGAGGTGTCCCGTCAGCGTGCCCGTGAGAACGAGGTGGTTCGCGAACACCTGCTCATCTCGCTGAACGAGCTCATCAACCGCCAGAACCTCCAGCTCGCCGAGCTCGTGACGCAGAAGGAGTCAGGCGACACGACGCCGGGCCTCGACGGCCGCATCGCCCAGGTGGAGCAGCATCTCGACGAGCTCAACCGGCGCCTCGAGACCCGTCTGGCCGAGCTCGAGATGGAGCGCCACTGCACCATCGGCGACATCGTTCACCTCGGACGCGCCTGGGTGCTGCCACATCCCGAGCGGGACGCTCCCGAGATCGCCCCCATGGTCCGCGACGAGGAGATCGAGCGCATCGCCGTTCGCGAGGCCATCCGTCACGAGGAGGCGCGAGGCTGGGTGGTCGAGAGCGTCGAGGAGGAGAACCGCGGCTTCGACCTCATCTCCCGCAAGCCGTATCCCCACGACGAGAAGACCTTCACCGAGGTTCGCTTCATCGAGGTGAAGGGTCGGGCGGGCGTCGGCGACGTGGCCCTCTCGGCCAACGAGTACAAGACGGCGCAGCGGCTGGGACCCGACTACTGGCTGTACGTCGTCTACAACTGCGCGAGCGAACCCGCGCTGCACACCATTCGAGACCCGGCTCGACTGGGCTGGAAGCCCGTCGTGAAGATCGAGCACTACTCTCTTGGTCCGGAATCTATTGTCGAAGGGGCCAAAGAATGAGTGACCCACGGCACACGCTCCAGGCGAAGTTTCAACCCGAGCACCGATACGCCACTTTCGGCGAAGTGCTCGTGCGCATGCATATCCGCGGATTTCGCTGCCATACCGATACCGTGGTCGAGATCAACAGCCCGATCACAGCCTTCTGCGGTCTGAATGGCACTGGCAAATCCACGCTCCTTCATCTGGCAGCAGCCGCTTTCAAGGATCCCAAACACACTTATTACATAAGCAGTTTTTTTGTAGTCGGCAAACTGGATCCAGCGCCGTTCCAGGATGAAGCAAACGTAGAATTCCAGTATTGGTCTAAAGGGTCAAGAATACAGACCCTAACAATTAGCCGGTCTCCAAGAACTGCTCGATGGAGTGGGTACAAACGTAGGCCGGAAAAGACAACGCTTTTCGCGGGGGTTGGACACTACCTTCCGCGCATTGAACAACGCGATTTCGTAGTCAGGAATGCAAAACATATCGAGGTAACAGCTACACGCCATGTTCGCGAACAAGTGATAAAATGGTCTCAAGTTATCTTAGGAGTCTCTTATGATCAAATAAGCGAAAATGTGGTGACCTATTCAGGTCGCTCTGGCTACATTTTGTCTTCGGAACGGGCAGGCGTAACGTACTCGGAGTCTCATATGGGTTTCGGCGAAGGACGGACCCTATACCTTGTACGTACCCTGGAGACCCTTCCAGAGAAGTCCCTTGTACTTATCGAGGAACCCGAAACCTCTCTTCACCCTAGTGCCCAGCACGCCCTAGCCCGGTACCTGATGGACGTAAGCGTTCGAAAGGGGCATCAAATAATCTTAACTACTCACAGCGAGTACCTGCTCTCAGCACTTCCAGCCGCGTCGCGTATATTTTTGTTGCGAGAGGCTTCGGGAAACATCAAATGTCTTGCTGGACTATCGGCCGATGAAGCAGTCAGCTTGATGACTGACGGCCATAAGAAGTCTCTAACTATTCTAGTTGAAGATGAATGTGCTAGAGCGGTGTTACGAGAAATTCTTCGTAGTGTGGACCAACAGTTCTTGAAGACAGTGGGAATCTACGTAGGTGGTGACGCAAAGACGCTCGGACGAACGGTCAAGATACTTAGAGAAACAGGGCTTTCTGTTGCCGCTGTAAGGGATGGCGATATGTCTGAAAGTCCTTCTGAGAACATATTCAAGCTTCCTGGTGCAAGCCCTCCTGAAAAAGAAATATTCACAAGCAAAGATGTAAGAGCTCATATACTACGACGATACAGAGTCTCTGTTGATGACCTTGTAGCAAGTCTTGGCAGTGTCGACCACCACGACTGGATTCGTCGTCTCGCCGAACGAGTGAATCTGGATAAAGGTGCTCTGTTGGTAGACTTAGCCAGGATCTATGCCAATGCTATCCCGGAGAATGAACGTGTGAGTTTACGAGACGCGCTTCGGGAGGCAGTAAAACGATGAGAAAATATCCCCGCCGCCTCATCGAGGTGGACCTGCCGATCCGGGAGATCTCCGGCCACGCGCGGCGCGAGAAGTCGATCCGTCACGGGCACATCTCGACCCTGCACATCTGGTGGGCGCGTCGGCCGCTGGCGGCGTGCCGGGCGGTCCTCTGCGCGGCGCTGTGGCCGGACCCTGCCGACGAGCTGTGCCCCGAGCGGTTCCGGCGCGAAGCGGCAGAGGTGATGAGGGCGTGGCGCGACCGCCGGGGCGGGAAACAGCGCGACTGGAACGATCCCGAGGAGGTGCGCAGCGCCCTGCTCGCCTTCATCGCCGACTTCGCCAACTGGGACAACGCGACGCATAGGGACTTCCTGGAGACGGCACGGCGCCTGACGCAGGTGGCGCACGAGGCGCTCGGCGGTGCGCCCGGAACACGGCCCCTGGTCGTGGACCCCTTCGCAGGCGGTGGGGCCATCCCGCTCGAGGCCCTGCGCGTGGGCGCCGACGCCTTCGCCTCGGACCTCAACCCGGTGGCCGTTCTCCTCAACAAGGTGGTGCTGGAGTACATCCCGAAGTACGGCCAGCGCCTGGCCGACGAGGTGCGCCGCTGGGGCGAGTGGGTCAAGGAGCGAGCCGAAGAGGAGCTTCGCCCCTTCTACCCGGAGGACGACGACGGGGCCACGCCCATCGCCTACCTGTGGGCACGCACGATCCGCTGCGAGGGGCCGGGGTGCGGTGCCGAGGTGCCGCTCGTGCGATCGCTCTGGCTCTCGAAGAGACGCTCCAGGCCCGTGGCGATGCGGCTGGTTCCACGGTCGGACGGGTCGGGGGTGGATGTGCAGATCGTCGAGCGCCCGCGGACTGCGGAGGCCGACCGGGGAAC
>CAYTTB010000119.1:0-6195 GCA_964440565.1 uncultured Thermoanaerobaculia bacterium
GGGGAGGCGGACGGTGGGCGGGTGCGGCTCGAGCTGTGGCCGTAAGGGCAGGTCGCGGAGGGCCGCCCGGAGCTGATGCGCTCGGCGGTGGGCGGCCTCCGAAGACGGCACCGCGCGGCCTGAGGCCGCGTTGCCCGCCGGATGCGGTCGGGGTGCGCCGGGGCGACACGTCCTGCGATACGGCCTCGAGGTACCGTGGACCCGCGCCGGCGCTCCAGCGCTCCTCCCATCCGATCGGCCACATCCCACTCCGCCCCGGCCCGCCCTCCGCCGCGCGAGGGCGACTCGCAACTCCCTTACCTTGTGAAAACGTTGACAAGCTCCGGCTCGTCGCTACAATGGCGCCGCCTCGAGGGGGGGCACGGAGGGGGCATGGAAGCGTACATCCCGATCCTCATCTTCGTCCTCGTCGCTATCTCGTTCCCGATCGTCACGTTGCTCATGGCCCGGGCGATCCGCGCGGGAGCGCCGGACCCGGTGAAGGCCGAACCGTACGAGTGCGGGATCAAGCCTTCCACCACCGCGTTCGACACCCGGTTCTCCATCCGCTACTACCTCATCGCGGTGCTGTTCGTGGTGTTCGACGTGGAGACCGTGTTCCTCTACCCGTGGGCGGTGATGTTCGACCGCCTGGCGCTGTTCGGCTTCGTGGAGATGGTGGTGTTCCTGGCGATCCTGGTCGTCGGATACGTCTACGCGTGGAGGAGGGGGGCGCTCGAATGGGCCTGATCGAGAACCGGTTCGAGCCGGGGATCATCACGACCACCTACGACACGATCTTCAACTGGGCACGCAGAAGCTCCCTGTGGCCGATGCAGTTCGGCCTGGCCTGCTGTGCCATCGAGATGATGGCGGTGCTCGATCCGCGGCACGACATGGCCCGGTTCGGCGCCGAGGTGTTCCGCGGGACGCCGCGCCAGTCCGACCTGATGATCGTGGCGGGCACCGTCACCGAGAAGATGGCGCCGATCGTGAAGCGCCTCTACCAGCAGATGGCGGAGCCCAAGTGGGTGATCGCCATGGGCTCCTGCGCCACCTGCGGGGGCCCGTACCGGACGTACGCGGTGACCCAGGGGGTGGACCGGATCATCCCGGTGGACGTGTACGTCCCGGGCTGTCCGCCGCGGCCCGAGGCGCTGCTCTATGGCCTGATGCAGCTGCAGCGCAAGATCGACCGGATGACCATCGCCAGGAAGAAGGCCTCGTGAGGGTGCCATGAGCGACGAGAAGACCACTCCGAAGCCGGGCGACGAGTCCAGGCCCGAGCCGAAGCCTCCCTGGGAGGAGAAGCCGGTACCCCCGGTGCACGAGGACGCCTCCGACGATCCCGAGGTCGTGGCGCTCACCGGGGCGATCGAGGGCGCGGTGCTCGCCGCCGACCGGTTCGCGGGCGACGTGACCGTGGACGTGCCGCGGGAGAAGATCGTCGAGATCTGCCGGTTCCTCAAGGAGGAGCGTGGCTTCCGCTTCCTCGTGGACCTCACCGCGGTGGACTGGCCCCAGCGCGAGGAGGGGCGGTTCGACGTGATCTACTGGCTGCACCGGTTCGACGACTCCCGCCGTCTCCGGCTCCGCACCGTGGTCGGCGAGGGCGAGACCGTGGCCTCGGTCACCGGCGTCTGGAAGACCGCGAACTGGATGGAGCGCGAGGTGTACGACATGTTCGGCGTGGTGTTCGACGGCCACCCGAACCTGGAGCGGATCCTCACCTGGGAGGGGTTCAACGGGCACCCGCTCCGCAAGGACTTCCCCGTGGAGGGGATCGACACCGGGGCGGCGATCTACCCGGAGGCCTATCCGCCCGGGGGAGGTCCGCCGCGGGACGCGAGGGAGGAGGGGTAGCCGATGGCCGAACCGCTCCAGCCGCTCTTCGACACGGAGGAGATGGAGCTCTCCTTCGGTCCCCAGCACCCGTCCACCCACGGCGTGCTGCGGGTGATGCTCAAGCTCGACGGCGAGAAGATCCTGGACGCCAGGCCGATCATCGGCTACCTGCACCGGGGGACCGAGAAGCTGTTCGAGCGGGAGACGTTCACCCAGTGCATCCCGCACACCGACCGGATGGACTACGTCGCCGCGGCCACCAACAACCAGGGGTTCGTGGTGGCGATGGAGAAGCTCCTCGGGATCACGATCCCGCCGCGGGCGGCGTACATCCGCATGATCCTCGCCGAGCTCGGCCGGATCTCCTCGCACCTGCTGTGGCTCGCGACCCACGCCATCGACCTCGGGGCCATCACCCCGTTCTTCTACACGTTCCGCGAGCGCGAGGAGATCCTCGACCTGTTCGAGGCGTACTGCGGCGCCCGGCTCACCCTCAACTGCATGCGCATCGGGGGCGTTCCCTACGACCTTCCGGACGGCTGGGTCGAGCGGTGCGCCGACTTCATCGAGCGGTTCCCGGCGCACGTGGACGAGTACGAGACGCTGCTCACCGAGAACCGGATCTGGAAGCGGCGCACGGTGGGCGTGGGGGTGATCTCGGCGGAGGAGGCCATCGAGTGGGGGCTCACCGGTCCACCGCTCAGAGGCTCGGGCGTCCGCTGGGACATCCGCAAGGTGTTCCCCTACGACCGGTATGACGAGGTGGAGTTCGAGGTGCCCACGGGGGAGAACGGCGACACCTACGACCGGTACCTCGTGCGGATGGAGGAGATGCGGCAGTCGGCGCGCATCGTCCGCCAGTGCCTCGAACGGCTGCCCGAGGGTCCGATCAGGGCCAGGACGCCTAAGGTGCTGCGCGCCACCCGGGGGATGGTGTACGCCTCGGTGGAGGCACCCAAGGGCGAGCTGGGGTACTTCATCGTGGCCACCGACAAGGGCACGACGCCCTACCGGTGCCACGTCCGGCCGCCCTCGTTCGTCAACCTGCAGGCGCTGCCCGAGATGGTGAAGGGGTCGCTGGTCGCCGACCTGGTGGCGGTGATCGGCACCCTCGACATCGTGCTCGGCGAGATCGACCGGTAGGAGGGGAGATGCACGGGCCGCTCTACCAGTTCGCGCTCATCCCGCTCGTCAAGATCGCGGTGATCCTCGGGGTGGTGCTCCTCGTCGTGGCGTACCTCACCTTCTTCGAGCGCAAGGTGCTCGCGTACATGCAGGTCAGGCTGGGGCCGAACCGGGTCGGACCTCGCGGGTGGCTGCAGCCCATCGCGGACGGGCTCAAGCTGTTCGCCAAGGAGGACCTGGTCCCGGCGGGAGCGGAGCGGTTCGTCTTCCTGCTGGCCCCGGGGCTGATCCTGGTGCCGGCGCTGGTGGTGTTCGCGGTGATCCCGTTCGGTCCCTCGCCGGCCTGGTACGTCACCGACGTCAACGTCGCCCTGCTCTTCATCCTGGCCGTGAGCTCCATCGGCGTGTACGGGATCATCCTCGGCGGCTGGTCCTCGAACTCCAAGTTCTCCCTCATGGGCGGCCTGCGCTCCGCCGCGCAGATGGTCTCCTACGAGGTCCCCATGGGGTTCGCCATCGTCTCGGTGCTGCTGATGGCCAGGTCGCTCTCGCTGGTGGAGATCGTGAAGGCGCAGGAGGCCGCGCACGTGTGGTTCTTCGTCCCCGGGATCCTGGCGCTCGCGATCTACTTCTGCTGCGGCGTGGCCGAGACCAACCGGAACCCGTTCGACCTGCCCGAGGCCGAGTCCGAGCTGGTGGCGGGGTTCCACACCGAGTACTCGGGGATGAAGTTCGCCTTCTTCTTCCTCGCCGAGTACGCCAACATGCTCGTGGTCTCCTCCCTGGCCACCATCATGTTCTTCGGCGGCTGGCTGCCGCCGTTCCCCAACCTCCTCGCCGGGCTGTGGAGCGCGCCGGTGCTGGCGTGGATCCCGCCGGTGTTCTGGTTCGTGCTCAAGGTGGCCGGGTTCATCTTCGTCTACATGTGGTTCCGGGGTACCTTCCCCCGCTACCGGTTCGACCAGCTGATGCAGGTGGGGTGGAAGTGGCTCATCCCCCTCTCCCTGGTCAACATCGTGCTGATCGGCGGCGGGATGCTCCTGATCCAGCACCTCAGGGGGTGAGGCGATGAGGGTGCGCGACTTCTTCCGCAGGCTGATCCCCACGGACCTGTTCGCCGGGCTCAGGCTCACGGGGGGGTACTTCTTCCGCAAGAAGGAGACGGTGCAGTACCCGGAGGAGCGGGTGGAGCCGGCGGAGCGGTTCCGGGGGATGTTCGGGTACGACGAGGAGCGGTGCATCGTCTGCCACCTGTGCGCCCAGGCGTGCCCCATCGACATCATCTACATCGAGGATCACACCGAGGTGGAGGAGGACCCGGAGACCGGGAAGAAGAAGCGGCGCAAGGTCCTCGACCGCTACGACATCGACGTCAAGCGATGCATGTTCTGCGGGCTCTGCGAGGAGGCCTGTCCGACCAAGCCCAAGTCCGTCTGGCTGACCACGAAGACCTACGAGACCGCCGTCTACGAGCGGTCGGAGCGGCTCTACTTCACCAAGGAGCGCCTGATGAGCTGGGACGGCGTGCAGGCGTACCCGGGCGTGGTGTCCCCCAGGGAGGGGCAGACACCGGGGAACCCCGGTGGGACGAGGCGCGCCGCGGCCGGCGGGGAGGAGGCGTGATGGACTTCCTGGTGGCGCACTTCGCCGCGATCCTGTTCTGGGTGGTGGCGGCGGCGACGGTGGCCGCGGCGGTGGGCGTGGTTGCGCTCAGGAACCCGGTCCACGCCGCGCTCTCGCTGCTCGCCACGTTCCTGATGGTGGCGATCCTGTTCGTCCTCCGCGGGGCGGAGTTCCTGGGGGCGGTGCAGGTGCTGGTCTACGCGGGCGGCATCCTGGTGCTGTTCCTGTTCGTGATCATGCTGGTGAACGTGCGCAAGCTGCGTCCGGAGGGCGTGTTCCTTCCCGGTGCGGCCCCCGCGGCGGTCGCCCTGGCGGTGCTGCTGGGAGCGGCCATCGCGTTCTCGGCGCTGCTCCGGGCGGCGCCACCCGCGGGCCCGGAGGGCGGGCTCGTCTCGGTGGAGGGGGCCGCGCTCGGCAACACCCAGGCCCTGGCCTGGACGCTGTACCGCACCTACCTGATCCCGTTCGAGGTGGTCTCGGTGGTGCTGCTGGTCGCGATGATCGGCGCGGTGATCTTCGGGCGCCGCGAGCCGGCCCTGGGCTCGCCTGAGAAGGAGGAGGGCGAGGGATGATCGGGGTGACGCCGTACCTCGTGCTGTCGGCGGTGCTGTTAGCCATCGGCCTGGTGGGCGTGATGGTCCGCCGCAACTTCATCACCGTGCTCATGGCCCTCGAGCTCATGTTCAACGCCGTGAACCTCAACCTCGTCGCGTTCTCCGACCGGCTGGCGGACCTCGGCGGGCAGGTGCTGGCGGTGTTCGTCATCACGGTGGCGGCGGCGGAGGCCGCCATCGGGCTCGGTCTCATCATCGCGCTGGTGCGGCTCAGACACACCGTGGCGCTCGACGCGGCGAACGAGATGCGGAGCTAGCGGGATGAAGCTGTACGACCTGATCTGGCTGATACCCCTGTTCCCCCTGGCCGGCGCGGCGGTCAACGGCCTCGTGTCGAACCGGCTGGGGCTCTCCAAGCGGTTCACCCACACCGTGGCGATCCTCGGGTCGGGCCTCGCCTGGCTCTGGGGCTGGGGCGCGATCCTCCAGTGGCTGAGCGACTTCGGGCACGAGCACACACACGTCGTCTCGCTCTACACCTGGATTCCGGGCGGTCACCTGACGACCCTGTTCGGGCGCGCCGCGGAGCTCAGGATCGTGGCCGGGTTCCAGCTCGACGCGCTCTCGGCCGTCATGCTCGCCTTCGTCACCTTCGTGGGGTTCCTGATCCACGTCTACTCCATCGGCTACATGCACGGGGAGTCGGACCGGGGGTACGCGCGGTATTTCGCCTACCTGAACCTGTTCATGTTCTCGATGCTGGTGCTCGTCCTGGGCTCCAACCTGCCGGTGCTGTTCGTGGGCTGGGAGGGCGTGGGCCTGTGCTCGTACCTGCTCATCGGCTACTACTTCGATCAGGAGTGGCCCCCTTCCGCCGGGAAGAAGGCGTTCATCGTCAACCGGATCGGCGACTTCGGCTTCCTCCTGGCGATCTTCTTCACCTTCGCCGCGTTCGGCACCACCGAGTTCACCGAGTTCCTCCCCATGGCGGCGGGGGATCCCGGGCGGTACGCGGGGGTGGCGACGGTGATCGGGATCCTGCTGTTCGTGGGGGCGACGGGCAAGTCGG
>CAYTTB010000120.1:0-6173 GCA_964440565.1 uncultured Thermoanaerobaculia bacterium
AGGGCTTGGGTCTTGACACGCTTCCGAGCCGGCCGTATCGTACTGCTCAGGTAACCGTTCATGCCCGAAGGGCAGCTAGCGGACGGGCGCGTGCCGCAACGGGCCGCGTCGGCCATCGAGGGGAGGGGGACGTCATGACACGAGCCACGAAGGGACGGCCCACGACGTACGACGTGTTGCGTCAGCACGGGGTCGACCGAAGGGAGTTCCTCAGGTTCTGCACCATGACCGCCGCCGCGATGGGGCTCTCCGCCTCCGCGGTACCGAGGGTGGTGGAGGCGCTGGAGACCAAGCCACGGATCCCGGTGCTCTGGCTGCACGGCCTCGAGTGCACCTGCTGCAGCGAGTCGTTCATCCGCTCCTCCCACCCCATCGCCGAGGACATCATCCTCAACATGATCTCCCTGGACTACGACGACACCCTGCAGGCGGCGGCCGGCCACCAGGTGGAGGAGATCCGGGAGCGGATCATGAAGGAGTATCCCGGTGAGTACGTGCTGGCCGTGGAGGGCAACGCCCCCACGAAGGACGGCGGGGTGTACTGCACGGTGGCAGGTCGGACCTTCCTCGACATCCTGCTCGAGACCGCGCGCGACGCGAAGTTCGTGATCGCGTGGGGATCGTGCGCGTCCAACGGGTGCGTCCAGGCGGCCCATCCCAACCCCACCGGCGCGACGCCGGTCCATGAGCTCGTCACCGACAGACCGGTGATCAACGTGCCCGGCTGCCCTCCCATCGCCGAGGTGATGACGGGGGTTCTCGCGTACGTGCTGACCTTCGACCGGCTCCCCGAGCTCGACCGCTACCGGCGTCCCAAGATGTTCTACGCCCAGCGGATCCACGACAAGTGCTACCGGCGGGCGTTCTTCGACGCCGGCATGTTCGTGGAGGAGTGGGACGACGAGGGCGCCAGGAAGGGCTGGTGCCTGTACAAGATGGGCTGCCGCGGGCCCACGACGTACAACTCGTGCTCCACCTTCAAGTGGAACGAGGGCGTCTCGTTCCCCATCGGCTCCGGGCACGGGTGCCTCGGCTGCAGCGAGGAGAACTTCTGGGACAACGGCCCGTTCTACCAGCGGCTCACGGGGATCCCGTTGCCCGGCATCGAGTCCACGCCGGACCGTGTCGGCAAGACCCTGGCCATCGCGGCCGGGGTCGGCGCCGCCGCCCACTTCACCGGGTTCCTCGTCAGGCGCGGCCTGGAGAAGCGCCGCGGCGGCGACGAGCAGGAGTGAGGGGGGAGCCATGGCAGGCAAACGAATCGTCGTCGATCCCATCACCCGTATCGAGGGTCATCTCCGCATCGAGGCGGTCCTGGACGACCGCGGGGTGATCCGCGACGCCATCTCCGCCGGCACCATGTGGCGGGGGCTCGAGATCATCCTCCAGGGTCGCGATCCGCGCGACGCGTGGGCGTTCTGCGAGCGCATCTGCGGCGTGTGCACCACGGTGCACGCGCTCGCCTCGGTGCGCGCGGTGGAGAACGCGCTGGGCATCACGGTCCCGCCCAACGCCGAGATCATCCGCAACATCATGTTCCTCACCCAGTACGTGCAGGACCACGTGATCCACTTCTACCACCTGCACGCCCTGGACTGGGTCGACGTGGTCTCGGCGCTCAAGGCCGACCCGAAGGCCACCGCGGAACTCGCCCAGAAGGTCTCGCCTCACTGGCCCAAGTCCACGCCGGGGTACTTCGCCGACGTGGCGGCGACCCTGAAGCGGTTCGTCGAGTCCGGCAAGCTCGGCATCTTCGCCAACGCGTACTGGGGCCATCCCGCCTACAAGCTGCCGCCCGAGGCCAACCTGATGGCCGTGGCCCACTACCTCGAGGCGCTCCGCTGGCAGAAGGAGATCGCCAAGATCCACACCGTCTTCGGCGGCAAGAACCCGCACCCCAACTACCTAGTGGGCGGGATGGCGTGCACCATCGACCCGGAGTCGGACAACGCCATCAACATCGAGCGCCTGATGTTCGTCAGGGAGCGGATCACGGAGGCGATCGAGATCGTCGAGCACCTCTACATCCCCGACCTGCTCGCGGTGGCGTCGTTCTACCCCGAGTGGACCACCTACGGCGGCGGCCTGGGCAACTACCTGGTGTACGGTGACGTGCCCAGGACCGGGATCGGCGACCCGTCCTCGTTCCGGTTCCCGCGCGGCGCGATCCTGGGCAAGAACCTCGAGGAGGTCCACGAGGTGGACCTCTCCGATCCCGAGCAGATCCGCGAGGAGATCGCGCACTCGTTCTACGACTACCCGGAGGGAACCGAGGCGCTGCACCCGTTCGACGGCGTCACGCGCCCCCACTACAAGGGGCCCGAGCCGCCCTACGAGCAGCTGGACGAGAACGGCGCCTACTCGTGGCTGAAGGCGCCCCGCTGGAAGGGCCACGCGATGGAGGTGGGGCCACTCGCCCGGATGCTGGTGGGGTACGCCTCCGGCCGCGACGAGTTCCGCGAGGTGGTGGACGAAGCGCTGGGCAAGCTGGGCGTCCCCGCCACCGCGCTGTTCTCGACCCTCGGCCGGACGGCGGCCCGGGGCCTCGAGACGAAGCTGTGCGTGCACTGGCTGATGGAGGAGTTCGACCGGCTCATCGCCAACATCAAGGCGGGCGACACGCGGGTCGCGGAGACCTCGCGGTGGGAGCCCGAGACCTGGCCGGGCTCGTGCCAGGGCTTCGGGTTCACGGAGGCGCCGCGAGGCTCGCTCGGCCACTGGGTGAAGATCCGGGAGGGGAAGATCGCGAGCTACCAGATCGTGGTCCCCTCCACCTGGAACGCCTCGCCCCGGGACGGCCGCGGCCAGCACGGCGCGTACGAGGCGGCGCTGCTCGGCACGCCCATGGCCGACCCGAAACGGCCGGTGGAGATCCTCCGCACGATCCACTCGTTCGACCCGTGCCTGGCCTGCGCCTCGCACGTGATCGGCCCCGACGGGCGAAGGCTCGCCGAGATCGTGATCCGCTAGGGGGTTCGTATGGCGACCAGAGTCGGTCATTTCTCCGAGGAGGAGTTCCGCAGGGCGCCGCACCGGTTCTTCCGCCGCAGGTACGTCTGGCAGTGGCCGGTGCGGATCTTCCACTGGGTCAACGCCATCTCCATCACCGTCCTGTTCGCCACGGGGCTCTACATCGCCAAGCCGAGCCTGACCCCGGCCGGCGAGGCGTGGCAGAACTTCGTGATGGGCCAGGTCCGCCAGCTCCACTTCCTGTTCGCCTACATCTTCCTGATCAACTTCCTGTTCCGGATCTACTGGTTCTTCGTGGGCAACAACTACGCCCGCTCCGGGTTCCCGCTCGTGTGGCGGGCCGAGTGGTGGCGCGATCTCTTCCGGCAGGCGTGGAACTACCTGCGGCTCGAGCGCGGCGACGTCCACCTCGGCCACAACGCGCTGGCCGGGCTCACCTACACGATCTTCATCATCGGCCTCGGCTGGGCCCAGATCTTCACCGGTTTCGCGCTCTACTCCGAGTCGAACCCGGGAGGGTTCTGGGATCGGCTCGTGGGGTGGGTGCTGCCCCTCCTGGGCGGGTCGTTTCCCGTGCACATGTGGCACCACACCATCGCCTGGATGTTCCTGTTCTTCACGATCCTGCACGTCTACATCGTGTTCTACGACGGTCAGCAGTACAAGAACGGCCTGGTGACCTCCATGATCTCGGGGGTGAAGTTCTACCGGGAGGGCGACCTGGACAATGACCGCTGGCTCGGCTGAGGGGCGGGCCCCGGTCCTGGTCCTGGGGCTGGGCAACCCGCTCCTCGCGGACGACGGTGTCGGTCTCGAGCTGCTCCGCCGGCTCGGGGCCGAGCCCTTCTGGCCTCCCGACGCCGTCGAGCTGCTCGACGGCGGAACCCAGGGGATCGCCCTGCTGCCCCACCTCGAGGGGCGGCGGGCGCTGCTGGTCCTCGACGCGGTGGCCCTGGGCGCCTCCCCGGGGACCGTCCACGTCCTCCCGGGCGCCCGCGTCCCCGCCGCGCCGCGGGGTCTCGGCGCGCACGAGGGGAACGCCGCCGAGCTGCTCGCCGCCGCCACGCTCACCGGGGACCTTCCCGAGACGGTCGCGGTGGTCGGGGTGGAGCCGGCGGTGATCCGCACCCGCGAGGGGCTCTCTCCCGCGGTCGAGGCCGCCCTGCCGGGCGCCCTCGACGCCGCCCGGGGGTCGCTGCGCCGGATGCTGGCCGCGACGCCCTGAGCCCGCACCACCGACGCCGGGCCGGTGGGACCGCCCCTCACCGGCCCCCGGTGCGGCCGGGGCCACGGCTCCGGCCTACGGCGAGGTCTCGCCGGCCAGCGCCCTGCCGGCGATGCGCCCGGTGAGGATCGAGGTCCCCAGGAACGTCCCCTCCAGCGCCCCCCGGCCGTGGCTGCCGCCGCCGCCGAACCCCGCGGCCTCGCCCACCGCCCACAGGCCGGGGACCGGCTCGCCCCCGCGGTCCAGCGCCCGGGAGGCGAGGTCCGTCACGATCCCGCCCAGGCTCTTGCGGGCGAGGATGAACTCGCGGATGGCGACGAGCGGCCGCGCCCTCGGGTCGAGGATCGGCTGGAACGCGCAGGTGCGCACCCGGTCGCCGCGCCACTGCCTGAGGTGGGCGATGCGCCGGAGCTGTTCGTCGTTGTGGAGCGCGGGGCCGCGCAGCACGTTCTCGTCGTAGCGGCGGATCTCCTCCTCGAGCGCGGCGGGATCGATCCGCTCCTCGCCGGTGAGCTCGTTCATCCGCTCCGCGAGCTCCTCCACCGTGCGGCCGGAGACGACGTCGGGGCAGGTCGCGAGCAGCTCGCGCACCAGGCGGGGGTTGCCCAGCAGCACGTCGCGCAGGAACGCGAGCGGCCGCCGCTCCCGGATCGAGGGGTTGAACTCCGCCCCCGAGACCGCGACCTCCCGCACCGCGATCCTCCAGTTCAGCACCTGCCACGAGTAGCCGTGCCCCGTGGCGAGGATCCGCTCCACCAGATGCCGGGTGTCGTAGCCCGCGACCAGCGGCACCGGCCCGATCCGGCGCCCTTCGGCGTCGAGCCACAACGCCGACCTGGGCGGCACCAGGCTGATCCCGTGCCGGTCGCGGTCGGGACGCGGGTGGTGCACGCCCGCCGCGTAGTGCCACTGCAGCTCGAGGTGGGCGAGCGCCGCCCCCACCCGCTCCGCCGCCGCGTGCACGGTGCCGTCGCCGTACCGGTGCGCCCCGTTGAGGATCACTGGCGGCGGCTCGCCCCACGGCCGGTACCAGTGCCGCCGCAGCTGCTCGAGCGAGCCGCAGATCCCGCCCGAGGCCACCACCACCGCGTCCCCCCGCGCCTCGAACCCGCCCCCGTCCCCCTCCTCGATGCGGCCCGCGCACCCCACCACCCGCCCGCCCTCCTCGACGAGATCGGTGACCGCGTGCCGGAAGCGGAGCTGGAGCCGGTCGCGGTGGGGGCTCGCGGAGAGGGCCCGGAGCAGGAGCTCCACCAGCCGGTGGCCCGTCCCCCACACCATGTGGAACCGGGGCACCGAGTTGCCCGGCGCGAACAGCCCCCGCTCCACCCAGTGCACCACCGGGAAGAAGCGCACCCCGTGCCGCCCGAGCCACAGGTAGACGTCCTCGCGGCACCGCCCGACGTACGCCTCGGCCCACCGCCGCGGCCACACGTCGTCCTCGCCGAACGCCGCGACGCTCAGCCAGTCACGGAGCGCGAGCTCCGGCGTGTCCCGGATCCCGAGACGCCGCTGCTCGCGGCTGCCCACCACGAAGATTCCGCCGAACGACTCCCGTGCCAGCCCCCCGAACCGGTCCCGCTCGTCGCGGTCCAGCAGCACCACCCGCAGCCCGCGCTCGAGCAGCTCCAGCGCGCACGCGATCCCGGCGATCCCGCCCCCCACGATCACCACGTCGCCCCGATAGCTCCTGTCCCCGGCCATGGTGCGCCTCCTCCTCGGGCCGTCGCTCCCCAGTGTAGCCGCCGGGCCTTGACACGGCGGGGGCGCCCGTGTAGCGTCCCGCCATCCCGGGACGGAGCGCGATGGAGATGGCACGAGGTATCCGGGCGATCGTCCTGCTCCTGGCCGTGGCGGCGTCCACCGCGGCCGCGGCCCTGCCCCCCCGACGTCGAGGCGGTGATCCCGGACCGCGCCGAGACGGGTGAGACCGTCACCCTCACCGGGTCGGGCCTCGGCGAGCCCGGCGACACGGTGG
>CAYTTB010000121.1:0-6009 GCA_964440565.1 uncultured Thermoanaerobaculia bacterium
CGGCCACGGGTACCGGCTGGTGACGTAGACGATGCGCATCTGGGGCATGGTACGCGACCCCGTCCTGGCGCGCGCCGGATACCCCCGCCGGCCCTGGAAGAGGTCCGTACCTGTCCCCGCCGGGGGCGAGAGTGCGTTCATGGTCACGGATACCCGGAACGCACGACCGATTCCACGGGTACGGCAGCCACCGTGGCGGGCGCCGCGGCCCGACGGTCCGGAGCGAGGCTTCTTCGCCCGGCCGGAGGTACACCTCGTGGTGGGGCGGACGATTGTGCCTGCGGTCCACGCCTGCGAGATGCGTCGGTCGGCATCGCCAAACTCTCAGATAGTGCTGGTCGTCGAGCATGGCGACTTCTACGAGCCATTCCCCTCTCGCAGCGTGTCCACGATCCTCGCGGCGAGCGGCCTCGACTCCCGGGGGCCTCGATACGGCGCGTCGGACGGTCGCCGGGCCTTCGGTGGTCCGGCGCGTCGCCCTCGACGGCGAACGGTAGGTGCTTACGCGATGAGCGTCCCCCCGTCAGGCGCTCCGGCGCGCAGGCCGACCGCTGCCTGGCACCGTTTCGCGCCCCGAGACCCACGCTGGCAGCAGCGGCGCGCGATCCTGACCGTCTCGGGTGCTCATCCCGATAAGATCAGGGCCCCCCGCTGGGAGGGGCCTCGGGGTCACCCTGCGGGTGGTGCCCCACGGTACGGTTGCCCGTACCTTGCTGTGGTCCGCGAGCAACCGCCGCTCGGATACACTAGTACAATTGATAACAGAATCCGGCCGGAAGGTCAACCTTCTGGAGGGCATCGTGGCACGTGAGGGCTGGATCCTGGGTCTGGACTTGGGGACCAACTCTGTGGGCTGGGCCGCCGTGGAGCTTCGCGGAGGTCGGCCTGCTTCGTTTCTCGGCGCTGGAGTTCGCGTGTTCGAGGCGGGCCTCGTGGGAGACCTCGACCGGGGGCGCGGCGAGCCTCGGAACCGCAAGCGGCGCGAGGCACGGCAGCGCCGTCGGCAGACCGTGCGACGCGCGCGCCGCCTGCGCCGCCTGTTCGGCACGCTGCAGCGCGGCGGGCTCCTGCCGGAGGGACCGCGCGAGCGGGTGCTCCGCGAGGTGGATGCGCGCCTGGTGGAGCGCTACGTTCGCCCCGTCGCCGACAGCCGCGAGCGCCGGCGCCGCGCCCATCTCCTGCTGTACCTGCTCCGTGCGCGAGCGCTCGACCACCGCCTCGAGCCGTGGGAGCTGGGACGTGCGCTGTACCACCTAGGCCAGCGGCGTGGTTTTCGTTCGAACCGGAAGGCCCCCCCGAGGAAGGACGACGCCGGGCTGGTCATGCCCGCCATTGCGGACCTCGAACGGAAGATCCGGGAGAGCGGCGCCAGGACGCTGGGCGAGTACCTCTCGGGACTCGATCCCGAGCGGGAGCGGGTCCGCGCACGATGGACCGCCCGCCGGATGTACGAGCGGGAGTTCGACGCGATCTGGGAAGCGCAGCGCCGGTACCATCCCGAACTTCTCACCGACGAGCTGCGTGCCGAGCTCCGCGATGTGATGTTCCGCCAGAGACCCCTGCGGCCTCCGACCGGACTGTCCGCGGCGTGCGCGCTCGAGCCGGGCCGGCGGCGAGCCCTATGGGCGCGCCCGGAGGCGCAGCGGTTCCGTGTGCTCCAGATGCTCAACAATACCAGGATCCTGATCCACGAGACGGGCGAGGAGCGCCCGCTGACCGAGGACGAGCGCCGGAACCTGGCGTCGTACCTCGAGGATCACGAGAGCCTCACTTTCGCGCGGGCGAAGGGCCGCCTCGGTTTCTCGGAGGAAGGCGCCACGTTCAACTGGGAACACGGCGGAGAACGGCGTTTTCTCGGCAACGCGACGTACGCGAGACTGGGCCGCGCCCTGGGCCGCAGGAGATGGGCCGCGCTCACGGACGAGGGGAAGGCAGCGCTCGTTGAGGATCTGATCTCCTTCGAGAAGGAGACCGCGTTGCGAAGGCGCCTCGAGCGCACTTACGGCCTCGACCCGGGCACGGCGGAGAAGGTGGCCTCGATCCAGCTGGATCCCGGACGGTGTTCGCTCTCGCTGAAAGCCCTCCGGACGATCCTCCCGTACCTCGAGGCGGGACTCAGCTACTCCGAGGCGAGACGCCGGGCGTACCCCGACACGCAGCCGCGCACTCCCGCTCCGGAGCTTCCCCCCGTCAGGACAGCGTTTCCCACCCTCCGCAACCCAGTGGTCCAGCGGACGCTCACCGAGATGCGGAAGGTGGTGAACGCGCTGGTTCGGCGTCATGGCTTGCCCGCGTTGGTCCGGGTGGAGCTTGCGAGAAGCCTCAAGGCCAACGAGCGCCAGCGACGACGGGCCATCACAATGGCCCGTGCGAACCAGAGGGCGCGGGAGCGAGCGGCGCGAAGGCTCCTCGAGGAGGCTGGCGTCGAGAGGCCCTCCCGCCTGGACATCCTGAAGGTCCTTCTGCTCGAGGAGTGCGGCGAGGTCTGCCCGTACACGGGGCGCCCCATCGCGATGCGACACCTGATCGGCGACACGCCCGAATTCGAGGTCGAGCATATCCTGCCCTTCAGTCGCAGCTTCGACAACAGCTTCGCGAACCTCACGCTCTGCCATGTCGACGAGAACCGCCGCAAGGGCAACAGGACCCCCTGGGAGGCGTACGGGCACGATCCAGACCGTTTCGAGGCGATACTGTCGAGGGTGCGCCGCTTCCAGGGTCCTTACGCGCGGGAAAAGCTGCGCCGGTTCATGGTGACCGAGGAGGACGAGCTGGGACGGTTCCGCAGCAGCCAGCTCAGCGACACCCGGTACGCGACTCGCCTGGCCCTCGACTACCTCGCCCTGCTCTATGGGGGGCGCACCGACGCGAAGGGGACGCTTCGCGTGCGGTCGTCCACGGGTTTCGTGACGGCCCTCCTCCGGCGCAGCTGGAACCTCGAGGGCCTCCTGGCCTCGGAGGGCCTCCGGCAGGTCCAGGATCACCGGCGACACGCGGTGGATGCGGCTGTCGTGGCGGTCACCGACGAGGGTGTGATCCAGGCGGCGGCGCGTGCCGCCGCTCGGCAGCAGCGCCTGCGGCCGAGCGGGGTCGTGGCTCTCGACGACCTCGCCGAGCCGTGGCCCGGCTTCCGGGAGGAGCTCCGAGAGACGCTCGCCGCCGTCGTGGTCTCGCACCGCCCATGCCGGAAGGCACGCGGCGCGCTGCACGAGGAGACGATCTACGGCCCCCCACGCCCGGTGCCGGGCGGCCCGTACCTGCCCCGGCACCGCAAGGCGGTCCACGAACTGTCGCCAAAGGAGATCGGGCGCATCGTCGACCCCGGCGTCCGCTGTGCCGTCGAGGCCCAGCTTGCGGAGCTGGGCGGGGTAACCGATGAGAACATCGCGAGGCTCGAGGAGCATCCCCCGTGGCTCGTCCGGCGGGACGGCACGCTGCAGCCAGTTCGCCGCGTCCGGCTCGCGAAGAACGTTCGCACGGAGGTCCTGGGGAATCCGCCCCGCCACGTGGTGCCCGGGGCGAATCACCACGTGGAGGTCTTCGCGACTGTTGGCCGAAACGGCGAGCCCCGTTGGGTCGGGAGGATGGTGACTCTGCTCGAGGTTTTCCGGCGGCGGCGCGAGGGACGCCCCGTCGTGGATCGCACGCCTTGGGGAGGCATGCCGTTCGTCGTCAGCCTGGCCAGGGGCGACATGGTCCTGCTCGAGCATCCCAGTGGCCCCGGTGTCTTTCGCGTCGTCCAGATCACGCTCCAGAACCGGGACCGCATCGTCTTCGAGCTGCGACGGCACAACGACGGACGCCAGAGGCGAGACGTGGAACGGCGAGGCCTCCGGCCCTCGCTGGACGTCCTCCGCGAGTGGAACTGTCGCAAGGTGGAGGTCACGCCTCTCGGGGAGGTGCGGCGTGCCGGTGGCTGACCGGATCATCGAGGTCGCCACGGCCGGTGCTCGCGTCCGGGTGGACGCCTCGCGGCTGGCGATCACCGTTGGCGGGGAGACCGTGGACGCGATTCCGCTGGACGAGGTGGCCGCCCTGGTGCTGGCCACTCCCGCGATCTCCCTCACCCACCGCGCGCTGGCCGAGTTGGCCTCACGCGGGGTCAACGTGGTGATCTCCGACGGTCGGAGGATGCCGGCCGCTATGCTCGTTCCGATCTCCGCCCACTCGCTCCACGCCGAGCGCCTGCGCATCCAGGTCGAGGCGCCACGTCCGCGGAGGAAGAGAATCTGGCAGAGCATCGTGCAGGCAAAGCTCCGCGCCCAGGCGGCGGTGCTCGAGGAGGTCACGGGCAGCGACCGTGGGCTACGCGCCATGGCGCGGCGAGTTCGATCGGGGGATCCGGACAACCTGGAGGCACAGGCCGCGCGGCGCTACTGGCCTGCCCTCTTCGGTGAGGCATTTCGCAGACAACGAGACGGCGGAGGCGTCAACCCGGTGCTGAACTACGGCTACGCGGTGCTCCGGTCCGTCGTCGCGCGGGCCCTGTGTGGGGTGGGTCTGCACCCGTCGCTCGGCGTCCACCACCACGGCCGGTACGACGCCTTCAGCCTCGCGAGCGACGCGATGGAACCGTTCCGGCCGTGGGTGGACCTCGTCGTCGCCGTTAGGTGGGCCGACGAGCCACCGGAGGAGCTCACCCCCGAGGTCAAGCGCACGCTGCTGGCCCCCCTGCTGGCCCGCTACGAGGTGGACCGGGAGACACGGACGCTGTTCGACCTCGCGGCTCGGGTGGCAGGGTCGCTGGTTGAGGCGCTCGCGACCGGGCGGGTGAGCCTCCCCTACCCCGAGGCCCCGGCAGTCGGGAGATGAGCCCGCGGGCCCTCTCCGGGTACAAGGCCGTGTGGCTGATCGCGATGTTCGACCTCCCCGTGAAAGCGCCCGAGGACCGGCGTCGCTACGTGGCGTTTCACCGTGCTCTGATCGAGGCGGGTTTCCTTCGTCTTCAGTACTCCGTCTACGCGCGGTACCTGCCGTCGGATGACCGTGCCGAGACCCTGCGGCGTCGGATTCGGGCTGCTCTCCCCCCGAAGGGTCAGGTTCGTCTGCTCTCCGTCACCGATGCCCAGTTCGGGAAGATGGAGGTCTACGAGAGCAGGAAACGGGCCCGGACGGAGGAACCGCCGGAGCAGCTCGCGCTTTTCTGAGTGGCGCCGACAGTAGGAACCCCCAGCGTGCCAGTCACTTCGCTGGGGGAAAGTGTATCCGAGCGGCGGTTACCCCCTGACCACAGCTGGAACCCATCCACGACCACCCATCGCTCGAGTGTATCCGAGCGGCGGTTACCCCCTGACCACAGCTTGATCCTGATGATGTCTTCGGGGGTAACGAGTGTATCCGAGCGGCGGTTACCCCCTGACCACAGCGCGCGCTGGTCACCCCTGCTCACGCAGGTGAGTGTATCCGAGCGGCGGTTACCCCCTGACCACAGCGCTCGACCCGACCTTGAACAGGTGCGTGTAAGTGTATCCGAGCGGCGGTTACCCCCTGACCACAGCCACGAGGTCAGGTACACGGCCCAGCCGCTCAGTGTATCCGAGCGGCGGTTACCCCCTGACCACAGCCGCCGTTCCCGGAGGAGTACCGAATCCAGGAGTGTATCCGAGCGGCGGTTACCCCCTGACCACAGCGAGTGAAGAACGTCTCCGGCCAGCCGCTTCAGTGTATCCGAGCGGCGGTTACCCCCTGACCACAGCCACTTTCGTGGTGGGGCGTGTTCTGGCGTGAGTGTATCCGAGCGGCGGTTACCCCCTGACCACAGCGAGCAGTACGGCATCGCGACGTCGCGCGTGAGTGTATCCGAGCGGCGGTTACCCCCTGACCACAGCGCCGCCGTACGTGCCGCCGTGGCTCCGCGGAGTGTATCCGAGCGGCGTTTGCCCCCCTGACCGAGGCGCGACGCGCTGCAACGCCCGGCGTGCTTCCTGGTCGCCACACGCATGGAGTGCAGCCCTGGTGCCTCGCTCTCCGGGGCGCGTGGGGTGCGCGGGTGTGGCGCCACCGCCGTCG
>CAYTTB010000122.1:0-5941 GCA_964440565.1 uncultured Thermoanaerobaculia bacterium
GGGAGATCGCGGAGCTCTCCCGCCGGATGGACGCCCAGGGCGAGGAGCTGCGGGGAGAGATCGCCCGGGTCCGCGAGGAGCTCGGGGGCGAGATCGCGGGGCTGCGGCGCGAGATGCGGGAGGAGAACGCCCGCCTGGTGCAGCGGATGGACACCCAGACCCGCTGGATCGTGGGGGTCCAGTTCCTGACCCTGCTGACCCTGATCGCCGCCCTCCTGCGCCTCGCGGGGTGAGGCGTCCGCGTCGGGCAGGCCGGGCCACGGACACGGGCCCCGGCGGGGAGCCGGCCCCACCCTGCCATCCCGCCCGGTCGGGAGAAGGGCGGTGTCGACGGCGCGCGGTGCGGTGACGGAGATCACGGCGGGCGGGGACGGCGGGACGGATGTTGGAGGGGGAGGCTCGCCGTGATCCGGAGCGGGGTGCTGGCCACGGTGCTCGCGGCCCCGGTGGCCGCATGGGGGGCGGTGGGGATGCCGCCGCTGGGGGCGCGGGTGGAGGCCGTGACCGGGGTCCGCTACGACCCGGTGGCGCGCGAGTACCTCCTCGACAGCGCGGACCCGGCGGGAGGCTGGCACGCCCGGTACCGGGTGCGCCTGGACGATCCGCGGGTGGCGGCGGGGGCGCTGGTGGTGGAGGCGTCGCTCGACGGTGCCTCGTGGGTGCGGGCGGTGACCGCCGGCGGCCTCCGGTGGCGCGACCGCTCGGGGGCGATCGTGGAGCCGGAGGCGCTCGCGGGTCGTGGCGCCGCCCGGCTCGTGGAGCACGCCGTGGACGGCGGGGTGATCACGCTGCGCTACCGGGAGCGTCCCGGCGGGCGCGAGCTGGAGAAGGTGTACCGTCTCGATCTGCGAGGCCGGAGCCTGCGGATCCGGATGGCGAGCTCCGACACGGGCGCGGCGGACGGCTACGCGGGTGTGAGCCTGGGGTGGGCGGAGGCGGCCGGCGGGACGGTGGCGCGGCTGCCGTACCTCCCCGAGCCGGTGGGGCGGGTGGCGGGCGGCTGGCTCACCGCGTACCTGGACCGGCGGCTCTCGAGCTCCACCGACGTCACGGTCCGGTACGGGCGCGACGCCTCCGGGCGCCTGTTCCTGCACCCGCGCAGCGTCCTCCTGCCCGACACGGCGGGGACCGTGGTGCCGCTGGAGGAGACCGCCTACGTGACCCTGTCGGAGCGGCTGGAGGACGTCCTCCCGCGGGTGGACCGGGAGCCCCCGCCCACCCGCGCCGAGGCCGGCTCGCGGCCGGTGGCGGACATCTGGTGGGGGCACGCGCGGCTGGGGGCGCCGGAGGCGGTGGCGCTCCAGTGGCGGGCGCCCTCGGCGGGGACGGCGCGGGTGGAGGTGCTCGCCACCGACCTGCAGCCCCCCTGCGGGGACGGGGTGGAGGTGTGGGTGCGCCACCGGGGGCGGGCGGTGGCCCGGATCCCGGTGCCCGCCGGGACGACGGAGATCCTCTCGTGGACGGGGGAGGTGGCGGTGGCGCCGGGCGACGGGCTGCGGGTGGAGCTCGACCGCGCCGGGGTGGTGTGGTGCGACGCCACCGGCCTGCTGGTGCGGGTGAGCCTCGGCGGTCGGACGTGGGACTCGCTCGAGGGGTTCTCCCCGACCCAGGGCGGGGGCGGGTTCCGCTACCTGCTGGTGGAGGACGGGGCGGTGTCGGAGCTCGCCTTCGATCCCGACGTGGGGTGCTGGCGCAGCCCCGACGGGTTCGGGGCGCTGTGCGAGTGGGGCGGTGGCCCGCCCCAGGGGCGCACCTGGTGGCGCGACGCCGGGGTCATGGTGGAGCGGCTGTGGGAGTACGGTCTCGACCGGGTGACCGTCCTGTTCCACCTGTGGCAGCGGTGGGGGTACGACCAGGGGCTGCCCGACCACGCCCCGGCCGACCCCCGGGGCGGCACCGACGCCGAGATGCGCGCCTTCGTGCGGGGTGCGATCCGGCGCGGGATGCGGGTGGCGCTGCACGAGAACTACACCGACATGTACCCCGATCACCCGCCGGAGCACCCGAGCCCGCTCTGGGACCCGGGAAAACTCGCCCTCGACCCGGCGGGAGCCTGGAAGAAGGGGTGGTTCAACCGGGCCACGGGCGAGCAGGCGTACGTCATCGCCCACGGTGAGGCGGCCGGCCTCGCCGCCGCGGAGGAGGCCCAGATCGCGGCGCTGTACGGCCCCGACGCGGCGTACCTCGACGTGGCCACCGCCTGGAACCCCGGCTGGTACCTCGACCACGACGCGGCCAAGGGCAGGCCTCCAACGCTTCGCGCCGCGGTGACGGCGCTGGAGGAGCTGTTCGCCACCATGCGGGAGAGTTTCGGCGGGCCGCTCTACGGCGAGGGCGGGGAGGGCGACGGGCGGTTCGACGGCTACTTCGCGGGGCTCGTGGACGGCGTGGAGCGGCAGGTCGAGGGGAAGATGAACCACCTCGTGGCGCCGCAGTACGAGCTGCTCGCGGTCCATCCGCTCATGGCCAACCACGGGATGGGGTACGTGGGCCGGTTCTACGAT
Organism: uncultured Thermoanaerobaculia bacterium; assembly: GCA_964440565.1. GTDB lineage: Bacteria > Acidobacteriota > Thermoanaerobaculia > Thermoanaerobaculales > Sulfomarinibacteraceae > CAYTTB01. The sequence continues at coordinate 2,505 of CAYTTB010000122.1, forward strand.
CCCGGGGGGGCGCTCGTGCCGCCGAGGGAGGAGTGGAGCCTGGAGCGGTACCGGGCCGCCGAGGTGGCGTGCGGGCACGTGGGGTTCCTGGCCGACGACGGCGACGTGCCGCGGGGACGGCTGATCCGCGAGATGAGCCGGGAGTACTGGCTGATGCAGGCACTGGGGGAGCGCCTCGCGGGGCTGGAGCGGCCCACGGTGCTGTACGAGGCGGACGGGGAGCTGCTCGATCTGGGCGCGATGGTGGACCGCGGCCTCGACCTGTGCGAGGCGCGCCTCCTCGTGGGGTGGGAGGACGGCCTGGCGGTGGCGGTGCACGCGGCCGGCGGCCGCCGCCTGGTGTCGAGCCGCGCGGCGTTCGATCACCGTCCGCGGTGCGGCGTGGGGTACGCCGCCCGCGATCCGGGAACCGGCGCGCTGGAGCCCCTCGCGTGGGATCCCGGCACGCGCACCTGGCACGATGGCGCCGGCGGGGTCGCGATCCGGGAGGACGGCGCCAGGCCCTCGGCGGGGCGGGAGGCCGCCTGGACCTGGACCGCCCCCGAGGCGGGGGTGGCGGCGGTGACGGTGGCGGCGTCCGACCCCGACGCCGGGTGCGGCGACGGCGTGGAGGTGCGGCTGCTGGCCGGGGGAGCGGTGCTGGCGGGGGCGGTCCTGGACCGGGGGGGCGAGCCGGTGCGGCTGGAGGGGTCGGCCCGCCTCGAGGCCGGGCAGCGGGTGGTGGTGGCGCTCGGGGCGCGCGGCGGCCCCGACTGCGACGACACCGGGCTCGAGACCCTGGTGGACTTCGTGCCCGACGCGGAGGCGACCTGGAGCGTGCCCACCGCGTTCGGGACGGTGGCGCTGCCGCCCCACGGATGGGTGGCGTGGGCACCGGATCTGCTCGTCCTCTCGGGCCGCGTGGACGGACGCCGGCTCGACGCGGTGGCGGCGTCCCGGTACGTCTACCTCGCGAGCCGGGACGGTGCGCCGGTGACCTACGGCCCGGCGGCCACCGACGGGGCGTTCGCCCTCGTGCCTGGTGCGTGGGGCGACGACCTCCACCTGGTGGGCGGAACCTTCGCGCGCTGGGACGGACGGGATCTCCTCCGGCTCGAGCCCCGCGCCGACGTCAACCTCCGCTTCGAGTCGCGCTGGGCCGCGGTGGTGGGGGTCCACGAGCCCGCCGGGACGGCACCGGCCGCGCGGGTGGTGTGGGGTGGGGTGCCCGCGAGCTGGCGGTGGCGGCTCGAGCGGCCGGACGCGGCGGTGCGGGTGGTCCCGCTCGACCGGTTCGGGCGGGTGGCGGGCCCCGCCCGCGCGGCCCGGGTGGAGCGGGCCGGGGACGGCTCGCCCGTCCTCGACCTGGGCTGGCTCGAGGCGGAGCGCCGGTACCGGATCGTGCCGGCCACACCCCGCCGGCCGCGGGGGCGCGCCCGGCCGCGGCGCTGACCTGCGATACTGGACGGGTGGCGGCGGAGTGCGGGCGGCGCAGGTGGTGGCCAGCCGCGGCGTTCCTCGCGGCGCTCACGGTGGCGGTGCGCCTCGCCGGGATCGGGCGGGAGCCGTTCTGGCTCGACGAGATCTTCACCTACCAGGAATCGGCTGGGCCGGTGCGGGCGGTGCTGGCGGCGGTGGCGCGCGACGCGCACCCGCCGCTGTATTTCCTGGGCGTGTGGGCGTGGCGTCGTCTCGTGGGCGACGGGGAGGCGGCGATCCGCGCCTACGGCGTCCTCTGGAGCCTGGTGGGGCTCGCCGCGGTGGCGGGGCTGGTGCGAGAGCTGGGCGGGAGCCGCCGCGCGGCGGCCGTGGCGGGGCTGCTGTGGGTGCTCTCCCCGCTCGACGTCTACTTCGCCCAGGAGGCGCGTCCGTACGGGCAGGCGGGGGCGCTGGCCGCCGTCGTGGCGTGGCTCCTCGTGCGGTGGCTGCGGGGGCGCGCACGGAGGGAGCCCGGAGCCTGGCGCTGGCTCGCCGGCTTCGCGGCCGCCACGGCGGCGATGCTCCTCACCCACTACGTGACGGCGCTGGTGGCGGTGGCGCTCGGCCTCGCCGCGGGGTGGACGCTGCTCGTGCGGCGGGATCTCGGCGGGCTCGGGGCGCTCGCGGCGGCGTCGGGGGGCGTGGGTGCGGCGCTGGTGCCCTGGCTGAGGGTGGTGCTCTCCGTGCGCGGGACGCTCTACGCCGCGGACCGCGTCGCGTGGATCCCGGTGCCCGGCCTCGCGGACCTGGGCGGGCTGTTCCTTCGCTGGCTTCCGTGGGGCCACGTACCGCTTCCGGGGGCGTGGCGGTGGGTGGCGGCGGGGGCGGCCGGCGCCGGGATGGCGGCGGCGTGGGCCGCGGCCCTCCGCTCGCGGTGCGGGTTCGGGCGCATGGGGGCGCTCCCGATCTGGCTCGCCGTGGCGCCGGCGGTGGGGGCGTGGGTGGTGAGCCACGCCTGGCACCCGGTGCTGTTTCCGCCGCGGTTCGCGGAGCTCGCGCTGCCGTTCGCCCTGGCCGCGCTGGCGATGGGGATCGAGGCCGCACCCCGGCGCGCCCTGGCGGTGGCCCTCGCGGCGGCGTCGGCGGGGGCGTTCCTCGCGGCCGATGTGGTCGAGTACCTGACGCCGCAGAAGGTGGGCCTGGCGGGGTTCGCGCGCCTGTGGCACGAGGCGGGGCCGCCGGACGCCGTCTACTTCTACCCGCGCTGGAACCGCCGCGTCGCCGGGTACTACCTGGGCTTCCCGGTGGAGGTCCCGCCGCGCCGGGAGCTCGAACGGCGGCTGCGCGGGGATCGCCCGCTCCGGGTGTGGGTGTGCACCAACCTGGGGTATGCGCCGGACGGGCCCAGCGGCGAGGCCGGGGAACGGACGTGGCTCCTCGGGCTCGGCCCCCGCCGGGAGATCGCCCGGGTGGACGGGATGACCGTCGTGGAGGTCCGGGCGCAGCCGTTCGAGCGGCGGTACCCGCCGCTGCCGCGGGGCCGCTGGGTGGAGGCGGGCCTCCGGGAGGCGGACCGCTACCTGTGGTCGGGGTGGTGGGGGCGGGAGCGCACCTTCCGCTGGAGCCGGGACGACCGCTCGGTGGTGCTGTTCGCGCTCGAGCGGCCCGAGGCGGTCACGGTCCTCGAGATGGAGGCGTTCTGCTACGGGAGGCAGCGCCTCGCCCTCCTGCTCGACGGCGAGGAGATCGCCTCGTTCGTGTGCGCTCACCGGCAGCCGCGCACGTGGCGGTTCCCGGTGGGCGGCCTGCTCCGCCGGGAGAACACGCTGATCATCGAGCACCCGGACGCGGTCTCGCCTGCGGAGCGCGGCCGCTCCCGCGACCGGCGGCGCCTCGCCGTGGGCCTCGTGCGGTTCCGGGTCCGGTGACGTGAGGCAGCGAGCCGCAGGGCGGCTCGCGTCGCCGAACGTCATCCCGAGGGCGGAGCCCGAGGGATCTTCCATGAGAAGGCCAGGGTGTCAAGGCCGACGTGGCGGCCT
>CAYTTB010000123.1:0-5871 GCA_964440565.1 uncultured Thermoanaerobaculia bacterium
AAGGCCGGTCCAATGCTTTCAATAACTTACGCTCAAAACTGTCGAACTTGGGGGGCCGAGAGGTGGGTAACGAGGCCATGCTGAATGAGGGGCTGGGGTGTTCGTTGGCGGCCGCAGCTCGCGCCGAGGAGGACTCGGGCGTCGTTGACGAGTGTCTCTGCCACGGGGCTGCGGGACTTGCCCACGTCTTTAACCGGATGTTCCATTACACCTACGATGGGCGCTTCGAAGAAGCGAGCCTTGCCTGGCTCCGGCGTGCCCTTGCGTTTGGGAAGCAGGACCGAGGTTTTTTTGGACTTGGCGGGTACTTGCGTCGCGGCGTGTGGAAAAGGAGCCGCGGTCTTCTGCTGGGCGCGGCGGGCGTCGGGCTGGCATTACTGGCGACAGTTACAAGGATCCCGCCGGGATGGGATCGAGCGCTATTATTGAGCGGCTCTCGAACTTCGGGTGCGCGCCGGCCTGGCAACGGAGCGGGATACCACGGTTGCTTTGGCTCGCGAGGAAAAGTGCCGTGACGTGCTCGACCTAATCCGTCCGCGAAAAATGGGAGGGGAAGGCGCGGTGCTTGAGCGAACTGTTCTTCGTTTCAGAGTTGTGTGGGGAACCGTCGGAACCGGGAGGGGTGTTGTCGTTGCGGCGGCGCTCTCCGTGGCGAGCGGTCTTGTCCTGCTGGCGCTTGGAATCGGTGGCGGAATCCAGCGGGAAGTGCGAAAGTACGTTGAGCGCTGGGACCAGAACTCATTGCTGATCATGGCAACTCCGGGATCTTCCGGCGCGCGGCACGAGGGATGGAGCTGGGAGGAGATCGAACGGATTCGGAGCGGCTTGAGTCAGCGAGCGGAGGTCGCCACCTACGCCTTCGTACCCGTTGACGGCGAGGCGTGGGCAGACCAAGCGTTGGATGTGGCCGTCCTCGCGGTTGATCCCGCCTATTTCCGGGTGCGGCGTACCAGGTTTGCAAGCGGCTTTGCATTTGACCAGGAACCCAATGGGGGCCGTTCCCCAAAATGTGTTGTCAGCCTTGATCTCGTCAAGATCTGCGGCGTAGAAGGCGCGGCGATCGGCAGTACACTGTTCGTTGGGACTGTACCGTTCGAGGTCGGGGGTGTGATCGATTGTGGCGAGGAAACGTGTCAGAAGGTATTGGGCGCGGACATCTGGGTGCCGCTGGACGTGGCGCGGCGCCGCTTTCGCCTTGCGCCGCGGCGAAAGCTCCTCATGGTGAAGGCCTTGGATGGCAATGACATTCACGATCTGGCCCCGGTTATCGTTGCACTGCTGCGGGAATGCAAGCACCTACAAGAGGGCGAAGAGGATGATTTTCAGTTGACGTTCATGGATGGGATCGGACGCGGCGTGAGGGATCGGTTCGCAAAGGCGGCCCGAGCCGTTCAAGTGGCAGCAATTGTCTCCGCTGCCTTGGGCGTTGGAGTCGTTCTGATGGCCCTGGTGGGGGCGCTCGGGTCGGGCGAGCACGCCCTGAGGGTTCAGCGTGCTTTCGGTGCGACACGAAATACCCTGATGAAGAACCTTCTTGCGTTGGTGCTGATGTTCTTTGTCCTGGGATCCACCGGTGGATCGGTCGTGGCTTCAGCCGGAGTCCTTGCGCTGGGAAAGTTGGCACTGCAGGTTCCAATCGGGCTCTCCGCCGGTCGGTGCGCCGCCTGGCTTGTGCTGACCGTCTCACTCGTCTTGGGACCAGGCATTGCGGCCGCACGACAGTTGGCGAAGGCGAGCTCACGTGGGAAACTCTGAGCGCACGTGGGCGGTGCCAATCGAAGGCCACACCATGCCATACGCCTTAATTGCCGTGTTCGCGTGCGGTCTAGCCGTGGGGGTATTCGTGGTCCTCGCCCCGGCGGACGGCTATGTCAAGGCCGTGGCGGTGCTCGTCTTCGTTCTGTCGCTGGCCCTGCCTGTGTGGTGGCCGCGCGCCAGCGTTCTGGCGACGCTGTTGCAGGTGGTTGAGGGCGGGGTGATCATTACGTACTTCCGGGTTACTGGTGGATGATGGCCTTCGAAGCCGCGAGGATCCGATCGATGTCCCGCCAAAGGACCGCGGGTACCCCCCAAGCCGAATCGCTTAAGGGAACAGTTCGCCCGTTGGTACCGTCGAATGCGTCCCCGACCGGGCCCTGGAGCAACGACGGTGCTTCTCCTCGGAAGCGGCTAGACGCATCTCGCTTTGCGTCGCGGTCGGGGGGTTGCGATGGAGACGGTGGAGGCCCTGTGACGGACGGAAGCTATTCGGTGCAGTCCGCTGTGCTGATACGCACGCCACAGTTCCCGTGGCCTGCCGACGGGTCTTGCCAGCCGGTCGGTCAGATATGGCGCGCGGGTCCGCACGACATTCCTGCGGTTGCCCGAGAGGCTCTGTGGTTGGCACCACCTGGGCTGATAGACCGCGGTTTCAGCGCGTGGGCTACCAGGAGATGGGCGGAGATTGGCAACGCCTTCCGGCGGTACCTGGTTCGAATGTCCACACGGCCAACTCCGTTCGGGCTGTTCGCTTCGGTGTCCCTGGGCCGTGTGGGGAAGCGTACGCGGCTCGAGCTGGCACCGCTTTCGGAGGCGCGGAGGGTGAGCCGGCTCGACATGGAGGTGCTGGCGAAGGCGGCGGCGCAGCTCGCGCGCGACGGCGAGCTGCTGTGGGCGCTCCGGTTCGTCCCCAACGACAGCCTCTACGAGGTCGCGGGAAGCTTCAGGTACTTCGAGGCGCACGTCGATGGGGGCGGGCGCCGGTACACGCTGGAGGAGGTGGACGCCTCGCCGTACCTGCGGCTCGTCCTCGACCGGGCGAGGGGCGGGGCGACGGGGGCCGAGCTCGTGGCGGCGCTGCGCGAGACCGACCGCGAGGTCGACCGTGGCGAGGCCGAGGCGTTCGTCCGCGAGCTCGTGGAGGCGCAGCTCCTTGTGCCGGAGATCGAGCCCCCGGTCACCGGGCCCGATGCGTCGGGGGCGTTGCTGGAGGGGCTGGGAGAGCCCGGCCGGTCTCGTCCGCTGGCGGTGGCGCTTCAGCGGTGCCGGAGCGAGCTTTCCGCGATGGACCGGGAGGGGCCCGGCCTGGACCCGGAACGGTACGGGCGGATACAGAAGGAGCTCGAGGACGCGGGGCTTTCGGTCCGGCGCGAGCACCTGGTGCAGGTGGACCTGTTCCGGCCGGGCGAGGTGAGCGTGGGCCCGCGGGTGATCGAGGAGATCCTCCGGGCAGTGAAGACGCTCCACCGCATCACCCCCGCGAGGGAGCCTGAGGACCTCGTGCGTTTCCGCGAGCGGTTCACCGAGCGATACGGGGAACGATGGGTGCCGCTGGCCGAAGCGCTCGACGAGGAGTCCGGCGTCGGCTTTGGCGGCGCACCGGCGCGCGGGGAGCTGCTCGAGGGCGTGCCGTTCGGTGAGGCACGGCGTCCGACGACGACGACCGACGTCGCCCGCCAGACCGCGCTGCTCTCCCTGCTCGAGCGGGCGTGGCGGGAGGGGGCGGTGGAGGTGGAGCTGGGCAGTGAGGACCTGGAGCGGCTCGAGGTGCCGGACCCTCCGCCGCTTCCCGACGCGTTCGCGGTGATGGCGAGCCTCGCCGCCGAGCACGCGGCGGCGATCGACGCCGGGCGGTTCCAGGTGATGATCAAGAGCGTCGGGGGGCCGTCCGGGGCCGGGCTCCTGGGGCGGTTCTGTCACCTCGACCCGGCGCTCGAACGGGCGGTGCGGCAGCACCTCGAGGCGGAGGAGGCGCTGCACCCCGAGGCGGTGTTCGCCGAGGTTGTGCACCTTCCCGAGGGGCGGGTTGGCAATGTGGTGCTGCGGCCGGTCCTCAGAGGGTATGAGATCCCACTGCTGGGCCGCTCGGGTGCCCCGAGGGACCGGCAGATTCCCGTGACCGACCTGATGCTGACGGTGCGGCGGGGTCGGATCGTGCTCTGGTCGCGGCGGCTCGACAGGGAGGTCGTGCCGCGCCTCACCACCGCGCACAACTACTGGGCGGCGGGGAACCTCCCTGCGTACCGCTTCTTTTGTCTCCTCCAACAGCAGCGGTGCGCGTCGGGTCTCCGGTGGCGGTGGGGGACGCTCGAGGCCGCGCGGTTCCTTCCCCGCGTTCGCTGCGGGCGGGCCGTCCTCGCCCGTGCTCGATGGGCGCTCGACGAGCGCGAGATCCGGGAGCTCCGCAGCGCGCCGGCCGCGAGGCGGGCCGAGATCGCGGCGCGCTGGCGGGCGGCGTGGCGGATGCCGCGGTTCGTGCTGCTGGCCGAGGGCGACAACGAGCTGCTCGTGGACCTCGAGGAGCCGGCGGCGCTGGAGATGCTCTCGGACGCGCTCAAGGGGCGGCGCCGGGCGGAGCTCGTGGAGATGTTTCCAGGCCCGGACGAGCTGTGCGTGGAGGGGCCTGACGGGCGGTACACCCACGAGCTTGTGATCCCGTTCGTGCGGCGGGAGGTGCGCCCGCGGGAAGAACCCGTGATCCTCCCGCCGCCGCGGCCCGCCGCCATCCGCCGCCGGTTTCCGCCGGGGTCGGAGTGGCTGTACGTCAAGCTCTACTGCGGGCAGGCTACGGCGGATCGCGTCCTGGTCGGCGCGGTGGCGCCGCTGGTCGAGAGGCTGCTGGGGGAGGGCCTCATCGACGGATGGTTCTTCATCCGCTACGCCGATCCCGAGCACCACCTGCGGGTGCGGCTGCACGGGAGTCCGGAAACGCTGTGGGGCGTGGTGCGGGAGGTGCTGGAGGAGGAGATAGCCCGCGGCATGGCGGCGGGGCTGATCTGGAGGTCCGCCTACGACACGTACGAGCGGGAGGTGGAGCGGTACGGGGGTCCGGCGGGGATCGAGGCGTGCGAGGCGATGTTCCGGCACGACTCGGAGGCGGTGGTGGAGCTGCTGCGCCCGGGGGAGGAGCTTCCCGATGTCGCCGCGCGCTGGCGGCTCGCGCTCGTGGGGATCGCCCGTCTGCTCGCGGATTTCGGGTTCCCAGTCGCTCGTCGCGCCGAGCTCCTCGGGCGGCTGCGCGACGGGTTCGCGAGCGAGATGGGCGCGGGCAGGGCGTTCCGGAAGGCGGTCGCGCGCAAGCTGCGGGAGCACCGGGCGGCGTGCGAGACGATGCTCGAGGGAACGGCCAGGGACGAGGCCTTGCGGCGGGCGGCGGCGGTGTTTGCGCGGCGCAGCGCGCGGTGGTCGGAGAGCGTCCGCCGGCTCGTCGCCGCCGACGACGGGAAGCGCCTGGCGGTGCCGCTCGACGACCTGGTGGCGAGCCTCGTTCACATGCACTGCAACCGGCTGCTCGCCTCGGAGCAGCGCCGGCACGAGGCGGTGCTCTACGACCTGCTCGCGAAGCTGTACGCCTCCCGCCTCGCACGGGAGCGGGCGGCGGGAGGTCGGACGTGACCGCGGGCTCGGCGGAGCCGGACCGGGCCTTCCTCGGGATCTTCCGCCGGCGGGCGGTGGAGGCGCTCGAGGGGGGCGACGAGCACCCCCGGCCGGTGGGGTTGGCTGGGGGGAGGCGGCCGCGGCGGGTGCCGGTGGTGGTGCAGGGCGCAGCCACGGATTGCGCGGCCGCCTGCCTCGCGATGGTGCTCGGTGCGTTCGGACGGGCCACCCCGCTCGCCGAAGCGCGGGAGGCGCTGGGAAGCGGGCGGGACGGGGCCACCGCGGCGGACCTCTGCGACGCGGCCGCGGAGCTCGGGCTCGAGGCGCAGGGGTACCGGGCGGACGTGGACGATCTCGCGGCGCTCGACCTCCCCGCGATCCTGCACTGGCGGTTCGATCACTTCGTGGTGCTCGAGCGGATCCGGCGCGACCGGTACGTCATCGTGGACCCCGGAAGGGGCCGCCGAAGTTCGACAGTTCGAGGCCTGAGGGGGGCGATTCCTTGGTGGCCGGTGT
>CAYTTB010000124.1:0-5845 GCA_964440565.1 uncultured Thermoanaerobaculia bacterium
GGTGCCTCGCTCTCCGGGGCGCGTGGGGTGCGCGGGTGTGGCGCCACCGCCGTCGCGCGGCGTGCGTGCCGCGGCGGGCGAGGGACCCGCCGGCCGGAGGGCGTCACTCGTGGCGAAGTGCCTCGATGGGGTCGAGGGCGGCCGCCTTGGCGGCGGGGTAGACGCCGAAGAAGACACCGACCCCGGCGGCGAAGCCGAACCCGAGGGCGACGGCCCAGAGGGGAACGTGGGCCGAGGGGAAGCCGGGGATCGCCTTCGCCCCGAGGACGCCGAGGCCCCAGCCGGCGAGGATGCCGAGGACACCCCCGAGCGCCGACAGCGTCACGGCCTCGATCAGGAACTGGACCAGGATGTCGGAGCGGCGGGCGCCCACGGCCTTGCGGATCCCGATCTCGCGGGTGCGCTCGGTGACCGAGACCAGCATGATGTTCATGATCCCGATCCCGCCCACCAGCAGCGCCACCGAGACCACCGCCGCCACCACCGAGGTGACGGTGCCGAGGATCGAGCCCGTGGTCTCGAGCAGCTCGGACTGGAGGGCGACCTCGAAGTCGTCCTTGCCCCCGGGCGGGATCCGGTGGCGCTCCCGCAGCACCCTGACGATCTCGTCCTTGGCCCGTTCCACCACCTCCGCGCTCCTCGCCTGGAACTGGAGGATCAGCAGGTCGGAGGCGGCGCGGCCGTACACGTCCATGGCGGTGGTGATGGGCAGGAGCACCACGGCGTCCTGGTCCTGGGCGAACAGCTCGCCCTTCTCCTCCATCACGCCCACGATCGTGAGAGCGGCGCCGCCCACGGTGATCTCGCGCCCCAGGGGGTTCTCTGGCAGCTCCAGGTCCTCGATCACGCTCCGGCCCACGATGCACACGGGGGCGTGGCGGTCGATGTCGAGCCGCCCGAAGAACCGTCCCTGCTCCACCCAGTGGTTGGCCACCTCCTGGTGGTGCTCGCCCACGCCGAGGACGGTGAAGTTCCGGCTGCGGTCGCCGAAGGCCACCGGGCTCGAGGTGAAGAGCACCGGGTTGTAGTACCGGAGCGTGGTGGACCGCTCCATGATCGCGAGCCCGTCCTCGTAGGTGAGCCTGACCTCGCGGCCCGCGAGCTCGGGGTCGAACGCCGCGATCCGCGGCGCCACCCGGATGAAGGTGACGCCCACGCCCTCGAGCTGGGTGGCGATGACGTGGTTGAGTCCCTGCACGATGGCCACCACCGCGATCACCGCGGCCACCCCGATGATGATCCCGAGGGTGGTGAGCACCGAGCGCATGCTGTTGGCCAGGATCGCCCGGATCGCGATGCGGAGGTTCTCCAGGATCACGGCGCCACCCTCCGGTCCTCCACCACGCGGCCGTCGAGCAGGCGGACCACGCGCCGGGCGTGGGCGGCGATGTCCGGCTCGTGGGTGACGAGGACGATGGTGTGGCCGGCGCGGTTGAGCTCCGCGAACAGCTCCATGATCTCCGCCGAGGTGTGGGAGTCGAGGTTGCCGGTGGGCTCGTCGGCGAGCAGGATGGACGGGCGGTTGACGAGGGCGCGGGCGATGGCCACCCGCTGGCGCTGGCCGCCCGAGAGCTCGTTGGGCTGGTGGTGGAGGCGGTCGCCGAGCCCCACGCGCTCGAGCGCCTCCCGCGCCCGCCGCCGCCGCTCCGCGCGCGGCACGCGGGCGTACACCAGGGGAAGCTCCACGTTGGCCAGCGCCGAGGTGCGCGGCAGCAGGTTGAACGTCTGGAACACGAACCCGATCTCCCGGTTGCGCACGCGGGCGAGCTCGGCGTCGTCCATCCCGGACACCTCGCGGCCGGCCAGGAGGTAGCGCCCCGCCGTGGGCGTGTCCAGGCAGCCGATCAGGTTCATGAGGGTGGACTTGCCCGACCCGGACGGGCCCATGATGGCGAGGTACTCCCCCTCCTCCACGTCCAGGTCCACGCCGTCGAGCGCGCGCACCACCTCGGAGCCCATGGTGTAGTACCGCTTGAGTCCGCGGATCTCGATCAGCCGGGTCACCGCCCGCGGTCCCCCCTCGCCTCCGGGGTGGGCGCCGCCTTCTCGCCCTCCTCGCGCACCTTCACCCGGGTCCCGTCGTGCAGCCGCTTGAGCGTCCGGTACGGCCCCACGACCACCCGCGCGCCCGGCCGGAGCCCCTTCACGATCTCCACGAAGAGGTCGTCGGAGATCCCCAGCTCCACCGGCACCACCCGCGCGGTCCCGTCCTCCACCACGTACACCACGTCGCGCTCGCGGCCGCCCTTCTTCCCGCGCACCTCGCGCCCCGCCTCGTCGAGGCGGCGCCTCACCACCGCCTGGATCGGCACCGCGAGCACGTCCTCGTGGCGGGAGGTGACGATGTCCACCTTGGCCGTCATGGCCGGGCGCAGCCGCGGGTCGGGGTCGGCGAGCGCCACCTTCACCGCGAACCGGATCACCCGCTGCTGCGGGTCCTCCCGCCCGGAGGTGGCGATCTCCACCACCTTCCCGTGCTGCACGGCGTCACCGAGGGCGTCCACGCGCACCTCCGCGGGCTGGCCCAGCGCCACCTCCACCACGTCCACCTCGCCCACCTCCACCTCGGCCAGCAGCGTGGACATGTCGGCGATGGTCATGATCACCGAGCCCGGGAGGTTGGTGGTGCCGGGGACCACGGTCTCGCCCTTCTCGGCGTCGAGCTGGATCACCATCCCGTCCATGGGGGAACGGATCACGGTGCGGGCGAGGTCGCGCTCGGCCCGCTCCAGGGCGGAGCGGCGCTGCTCCACCGCGCGCCGCTGGGCCTCGAGCTCCACCGCCGCGGTCTCGTGGGCCAGGCGCGCCTGGTCGAGCTGCTGCTGGCTGGCGAGCCCGTCGGCGTGGAGCTCGCGGGTGCGGCGGAGGGTCCGTTCGGCGTCCTCGAGCTGGAGCCGGGCGCGGCGCACCGCCACCTCCGCCTGGCGCAGCGCCGCGGCCGCCTGGTCGCGGGCGGCCCGGTAGAGGTCGTCCTCGATGCGCACGAGCAGCTGGCCCTCCCGGACCGTGTCGCCCTCCTTCACCGGCAGCTCCACGATCTCGCCGGTGACCTTGGCGGAGATCTGGACCTTCCGCTCCGGCGCGATCCGTCCCGAGGCCTTGACCCTGGCGGTGACCGTCCGCCGGCTCGCCTCCGCCACCTCGACCTCGGTGACGTCACCCTCCGAGCGGAGGAGGCTCGCCGCCAGCACCGCGGCGATGGCCACGAGGACGAGCAGGGGGATGGCGAACCTGCGCATCCGCCGGCCTCAGCGCCGAACCAGCGCGCCCAGCACCGCGGCACCGGCACCCTTGAGCGCGATCCACACGCCCCAGGGGATCAGCGCCGCGGTGACCGCCCGCCCCCGCGAGAGACGGCCCACGGTCGCGAGCCCCATGGCCAGCAGCACGACGATCCACACGTTGAACAGATCGAGCGTGCCGCCCACGGCCCGCAGCCACCCCGGCGCGTCCTGGGGCAGGAACGCGGCCAGGTTCGAGGCCAGCACCGTCTCCAGGTCCTGGGCGGCCATGGCCGACCTCGGGATCAGCAGCAGGCACGTCAGCACGGTCTTCACCAGCGAGGGGGCGAGGTAGGCGTGGAGCGTGACGGAGAACGTCTCCGCGAACTCCGCCTCGCTCCCCACGGCCTTGCCGGTGACCAGGTAGATCCCCCCGAGGAGGAGGAACGCCACCGGCACCACCGCCACGCTCATGGTGGCGCGCACGAGGGGGTTCGGCTGATGCTCGGTGGCGCGCTCGAGCTGCGCCTCGTCGAGCTCCACCCCGCTGGTCTCCTGCCACCGCTCCATCGTGGCGGTCATGTCGATCTTGCCGGTGATGTACAGGGTGCTGGCGAAGGTGAGCGCGACGAGCAGCAGCATCGGCGCCAGCCACCCGGGGCGGCGGGCGATGTCGGCGAACACCTCGCCCGGCGCCACGTAGAGGCGCACGATCCGCGCCACGGCGCCGAGGCGCGGGCGCTCCTGGCCCTGCCCGGCCGCCTCGACCGGCTCGGGCTCGTACCCGGGACGCTCATCGCTCATGACGATCCCTCCTTCTTCCCCTCGGGTGCCGCGAGCGGCGGTCCGGAGAGGTCCGCGAGGCGGAGCCACCGGACGCCCGCCCAGAAGTCGTGCGGGATCTCCGGCGTGCCGGGGTCGGCGAGCCGGATCCCGTAGTCCTCGAGCAGGGTGCCCACCGCGACCCTGTACGCCACCAGCGCCTTGCGGTAGGCGACCCGCGCCTGGAGCTCGGTGAGCTGGGCCTCGGCGAGGTCCTTCTGGATCTGCAGCACCTGGTAGTTGGTCGAGAGGCCGTTGGCGAACTTGGTGTGCTCGGCCTCGAGGTTGCGCTCGGCGAGCTTGCGCGCCGCCTCCGCCGCCTCGATGGATGCGGCGCCATCCTCGAGCGCGCGCACCGCCCGCCGCACCTCGAGGATGATCCGCTGCTTGAGCGCGGCGAGCTGGGTCATGGCCCGCTCCAGCTCCCAGCGGCGCTGGGCGAGCCGCGCCCTCGCCTGGTTGTTGCCGAGGGGCACGGAGAAGGTGACCCCCACCGTCCAGTGCGGGAAGTCGAGATCGCGCAGCTGCCGCACGGCGTCGTCGAGCCCGCCGGGGAGGACCTCGATCACCTGGCCGGTGGTGCGATCGATGATCTTGAGGTCTCCGCCGAGGCCGGAGAAGCCGTAGGTGCCCGCGAGGTCGAGGCGGGGGAGGGTCGCGTTGCGGGCCACGTCCACCTCGAGCCGCCGCTGCTCGATGGCCAGGAGCTGCTGGTGGATCTCGGGGCGCTTCTCGAGCGCGGTCTCGATGGAGGGCTCGAGCTGCGGGTGGATCGGCTCGATCTCGAGCCGCTCCTCGAGCTCGAGGGACCGGAGCCACTCCTCGGGCCGGTCGAACCCCAGCGCCGCCTTGAGCGCGTCCTCGGCGTCCGCGGCCTGGTTGCGGGCGGTGATGAGCTCCTGCTTGCGCGCCGCCACCGCCGCCTCGGACTGCACCAGGTCGATGGGCGCCGAGGTGCCCACGCGGACCCGCTCCCGGGTCTCGTCCAGCAGGCGCCGGGCGAGCTCGAGCGACCGTTCGCGTACCCGGACCGCCTCGCGCGCCGCCACCAGGTCCCAGTACGCGTCCTCGACCCGCTGGACGGTGGCGATGACGTCGAGCGCGAACTGGGCGGCGGTCTGCTGGCGCGTGCTGCGCGCGATCACCAGCCCGGAGCGGTTCACCAGCGTCCCGAAGCCGTTGAGGAGCGGCTGGGTGATGGAGAGGGTTAGGTCGCTGGCCCAGCGCGGGTTGAGGAAGAAGAACGTGGAGTTGGTCTCGGCCCGGGAGAGGGCGGTCTGGAGGGACCACGTGGTGCCGCTGGGCAGCAGCTGCTGGAGACCGAGCTGGAACCGCGTGGTGCGCGATTCGGTGATGTCGGCGCCGGCGAGCTGGGTGGCCGCGGGCGACTTGGTGTAGTCGCCGCTCACGCCGGCGTCGAGCTTGGGGTCGAAGATCCCGGCGCTCTCGAGGATGCCGGCGTCGGCCCGGGCGAGGTCGTAGCGGCCGAGCTGGAGGTCGAGGTTGCGGGTGAGCGCCAGCTCGTACGCGCGCTCGAGCGTGAGGTGGAGCGGGGCGCGGCCACCCGCGGGCGCGCCCGCCACGGCCTGCGGCCGGACCGGCACCTCGATCTCGCCCGCGGCGGCCCACGCGACGCTCAGCAGGACCGCGAGCGCGGCCAGCGTGACTCGACGGATCTGCACGGCTGCACCTCCCATCGCCGCTTCACGGGGAGCTTACGCAGCTCCCGGCGCGGGGTTCTCGCCGCGAGATTGTCTCACCTCCGGCCGCCCCCGGACAGGGCGGCGGCGCCGGGCACGCGG
>CAYTTB010000125.1:0-5779 GCA_964440565.1 uncultured Thermoanaerobaculia bacterium
CGACTCGCGCCCCCGGGAGCGCAGAGGAGTGCCGCACATGGCACGTGGTCACACACATCGCGGCGACAGTCCGGGGGCGGTGCGCCGGAGCTTCCCCGTTCGAGTGCGACCACGCGAGCCGGCGCGGCCCGGTCAGCCCACGGGGGAGACCACCAGCCGCCGCGGCGGCTCGGGGGCCGCCGGGACGTCCACCGTGGTCCGGAACGCCTTCCCGTCCGGCCACCGCACCACGACCTCGTGCTCCCCCGCCTCCACCTTCCGGTTGAGCACCGGGAGGGGGCCGATGCGGTCCCCGTCGAGGAACAGGACCCCTCCCGGGGGAGCGCCGGGGTCGTACATGACGGAGAGCAGTCCCCACGGAGGCAGGCGAAGGCGGACCGACCGCGTCCCCCAGCCGATCTCGCGCGTGAACTCCCGCGTCATGTAGCCGGGGACCTCGACGGCGAACCGGTGGGTCCCCGGCGGGAGCGCCACCCGCCGGCGCACGATCTTGCCCCGGGCGAGGGGCCGCCCGTCCACCCGGACCCTCGCCGGCGGGTCCACGAACAGGGTGAACCGCACCGGGCCCGTGGGTGTCGGGGTGGGGGCCGGGGTGGGGGTGGCGGTGGGCTCCGGGGTGGGTGTGGGGGTCGGGGTGGGCGTGGGCGTGGGGGTGGGGGTCGGGGTCGGGGTGGGGATCCACGGGGCACCCTGGGGTCCGAACACGAGGCGCTGGACCTGCGGCGAGAGGTAGATCGCCGCGCCGGCGCCCACGAGAAGCGCCACCAGGGCGAGAAACACCGCGAGCACCGGCGACCGGCTCCGTTCCTCCTCCACCTCGTCGGGGACGGGCACGTGCGTTATGGCGGCCCGGGTCGGCGAGGCCGCCGCGGGAGCCGACCGGGGGCTCTCCTTGGCGACCGTGGGCGTGGTCGGGGAGACGGGCCGCCGCTCGGCCGGCGTGGTGGGCGTGGTGGAGACCTCGGGGAGCCGCTGCACGATGGCCCGCAGGATCGCGGTGGTGGCCTCGCGCTGGGCCGACTCGTCCTCGGCCTGGAGGCCGGTGATGGGAATGGCGCGCAGCGCCTCGATCACCTCGGCCGCGCTCTGGAACCGCTCCTCCCGGCGCTTGGCCAGCAGCCGGTGGACCACCGCCTCGAGCTCCGGCGGGCAATCCGGCCGGAGCTCGCGAACCGGGGTGGGCTCCTCGTTGAGGACGCGGTAGAGGATGTTGGAGAGGTTCTTCCCCGCGAAGGGGCGCCGGCCCGTGATCATCTCGTAGGCCACGACCCCGAGGGAGAACAGGTCGGTGCGCTGGTCCACCTGCTCGCCCTGGACCTGCTCGGGGGCCAGGTAGCCGGCGGTGCCGAGGGCCATCCCCGTCTGGGTGAGCTTGGCCCCGCCCTCCAGCGCCTTCGCGATCCCGAAATCCAGCAGCTTCACCAGGCCGTCCTCGAGGATCCGGATGTTGGACGGCTTGATGTCCCGGTGGACGATGCCGCGCGAGTGGGCGTAGGCGAGCCCCTCGCACACCTGAAGGAGGATGGCCACGATGGAGCGGTAGTCCCGGAGCGCTCCGGTCCGGATCAGGTGGTCGAGGTCGTAGCCCGAGAGGTACTCCTGGACGATGTACGGGACCTCGTCCTGGAGCCCGAAGTCGAACACGAGGGTGACGTTGGGGTGCACGAGGTTCCCCAGGACCTGGGCCTCCTGGAAGAAGCGCTGGCGGACCTCGGGATCCACCGTGCTGCACATCTTGATGGCGACGGTGCGCTTGATGAAGGGATCCCAGCCCTTGTAGATGACGCCGAACCCGCCGGCGCCGATGCGCTCGAGGACCTCGTACTTGCCGATCTTCTTCGGTTGGTCCATGCCGTCAGCGCCCAGTGTACACGGGAACGCTCCCGAACGCTCACGTTCCGTGGGCGAGGTAGAACGACAGTTCCTCGAGGTACACCTTGAGGTCCACCGTCCGCACCCGCACGCCCTCCGGCGCCTTCACCTGCACCGGGGCGAAGTTGAGGATCGCCCTGAGCCCGGCCGACACCATCTGGTCCGCCACCGCCTGCGCCGCCGAGGGCGGGGTCGTGATCACCCCGATCTCCGCCTCGCGCTGGGCCACGATCTCGGCCAGCCTGGCGGAGCTCTCCACCAGGAGCCCGCCCGGGATGGGCCTGCCCACCTTCGCCGGATCCGAATCGAGGATCGCCACGATCAGGAACGCCTCGCTGGCGAACCGCTTGTGGTGGCAGAGGGCGGTGCCGAGGTTGCCGGCGCCCACGATCACCACGCGCCGCTCGCGGTCGAGGCCCAGGATCGCCTGGATGTGGTGCTTGAGCTCGGCCACGTTGTAGCCCACCCCGCGGATGCCGAACTCCCCGAAGTACGCCAGGTCCTTGCGGATCTGCGCCGAGTTGAGGTTGAACCGGCGCTCCAGTTCCTGCGAGGAGACGGTGTCGATGCCCAGCCGCTCCAGCTCCTGGAGGCAGCGCAGGTAGATGGAGAGCCGGTTGATGGTCAGCTCGGAGATCGAGGCGGGGTCGAGATCGCGCTTCAGCGGTGCCATCGCTCACCCCACCAGGAGCCGGGCCGCGGCACGCGCCGCCTCGAGCACCGGCACCGGGTAGAGCCCGACCGCGAGCACGGCGGCGGCGGCGACGGCCGCGGCCGCCGTGAGGGTGGGCGAGACCGGGAACGCCGGAGCCCGCCGCGGCAGCGGCCTCATGTACAGGACGTACACCACCCGCAGGTAGTAGTAGGCCGAGAGCAGGGAGTTGAGCACCCCGAGGACGGCCAGCCACACCAGGCCCGCGTTCACCGCCGAGCGGAACAGGAGGAACTTGCCCACGAACCCCACGAAGGGGGGCACTCCCGCCAGCGAGAACATGCACACGGTGAGGGCGAGCGCCACCACCGGCCGTCTCCATCCCTGCCCGGCCAGGTCGGAGATCAGGTGCGGTTCGTCCTCCCGCTCGGAGAGCAGCGCCACCGCGGCGAAGGCGCCGAGGTTCATGAAGGTGTAGGCGGCGAGGTAGACCAGGACCGCCGCGGCGCCGTCGCGCCCGAAGGCCACCACGCCCACCATGGCGTAGCCCATGTGGGCGATCCCCGAGTAGGCGAGCATCCGCTTGACGTCACGCTGGACGAGGGCCACCACGTTGCCCAGCGTCTGCGACGCCACCGCGAGGATCGCGCCGGCGAGCAGCCACCGGCCCGAGAGGCGGCCCGGCGCCACGGCCTCCACCAGCCGCAGCACCACCACGAGCGCCGCGCCCTTCGGGACGACCGAGAGGAAGGCGGTGACCGGGGTCGGACCGCCCTGGTAGACGTCCGGCGCCCAGCCGTGGAACGGGAACAGCGCCAGCTTGAAGGCGAACCCGCCGAGCACCATGGCGAATCCGAGGAGCAGGAGCGGGCGCGGGGTGCCCGGTGCGGCCGCGGCCCGGGCCAGCTCGGCGAGGTTCGCGGTGCCGGCGGCCCCGTACAGCAGCGCCATGCCGTAGGCCACGATGGCCGCAGCGAAGGCACCGACGATGAAGTACTTGAGGCCCGCCTCGACGCTGATCTCGACCCGCGTGAGGTAGGCGTTGAGGACGTAGAGCGGGATCGAGAGCAGCTCCAGCCCGAGGAACAGCGGCAGCAGGTTGACGGAGGCCGCCATGACCATGGCGCCCACGGCGGCGAGCATCAGCAGCGCGTGGAACTCTCCGCGGTCGCGCTCCATCCGTGCGAGGAACGGTGCGGCGATCCAGAGCGAGAGCGCGAGAGCGGCGAGGATGTAGAGATCCACGAACGCCGCGACGCGATCCACGCGGAGCATCCCGCCCCACACGTCGCCGGGAAGCGGCAGCGCCAGGCGCGCCCCACCCGCGGCCACCGTGGCCAGGAGGCCGAGCCAGGGGAGGGCGCGGCGCATCCGGGGCACGAACGCCTCGCCCAGGAGGAGCAGGCCGGCGGCGACGGTGAGGATCAACTCGGGAACGACGGCGACGAGATCGGAAGCGTTCGGCACGGCTCCCTCCTCAGCTTCCCAGGATGAGGCGGACGGCCGCCTCCATCGGCTCGAGGAACGTGGTGGGATGGACGCCGATCCAGACGATGAAGAGGAGAAGCGGCGCCACGGCCAGCAGCTCGCGGGCACCGATGTCACGGAGGTCGCGGTTCTCCTCGTGCCGGAACGGGCCCCAGAACACCCGCTGGACCATCCACAGCATGTAGAAGGCCCCGAAGATGATGCCCAGCGCCGCCAGCACCACGGCCCGAGGCTCCGTGCTCCAGCTGCCGGCGAGGATCAGGAACTCGCCCACGAACCCGTTGAGCCCCGGAAGCCCGATGGAGGAGAGGGTCACCAGCAGGAACACGCCCGTGTACACGGGCACCACTCCCGCGATGCCGCCGTAGTCCTCGATGAGGCGCGTGTGGCGGCGCTCGTAGATCACGCCCACGAGCAGGAAGAGGGCGCCGGTGGAGAGGCCGTGGTTGACCATCTGCAGGATCGCCCCCTGGGTCGAGGCGAGCGTCCCGCCGGCGAGGCCGAGCATGACGAAGCCCAGGTGGCTCACCGAGGAGTACGCCACCAGCTTCTTCATGTCGGGCTGCACCAGCGCCACCCAGGCGCCGTACAGGATGCCGATCACCGCCAGCGCCGTCATGAGGGGCACGAACCGGTCCCACGCGTCCGGCAGCAGCACGCGGTTGAACCGCAGGAAGCCGTAGGTTCCCAGCTTCAGGAGCACCCCCGCGAGGATGATGGAGCCGCCGGTGGGCGCCTCCACGTGCGCGTCGGGAAGCCACGTGTGGAACGGGAACATGGGCACCTTGATGGCGAAGGCCAGTGCGAACGCCGCGAACACCAGCATCTGCGGGCTGGCGAGGAACGAGGCGCCCATGGCCAGGGAGGGGGCGGTGGTGAGGATGTCGGTGTAGGCGAACGACCAGGCGCCGGTGAGCTGATGGTGGTTCCACGCCAGGTACAGGATCGCCACCAGCATCAGCACCGAGCCCACCATCGTGTAGATGAAGAACTTCACCGCCGCGTAGATGCGACGCGGCCCGCCCCAGACGCCGATCACGAAGTACATCGGGATCAGCATCAGCTCCCAGAACACGTAGAACAGGAACAGGTCGAGGGCGAGGAACGCGCCGATCATTCCGGTGGTGAGCAGCAGCATCGAGATCTGGAAGGCCTTCACGTGCTCCTCGATGGAGCGCCAGGAGGCGAGGAACACCACCGGGATGAGCAGGGTGGTGAGGAGCACGAGCAGGAGCGAGACGCCGTCCACCCCCACCACGTAGGAGATGCCCAGGGGACGGATCCACGGCACACGCTCCACGAGCTGGAATCCGGGATCGCCCGGATCGAACCGGAACCAGATACCCAGCGAGAGGCCGAAGACCGCGGCAGAGGCCAGCAGACCGAGCCACCGGTGGAGGCGCTCGTGCCGCGCGGGGATGAGCGCCTGGACGAGGGCGGCCGCGGCGGGGCCGAGGATCACGAGCGAGAGCAGGTGTCGTTCCAGCACGGTCGCCTCCACTCACCACAGGATCAGGGTCAGGACGATGACGCCGATGGCCACCGAGAGCGCGTAGTTCCGGACGTTACCGGTCTGCGCGAAGCGGAGGACGTCGCCGGAGAGCTCCGTGGCGAAGGCGGTACCGTTCACGCCGACGCCGTCGATCACGATCACGTCGAGGACCTTCCAGCAGAACGTCGCCAGCCGGTGGATCGGCCGCACCACCAGCGCGTCGTAGATCTCGTCCACGTAGTACTTGTGGAGCAGCAGCGTGTAGAGCCTCGGGT
>CAYTTB010000126.1:0-5713 GCA_964440565.1 uncultured Thermoanaerobaculia bacterium
GCGGCCGCGGGGGAGACCTGGTCGTTCCTCACCTTCGATCCGGCGGTTCGGGTCACCCTGGAGGGGGTCCGCTGGCCGGTGCGCCGCCGCCCCCTCGACCTCGGGAGTCTCCCCTCGATCTCGAACCTGGCGGCGGCGGACCGCGTCCGCGTGGCGCCCGAGGGCGGCGCGGTGGTGGCGATCCGCTGGTTCGCGGCCCGCCTCAGCGGAGCACGGTCACCGGCCTGACGGTCGCCGCGCCGCCGCCGACCGTCACCAGTGCCAGCCTCCCCGAGGCCGCGTCGAGGAGCAGCGCCTGTCCGGGTCGGGCCAGGGGCAGCGCCAGGAGCCGCCGCGAGCCGCCCGCGGAGGGGAGGGGACCGTCCACCGTGGTCTCGAGCGGGCGGAGGTGGACCCGCGCCGGCGAGTCCGCGCCCTCGAGCACGGCCAGGCGGCCCGAGGCCGAGTCGGCCACCAGCACCGCCCTGGCCGAGCCGTCCGGCTCGCGCAGCGCCGCCGCCGTGAGGGCGAGCGGCGTGTCGGGGGCCCCCAGCGAGCCGAGCTGAACGGCCGTGGGCGCGAGGCGCGGCTCGAACGGGTGCGGACGCACGTCGAGGACGAGCCAGACGGTCCCCGCGGCCGGGTCGAGGAGTGCGAAGGAGCGTGTGGCCCCGTTCGAGGCCTCGACCGGGACGACGAGGGGCTCGTGGCCCGCGGGCGGGAAGCCCGGCACCTCGCGGGCCGCGGCGCGGCGCGAGCCCGAGGTGACCCCGGGGCTGTACAGCGCGGTGCCGGTGGGCCAGTGGTACAGGTAGAGGCCGGCGGTGCGCCCGTCGTTGCCCTGCCGGGGGAGGACGAGCACCGAACGGCTCCGGCCGGTGATGGTCCGGGCGAACGCCACCCGGCTCTCGGTGAGACTCCTCCGCCACAGCCCGCGGAACAGCCGTCCCTCGCCCAGCTCCGGCACGAAGACGAGGATCGCCTCGCATCGCCGCGGCGCGTGGAACACGGCCGCCGGCGCGGCGCACCGCCCGTACCAGCGGGCGAGGTGCCCGAGGTCCTGGCGGCGGAGGTTGGCGCGTGTGCCGTCGCCGATGACCTGCAGCAGCCAGCCCTCGCGCCACCCTGGGGCGATCACCAGCGCCTTGCCGGGGACGAGCGGAACGGCGGTGGCGGCGCCCGCGAGCTCCGGGACGGCCGGTGCGGGCGGGACGGCGGGCGTGGGCGTCGCCCGCACGGCGGGGCGCGGTGTCGGGGGGGCGGCGCTGGCCACCGCGGGAGGCTGTCCGCCGCCCGCCACCGCCCGGCGGGCGGCCTCGGCCTCGGCGAGCGAGCCGTACGTTCCGAGGATCCGGTCGCCGGGGCGCACCCCGGCAGCTCCCACCACCACGACCACCCTCCCGTCGGCCGCCTGCTCCACCACCAGGAACTGCGCTCCGGGCCGGGAAGGGGCGGCGGCCGCCGGCCGGGGCGTGGGCGTCGCGCGGGCCGGCGCCCGATCCAGCGCGGCGAGGAGCGCGTTCACGTCGGCCATGGTGAGGAGGCCGTCGCCGTCCTGGTCGCAGTCGGGATCCGCGGGGTCGAGGCCCGCCACCATGCGCGCCAGCGCGCGGACGTCCTCCATGTCCACACGGCCGTCGCGGTTGACGTCGCGCCGCCCCGCGAGCGCGGTGGCGGACACCGCGAGCACCAAGGTCACCGCGGCGATGCGCCTCATCGCGTAACCTCCCGAAACGCGTTCCTGGGGAGCACGAACACCCACCGTCTCCACTCGGTCCGCACGAGGAGTGCCACCTCCCCCGAGGGGGAGAACTCGTCGCCGGCGAGCTCCAGGGTGACCCACCCCGCCTCGTCCGTGGTCCGGACCCCGTCGTCGCGGTCCACGGGCCGGACACGTGCGCCGGGGATCGGTGTCCGCTCGGCGCCCGCGCCCACGAGCTGGAACCTCGCGCGGTAACGTCGCTGGTGCAGGGTCTCCAGGTACGCCGCCTCGAGGCGTAGGAGCCCGCGCGCCACCTGGCGTGCGAGCTCGTTCCGGCGCTCGCGCACCAGCTCGCGCGAGACGGCCCAGTAGAACGCGGTCGGGGAGTAGGTTCGCCCGTCCACCTCCACGGTGCGGGAGTGGAGGAGGCGATCCACGAGCGCCTGCGTGTAGCCGCGCGCCTCGGCGAGGTCCCAGCTGCCGCACCCCCCTCCCAGCTTTCCGGCCCAGTTGGGGCCTTCGGCGCGCCACCAGTCGATGAGCGTGCCGCGGAGGCCGCGCGGGCTCCTCATCGCCCGGAGGACCCTGTCCACCGCCACGCGGTCGTGGATGCCGGTGCCGAGGTAGTGCTCCGCCACCGCCTGGCGCACCAGCCGCCGCCACCAGCACTCCTTGTGGCCGGAGATGAGCGTGTCGTAGGCGTTGGTGAGCACGAAGGAGACGAACATCCCCGGCAGGGCCGCCGCGGCTCCGAAGGTGTCCGCCACCACGTTGGAGAGGTACAGGTCCAGGGACGAGTAGCCCGCCCGCAGCCACGCCTCCCGCGCCTCGACCGGGGTCTCCGCGGAGGCGGCGGCGTTCCAGAAGTCGAGGAGGATCATGGTGAAGCCGACCCCGTTGAGAACCCGGCCCACCTTGATCACGTGGCCGCCCCGGCTGCCGACGGTCCGCGCCACCTCCTCGCTGAGCGTGACGGTGAGGCCGGGGGAGCGGTGCCAGGTGAGGAAGACGTTGCCGATCTCGTTGGCGGTGCCGGCGGCGAGGGCGAGACCGCCCTCGGCCCAGTACTGGCTCATGAGCTTCTCGAGCCGGGCGTAGCTCCGGAACCGGCTCGCCTCCGGCCAGTGGCCGGTGGCGGCGAGGCGGCCGCGGTCGAGCTCCACCGCCTCGGTCAGCGCCTCCCGCATGTCGGGGGACTCCGTCAGGCTGCGGGCCACCTCGGCGACCCACCCGCGGCCCGGGTAGATGAAGCGGCGCAGCTCCACCGCCGCCCGCCACGAGCGCGTCCGCGACCTGATCCGGTCGGGGTACGGCTCCGCGAGGTAGTCGCTGTCGGAGGCGGCGAGGACCGGCTCCGCGGGAACCACGGCGACGTCCACCAGCGCCGACGCCGGCCGCAGCCGCCCCCGCGGGTCGCGGGCCGCCACCAGGACCGCGGTGCGCCCCGTCCCGGAGCCGGCCTGGAACCGGAGCCGCCACGTACCCCCGCACGTCACCAGGGCGTGGGCGGGTTCGGTCCGTCCGAGCTCCGCGTCAAGCGCCATGGCCGCGAGGTTCAACGTGGCGGAAGTATCGCGGGTACAGTCGGCGCGCACGAGCAGGTCCACGGCGGTACCGGCCGGAACGGTGGCCGGCGACGGCCGTGGCCGGCCGCGGGCAGCGGCCCAGCGCACCTCGAGCGCGATGGACCCGGCGGGCGGCGGGGTGGGGGTCGCGGGGAGGACGGGGGGGTGGGAGGGTGTCGGCGTGGCCGCCGGAGTGGGGGGGACGGCGACGGGTTCGGACTCGATCCCGCCACACGGCATGTCGCCGAAGTAGCCGCATTGCGCCGCGGCGGGCCCGGCCGCCACGGCCAGCAGGGCCACCGCCACGGCGAGCGCTCGGGCCGGGACCGGGGGTGGGCGCTTCATGGTGGTCCTCCGGGAACGCGGGCAGCCGCGGATCGTGCGATGATACCACGCGGGTGGCGCTGCGAACGAAGACCGTGACGCCGCGGCCGGGGGCGCGGCGAACGGGCCTGGGTCCCGGCCTGGTGGTGGCCGCGGTGATCGTGGCGTTCTGGCCGCCGGGGCTCGACCAGTTCCTTCTCCCCAAGCAGCTCGTCCTTCTCGCGGGCGTGCCCGCGGCGTGCGCCGCGGGCGGCCTCCGCGGCGTGGGGCGTGCCGACCGGACGTTCGTGGTCCTGGCACTGGCGGCGGTGCTCTGGGCGGTGGCGGTCCCGCCCGTCGGCGCGGCGAACCCCTGGCTCCACGCCGTGGGCGCGTCCCAGCTCCTGCTCCTCGCGGGGCTGGGGGCGGCGGCGGCGGGGGGACGCGCGGCGGCGGGGGAGGCCGCGGTCCGCCGGACGCTGGCGTGGATCGCGGCGGCCGGCACCGCCGCGGCGGCGCTGGCGGTGCTCCAGGGGCTCGACCTCGACCCGTTGCGGCCCCTCCTGCACGTGGCCTCCTCGCGGCCGGGCCGCTGGCGGGTCCTGTCGACCCTGGGCAACCCCGGATGGACGGCGGAGACGGTGGCGCTCGCGGCGCCGGCGGTGCTGGCCTGGACGTTCCGGCGGCGGCTCGGGTCGGTGCCGGGGTGGGCCGCCGGTGGAGCGCTCCTGGGGGTCCTGATCCTCGCGGTGGCCGTCACCGGCTCGCGCGCGGGCGCATTGCTGCTCGCCGCCGGGATCGCGGCCACGGCCGCGCTCGCCGGGGCGAGGGGGCGCACGGCGGCGGCCGTCGCGGCCGTGGCACTGGGGGCGACCCTGCTCCTTGCCGCCGCGGCCGGGAGCTGGCGATGGGGCGCGGTGCGTCCCCTCACCGGCCGGGCGGGGCTGTGGGCGGCGGGGGTCGCCCTGGCGGCCGGGCGTCCGGTGACGGGGTGGGGCCTCGCGCACACCCAGGTGGAGCTGCCGTGGGGTCTCGCGCGCGTCGTGGCCCGCACGCCGCCCCGGCTGCGGCCGCTGCTGCCCACCACGCTCGTGGACCGGCTCGATGACGACTGGATCCAGATCGCCGCCGAGGCCGGGATCCCGGCGGCGGCGCTGGCGCTGGTGGCGGCGCTGCGGGCGCTGCTGCTCGCCGTGCGCCGCGCACGGTGGAGCGGAGAGCCTTCTGACGCCGCGGTGGCGGCGATCCTGGGCGGCGCCGGGTTGCTCTCGCTGGTCTCCTCGCCCCTGCACACCCCCGCCACCGCGGCCGTGGTCTGGGCGGTGGCCGGGCTGGCCGTGGGGGCGGATCCCCCGCCCGAGGGTGGCGCCGGCGCTGGCGGTGGCGGGCGGGCCGTGCGCCGCGTGGCGGCCGTGGCCGCCGTCGCGGCGACCCTGGTCGCCGCCCTCGGCCTCGCCGTGGACACCGTGGCGGGACGGGGGCGGTGGCTGTACGCCCGCGGTGCGGTCCCTGCGGCAGCGGAGGCGATGGCGCTGGGCGTGCGGTGGTTCCCCTGGTGCCCGGG
Source organism: uncultured Thermoanaerobaculia bacterium (assembly GCA_964440565.1). Classification (GTDB taxonomy): domain Bacteria; phylum Acidobacteriota; class Thermoanaerobaculia; order Thermoanaerobaculales; family Sulfomarinibacteraceae; genus CAYTTB01. Next base: position 5,114 of record CAYTTB010000126.1, read on the forward strand.
GCCGTGGGTGCTCGCGGCGCGGACAGCGTACGAGGCCGGACGGCCGGCGGAGGCGCTGCTGCTCGCGGGTGCGGCGCGGCGCTGGGTGGCGACGGAGCACCTGTGGGCGGTGGAGGTGCGGGCGTTGCGGGCGCTGGGGCGGCCCGACCTCGCCCGGCGGCGCCTCGAGCGCGCGCTGCGCCTGCTGCCCGGCTCGCCGGTGCTGCGCGCGCTCGGCACCGGGCGGGCCGCCGCGGGCGGTCATCGGGCCCGGCCCGGCAGCGCGGCTGCGGTCCCTCGCCTCGCCCCGGCCCCCTCGCCACGCCGGCGCCGGTCCCCACCCGCGCGGTCGCCCGGGGTCGCACCGTCCGTCGCATCCGCGCGTTCGTCCCCACCACCGACGCCTCGGTCGCTTCCGGCTCCTCAAGTCGAGCCGTCGGGGACCTCCTGACCCGGCGCCTTGACCGGGGTCGGGGGGTTGCTATAATCGCGCTCCCCGCGAGGGGGTCCTGCTGGGGCGTCGTCCAATGGCAGGACATGCGGCTCTGGACCGCAGAATCGGGGTTCGAGTCCCTGCGCCCCAGCCATCCTGGGAACGACGGGCCAGCCCACGGGCTGGCC
>CAYTTB010000127.1:0-5588 GCA_964440565.1 uncultured Thermoanaerobaculia bacterium
GGCCGGCTCCTCTGCGGGGCGCAGGCGGAACTCGAGTCCCGCGAGAGAGGCCTCCACCCGACGCTCGTACGCCTCGCCCATGACGCGCTCCCTCAGCCTGTCCGACACGGGCAGCACCATCGGGCAGGTGCGCCACGCCACCGTCTCGCCGGTGCGGGCATCCTCGAGCCGGCCGCCGTGCACCGCCCGGCTGGCCTCGGCCAGGGACAGACCCTCCAGCGCCCGCTGGCACGCCCGGAACCACGCCTCGTCCTCGGGCTCGAGGAAGCGGACCAGCTGGCGGCTCTGGGCGGCGACGTGGTAGTGCGAGGGAACGTAGTAGATCCCGTCGAGCTCCAGGATCTCCGCCACCATCACCAGCCAGCCGAGGACCTCGCGCAACATCCCCAGGCCCGGGTGCTGCTGCCCCGGCAGACGCGGCCGCCGCGGGGTGAACGGCAGACGCGGGTTCTGCAGGAGCAGCCACTCCACCACCAGGACCTCCATCCCCGGCACGGCCCCCAGGCTGCGGTTCACCCTGAGCTCCACCAGCAGCTCGGTCCGGGCGGGGTCGCCGAATATCCGCAGCGTCTGCCCCATCGGGTGCTCGAGGTCGAGCGCGATCACCGGGTTGCGGAACCCCCGCGCCCTGAGCTGCGGGAGGATACCGAACTTCTCGAGCAGCAGTTCCACGCCGTGACGCGAGAGGAAGCGCAGGAACCGGGTCCGGCGCGGCACGCCCGGGAGGATGTCGGCGAGATCCTCCTCGGTGAGCTTCCAGGAGAGGGCGTCGCCGGGCTCCGACGCGAGCGCGGCCGGGTCCAGGGTGGCCTTGATCCGCCGGAACCGCATCAGGGTCAGCTCCTCGGTGGGCGGCGGCTCGATCGCGGCACCCGCGACCAGCCACGAGAAGAACCGCGCCGAGTACCGCCACGCCCCCTCCCCGTAACCGCCCCCGAGCACGATGGCGAGCGGTACCCGCCGGCCGCGCCCGCGGCACAGGTCCACCACGAACCGGTCCCGCGCCAGCATCCCCTGCGCGGTCACCTCCCAGTCGCCGAGGCGGTCGTCGGCCGCCGGGTCGCACCCCGCCACGTAGATCACGAGACCCGGCCGCACCCGCTCCACCACGTCGGGCAGGGTCTTGAGCAGGGTGCCGAGGTACACCTCGTCGCCGACCCCCGGGCCCAGCTCGATGGCGGTGGAGGCCACCGCCTCGGGATCGCCCCAGTGGCGGTTGTGGATCGAGTAGGTGTACACCGTGGGGTCGTCGCGGAAGATCGCCCGGGTCCCGTTGCCGTCGTGGAGGTCGAGGTCCACCACCAGCACCGGATCCCGGAACCCACGCGCCCGCAACCGGAGGATGGCGATGGCGATGTCGTTGTACACGCAGAACGCCATCCCGCGGTCGCGCTCCGCGTGGTGGAACCCGCCGCCCACGTTGATCCCGACCCCCCCGGTGATGAGGGCCAGCCGGGTCGCCTGGATGGTGCCGCCGCACATCAGCCGCCCGAGTTCGAGGAACCGCTCCGCCTCGTGGTCGGAGAGCGGCACGCCCGCGATCCGCTCGACGATCTCGCGCCGGGCCAGCGACTCGACGTACGCCTCGCCGTGCGCCCGCAGGACGTTGTAGAGCCCCGCCCGCCGTGGAACCGAGATGTCCTCGCGGCGGATCAGCCCCTCCTCCACCAGGAACGCCAGCGTCCGCTCGCCACGGAGCGGGTCCACGGGCGTGGCCGGGAGGGTCCACTCGTACCGCCGGTGGTAGACGAAGGTCGCCACGCTGGGCCGGAACCGCGCGCGGAACAGCCGCCACCGCCGCCGGAGGCGCCGCAGCGCCTGGCGCGCCGCCGACACCCGCGGCGGCTCGCGCCGCTCCGGGTCGCGCCCCGCTCGACCGGGACCGTTCACCCGCGGAGTATACCGGTGGGCCCGCGGAAGCCCCTCGCGGCCCGCCGCGTTACCCTGGGACAGCGGAGGCGACGATGGCGGTGACACTCACCGTGCGGGTCGAGTTCGAGGCGGCGCACCGGCTCCACAACCCCCGGCGGAACGAGTCCTGGAACCGGCGGGTGTTCGGCAAGTGCGCCAACCCCCGCGGTCACGGCCACAACTACGTCCTGGAGATCGCCGTGTCGGGTCCGGTGGACCCCGAGACCGGGTTCGTGGTGGACATCACCCGGCTCAAGGAGATCGTGCGGCGGGAGGTCGTGGATCACGTTGACCACCGCCACCTCAACCACGACGTGCCCTGGCTCGAGGGCGTGATCCCCACCGCGGAGAACCTCGCCGCGGCCTTCTACCGCCGCCTCGAGCCGGCGCTCCCGGCCGGGCTGCGTCTGGTGGCCGTCACCGTCCACGAGACGCCGCGAAACGCCGCCACCTACTCCCCGGACTGAGCGTCCTCGAGCGGCTCGCCCTCCTCGTCGAACCCGGCGAGCACCGGCCCGAGCCCCGCCCAGAACTCGCTGTCCGCGACCCACAGCGTGGCGAGGTAGATCAGGGCATCGCGCCCGTGCGTCTCGAGCAGCGCCCGCGCCGCCTCGCCCACCCGGTCGGGGTCCGGCGCCGCCGCGTCCTCGGGCAGGTCGAGCACGCCGTCCTCGTGCGGCAGCCCCACCGCGTCGAGGAACGCCACCAGGAGCGGGCGGCGGTGCGCCATGTGCAGGTGGAACAGGAACTGGAACACCACCGGTTCCGGCAGCTCCTTCACCAGCCGGGCCAGCCGCGCCGCCACCTTCTCCGGGGCCAGCTTGCGTACCGCCACCGGGCGGAAGTGGATCGCCTTGGCCAGCGCCACCTCCACCGGGGCACGCGTCTCGCGGTCGGCGTCGCGCCACAACGCCACTGCCGCCTGCCTCCTCGTCTCCTCGTCGAGGAGCCGCCACACCTCGAACGCCCCGCCGGCGTCCAGGGCCTCGAGCAACGTCCGTCGCTCTCCCATCCCGACCTCCTCGGCGGGCAGGGTACCACGGCCGCCGCCATGGGGACTGTCCCCTCTCGCCTGCCAGCCGCCATGGGTGGGGACCGTCCCCTCTCGCCGCCCCCGCCCCGATCGTCCATCACGATCGCCGGAAGCGCCTCCGGTCTCGAGCTCGAGCGGCGAGCGGCCGGGGTCCTCGCAGGCCGCGGGGAGGGAAGCCGAGCCCTCGCCCCCGGATCGCGACGCGCGGCGGGGCGCCGACGAGCGCTCCCGGCTAGCCGGTACGGCGCATCAGCCACTCCGACAGCCGCGGGGCCAGCCGGTAGCTGAACGTGAAGAACCGCATCGCGGCCGGGATCACGGTCACGGGCCGGCCGGAACGCGCCGCCCGCAGCACCGACCGCGCCACGTCCTCCGGCTCGAGCATGGGCACCAGGAGGCGGGCGAGGCGCGGGAGGTCGCGCTCCGGGTCCATCTGCGCCTCCTCGAAGAACGGCGTGCGCACCGGTCCCGGGCAGACCGCGCTCACCGCCACCCCGCGGTCCGCGACCTCCAGACGCAGCGCCGCCAGGTACTGGTTCGCCGCCGCCTTGGACGCGCAGTAGGCGGAGCCCATGGGGTGCGGGATGACCCCCGCCGACGAGGTCACCGCGACGACGGCCGAGGGCGCCGCCGCGAGCAGGTGCGGCAGCGCGTGGCGGACGAGGTGAACCGTCCCCAGGTAGTTGATCCTGACCGTGACCTCGGCGTGCTCAGCGGGCTGCTCCTCCACCCGTGCGTACCGCCCCAGCCCTGCGTTGGGCACGAGGAGACGAAGCCCTCCCAGCGCCTCCACCGCCCGCTCCACGGCCTCCCGGCACCCCTCCTCGGAGGCCAGGTCCACCGGCACCACCACCGCCTCGCCACCCGCGGCCCGGACCTCCTCCGCCACCTCCCCGAGCGCCTCGCGCCGGCGCGCCACCAGCGCCACACGCGCCCCGCGCCCGGCCAGCGCCACCGCTACCGCCCGCCCGATCCCCGACGAGGCCCCGCTCACCAGCGCCGGTGTCCCTGCTACGATCTTCATGGCCGCAGTATACGGGGGTGGGCGATGGATCGGACCGCGGTGCTGCTCGTGGACGCCCAGCTCGACTTCTTCCCCGGCGGCGCGCTGCCCGTCCCGGAGGGCGACGCGATCCTGCCGGCGGTCAACGACCTCCTCCGCCACGCCCGACGGGAGGGGTGGCCGGTGTACGCCTCGCGCGACTGGCATCCGCCCGATCACTGCTCCTTCCGCGACCGGGGCGGGCCGTGGCCGCCCCACTGCGTGCGCGGAACCGCCGGTGCGGAGCTCCACCCCGACCTCGAGCTGCCCGGGGTGTTCACGATGGTGCACAAGGCCACCGTCCGAGACCGCGATGCGTACTCGGCGTTCGAGGGTACCGGCCTCGCCGGGGCCTTGCGGGCGCAGGGGATCGGGCGGCTGGTGGTGGGCGGGCTGGCGCTGGACTACTGCGTCAGGGCATCCTGCCTCGACGCCCGCCGGGAGGGGTTCGAGGTGGACCTGCTGCTGCCCGCCACCCGGGCCGTGAACATGGACCCGGGTGACGGCGAGCGGGCGCTACGCGAGCTCGAGGCCGCCGGTGTGCGCGTCCTGGAGCGCCTGGACGGATGAACCCGCTCCCGGGCTGGACCTGCCCGCTGTCGGCCGCCCTGCTGGTGGACCTCTACGAGCTCACCATGATGCAGGCCTACCACCGGTGGGGCATGGAGGGCACCGCCACCTTCGACCTCTTCGTCCGGCGCCTGCCCCCGCAGCGCAACTTCCTGGTCGCGGCGGGGGTGGGGATCGTCGCCGAGCTGCTGGAGCGGCTCCGTTTCGAGCCCGACGATCTCGCCTACCTCGAGTCGCTCGAGCTGTTCGACGCGTCGTTCCTCGAGAAGCTCGCACGGTTCCGGTTCACCGGCGACGTGTGGGCCGTGCCCGAGGGCACGGTGGTGTTCCCTCCCGCTCCGATCCTCCGCATCACCGCCCCGCTGCCCCAGGCGCAGCTGGTGGAGACACTGGTCATGAACCAGATCCACGTCCAGACGATGCTCGCCTCCAAGGCGGCGCGGGTGCTGCTGGCGGCACGGGGGCGCCGCGTCGTGGACTTCGGCCTCCGGCGGATGCACGGGGCCGACGCCGGGCTCATGGGCGCGCGCGCCTACTGGATCGCGGGCCTCGCGGCCACCTCCAACGTCCTCGCCGGCAAGCTGTTCGGGATCCCGGTCACCGGCACCATGGCGCACAGCTTCATCCAGGCCCACGACGACGAGCTGGAGGCGATGCGGCGGTTCACCGAGGTCTACCCGGAGACCGTGATCCTGGTGGACACCTACGACACCCTCGAGGGCGTGGAGCGGGTGATCCGCCTCGCCCGCGAGCTGGGCCCTGGGTGCCGGCTCCGCGGCATCCGCCTCGACTCGGGCGACCTCGCGTCGCTCGCCCGCGAGGCGCGGCGCCGCCTCGACGCCGCCGGGCTCGGCCACCTCAAGATCTTCGCCTCGGGGAACCTCGACGAGTACCGGATCACCGAGCTGCTCGCCGACGGCGCCCCCATCGACGCGTTCGGCGTGGGCACCCGCATGGGGACCTCCGCCGACGCCCCGTCGCTCGACCTCGCCTACAAGCTCGCCGAGCTGGACGGCGAGGGCCGCCTCAAGC
>CAYTTB010000128.1:0-5298 GCA_964440565.1 uncultured Thermoanaerobaculia bacterium
TGGCCAGGCTCCGCTACGGCGAGTGGCCGCCGCACGCGGCGGTGGCCTACGTCTGGGCCGCCGCGCCGGCGGCGGGGACGCGGCTGATCCATCCGGACTGGCCGCGCATCGCCGAGGTGGTGCTCCACGCCCCGCCGGAGCCGACGGGAGCGTGGCGCCAGGAGTGCCGGGACGCCGCCGCCGATTACCGGCTCGCGTTCGGCGAGGATCCTCCGCCCGTGTCGCACGTGGCGGTGATGGCGGACGCCGACGACACCGGTTCGGAGGCGGTGGCGTGGTTCGCCGACATCGAGCTCCGGAGATGACGCGGCCCGGGCCGGAGCCCGGGCCGTCTCCGCCAACCGGGCGGCCGCCTCAGCGCCCCCGCATCTCGTCGGCGAGGTAGGCGGCCCCGTCGTAGAGCCGCTCGAGCGCCAGCAGGATGGCGGCGGAGTGGACCGCCACCGCGCGGTTGGTCTCCTCGTCGTAGACGAACCGCCCCACCAGGCTCTCGATGTTGCCGTCGAAGATCAGGCCCACCAGCCGGCCGTCGCGGTCCACCACCGGGGAGCCGGAGTTGCCGCCGATGATGTCGCAGGTGGAGACGAAGTCGAGCGGGGTGGCGAGGTCGATCCGGTCGCGCCGCTCGACGAACCGGGGCAGGAGGTTCCACGGCGGCTTCAGCCCGAACGAGTACGCCCGGTCGAAGAGCCCGTAGAAGGTCGTGAAGGGCGGCGCCTGGGTGCCGTTCATGGGATACCCCTTCACCGTCCCGTAGGCGAGGCGGAGGGTGAAGGTGGCGTCGGGGTAGGCGTCCTTGCCGTACACCGCGAACCGGGCCTGCCCGATCTTCTCGCCGGCCGTGGTGACGACGCTCTCCACGTTGTCCTCGACCCAGTCGTGCACCTCGCGCAGGACCGGCTCGAGCCGCCACGCCCACCGCACCAGCGGGTCGTCGGAGGCCTTCACCGCCTCTGCGCCGCCCTCCGCCAGCTTCCGGCGGAACTCGGGGTCGCCGAGGTGCGTGCCCGAGATCAGCTCGTGCGCGACGGTCTCGGGGTCCTTCCCGCCCAGGGCCCGCTTCACGAACGGGTCGTCGGCGCCCAGGGCATCGCGGGCGGCGGCGAGGTCGGAGGCGAGCAGCACCTCCTCCAGCTCCGGGTAGACCGGGGCGGGCGAGAACAGGCGGAACCTGAGCGATGGCAGCTCGGCGTCGTGGAAGCCATCGAGCCGCTCGCCGTCCGGCTTGGGCAGCTCGGTGACGTAGCGGACGATGGTCTGCGCCAGCCGCGGCAGGCGGTAGCCGGGCATGCGCCGGTACCGGACCTCGTCCCAGCGCTCGAGCAGCTTCCGCTCGGCCCTCTCGATCATCTCCCAGGCGTCGCCGTACTTCTCGCGCAGCTTCCGATCGGACTCGACGCGCGCTCGGAACGCCTTCTCCTCGGCCTCCTTCTTGGCCCAGATGCGCGGGTTCCGGAGCCCCTCGAGCTCGCCGGTGACGGCCTTCTTCGCGTTGAGCAGCCCGAAGATGAGCATGTCGGCCTGGCGGGCCTGCTCCGCGCCTCGAGCCGCGTAGGCCCGGAGTGCGCCGAGCCACCGCTCGAAGAAGGCGAGCCGCGCGGGGTAGGAGCGGTCGCGGGTGACCTCGAGCTGGGCCATGGTGTGGAGGCGGTCCGTGGAGCCGGGGTGGCCGGACACGAACACCAGCTCGCCCGGGGCGGCGCCTTCGGGGTCGATCTCGAGCCAGGCGGGGCTCTCGATGGGCTTGCCGTTCTCGTAGACGCGGAACAGCGCCATGTCGAGGTCGTACCGCGGGTAGGTGAAGTTGTCCGGGTCGCCGCCGAAGAAGGCGGCCTGGACCTCCGGGGCGAACACCAGACGGACGTCCGTGTACCGCCTGTACCGGTACAGCCAGTACTCGCCGCCGTGGTACAGCGTCACCACGTCGGAGCGCAGCCCGGTCCGCTCGAGGCTCTCCTTCTCGATGGCGGCGATGGCCGCCTTGCGCGCCTTCAGAGCCTCCTCCTCGCTCATCCCGGGCCTGACCGCGGCCAGCACCCGGCCGGTGACGTCCTCCATCGAGACCAGGACGTTGAGCTCGAGGTCCGGGCAGGGCAGCTCCTCGTCGCGGGTCCGGGCGAGGAACCCGTCCGTGACGTAGTCCTTCTCGGGGGTGGAGATCTTCTGGAGCTGGCCGCGGGCCACGTGGTGGTTGGTGAGCACCAGGCCGTGTGGGCTCACGAACGACCCCGAGCCGCCGTCGTTGAACCGCACCGAGGCGAGCCGCAGGTGGTCGAGCCACTCCTGGTTCGGGGTGAACCCGTACCTCTCCTCGAGGCGCTTCACGGGTGGGTTGTCGAAGGTCCACATCCCCTCGTCGGCGCGGGCCGCGAACGCGGCGAGGAGCAGGACGAGGGCTGCGCGGCCAAGGATGGTGGGTCGGATCTTCCGGTGCATCGTTCCTCCCTGTTCCCGGTGGCGGGCGCACCTCGGGCCGGGCGCGCCTCCCAGGTACCTTACGACGACCGGGGACGAGGGTTTCGGCCCGCCCCCGCCGCGGCCTCAGGCGCCCGGGCGCGAGCCCGGCTTCTCCACCGGGAGCCCCTCGGCGCAGAGCGGGCACCGCCCGGGCTCCCAGGTGGGGAAGCTCGCCTCGAGCAGGGCGCGGTACGGCAACGGTTCGAACGGGTTGGCGACCCCCGAGCGGTTCACGATGGAGCCCACCGCCACCACCCGCCCGCCGAGCCCCTCCACGACCGCCATCACCTCACGCGTGGACCTGCCGGTGGTGACGACGTCCTCCACCACCGCCACCGCCGCCCCCTCGGGGATGGAGAAGCCGCGCCGGAGCGTCATCTCGCCTTCCCTGCGCTCGGTGAACAGGAACTGGGTGCCCAGCGCCCGGGCCACCTCGTGCCCGATGATCACCCCTCCCAGCGCGGGCGAGACCACGAGGTCCGGGGCCGCGCCCGCCTCGCCGAGGGCCGCGGCGAGGAGCCTCCCCGCCCGCTCGGCCCGGACCGGGTCCTTGAGGTAGAGCGCGCACTGCAGGTAGTCGCCCGAGTGCAGCCCCGAGGACAGCACGAAGTGACCGCGGCGGTGGGCGCCGACGGCGGTGAGCTCGGCGAGGGCAAGCTGCATCACGACTCCCTCTTCAGGCCGTAGGCCTGGATCTTCTTGTACAGGTTGGATCGCGGGGTGCCGATGGCGCGGGCGGTGGCCGCGACGTTCCAGCCGTGCCTGGCGAGCTGGTGCTCGATGTAGGCGCGCTCCGCCCGGCGCTGGAACTCGGCGAGGGTGGGCGTCTCGAGCAGCCGGTCGAGGCCGCCTCCGGACCCGGGCACCGGCAGCAGGTCCACCCGCCGGATGACGTCGTCCAGCTCCATGATCACCGCCCGCTCCACGACGTTCTTGAGCTCGCGCACGTTGCCCGGCCAGTGGTAGGCGAGGAGCTGGCGCATCGCCTCGGCCGACCACGTCTTGGGCCGGCGGTTGTACTCCTCGCAGAAGGCGCGGGTGAAGTGCTCGACCAGCTCGGGGATGTCCTCCGGGTGCTCGCGCAGCGGCGGCGTCCTGAGGATCACCACCGCCAGGCGGTAGTACAGGTCCTCGCGGAACGCCCCGCGCTCGACCTCGCGCGCCAGGTCCTTGTTGGTGGCGGCCACCACCCGCACGTCCACCCGGAACGGCCGGCCGGCGCCCACCGGCTCCACCTCGCCATCCTGCAGCACCCTGAGCACCTTGGCCTGCGTCTTGAGCGACATGTCGCCCACCTCGTCGAGGAAGATCGTGCCGCCGTCGGCGGCAACGAACTTCCCCACCTGCCGGCGGTGGGCCCCGGTGAAGGAGCCCTTCTCGTGGCCGAACAGCTCCGACTCGATGAGCTCCTCGGGGATCGCGGCGCAGTTGACCCGGACGAATGGACCGCGGGCGCGCGGCGACAGGTGATGGAGCCGCCGCGCCACCAGCTCCTTGCCGGTGCCCGACTCGCCCTCGACGAGGACGGTGGCGTGCGAGCTCGCGACCCGCGCGATCTCCTCCCGCAGCCGGCGCATGGCCAGGCTTCCACCCAGCAGCGGCGGGGGCTCCTCGGCGGGGGCGCGCTGACGGGCGAGCCGCCCCTGCGCCACCGCGCCCCGGACCGCGAGCAGGAGCTCCGCCCGGTCGGGGGGCTTGGTGAGAAAGGCGGCGGCGCCGGCCTCCAGGCACTCGCGGGCCGTGAACTCGTCGCCGTGGCCGGTGAGCACCACCACCGGCACCTCGATCTGCCGCCGGCGGAGGTTGTCGAGCAGCCCGAGCCCGTCCATCCCCGGCATCTTGATGTCGAGGATGACCGCGTCCGGAGCGGCCCGGTCGAGCGCGTCGAGCGCCTGGAAGGCGTCCGCCGCCGTCTCCACCTCGTACCCGGCGCCGCCCAGGATCCGCTCGAGCACCGTGCGGATCGCCGGCTCGTCGTCCACCACCAGGACACGCCCCTCGGCCATCGCCGGCATGGTAGCATCGGACGAGGTCGATCCCACTCCAGAGGGTGAGCTGGATACGCGAGTGACCGGGACGATGGTGGCGGCGACTCCGGACGTGGTGGACGTGGCGCTGTCGCGCTGGTCGGTGGCGGTGCAGGCGGGCGTGGTGGCGGTGTTCGCGGTCACCTTCCGGTTGCTGGCCCGGGCGACCAGGCGGCGGACGGCCCGGTCCTGGGCGCTCGCGTGGGCCGCCGACGCCCTGGCGCTGGTCGCGGTCCTCGGCGTCGCCGTGCTCTCCCCGGCGGGCGAGCGGGCCGTGGCACGGGCCTTCTACACCGCCTACGCGGTGGCCAAGGTCGCCTTCGCGCTCCTCCTGGTGCGCGGTGTCGCGGCCCTGGCGGAGGCGCGGCTCCCGGTGGTGGAGGCGTTCGTGCGGCGTCCGGTCCTGCCGGCGCTCCTGTGGGCGTTCCTGGTGTGGGCCGTGGCTCCGGGGGTGGTGGAGATCCAGCTCGCGGTGTACATGGCGGTGAGCTGGATCCTGCTCGCGTCAGGTCTCGTGCTGCTGCGGCGGGGACCGGAGGCGGCGCTCGCCGCGGCGGGGCTCGCGGGGCTCGGGAGTGTGTTCCTGCACCACTTCGTTGCGGTCCTGCCGGTGGTGTGGGGCGGGCCCGTTCCCGCCTACATGAGCCGCATCTCGTTCGTGGATGCGGTGGCGGAGCTCGTGGTGGGCGTGCTCTGTCTGGTGGGGCTGGCGCGGGCGATGTTCGAGGAGATGGCGGCAGCCAACGCGGAGCTCGAGGCGGCGCAGGACAGGCTGCGCGAGCTGGTGGACGTGGACCCGCTCACCGGGCTCCAC
>CAYTTB010000129.1:0-5182 GCA_964440565.1 uncultured Thermoanaerobaculia bacterium
CCGCCCCAGGCCCACGGACACCCCCCTGGGACCCATGCGGGAATCTGGGTGTCCCTTGACAACATGGCGCCGCTGGGCACGGTGATTTCCGTTCCGCCATTGCCTGGCGCGAGATCCTCACCCAGGCAGGAGGGTGCAGGTGCTGTGGCGCTACCGCTGGTGTCCAAGGGACGTTGTCCACGGCCTGGGTAGGCGCCGACCGACGCCGGGGGGGCGAACAGCGTGGGCGGTTCCCAGTCTTGGCCTTGCCCCGCCCGCGCGGCTGCCCCGTGGTGTGCCGCGGCGGCGAAAGATGGCGGCCGCGCCCGTGCAGGCGTCTCGGCGAGGCCGGGTATGTTCGGCTGCACGGGGTGGTATTTCCGGCGCCTTCACGGGAAACCGTGGACTGCGCACGGAAGGAGGGGCTGCTACGATGAGCGTGGGGAGGGGGGCGAGCGCGAATCGGTGTGGTGCACTCGGAGCAAGGGAGGTATCGATGAGACGACGTCGTGCTGTTGCGAGCTACGGTCTGCTGGGTCTGGGGCTGATGCTCTCGTTCCTTGTGGGGTGCGGGAGGAGGGCGCCTGAGACCATCACGATCGGGGCGATCCTCCCGCTGACGGGTGACGCCGCACAGTGGGGGATCCCGCCGCGGAAGGGGGCCGAGCTGGCCGTCAAGGAGATCAACGCGTCGGGCGGCGTGGACGGCAGGAGGCTGAAGCTGGCGGTTCAGGACTCGATGTGCGACCCGAAGAATGCTGTTTCCGCGTACCAGCAGCTCAGGGCGAGGACGAGGCCGGCCGTGGTTGTGGGTGCGGTGTGCAGCAGTGCCACGCTGGCCGTCGCCCCGCTTGCCGAGCGCGATCATGTCGCCCTGATCAGTCCCGCGTCGACGAGCCCCAAGATAACGGCTGCTGGGGATTTCATCTTCCGCGTGGTTCCCACTGACGCGCTGCGGGCGCAGGTCTTCGCCGAGTACCTTTGGCAGCGCGAGGGACTGCGGACAGTGGCGTTGCTCTACGTGAACAACGAGGGCGGTGTCGGCAACGCGAGGGCGTTTCAGGAGCGTTTCTCGGCTCTCGGCGGCGACGTCGTCCTTGAGCTACCGTACTCACAGGATGCGACCGACTTGCGTGCGCAGCTGGCCCAGGTGAAGGCGGCCCGTCCTGAAGGTGTGGTGGTCGTCTCGTATCCCAAAGACACCGTGCTGGTGATGAAGCAGCGCGTGGAGCTCGGGGTGTCCACCCCGTTCTTCTTCCAGACAGAGGCCGTCGAGGACCCGAACGTCCTTCGCGAGGCCGGTTCGGCCGCAAATGGTGCAGTCTACATCCTCCCGGCGCCGGCAGAAGGTGAGGCAGCCCGGCATTTCGCGGAGGCCTACCGTGCCAAGTACGGGAAGAAGCCCGAGCTGTTCGCCGCCGAGGCGTACGACATCGTCCATCTCATTGCGGACGCGATCCGGGCCAATTCCGGAAGGCCGATCACCGGGGAGTTGTTCCGGGATTACCTCTACTCTGTGAAGGGGTATCCGGGCGCTTCGGGAACGATCACGTTTGATGAGCATGGGGATGTTCTCAAGCCGATGGCCATCAAGCGGATCGATAACGGCGAGCCGAAGCTGATCGAGGTGGTCGCGCCGGCCAGCCAGCAACAAGGCGAAGGGTCGACGCCGGAGGACAGCCGGAACTGAGACGCGCGGCGGGGGGGAGGAGGCAGTGCTGGTCTGGCAGCTCGTCGTCAATGGACTGATGACGTCGTCGCAGTACCTCTTGTTGGCGATAGGGTTCTCGGTCATTTACGCGACGACCCGCTTCTTTCATTTTGCACACGGGGCGTCGGTACTGATCGGTGCGTACGCTGCTCTCGCTGCCACCCAGTGGCTCGGCCTCCCGTTGGGCGTCGCCATCCTCGCGGGGATCGCTGCGGCCTCCGCCTTTGGTGCCGCGGCGGAGTTGGCGCTCTATCGCCCGCTCCGGAGGCGAAATGCAACGGCGCTCGTCCTGATGCTGGCGTCGCTGGGGCTTTACGTGACGTGTCAATCTGGAGTGGCACTCGCTTTCGGAAACGACGCCAAGAACCTGTTACCGGGCCACGTTGAGCAGGGTATCCCGTTCCTGGGGGCAAGGATAACCAGGGTTCAGGTGGGCGTCATCGGAGCCGCACTGGTGATCTGGGCCGGCGCGTGGCTGCTCGAGCGGCGAAGCCGGGTCGGCCTCCTCCTTCGGGCGGTGGCGGTGGACGAGACTCTCTCCCGGGCCCTTGGCGTGCCCGTCGAGCGAATCGCGCTTGGCGTCTTCGTAGCAGGCTCGGCCCTGGCCGGTCTGGCGGGCATCGCCGCAGGGGCTGACCTCGCGATGTACCCGACGATGGGTCTGCAGTTGCTGATGGGTGCCGTCGTGGTCGTGGTGGTAGCGGGTATCGGCTCGGTGCGGGGTATCGCGCCGGCTGCGCTTCTCGTGGGGGTCTCGAGACAGCTCAGTGTCCTGGTGGCGGGAAGCGAATGGCAGGACGTCACCGTCTTTCTCGTCCTCCTGGTGTTCCTCCTTCTGCGGCCTCGGGGCTTCGTGGCCCTGGCGACGGCGGAGCACGGGGCATGACCTACCTCCTGCACGTGGCCGTTCTGGTGGGGATATTCGCCATCGTCGCGGTCGCGTTGGACCTCGTTGCCGGATATCTGGGCCTCCTTTCGCTGGCTCACGCTGCTTTCTTCGGTATCGGGGCCTATGCGGTGGCGATCCTCACGACCCGTTTCGGGTGGTCCTTCCTGACGGCGCTCCTAGTGGGTGTGTTGCTGGCTGCCCTGTTGGCGCTGGCCGTTGGTCTGGCTGCCCTGCGGACTCGGGGCGATTACTTCATGGTCGTCACGTTCGCCGTTCAAGTCGTGGCCTTCAACGTGATGAACAACTGGCAGGGCTTGACGGGAGGCCCGCTTGGGATAGCTGGCGTTCCGAGGCCATCTGTCTTCGGAGCCCCGCTGCGAAGCGAGACCGGGTTCCTCGTTCTCACGGCGTTCGGCCTTGTGTTGACGTGTGGCCTCGCGTGGCGCGTGACCCGCTCGCCGTTCGGCAGAGCACTCCAGCTGGTACGGTGCGATGAGCGGCTTGCGGCCGCAAGCGGTCGTGAGCCCGGTCGGCTGAAGCTGGTGACCTTCGTGATGTCGGGCGCGCTCGCCGGGCTGGGTGGGGCGTTCTTCGCCGCGTACATCGGCTTCGTGGACCCCAGCTCGTTCACCGTGATGGTCGCCGTTCTGATCCTCTGCATGGTGGTTATTGGAGGCGCCGGGACGGTGTGGGGGGCCGTGGTGGGGGCGGCGTTCCTGATCGCCGTGCCCGAGGCGCTGCGGTTCGTGGGCCTGCCTGCTTCGGCAGCGGCGAACGTCCGCCAGATGCTCTACGGGGTGCTGCTCATGCTCCTCATGGTGTTGCGTCCCCGGGGCTTGATCGGCCGCTATTCCTTCGGTCTGAGGAGTACATAGGTGGGCGGGAGGGCCCCGCTGCTCGAGGTCCGGGCTGTGAGGCGGTCCTTCGATGGGGTTCGCGCCCTCGCGGGTGTCTCGTTCACGATACGCGAGGGTGAGCTCGTGGGCATCATCGGCCCGAACGGCGCCGGCAAGACCACGCTCTTCAACGTGATCGGTGGCTTTCTCACCCCGGACGCTGGGGAGGTCAGGTTCAGGGGCGAGCGCATCACGAGCCTGCCGCCCTATCTCATTCGGCGTCGTGGAGTGGTGAGAACCTTCCAGGAAGTGCGCCTCGCGGAGGACCTCACGGCGCTGGAGAACGTTCTCCTGTGGTTCCCCGCGGGACCGGGTGAGGGTGCCTGGCAAGCGGTGTTCGCTCGTCGGGCATGGCGGCGGGAGGAGGAACGGCGCACCGAGTCGGCGCGGGCGCTCCTCGCCGAGCTCGGGCTGGAACAGCAGGCGACACGGTTGGCCGGCGAGCTTTCCTACGGCCAGCAGAAGCTGGTCACGATCGCGTGCTGCAGGGCGGCGCAGCCGCGGCTGTTACTGATGGACGAGCCTGTGGCGGGAGTCGCGCCGCAGCTCGTGGAGGCCATCATGGACGCGATCGTCCGCCTTGCCCGAGAGGGGATCGGCATCCTGCTCGTCGAGCACGACGTGGATACCATTTTTCGGAGGTGCCCGCGCGTGCTGTTCATGGATCAGGGGCGGGTACTCGTGGACGCGCCCCCGGATGTGGTGGCTGCCGATCCACGTGTCGTCGAGGCGTACCTGGGATGAGCACCGCCACCGTGATCGCACTCGAGAACGTAGCGAGCGGGTACGGCAAGCGGCCTGTGCTGAGCGGGATCTCGATCGAGGTCCGGCGTGGGGAGATCGTGGGTCTCATCGGCCCCAACGGCTCGGGGAAATCGACGCTTCTCAAGGTGATTGCGGGCGTCATTCCACCATGGGAGGGGCGGGTGGCGGTGATGGGTCGTGAGCGACCTTCGCGGCTTCTCGGAAGGGACGGCGGGGTGCAGTACCTGCCGCAGGCGCGTCGTGTATTCGCGGGGATGACCGTAGAGGAGAACCTCCTCGTCGGAGCGCACGACATAGGCCGTAGGGCGGTGTGGGAACGTGTGAACTTGGTGCTGGAGCTGTTTCCCGATATCCGCACAGAGCTTCATCGGCGCGCCACGAGGCTCAGCGGTGGGCAGCAGCAGATGGTAGCCATCGCCCGTGCGCTGATGACTCGCCCGGCTATCATGCTTCTTGACGAGCCTTCCATCGGCCTCGCTCCCGGGCATGTTTCCACCTTCATGGACCGGCTCCGAGCGATACGGGAAATCGGTGACCTGACGATCGTGATCGTCGAACAGAAGGTACGACATCTCCTCGCCAAGGTGGACCGCGTCTACGCGCTTCGCCTTGGTCGCATCGTTGACGCTGGGTCGTCGCGCGACCTGGCGGAGGATGGCGAGCGGCTACGTCGGATCTTCATGTGACACGTTCTCGACGGGTGTCACGCGACATGTGTCAAGGGACACCCAGATTCCTGCGGTTAGCCTGGATTATTCTGTCAAGGGACACCCAGGTTCCCGCGGTTAGGGGACACCCAGATTCCCGCATGGGTCCCAGGGGGGTGTCCGTGGGCCTGGGGCGGGACATGGGGGTATCACCTCCCTTCGTGGGGGGCAGCCTGCCCCCCGAAGTTCGACAGTTCGAGGCCTGAGGGGGGCGATTTCTCGGTGGCCGGTGTCG
>CAYTTB010000130.1:0-2032 GCA_964440565.1 uncultured Thermoanaerobaculia bacterium
CGGCGGACGGAGAAGGGGACACAGTTCTTTTCGGGCGGCGGGCGAGGCGGCTCCGTGACAGGCGAGACGCCTTCACGGCGGGCGAGGACGCCCGCCGCCACAACATGTTGTATCTGCTGTGTTTCCTATGAGTTGTAGCCGCGGGCGTCCCCGCCCGCGGGCACCGGGGGCGAGGGCCCTGGAAGCTCGTGGGGACGCGGCGGCGGTGGAAGGCTCGAAGGCCGAGGTGCCCCTGCGGGGCGAGGTCCACGCTCCGCGGGAGGCGCTCCGAGGCCGCGGCGGACGGGACGCCCGCGAGGCGCTGTTATAATTTTCTCCGGTGACACCGCCGTCGCAGGGAGGCCGTGGCGGCACGTAAAGTTTTCGGGATCAGTGACTTGGCGCACCGATCCAACGGCGGAGCTGTGCCCCGGCCCGCGCACGCCGGGAGGCGTGCGTCCCGGCGCGGGCCGGGGGCGGTCCCCTTGCGTCTCGCGACGGTCATGGTAACCTCGTGAACAACCTGGCGGGTCCGATGCCAGCCGCCGTCCAGTATGTGGTCATAACATGTCCCGGATCAACGCCTTACGCGTTCGATCCAGCGGCGGAGCTGCACCCGCCCGGACCACCTCGAACGGAGCGACCCACGTGACCGAGACCTCCACCGCCGTTCCCGGGCCGGTCCTGGTGACCGGGGCCGCCGGGTTCATCGGCTTCCACCTCGCGCGCCGCCTGCTCGCCGGCGGCCACGAGGTGATCGGCCTGGACAACCTCAACGACTATTACGACCCCGCGCTCAAGGAGGCGCGCCTGGCCCTCCTCGAGCGCGAGCCCGGGTTCCGGTTCCACCGCCTCGACCTCGCGGACCGCGAGGGGGTCGAGCGGCTCTTCGCCGAGGCCGGGCCCGGGGTGGTGGTCCACCTCGCGGCCCAGGCGGGCGTTCGCTACTCGCTGGAGAACCCGCACGCCTACATCGAGTCCAACGTGGTGGGCACCCTGAACGTCCTCGAGGCGTGCCGGCACCACCCGGTGCACCACCTGGTGTTCGCCTCGTCCTCGTCGGTGTACGGCCTCAACACCCGGATGCCGTTCTCGGTCCACCACAACGTGGACCATCCGGTGTCGCTGTACGCCGCCACCAAGAAGGCGGGCGAGCTCATGGCGCACACCTACGCGCACCTGTACGGGATCCCTACCACCGGCCTGCGCTTCTTCACCGTCTACGGGCCGTGGGGCCGCCCGGACATGGCGCTGTTCAAGTTCACCGCGGCGATCCTCGAGGGCCGGCCCATCGACGTCTACAACCACGGCCGGATGCGCCGCGACTTCACCTACATCGACGACATCGTGGAAGGGGTGGTGCGGGTGATGGCGCGCGTCCCGGAGCCCGACCCGGGCTGGTCCGGCGACGAGCCCGACCCGGGCTCGAGCCCGGCGCCGTACCGCCTGTACAACATCGGCAACGACAACCCCGTGGAGCTGATGGAGTTCATCGCGGCCATCGAGGAGGCGGTGGGCCGGAAGGCCGAGAAGAACATGCTGCCCATGCAGCCGGGCGACGTCCCGGCGACCTGGGCGGACGTGGACGACCTCGCCCGTGACGTGGGCTACCGGCCCGCCACCCCGATCCGCGAGGGGATCCGCCGGTTCGTGACCTGGTACCGGGAGTACTACCGCGTATGACGGGGCCGGGCTCCTCCGCCAGGGCGGAGCTTCCCGCCCCCCAGATCCCACCCGGCCGTGGTGGCTCTCGCCCGTGGGGCGTCTCGCCCTCCGCGGCCTCGCGGCACCTCCCGCGGAGCGCGGACTTCAGTCCGCAGGGAGCGCCGCGGCCGTGGAGCCTTCCACCGCCGCCGCGTCCCTGCGAGCTTCCGGGGCACGTCGCCTTCGGTGCGGGCGAGGACGCCCGCAGCCACAACCGGGGGGCATGGGCGGGGAGGCCCGCGGTGACAACCGGGGGGACACGGGCGGGCATGGGCCGTCGCCTTCGGTGCGGGCGGGGACGCCCGCAGCCACAACGGGGGTACATGGGCGGGGACGCCCGCAGCCACAA
>CAYTTB010000130.1:2132-5054 GCA_964440565.1 uncultured Thermoanaerobaculia bacterium
GCCCGGATCCGCGGCGCCGCTGCGCGGGAGGTTCGCTGAATGACCCGTGACGATCTCGCCGCCGCCCTCGAGCGCCGGATCCGGTCCCGCACCGCCACGGTGGGGATCATCGGCCTGGGGTACGTGGGCCTGCCGCTCGCCATCGCCTTCGCCGAGAGGGGGTTCCCCGTCCTCGGGTTCGACGTGGACGCCGGCAAGGCCGAGAGGATCGCGCGGGGGGAGTGCTACATCCGCCACCTCGACGGCGGCCGCCTCGCCGCGGTGGTGGAGGCCGGCCGCCTCGCCGCCACCACCGAGTTCGCCCGTCTGGGCGAGCCCGACGCCATCCTGATCTGCGTGCCCACGCCGCTCAGCCCCCAGCGCGAACCGGACATGCGCTACGTGGAGGGCACCGCGCGCGAGATCGCCGCCCGCCTGCGCCGCGGCCAGCTGGTGGTGCTCGAATCCACCACCTACCCCGGCACCACCGACGGGCTGCTGCGCGAGATCCTGGAGAGCTCCGGCCTCGCCGCCGGCACCGACTTCTTCCTCGCGTTCTCCCCCGAGCGCGAGGACCCGGGCAACCCCGACTGGGGCACCACCACGATCCCGAAGGTGGTGGGCGGCGTGGACCCCGTCTCCGGCGACCTGGCCGAGACGCTCTACGCCCAGGTCGTGGCCCGTACCGTCCGTGTCTCCTCCGCCCGCGCCGCCGAGGCCACCAAGCTGATGGAGAACATCTTCCGCGCGGTCAACATCGCGCTGGTGAACGAGCTCAAGGTGGTCTACGACCGCATGGGCATCGACATCTGGGAGGTGCTCGACGCCGCCGAGACCAAGCCGTTCGGCTTCATGCGCTTCGACCCCGGCCCCGGCTGGGGCGGGCACTGCCTCGACGGCTCCGAATGGGTTCGCGTTCGCGGGCGGGGCCTCGCGGGCGTCTACCGTCTCGAGCAGCTTTACCGCCTCCTCCGGGATTCGTGCGAGGTGGTCATCACCCGGCAAGGGCTCTACGTGCAGACCGACGGCCTCGAGGCCCTCGCCATCGACCCGCGCACCGGCGAGCGAGGCTGGTTTCCGGTCACCACCCTCTACCGTGGGAGGTACGACGGGCCGGTCCTCACCGTCCGCACCGACGGCAACCGCACGCTTACGGTGACGCCCGAGCATCCAATGCTCGTCTACCGTGACCACCGTCTGGAGACCGTCCCGGCCTCTCACCTTCACGAGGGAGATCGGTTGCCCGTCCTTTCCGATTGCGGGGACCGGGGCACCCCAGATCCGGTCGTGGATCTCCTGGAAGTCGTTCCGGAACAGGAGAGAACCCGCGTCTGGGTCAGGCCGGTAACCGGTTCCTGGAGCGAACACTCCGAGGTGTTGAAGCGGCACTTCGGGTGGAAGATCCGCGACTCCATCCGGTCGAACGCGCTGCGGTTGGACCGCTTCATCGAAATCGAGTCGCAGCTACCGCTTTCACGCGCGGAGGTGGTTCTTCTGACGGGAGTGGGAAGGGCGCGGCGGATATGGCCCTCCAGCCTCCGCGTGACGCCGGCTGTCGCCCGCCTCGTGGGTTACTACCTCTCGGAAGGGTGCGTGACGGAGGACGGCGGCAGCATTCGCGTGCGCTGGACGTTCAGCCGGGGCGAGCGTGACTACATCGAAGACGCGCTCCAGATCCTCCGCGCAATAGGGTTTCCGGGGACGACCTACCAGGACAGGACCTGGTACACCACCACGATCAAGGTCTCCAGCCTCCTCCTCGGGTGGCTTGTCCGAGACCACTGGCGGTGTGGGCAGTGCTCCACGGAGATGCGGGTTCCGGATCTGTTCTTCGACCTGGGCCTTGATCACAAGCGTGAACTCCTCAAGGGTCTGCTGCGAGGCGACGGCGACGTGTGGGTGCGGTCGGGCCGCCACGAGTACGTGAAGAGAGGCCGGCCGTACTCACATGCCAACAACACTGCAGTCGTCGGGTACTTCTCGTCCAGCTCAACACTGCTCGAGCAGACGCTGCAGCTTCTTCAGGACCTGGGTTTCTACCCGCGCCTGAAGAAAGGCTCTCCCCAGCTCAGGATGCAGGGGGCCGAGACGGTCGAGGCGCTGACCGAGATGTTCCTGGGCGAGAAGCGCCTGAAGCTCGAAGCGGCGTGCGCCGCCAGGCGTCGGCGCGTGACGACCCGGGCCCGGAAGGCTCGAGTGGCCTCGGGCCTCGCGGCGATGCGCGTCACCGAGGTCCGTTCCGAGCGGATCACAGGCCACGTCTACTCGCTCGAGGTGAAGGGGGCGCGATCGTTCACCGCTTCGGGAGGGATCGCGGTGCACAACTGCATCCCGCTCGACCCGTTCTACCTCTCGTGGAAGGCGCGCGAGTACGGGGTGACGCCGCGGTTCATCGAGCTGGCGGGCGAGGTCAACGTGGCGATGCCGCGGTTCGTGATCGAGAAGCTCACCCTGGCCCTGAACGAGCGTGGCCGGCCGGTGAAGGGCTCCCGGGTCCTCGTGCTGGGGCTGGCCTACAAGCGGGACATCGACGACCCGCGCGAAAGCCCGGCGTTCGAGCTGATCCACCGCCTGCTCGAGCTCGGCGCCGAGGTGAGCTACCACGATCCGCACATCCCGGTGGCGCCCAGGATGCGCTCCTGGCCGGACCTGCCGCCCCTGGAGTCCGTGCCGCTCACCGCCGGCACCCTCCGCACCCAGGACGCCGTCGTCATCGCCACCGACCACACCGCGGTGGACTACGACCTCGTGGCCCGGGAGGCTCCGCTCGTCGTGGACACCCGCGGCGTCTACCGCGAGCCCCGGCCCAACGTGGTGAAGGCGTGAACCCCCGGAGACACGGCGTCGGTGACCTGGCGGGATACCGGTCCATCCGGCCTACCCATCGCGATCGCATCGTCTACCGGATCGACGAGGAGAACCGCACGATCTTCATCTTCGGGC
>CAYTTB010000131.1:0-5001 GCA_964440565.1 uncultured Thermoanaerobaculia bacterium
GCCGGTCCAATGCTTTCAATAACTTACGCTCAAAACTGTCGAACTTGGGGGGCCGGGTGGCGGTCGGGCGCGACGAGATGGAGCGGTCGTTCACGGGGGTGGCCATCGCCTTCGAGCCGACGGAGCGGCTCGAGCCGCGGCGCCCCGCGACCCGCGGCTGGCGCCGCTACCTCGGCTTCGCGCTCGAGCAGCGGGGAAGGCTCGCCGCGGTGGCGGCGGCGTCGGCGGCGCTGCTCGCCCTGGGCCTGGTGATGCCGCTCGTCACGGCCCACGTGATCGACCGGGTGATCCCGGCGCGATCGTTCTCGGCGCTCGGGACGCTCGCCGCCGGTGTGGCGGTGTACGTGGCGGCGCACGCGGGCGTCACCCTCCTGCGGTCGGAGCTGCTTGTGCGCCTGCAGGCCGCCATGGACCGCCGGATGACCACCAGCTTCTTCCGGACGCTGCTCGAGCTGCCGCTCTCGTTCTTCCACCTGCGCTCGACGGGCGACCTGCTGATGCGGCTTTCCAGCAACGCGGTGGTGCGGAACGCGCTGTCGCAGCAGCTGGTGTCGGTGACCCTGGACACGCTGCTCATGGCGAGCTACCTGGTGGCGATGTTCGCGGTGGAGCCCGGTCTGGCGTTGGTGGTGGTGGCGGTGGCCGCGGCCCAGCTCGCGATCGCGGTGGTGTCGGTGCGGCTCGTCAAGCCCCTCTCGGACCGCGAGGTGGAGGCGCAGGCGCGGAGCCGCGCGTACCTCGTGGAGGCGATCCGGGGGATCGAGACCGTGAAGGCTTCGGGGGCTGGGGAGCGGGTGCTGCGTCGCTGGCGCGCGTTCTTCCTCGACGAGCTGGCGGCCTCGATGGCGCGGCAACGCCGGGCGGCGCAGCTGGGCTCGGTGGCGGGGGCGCTCGCGGTGGCGGCGCCGGCGGCCCTGCTGCTCGCGGGGGCGGATGCGGTGATCCGTGGCCGGCTCGAGCTGGGGGCGATGCTCGGCTTCAACGTGCTCGCAGGGTCGTTCCTGGCCCCCCTCGGCACGGTGGTCGGGGCGATTCAGAGCTTCCAGACGGTGCGGACGCACCTCGAGCGCCTCGACGAGGTGTACGAGCACGAGCCCGAGCGACCGCCCGGCCGGCGAGGCCGCGACCCCGGCACGCTGCGGGGCGCCGTCGAGCTGGCCGGTGTGTCGTTCCGCTACGGGCCGCGGGCGCCGCTGGTGATCCGCGACGCGAGCCTCGTGATCGAGCCCGGATCGATGGTCGCCATCGTCGGTCCATCCGGTGCAGGGAAGTCCACGCTACTCAAGCTGATCGCGGGGCTCCTGTGGCCCACCGCGGGCTCGGTCCGCCTCGACGGCATCGACCTCGTCGAGCTCGACCTCGAACGGGTGCGGCGCCAGATCGGGGTGGTGCTGCAGGGTGCCGCCCTGTTCTCCGGCTCGGTACGCGACAACATCGCGCTCGCGGACCCTGCCCTCGATCTCGCGGCGATCCGGCGGGCGGCGCGCCTCGCCGAGATCGACGGGTTCATCGAGAGCCTCCCGCTGGGCTACTCGACGCCGCTCGCCGAGATGGCCGGGAACCTGAGCGGCGGCCAGCGCCAGCGGCTGTGTCTCGCCCGGGCGCTCGCCGGGGATCCGCGGGTGCTGATCCTCGACGAGGCGACGAGCGAGCTGGACGTCGAGACGGAGGCCTGCATCCACCGCAACATCGGCCGCCTCGGTTGCACCAGGATCGTGGCGGCGCACCGGCTGAGCACCGTGCGGGAGGCCGACCGCATCGTGGTGCTGGAGGCCGGGCGTATCGTGGAGATCGGGACGCACGAGGAGCTCCTCGCCCGTGACGGAGCGTACGCGCGGCTCGTACAATGGCAGGCCGGATGGCGAGCGGAGGAGGCGTGAGGGCGAGGATCGCGACACTCGGGGCGGTGGGGCTCGTGGCGCTGGCCGTGGTCGCGGCCGGCTGCGGTGGGGCCGCGGACAGAACCGAGGCCGCGGTGCGGGCGGCGCGGACGGTACGAGCCGTTCGGCGCGACGTGCCGCTCACGGTGGTGGCCACGGGGACGGTGCGGCCGGAGGTGGGCGCGGAGGTGAAGGTGGGGCCCCGGATCTCCGGGGTCCTCGAGAAGCTGTTCGTGCACGTCGGCGACCGGGTGCGGGCGGGCGATCTGCTGGCGAGGCTCGACGACCGGGAGCTCCGGGCGGCGGTCGAGGCGGCGGAGGCGGAGGTGCTGGAGGCGCGGGCGGCGCTCGAGCGGGCCGGGGCGCGGGTGGCCCTGGCCCGTTCGCTGCTGGCGCGCCGCGAGGCGCTCGCGAAGGAGGGCCTGGTCTCGGCCGAGGATCTCGAGCTGCGGCGGCGGGAGCTCGACCTCGCGCGCGCCGAGGCGGCGGCGGCGCGGGCGCGGCTCCGGGCGGCCGAGACCCGGGTCCGCCAGGCGCGGATCGGGCTCGGGTACGCCACCATCCGGGCGCCGATCTCGGGCACCGTGACCACGGTGGCGACCCGGGAGGGGGAGGCGGTGGCCGCCAGCTTCGCGGTGCCTACCTTCGTCACCATCATGGACCTCGACCGGCTCGAAGTGGAGACGTACGTGGACGAGGTGGACATCGGCAAGGTCAGGGTGGGTCAGGAGGCCGAGATCACAGTGGACGCGTTCCCGAACGAGACGTTCACGGGCGAGGTGCGGGCGGTGAGCCCGGAAGCCAAGGTACGGGACAACGTGGTGACCTACCTGGTGCTGGTGCGCATCACGGGCGGCAACCGCGACGTGCTGCGACCGCAGATGACGGCCTCGGTCACGATCACCGCGGGCGAGCGGAAGGGGCTCGTGCTCGTGCCGCTTCAGGCGGTGCGCCGTGACGACGCGGGCAGGCCGTACGTGGTGGTGGCGAGCGGGGGCGCGGCCGAGCGGCGGCCGGTGACGCTGGGCGACATGTACGGTTCCGAGATCGAGGTCCGGTCAGGGCTCCGCGAGGGGGAGGAGGTGGTCGTGGAGGCCGCGGAGGAGGAGCAGTCGGGATGATCATCGAGCTTCAGGGGATCGAGAAGACGTACCGGGACGGCGGGGTGGAGACCCCCGTGCTGCGCGGGATCGATCTCGCCATCGACGAGGGCGAGCTCGTCGCCATCATGGGGCCGTCCGGCACCGGCAAGACCACGCTCATGAACGTGATCGGGTGTCTCGACGTGCCCACGGCGGGGCGTTACCTGTTCCGCGGGCGGGACGTCACCGGGCTGTCCGACCGGGAGCTTTCGCGCCTGCGTAACCGCGAGATCGGGTTCGTCTTTCAGAGCTTCAACCTGCTCGACCGGCTGCGGGTGATCGACAACGTGCTGCTCCCCCTGCTCTACGCCGACACGTACCCGGCGAACGCCAGGGAGCGCGCCACGGAGCTGCTGCGCGCGGTGGGCCTCGGCGATCGGATCCGGTACCGGCCAAACCAGCTGTCCGGCGGCCAGCAGCAGCGGGTGGCCATCGCCCGGGCGCTGATCAACGATCCGTCGGTGATCCTCGCCGACGAGCCCACGGGCAACCTCGACTCCGCTGCGGGCGAGGAGATCCTGGAGATCTTCTCCGATCTCAACGCCAAGGGGCGGACCGTGGTGGTGGTGACGCACGATCCGGAGGTGGCCGCCCGTGCCCGGCGGATCGTGACGCTCCGCGACGGCCGCATCGCCTCGGACCGGTCGAACCGGGTGGCGGTGCGCGTCTAGCGCGATGCAGCTCGCGCGTGCCGCCCGGCTGTCGGCGAGGATCCTGCTCGCGCACCGCCTCCGGACGGCGCTCTCGGCGTTCTCGGTGGGGCTCGGGGTGGCGGCGCTGGTGGCCTCGGTGGGCTCGAGTGAGGCGGCGCGGCGCGACCTCACGGCGCGGATCGCTGCGCTGGGCAGCAACGTGCTCACCGTGGAGGCGGGGAAGTTCGAGCGGATGGGCCGGAGGATGTTCCAGGTGCGTGCGGCACGGACCCTCACGCCGGGGGACGGTGCGGCGCTCGTCCGGGCGTTCGCCGCGGTGCGGCGGGCGGCTGGCGTGGCCGAGGGGAGCGCTCAGCTCTCGTGGCGGGGCGAGGCGCTCTCGGCGCCCGTGCTGGGGGTGGAACCTGAGTTCTTCGCGATCCGCGACGTGCGGACGGCGAGGGGAAGGCTGTTCACCGCCGCGGAGAACCGGGGCCTCGCCAGGGTCGTGGTGCTGGGCGGTGCGCTCGCCGAGGAGCTGTTCGGGTCGTACAACCCGGTGGGCGAGACCGTGCGGCTCGGCGGCGCGCCGTACCGGGTGGTGGGGGTGACAGTGAAGAAGGGACTGGGTCTCGGCGGGGAATCGCTCGACGCGGCGGCATTCGTCCCCTTGCGCACCGCGCTGGAGCGGATCTTCGGCCGGACCTGGCTCGACCGGATCGTGCTGGAGCTTTCCGACTCGGAGGCGCTGCGCCGGCTGAGGCCCGCCATCGCCGAGACGCTACGGCACCGACACCGGATCCCACCGGGTCGGGGGGACGATTTCACCGTGACCGATCCCGCCGAGATCCTCGCGATGGAGTACCAGACGGGGGAGATGTTCCGGTCTCTGACGGGCGCCGTGGCCGCCGTCTCGCTCGCCACCGGCGGCGTGGGCATCCTGGCGGTGATGCTGATGGCGGTCCGCGAACGGGTGCGCGAGATCGGCCTGCGGCGCGCGGTAGGGGCGAGGCGGCGCGACATCCTGGTGCAGTTCCTCGGTGAGGCCGCGCTGCTCTCCGGGCTCGGGGGGGTAGCGGGGGCCGCGGCCGGGATCGTCGCCACGCGGATCGCCTGCGCCGCGCTGGGATGGCCGCCGCTGCTGCCGTGGCGGGCCGCAGGTGTGGGCCTCGCGTTCTCCATCGCCCTGGGGGTCAGTGCCGGCGTGTTGCCCGCGGTTCGCGCGGCACGGCTCGCTCCGGACACGGCGCTGCGGACGGCGGAGTGACACCGCCGCACCGTGACGAGGTGCCTACCGGAGCGGGAGCGGCCGCTGCCTGGGCTCGAGGCGGTGCTCGCGCGATGCGC
>CAYTTB010000132.1:0-4907 GCA_964440565.1 uncultured Thermoanaerobaculia bacterium
ACCGGCGGCGACGGATGGCTGGAGGGAGCGGTATGGGCGGCGAGGACATCCAGGAGGTCGCGGCGGAGCTCACGGTCACCGTCCCGGCGGGTGAGTACATCTTCCGCGAGGGAGATCCCGGCGCGGAGATGTACATCATCCAGTCGGGCACGGTGGAGATCGTGGCCTCGTCGGGCGAGGGCGAGCGGCGTCTGGCCACGCTCGGGGAGGGAGACTTCTTCGGGGAGATGGCGATCCTCGAGGATCTCCCCCGGACCGCCTCGGCGCGGGCGGCGGAGGAGTGCGTGCTGCTGCGGATCGACCGCGGGACGTTCGACCAGCTGATCCGGCACAACCCCGAGATCTCCATCCGGATGCTGCGGAAGCTGTGCCACCGGCTGCGCCTCGCCAACCCGGCGCTCCTGGGCGAGGGAGCGCCCGCGGCCGAGAGGCGCCGGGAGGAGCGGGAGGAGGCCTCCACCGCCCGCGCGGTCCTCGAGCACCAGGAGACCGGGACGGTGTTCGAGCTGGGCGACTCGGAGGTGGTCACCGTGGGCCGGTTCGACCCGGTCACCGGCCAGAGCCCGGCGGTGGACCTGGGCGCTCTCGACCGCCGCAGGACCACGAGCCGCCGGCACGCCCTGCTCGTGCATCGCGGGGGACGGTGGTACGTCCGCGAGGAGGTGGGCACCGCCAACGGGACGTTCGTCAACGGCCGACGCATCCCCACCGGCCAGGACGTGGCGCTGGAGGACGGCGACCGCCTGCGGTTCGGGCTGGTGGAGCTCCTGTTCCACCGCTCGTGACCCCGCGTGCCTCACGCCCTCGCCTCGGCGCGTCCCAGCAGCTCGACGACGAACGTGGCCAGCAGCTCGATGCGCCGGTCGCGGTCGAGGGCGGCCACCGCGGCCTTCACGGATGGGAGCACGGTCACCAGCCGGTCGATGCCGGCGAGGGAGATGGCACGCTCCACCTCGCCACTGGCGCCGGCGAGCGCGAACCCGCCCCCGCGGCCCTCGAGCTGGCGGGCGAGGCTCACGAACCGGCGCAGCGCGTCGCTGGTGATCCGCCGGCAGCCGGTCAGATCGATCACGAGGCGCGGCCGGGCGGTGGAGGTGGCCTGGCCGATCGCGGCGTCGAGCTCCACGAGCGCATCGCGGTCCAGCTCGCCCTCGGCCTCGACCACCGCGACCCCGCGTGCGGTTCGGGTGGGGGCTCCCACCGGACATCACCTCCCTTCCTGACTCGCGACCCTCCGGAAACCGCGTCAGAAGCGGAACACCAGCCCCGCGCTGAGCTCGGTCTGGAGCATCGAGCTCTTGTAGACGTACGTGTACGAGCAGTCCCCCGTGCAGTCCGGGTTGGCGAAGGTGTACGTGGCGCTCAGCCCGTCGTCGGTGCGCGTCCAGTACGCGCGGGCCTCGAAACGGACCGCGAGGCGCGGCGACATCTCCATCTGGACCCCGCCCCCGGCGCTCACCGACATCTGCGTGTCGCTGGGGAGGGGGAGGACGAAGTTGAAATGGGTGGCGCCCACGGTGGCGACCAGGTGCCACCGGGCCGGGCCCTCGCGCACGATCCACATCAGGCCCGCGTGGAGGTAGGTGGCCTCGGCGTCCAGCACGTGGGTGCTCCCCGGCTCGATGAACCCCCCGGGAACCTCGCCGAACAGCCCCTGGTCGTCCTCGAGCTGCGTCTCCTGGCGGAGCGCGAGGAACTCCACCGCCCACCTCCGGCCCACCGGGACGTCCAGCTTGACACCATAGGAGCCGCTCGAGCTCAGGCCGACGTCGAAGTCGCGGTGCCGGATCGCCCGCTCCCGGACCACGATCTCCCCGCCCCACAGGTAGCCCACGGTGGGGACCAGCTCGACCCTGGGCTGCTGGGCCGCCGCCACCGCCGGGAGGACCGCGAACATCGCCACGAGAAGCCTTCGCATCGATGCCTCCTTCCGCTCGCTCGCGCTGTCGGGAAACTGCAGGCCGAGTATAGGCGAGGGCGGCGGGTGGTGCAACCCGCCGTCCGTCCGTGGTCGGAACGAGCTGGGGACACTCCCCGAGCAGGGGACAGTCGTCGCCTCGGGACGTGGCACCGCGCCCCGCCGTGCGCGGCTGCGGACACGGATCCGGCCGCGGCCCCGGTCACCGTCGCGGATCGCGCCCGGCACCCCGGCTCCGCAGGGGTGGCGCCGTGCGCGCTCCGGCGCCCGGGGAGAGGGGGGCGTCCGCGGGGCGGCGCTGCCTCCGGCCAGCTATTCCCTGCCTCGTGGCGGCGCGTGCCGGGCGGGATGGAGGGAGCCACGGTGGCGGCCCACCCCGCCGCCTCGAGGACGTCGCGGTCATCTGGGTGGAGCGGCTGTGGCGCGACGTGAGGGCCCGCGCAGGCGCTCCGCCGCGCGATCGAGGACGGCGTAGATGCAGGGGACCACGAACAGCGTGAGCAGGGTCGAGGTGGTCATGCCCCCGGCGGTGGCGATGGCCATCGGGGCGCGAGCCTCGGCCCCCGCCCCCAGCGCCAGGGCCACGGGCAGCACGCCGAAGATCATGGACAGCGCCGTCATGAGGATGGGGCGGAGCCGCACCGGGCATGCCGCGCGGAGCGCGGCCTCGCGGTCGAGCCCCTGGGCGCGCCGCTGGATGGTCAGGTCCACCAGGAGGATGGAGTTCTTGGTGACCAGCCCGAACAGCAGGATGATCCCGATCATGGACATGATGTTGAAGGTGCTGCCGGTGAGGTAGAGGGCGAGCAGCGCGCCCACCGCCGCCGGGGGCAGGGCGAACATGATGGTGAACGGGTGGACCAGCGAGTTGAACTGGCTGGCGAGCACCATGTAGACGATGAGCACCGCGAGGCCGAGGGCGAACAGCAGGCTGGACATGGACTCGGCGAACTGCTCGGCCTGGCCCGCGGGCTTCGCGTGGAACCCCGGCGGCAGCTCCTCGGCGAGGATCGCCCGGAGTTCCCGGAGGGCCCGGCTGAGCGGGATCCCCTGGAGGTTGGCGGTGAGCAGCAGGCTCCGCTCCCGATCGGAGCGGTTGATGTTCACGGGACCCAGCCCCGGCTCGATCCGCACCACGCTGTCGAGGCGCACCAGCCGCCCCGAGGGGGTGCGCACCATCAGCGCGCCGATGTCCTCCGGACGGCGGCGGTCCTCGGGCAGCGCCTTGACCCGGACGTCGTACCGCTTCCCCTGGGTGGTGAAGGACCCGACCTTGCGGCCCGCGATCATCGCGTACACCGTCTCGAACACGGTTGCCGCGTCGAGGCCGAGGTCGTGCGCCCGCTCCCGGTCCAGGCGCACGTGCAGCTGCGGCTGGTGGAGGTCGAGGTCGGTGTCCACGTCCACCACGCCGGAGACCTTGCCCAGCCGCGCGGCCACGCGCCGGCCCACCCGGTCCAGTTCCTCCAGGTCGGGGCCG
This sequence comes from uncultured Thermoanaerobaculia bacterium, assembly GCA_964440565.1. GTDB lineage: Bacteria > Acidobacteriota > Thermoanaerobaculia > Thermoanaerobaculales > Sulfomarinibacteraceae > CAYTTB01. Next base: position 3,399 of record CAYTTB010000132.1, read on the forward strand.
GAGATGGTGTACGCGAGATCCCAGTCGCCGCCCTGGCCGCCGGCGTTGTAGAAGGAGAACTCCACCACCCGCGAGGCCAGCCCGCCGATCTTCCCGAGCTCACGCCGGAGCCGCGCCACCACCTCGGCCTGGCCGGCCTCGCGCCGGGATGGCGGCACCAGGCGCGCGAACACGATCCCGTGGTTCACCTGGCCGCGCTCCTCGATGTCGATGGCGGCGAACTCGGAGCGCACCTCGGGCTGGGAGAGGATCACCCGCTCCACCCGCTGGAGCAGGCGGTCCATGCGGGTCAGCGACGTGCCTACCGGCGCCTCGAGCGAGACCATGAACATGGACATGTCCTCGGCGGGAGCGAACTCCGCCCCCATGAGGGGGACGAGGGCGAGGCTCGAGAGGAAGAGCGCGCCGGCGAAGAGCAGCGTCGTCCCCTTGTGGCGCAGCGACCAGTCGAGCGCCCTGCCGTACGCCCCCTCCAGCCACCGGAAGGCCCGCTCCAACGCCCCGTACACCCGGCCGTGCGTCGGACGGACCCTGAGGGTGCGGGAGCACAGCATCGGGGTCAGCGTCAGGGCGACGAACAGCGAGACCAGGATCGCCACCGCCACCGACACCCCGAACTCGTACAGGAACCGGCCGATCATCCCCTTCATGTAGGCGACGGGGAGGAAGACGGCGACGATGGAGAGGGTGGCCGCGGTGGCCGCGAGCGCGATCTCGCGGGTGCCGGTGTGGGCGGCCGTGACCGGGTCCTCCCCCGCCTCCTGGTGCCGGAAGACGTTCTCCAGCACCACGATGGCGTCATCGATGACCACGCCCACCGAGAGGGCGAGGGCGAGGGTGGTGAGGTTGTTCAGCGAGAACCCCAGCGCCCTCATGAACCCGAAGGTGGCCACGAGGGAGGTGGGGATGGCGAGGGAGACGATGAGGGTGGACCGCCAGGAGCGCAGGAAGGCGAACACCACCAGGATCGCGAGCGCCGCCCCGTAGACGATGTCGAACTGGACGTTCGCGATGGACCGCTCCACGTAGTCGGCGGCGTCGAAGGCGATGTCGTACCGGACGCCCTCGGGGAAGTCGGCCGCGAGCTCACGCATCCGCTCGCGGACGGCGCGCGAGACCTGCACCAGGTTCGCGCCGGAGCGGGGAGCGATCCCGAGCCCCAGCGCGGGGCGCAGGTTGTACCGGCCCACGCCGCGCTCGTCGGCGGTGCCGTCCTGGGCGAGGCCCACGTCCCGCAGCCGGATCTGGCGTCCGCCCACCGTGGCCACGATCATCCGGTCGAACTCCTCCACGGAGCCGAACAGCCCCATGTTGCGCACCGCGAGCTCCTCGCGCTCGCCCTCGATGAACCCGCCGGGAAGCTCCAGGTTCTCCCGCCGGAGGGCGGCGATGACGTCGCCCACGGTGAGCCCCTGGGCCGCCAGCCGGTCACGGTCCAGCCAGATCCGCACCATCCGCTCGCGGAAACCGCCCATGAAGACGTTGCCCACGCCCGGTACCGACTGCAGC
>CAYTTB010000133.1:0-4891 GCA_964440565.1 uncultured Thermoanaerobaculia bacterium
CAGGCGGAGGGCGAGCTCCACCCGTCCGGCCGGGGTGAGGCGGCGCACGCGCTCCCGGTGGCGCCGGCGGGTCTCCACCGCGAGGTCGCTCATGGGGCCGAGTATAGCCGCGATGGGCGGGGGGTGCGCCACCCACCCCGCGGCGCGGCGCCGTGGCGCGGCGCCGCGCCGGCGGCGGCGTTCCTCGCGCCGCTCGAGCCTTGGGAGCGCGGGGAGGGGGTGGATCCGGGCCTCCTCACCCGCAGGTTCCGCGCCCTGCTGGACTGCTACCTCCACCGGGGTGCGGCCCACGGCGGCGCCTTCGTCACGGTGCCGATGGAGCCCGGGATCGGCCGCGGCCTCGAGGCGGTGCCGTGGGGGCTCGCGGTGGCGCTGGTGCGTCCCGGGGCGGCGCCACCTCCCGGCGCGCCGGAGCTCCACCCGCAGGCGTTGCTCGCCGCGCCCGCCGCCACCGACCCGGTGGCCCTCGCCAAGGTGCGCGCCGCCTACGCCGCCGCCGCCCGGCGCCGCCGGAGCCGCGTCGGTTGGCCGAACCGGTCCACCCGCCGTGATCCCCACCCGGGAGCGTCCCCTCCGGACCGGTGATTCCGTCGGGGGCCACCCGGCGGTGAGATGCCAGCTGGCGGCGGCCACTTGACCGACCGGGGTCCTCATCGTCTCCCGTGTGAGATGAGGCGCATCTTCACGGCACTATCGATGGATATAGCGGCTCTCTATCGCGTGGCAGATGCATGGGACGGTGGAACTCACGACAATGCCCGTAACTGTAAGCGGGTGGGTGCGAGTGGTGCGGTGGGCCAATCAGAGGACCCCGCAGCCGCGAGGTGGAGATGTTCATTCGTGGGCCCTAGGTGCGGATCGTCATCGGTACGGTCGGTGGGAGCCAACCCAGCCCAGATCACCCGACAGGGAGGCAGGAAGGAGGTTACGATGCGCAGAGGAAATCCGATGATCAGGGGTGCCGTCCTGGCGGCGGTCGTGCTGTCGCTCGCCGTGCTTCCGGCGTGGGCGGGCCAGAGGGAGTGTTACGACTACCACATCGCGACGAAGCTCATGGAGCTCACCAGGTCACCGGGGGCCGTTGACGCCTATCTCCAGCACAGCACGATTTCGAAGGACAGCATGCAGGTCCGCCTTGACGCCTACTGGAGCGATACCTACAAGGTCGCGAAGTTCGTGGATGCCATCGGCAAGCTCGACAACGGGATCAAGAACGTGGGGAAGTTCATGCAGATGATGTGGGACGGTGGCGACTGTGTGACGGTGACCTTCGATATCGCTACCATCAGCTTCTATTACCCGACGATCTATGGTGTCTGTGGTCCCGAGACGAGCCTCTCCGGTGGCTTGACGGTGGGTGGAAGGTACATGTATTCTGGCGGAAACTCGCGATACATGCCCATCGTGCGCCTCGACGTCGATGGCGAAGCCAACCTGCAATGTGGATACATCTGCTTCCGGGTCTATGGTGGGATTCATTTTGATGGCGAGGTCGGTTTCGAGCCGTACAGCTATCACTACCTGGAGTCCTACGCCAAGCTGACGATCGGCCCTGCTGCCCATGCAGAGGTGTTCTGTGTGGACGTATGGAGTTGGGAGGAGAACCTCTACACGGGGAAGCTCGTCTTCAAGTACCTTTACGTCTCCTAGTTTCTGTCATCAACCCCTCGCCTCCCGGCGCCGAGCGCCGGGAGGCTCCTTTTCGGATCTGACGTACCGTGGAGGGTTGCGATGTGGGGGATTAGAGCGCGGCTCGCCTGCGTGGCTCTCGTGTCGGCGTGTGTGGGGCTGGTCGCGAACCCGTCCGGAGGGGCGGGGATGCGATCCTCGGTGCGCGGCCAGCCTACGGCGAGCGAGGCGACGCTGGACGGTCAGGTGCTCGGAGCGCAGGGGGCACCACTCAGCGGTGTTCGGCTCCGGATGCTCCGCATTTCGGCGCGCGGCGACGTGGCGCTGTTCGGGAAAACGGTGACCGGGCCAGGAGGCGCGTTCACCATTGGCCTGCCACCCGAGGGGGGGCTTCTCGTCGCGCGCATGCAGGGATATCGTCCGGCGCTTCGCTGGATCTCCCCGTCGCGCGGGCGATCGCTCCGCCTGCGCCTGACGAGATTCGTGGCTCCGGGCTCGAGCCCGGTGCCGCGGCAGGCGGGAACCGAGGTCTCCGGCCGGGTCACGAGCGCGGCCGGCGAGCCAGTGGCGAACGCCACGATCCGGGTGCTGCGCCTCGACATGCGCACCTGGCGGGTCGCGCCCTTGGCACTGCGCACCGACGCGGGCGAGCAGTATTCCGTCAGCACGGACCGCAACGGCCGGTTTCATTTCTCTCTCGAGGAGCCGATCGAGGTGCCACAGTTCGACGCCGCGGGCTTCGAGGTGGTGTGCGAAGCGCCGGGTTATGCCACGCGGGCACTTCCGGTGCAACCAAGGCCGACCCAGGAGATGGAGATCCGCCTGGATGAGGCCGCCGCGTCAGTGGCGGGGTCGGTGCGTACCCCCGACGGGTCCCCAGCGCGCGGTACCCCGGTGACGGTGTTCGCCGTGGCAGAAGGCGCTCCCTTCGTGGAGATGGTCCGGACCGACGCGAAGGGCCTGTTTCGGACGAAGGACCATGTCCCTCTCGCTCCCACATACGTCGCCCTGGTGAATGAGCCCGACTACCAGCCCGTCGCGCGGCAGGTCGCCTGGGAGGATCGGGGGTCGGTCTCATTGCAGTTGAACCCGGGGGCGGATCTCGCGGTCGACGTGGTGGACGCCTCGACGGGTGCCGTGATTCCAGACGCGAGGGTTCTCGCGTCCGTCACGGTGGGTCCCTTCACGGTGGGGCGCGAGGGCGAGAGGACAGCGAGTGGATTTGTCGTGCGCAACCTGCCGCCCGACGAGGAGGTGACGGTCACGGTCTCGGCGCCCACCTACCTGAAGGGAAGAACTCGGGTTCAGGTGCAGGGCGGATCCCAGGGAGGGAGCTACGTTCGGATCGAGCTGGAACCGGCGGGCTCGATAGTCGGCAGGGTCACCGACGACGCCGGCCGCGCTGTGCCGGCGGTGCGTGTGGTCGCGATTGCGGCGGATTCCACGGCACGGTCAGCGAGCGCCTTCACGGGGGACGATGGCAGCTTTCGTATCGATGGCCTCACACGCGACGCCTCGTACACGGTCAGCTGCACTGCCAGGGGATTCGCTCCCTGGTGGCGGGATGGTCTCGTGGCGACGAGACCGGCTGCATCGCTGGACATTCGGCTCGATCGTGGCGCGATGGTCAGCGGGCATGTCCTCCACGAGGACGGGACACCTGCGAAGGGTGTCATCGTGCGTGCGGTTCGGGTGACACCGGACCCAGCCGATCCCGATCAGCTCATCGCCACTCCCGTGGCACAGAAGGAGGTGCGGACCGCCTCGGACGGATCGTATCTGTTCCCGAGTCTCGCTGAGGGGAGCTACCTCATCGCTCCCGTCCCCGAGTCGTTGCCGAAGGTCGGGCACTGGGAGCGGGAAGACCCCGCGCCGCCGTTGCCTCTTCACTCGGGGGATGTGCTGGATGACCTGGACTTCTTCCTCGCCTCTCCGGGGACGCTCCGTATCTCTCTGGACGATGCGCGCCAGGTCGCCGATCAGGAGCAGGAACCGCGGGTCACGTTCATCACGAGGGTCGGCGACCACCCATTCTACGGCGATCGCGTGACTGTACGAGCCGCGCGCGATGAGGCCGGGGTATACCACGTCGACGATATCGCGGAAGGGGTCTACGACGTCGAGGTTCGCTTCGATGGGTTCGAGCCCGTGCGTCGCAAGGCAATCGAGATACGCGGCGGTGACGAGACGATGCTTGAGGTCGGCGAACTGAGCCGGGGGGCCACCCTTCGGCTGCACGTGGTGGACCAACTCGGCGCCGACGTTCCAGGCCTCGTGGTCAGGCTCTTCCGCGTCACCCGCAACGATATCGACCCCGATCACCGACCCGTTCTCGCCCGGGTACCGAAGGACAACCCCTCGCTGGTCACCGTGCAGACCGACGGCACCGGACGGGCGGTCATAGAGGGCCTCGAGGCAGGGACATATCAGCTGCATATCACGGAGGGATTGGAGCGGACGTACCAGGGGCCGTACTATTACGAAGAGTTCAAGGTGGAACGGAAAGGGGAGCACGAGGACAGCGAGGATGTGATCGAAAAGACCGTGGTGTTCGACCGGGGCGGGCCGGTGACCTTCGTGCTCCTGGACGCCCAAGGAGTACCGCTCGGTGGCGCGAGCCTGAACCTCACGCGTATCGAGCAGGATTTCGCCGGCATCCACGTCGCTGGCGTGGCCGACGCGAACGGCGAGTGCACGCTGGAGAATGTGATGCCCGGTCTGTACAGCGCCGAGGTCTTCGCTGTGGCGGCCGCTCAGGAGGGGCGCGTCAGGCAGCCGTATTACGAGACCACCATCGCGGTGCGCGGCGACGGCCCGATCGAGATCAGGGTACCGTAGGCCACGCGAGGGGGAGGTAACGCGTGCCATTGTCCGATGCACCGCGGCCGGCGCACAGCGGGATCGGCGTTCACGCTCCGGCGGTGGGAACCAGCTGGCCGGACGGCCACGCGCCTCGGGGTTCCATCGCCCGGTGTCGGCGTGAACGGCCGGTGTGCAGATACGCCGCCGCGCGGGCCGTTCAGCAGCGGAGGGGCCGCGTGGTGGCGAGGTCGCCGGGCGGCTGCGACCACGACTCCGGTGACTCGCTTGCCCCTGTTTGCCGGGATGGATCGAGTAGAGAACCGCGAGGCTCGCGGGTTCGGGTATGCGGGCGGTACCGGCGCGGTCGACGCGGACGGTTCTGACCCGAGTTTGACACGCGCTCGCGACATGTGGACGGGAAGTCCAGGCGCACGAGCAGTTACGCTCGAGTCCCGGAAGT
>CAYTTB010000134.1:0-4832 GCA_964440565.1 uncultured Thermoanaerobaculia bacterium
GTGCCCGGGCTCGAGGGCAAGCCCATCGAGGCAGTGGAGAACGCCTGCGCCACGGGTGGCCAGGCGATCCTCTCGGTGGTCCACAAGCTGCTCTCGGGTCTCGGCGAGGTGGGGATCGCGGTGGGGTACGAGAAGATGCGCGGTCCGGACGGGAAGATGGACGGGGTCGCGGTGGGAGAGGCGCTGGGGTACTTCTCGCACCCCGACGAGCGCGAGGGGAAGGTGTACGTGTTCCCGCACCTGTTCGCGGAGGTGATGCGCGACTACATGGCCGCGCACGGTGTCGGCGAGGAGGACCTCGCCCACGTCTCGGTGACGGAGTACGCCAACGCCCGGCACAACCCGTACGCCCAGATGCGCGGCGTGGAGGTGGGGCTCGAGGACGTCCTCACCGTGGGCGGGCGCAACCGGTACATCGTGGAGGGCCTGCCGCTCAAGACGTACGACTGCTCGCAGATCTCCGATGGGTACGCGGCGATGATCCTCGCCACCGAGGAGGGCCTCCGCCGTCTGGGGGTGGCGCGCGACGACTGCGTGGAGCTGGCGGGGTGGGGGCAGGCGACCGATCCGCTCAGGAAGGAGGGGCGCGACGTGCTGCGGCCTGCCGGCGCCTACCGCGCCATGCGCGCCGCCTACGAGATGGCCGGCGTGGGCCCGGGCGACGTGGACGTCGCCGAGGTGCACGACTGCTTCACCGTGATGGGTGCGATCGGGGCCGAGGTGCTGGGGGTGGCGGGTTACGGCGAGGGCGCCCGCTACTGGCGGGAGGGCCGCGCCCGGGTGGACGGTGGGGCGGTCCCCATCAACACCTCGGGCGGGCTCATCGCCAAGGGCCACCCCATCGGCGCCACGGGCGTGGCGATGGTGGGGTGGTGCGCGTGGCAGCTGCTGGGCAAGGTTCCCGCGCCGCTGCAGGTGAGGGGCGCCGAGATCGCCGCGACGTTCAACATCGGTGGGCCCATCTGCGCCTCGGTGTGCACCGTCCTGAGGAGGTGAGGCGGGACCGGAGCGGCGGCGGTGTCCGGCGGCCGCCGCCCGGCGGGGCCGGCGCGGCGCCGGCGTACGTGCCCGTGAACGATATTTGAAAAGCGTCTCAGGCGCGGCTATCATCCGGAAGCCGCGCGGGAGGTGCGATGACCCTCGAGCAGATCGACGTGGGCCGGGACGGGACGGTGGTGGCCATCGAGGGTGGTGGCGGCGTGCGGTCCCATCTCGGGGCGCTGGGCATCCACGTGGGCGACCGGATCCGGGTGGTGGAGCGGGCCCCGTTCCGGGGCCCGGTCCTGGTGGAGGTGCACGGCACCCGGGTGGCGCTGGGGCGCGGCGTCGCGCGGAAGGTCAGGGTGACGGCGGATGCGGCTGGTTCTGGCGGGTCAGCCCAATAGCGGCAAGAGCACCATCTTCAACGCGGTGGCCGGCTACCGGTCGGCCACCGCGAACTTCCCGGGGTCCTCGGTCGGGTACACCAGGAGCCGGGTGATGGTCCTGGGCCGGGAGGTCGAGATCGTGGACCTTCCGGGGATCTACTCGCTCGCCACCACGGACGAGGCGGAGCGGGTCTCGCTGGAGTTCCTCCTCTCCGGCGACGCCGAGGTGATCGTCAACGTCGTGGACGCCACCCGCCTGGGACGGTCGCTCGAGCTCACCCTCCAGCTCATGGAGCTCGGGCGCCCGGTGGTGGTGGCTCTCAACATGATGGACGAGGCCCGCCGCAAGGGGATCGAGGTGGACCTGGACCGGCTCCGCGAGGAGCTGGGCGTTCCGGTGGTGCCCACGGTGGCCCGGCGCGGGACCGGTCTCCGGGAGCTGTTCCGCACCGCGCTCCGGGCCGGGATGTCGGGGGCCGCGCCGGAGCCCAGGCCGCTCGACCGTGAGACCGAGGAGGCGGTGCGACGGGTCGCCGAGGCGCTGCCGGAGGAGCCCGCGGTGTACCCGGTCCCACGCCGCTTCCTCGCGCTGCGCGTGCTGGCCCGCGATCCGGGGATCGTGGCCGCGGTGGAGCGTGCGGTGCCCGGGTTCGCCGACCGCGTGGAGCCGCTCGTCGCGGAGCTCGAGCGGCGCCACGGCTGGCGGGGCGACGAGGTGGTGATGGGGCACCGCCACGCCCTCGCGCACGCCATCGAGGACCGGGCGACCACCATGCATCGCCGGCGGCTCGGCTGGCGCGAGCGCGCGGACCGGGTCCTGCTCCATCCGGTCACGGGCGGACCGGTGATGGTGGCGATCCTCGCCGGGTTCTTCTACCTGATCTTCGGTGTGGGCAGGATGGTGGAGGGGCCGCTGGTCGCGGCCTTCGACCGCCTCGGCGCTGCGATCGCGGCAGCGTTCCCCGCCGGCGGGCTCGTGCCGGCCCTGGCGCGAGGCGTGATCCTGGGGGTGTCGGGAGGCGTCGGTATCGTGCTGCCCTACCTCGTCCCGTTCCTCCTCGTCCTGGCGCTGCTCGAGGACGTGGGGTACCTCCCGCGCATGGCCTACATCCTGGACGGCCTCATGCATCGGATCGGGCTTCACGGCAAGTCGGTGCTTCCGATGGTGCTGGGATACGGCTGTACGGTCCCGGCGATCATGGCCACGCGGGTGCTGGAGTCCCCTCGAGACCGGCGGCTCACCGCGGCGCTCACGGTGTTCGTGCCGTGCTCGGCCCGTTCCACCGTCATCTACGCCCTGGTCGCGGCGTACCTCGGCCCCTGGTGGGCGCTGGGGATCTACGGTCTCAACCTCCTGGTGATCGCGGTGCTGGGGCACCTCCTCACCGCCCGCATGAAGGGGCGGTCGCCCGGCCTGATCCTGGAGATCCCGGACCTGAGGGCGCCCTCCCCGGGGACGCTGCTCGCCAAGACCTGGCTCGGGCTGCGTGAGTTCGTCACCGTGGCGTGGCCGCTCCTCATCGCCTCCTCGGTGGTGCTGGGCCTTCTCGAGTGGGCGCGCGCGGAGGGCGCGATCAACACGGCGCTCTCGCCCCTCACGGTGACGCTCCTCGGCCTCCCGGCGGCGGTGGGGGTGACGCTGGTGTTCGGGGTCCTGCGCAAGGAGCTCTCGCTGGTGATGCTGGTGCAGGCGATGGGGACGACGCAGCTGGCCACGGTGATGACTCCCGTCCAGCTCGTCACCTTCACCCTCTTCGTGCTGTTCTACGTGCCCTGCGTGGCCACGGTGGCGGCGCTGGCGCGCGAGCTCGGGTGGCGCGACACGGCCTGGATCACCGGCCTCACGGTGCTGGTGGCCACGGTCGTGGCCTTCGCCGCGCGGATCGCGCTCGGGCTCGTGCTCTGACTCATTCCACGGCGAAGTCGCGGCTGTCGGGGAACGGGTTCTCCCGGTCGGAGAAGTCCGGGCGGTAGTAGGCGGGGGCGCTGCGGTAGTCCTGGACCCAGTGGCGGTCGCCCTCCATGTACCGCTGGAGCGCCTCCAGCGCGCGCCCCCACTCGCCGGCCGAGATGGTGCGCTCGAGCAGCGGGTAGCGCCCGGTGCGCACGAGGTGCGTGGGGTAGTACTGGGCCATGAGCGAGATCGCGACCCGCGGCGAGAGCGTCCCGGCGATCCAGCGCAGGCTCTCCTCGACGCCGGCGAGGTCGTTGGGTAGCACCAGGATCCGCACCAGCATCCCCCGGCGCAAGGTGCCGTCCGGGGCCAGCTCCCAGGCGTCGCCCACCTGCCGGAACATCTCGGCGAGCGCCGTCCGCGCACGCTCGGGGTAGTCCGGGACACGGGAGCACTCCAGCCCGGTTTCCGGACTGGCGTACTTGAGGTCGGGCATCCAGACGTCCACGATCCCCTCGAGCAGCCGCAGGACCTCCACGCTGTCGTACGCGTTGGTGTTGTAGACCACCGGCAGCGAGAGCCCGCGGCGCGCGGCGACGGCGAGCGCCTCCACCAGCTGCGGCACCTGGTGCGTGGGGGACACCCAGTTGACGTTGTGGCAACCGCGATCGGCGAGCTCGAGATGGATGCGCGCCAGCTCCTCGACCGAGCACGCCGCCCTCATGAACGTCTTCGGCCGCTGGGAGATGTCGTGGTTCTGGCAGAACACGCAGCGGAGGTTGCAGTTGGCGAGGAAGATCGTGCCCGAGCCCCGGCGGCCGGAGATCACGGGTTCCTCGCCGAAATGGGGCGTCCAGGAGGCCACCACCGGGTCCGGGCCGGTGGCGCAGGTGCCCAGCTCGCCCCCGAGGCGGTCCACACGGCAGGCGCGAGGGCACACGGTGCACGGAGAGAGCAGCGCGCGCAGGGCGGCCACACGCTCCTCCAGCTCGCCCGTGCGGGCGAGCCTCGCGTATCCGGGACGCCACGCCGTAACGGCCATCGCCGCGAGTCTAACCCGGATCGTCCATCGGCGATCCACTGCGCGGCGCGATCCGGGCGCCAGGGCCCGCCTCGTCGCTCCTCCCCCTCGGGAACGCTCGGGCCGCTCGCCGCTCGAGCTCGAGTCCCGCCGCTCGCTGGCCCGGTGCCGCCCCTCTCACCAGTCGAAGGTCAGCCCCGCGTAGACGCTCCTGGTCGCCGCCGGGGTCCACACCGGTTCCGGCCAGTCCATGTAACCGAACGTGGTGTACAGCCGGTCGGTGAGGTTGTTCACGCGGAGGTCGAGCAGCACCCGGCGGGCCGCCGCGAGCTCGGCGACCCTGTGGCCCAGGTCCACCCGCAGGGCGAGGTCGGCCACCGTGAACGCGGGATTCACCCGGTGCACGTATCCCGGCTCGGCCCTGAGCTCCGGGAACTTGCGCAGGTCCTCGGTGTTGTCGAGGTAGAACCTTCCCACGTGGCGGACGGTGAGCAGGGCGTCCACCGGCCCCCAGCCGCCCGTGAGCTGGACGGTGGCGAGGAGGTCGGGG
>CAYTTB010000135.1:0-4829 GCA_964440565.1 uncultured Thermoanaerobaculia bacterium
GGCGCTCTCCAGGGGGAGCACCGCCACCGGCCGGACCCCCAGCACGCGCGCGCGGAACGTCTGCGGGAGGACCTCCACCAGCCGGTCTTCGCCGATGGCGAACCCGACCCCGGCCACCGGCGGGCCGCCGAGGTCGGCGATCAACCGGTCGTAGCGCCCACCGCCGCAGATCACGGCGTGCTCGCCGAGCGCCGGAGAGACCACCTCGAACACCGTGCGCAGGTAGTAGTCGAGACCGCGCACCAGCCGGGGCGCCCACCGCACCGCCACCCCCAGCTCGCCCAGGAGCTCCCGGACGCGCTCCACGTGCGCGCGCGCGGCGGGGGAGACGGTCTCCGCGATGGGCGTGGTCCCCGCCACGATCTCGCGGCACGTCTCCACCTTGCAGTCGAGGATGCGGAGCGGGTTGGTGTCCCACCGGCGCCGGCAGTCGGCGCACAGCGCCTCGCGCCTCGGCCCCAGCTCCTGCTTGAGACGCTCGACGTAGGCGGCGCGGTCCTCGGGATCGCCGAGGTCGTTGAGCAGGATCTCGAGGTCGTCGAACCCCAGGCGGGCGAGAAACGTGTGCAGGGCGTGCAGCACCTCGACATCCGCCTCGGGGGTGGCGGCCCCCAGCAGCTCGATCCCGATCTGGGAGAACTGGCGGTAACGGCCCCGCTGCATCTTCTCGTACCGGAACATGGGGCCCATGTAGAGGAGCCGGAGCGGCTGGGGGCGCTGGCCCAGGCCGTTCTCGATGTAGGCGCGGGCGACGCCGGCCGTCCCCTCCGGGCGAAGGGTGAGCGACCGTCCCTTGCGGTCGGCGAAGGTGTACATCTCCTTGCCCACGATGTCGGTGCCCTCCCCCACCGAGCGCACGAACAGCTCGGTGGGCTCGAGGATGGGAAGGCGCACCTCGTCGTAGCCGAAGGCGCCGAAGGTGCGCACCGCCTCGTCCTCCACGGCCCGGTAGAGCCGTGACTCCGGCGGGAGGATGTCGCGCGTGCCCCGGACGCGGCGGATCACGGCCCCGCCTCCACCAGGCCCACCCCCTGGGCCAGGTAGCGCGACTTGTACTCGAGGTAGTTGCGCCACCCCTCGTCGAGGCGGGCCAGCTCCTCCTCCGTGAGCTCCCGGCGCACCGTCGCGGGGACCCCGGCCACGAGCGTGTGCGGCGGCACCTCGAACCCCTCCCGCACCACCGCCCCCGCCGCCACCAGGGCGCGCTCGCCCACCACCGCGCCGTTGAGCACCCTCGCCCCGATCCCGATCAGCGCCCCGCGCCCCACGGTGCAGCCGTGCAGCACCGCGCCGTGCCCCACCGTCACCTCCTCCCCGACCAGGGTGGGGAACTCGCCGTGCTCCACGTGCACGACCACGCCGTCCTGGAGGTTGCTGCGGGCGCCGATGCGGACGTGGTGGATGTCGCCCCGGACCACCGCCCCGAACCACACCGAGACGTCGTCGCCGAGCTGGACGTCGCCGATCACCACCGCCCCGGGCGCCACGAACACCCGCTCGCCGAACCGCGGGGCCACGCCCCCGTAACCCATCACCTGCACCTCGGCCTCCCCGCCCCGCTCCGAGGGGCGGCGGTCACGCTACCACAGGCCGGAAAGAGCGGCAACGGTGGGCGTTGCGCACGGAGAATCGGTCGCGCTGTGGAGCGGGCGGAGCGTGGCGCCGCGGTAACCGTCGGGTTGGCAGGGATATACGTGGAAGTGACTGCAGATCAGTGACTTGTGGGTACTCCACATGCGTCCCCCGCGAACGGCAACCCCTTGCGTTCCCGTGGGCTCTGCGCGTTTTCGACAGGTTTTTCCACAGGTCCATCCACAGGCATCGTGCAGCTCACGACCACCCCACCGGGCCCGGCCGCAGCACCCTCGGGACGGCGCCGGTGAGGTCCACCAGCGTGCTCGGCGGGCCGCCCGGGGTGAGTCCACCGTCGAGCACCAGCTCCGGCTCGCCCGCGAGCCCCGCGACCGCCGGGCCGACCTCCCGGGCCGGCGGCGCCCCGTGCCGGTTGGCGGACGTGCCGGTGAGCGGCCCGACCAGGTAGAGGAGAGCGCGGAGCAGGTCGTGGCCCGGGATCCGCACCGCCAGCGTTCCACCGGGCGAGGCGGGCAACGGCCGGCGGGCCGGCAGGACCACGGTGAGCGGCCCCGGCCAGGAGCGGGAGAGCCGGACGCGGTACGGCGCGGGGACCTCCACCAGCGACTCGACCTGCCCCCAGTCGGCGCACAGCACGGGCAGCGGCATCCCGCCCGGCCGGTCCTTGAGCCGGTACACCCGGTCCACCCCCTCGGGGCTGGCGGGGTCGGCGGCGAGGCCGTAGTACGTCTCGGTGGGCACCAGCGCGACCCCGCCCGCCGCAGCCACCTCGCCGAGCGCCCGGGCGGCAGCGCGGACGTCGTCGGGGCCGAGCAGCCTCAGCCGCCGCATGCGGCGGCCTCCAGCAACGCCCGGGCGTGCTCCAGGGCGGTCTCGCCGATCGCCTCGCCGGAGAGCATGCGCGCCAGCTCCCGCACCCGCGCCTCCCCCTCGAGCGGCTCGAGCACGGTGCGGGTCCTGCCGCCCTCCACCGCCTTGCGCACCGCCACCTGCCGCCGGGCGCGGGCCGCCACCTGCGGCAGGTGGGTGACCACCAGCACCTGGTCGGTGCGGGCGAGATCGGCGAGCAGCGCGCCGAGCGCCGAGGCCGTCGCCCCCCCCAGGCCGGAGTCCACCTCGTCGAACAGCAGCACCATCGGCGCCTCGCCCCGGCGACGGCGCAGGGCCGTGCGGATGGCGAGGTGGATCCGGGAGAGCTCCCCGCCGGAGGCGATGCGACCCAGCGGGCGCGGCGCCTCCCCCGGGTTGGGGGCGATGAGGAGCTCGCACCACGCCACGCCCCCGGCGTCGAACGCGACGGGCTCGCCGTCGCGTTCCAGGGGGCTGCCCGGCTGCGGGCGGGGCGCCCACCGCAGCTCGAGGCCCGTGCCGGCCATCCCGAGGCGGCCGAGCAGGCCAGCCACCTCCCCCAGCAGCGCCTCGCCCGCCTCGCGGCGCGAGGCGTCGAGCCGGGCCGCCGCCTCGGCGTAGGCCGCCAGCGCCTCCCGCTCCCGCCGCCGCGCCGCCTCGATCCCCTCCTCGAGCCCCTCGAGCCGCTCGCGCTCCGCACGCAACGCCTCGCGGTGCGCGAGCACCCGCTCCAGCGGCTCGCCGTACTTGAGCATCAGCTGCTCGAGGCGGTAGAGGCGCCCCTCGATCCGTTCGAGCTCCTCGGGGTCGTGCTCGAGGTCGGCGAGCAGCTCCTGCAGCTCGCGGCCCACCTCCTCCACGAGGACCCGGGCCTCGGCGAGGCGGGCCGCCAGCTCCGCGGGCATCGCGCCCAGCGCCGCGATCTCCGCCGCCTCCCGCTCCGCCCGGGCGAGCTCGTCCACCACCGCCGTCTCGCCCTCGACCAGCCGTGCGAGCGCCGAGCCACCGAGCTCGGCCAGGCGGGCCGCGTTGCGGACGAGGTCGCGACGGCGGCGCAGCGCCTCGTCCTCGCCCGGCTCGGGCGCCACCTCCTCGATCTCGGCGAGCTGGAACGCGATGGCGTCGAGGCGGTCGCGCCTGGCGGCGCGGGCCTCCTCCAGGCGGTCCAGCTCGTCCCGGGCCTGGCGCCACGCCTCGTACGCCGCCGCGACGCGCTCCAGCAGCTCCCGGTGGCCCGCCCACGCGTCCACCAGGCGCCGCTGGACGGCGGCGTCGGCCAGGCCGTGCTGCTCGTGCTGGCCGTGCACCGCGACGAGGTCGCCGGCGATCCTCGCGAGGGTCCCCGCGGTCACCGCCACGTCGTTGCACCACGCGCGGCTACGCCCTTCGGCCGTCACCTCCCGCCGCAGCACGAGGGTGCCGTCCTCGAGGGCGGGGATCCCCAGCTCCGCGAGCAGGTCCGCCAGGCGATCCGGGGGCTCGAGCCGGAACCACGCCTCCACCCGCGCCGCGCGGGCGCCGGTGCGGACCAGGTCCGCGCTGGCCCGCCCACCCGCGAGGAGCTTGAGGGAACCCACCAGGAGCGACTTGCCCGCGCCCGTCTCGCCGGTGAGGGCGGTGAGCCCGGGGCCCGGCTCCAGCTCCGCCGTCTCGATCACCCCGAGGTTCGCGACCTCGAGCCGCTCCAGCATGGCGCGATGGTAGCAG
This sequence comes from uncultured Thermoanaerobaculia bacterium, assembly GCA_964440565.1. Classification (GTDB taxonomy): domain Bacteria; phylum Acidobacteriota; class Thermoanaerobaculia; order Thermoanaerobaculales; family Sulfomarinibacteraceae; genus CAYTTB01. The sequence goes on from CAYTTB010000135.1 coordinate 4,150, forward strand.
AGGGGCGCGGCCCCGGAGGGTCAGCGGCGTTCGCCGGGCCGGGCGACCCACTCGGTCCGGTAGTCGTCGGTCCGGGGCACGATGCACAGGAACCGGACCGCGACCTCGCCCCGGTTCTCGTACCAGTGCACCACCCCCGCCGGGATGAACACCGCCTGCCCGGCGCGCACCGTGACCTCGCGCTCGTCGAGACCCAGCACCATCTCGCCCTGAAGCACCACCTGCTCGTGCTCGATGTCGGCGTGCCGGTGGGCCGGGATCGAGCCCCCGGGAGCGATGGTGAACAGCCGGGTGACGAAGTGCGGCACCCCCTCCGCGGGGCCCAGCACCACCCGGATGGTGGCGCCCCGGGAGCGGCCCACGGCCGACTCCGGCACCTCGTCCAGCGTCCGCACCACCGGCTCCAGCTCGGTTCGGCTCATCGCCCTCTCCTCACTCCAGTATAGCCCCGGGGTGGCGAGGCCACAGGGTACCGCTCGCCGAGGCGACCAGGTCGCTCCGCCGCCTCGCGATCGCCGCCACCGGCCTCGAGGTGCGGCGGGCGCCGCGGCCGGATCCTCCTCCGTCCCGCGGTCCATCGAGGCCGGGCGGGGGGCGGCGCCGCGGCGGAGGACCCACTTCCGGCGGCAACGGATGGTCTCTGTCCCCAACTCGCCTGGGATGGTCTGTGTCCCCAACTC
>CAYTTB010000136.1:0-4735 GCA_964440565.1 uncultured Thermoanaerobaculia bacterium
GGGAGAGCTCCTCCCGCAGGCGCGAGACCGCGGCCTCGAGGTCCGAGAACCGGTGATCCACGTGCGCCTGGAACGCCGTGAGGCGCGTCTGCACCTCGCGGATGTCGTCCTTGAGCGAGCGCACGAACGGCTCCTGGCTCTCCTTCCACCCCTCGAGGAGCGCCACCCGCTGCTCCAGATCGCGCGACGCCGCCTGGGTCATGGCCCGATCGTAGCACACGTCCCACCACATCTCCGGGGTGGTACCGCCGTCCCCGCCCGTGTACCTCCATTGTGGATGCGGGTGGGGACGCCCGCGGCTACAATTCATAAGAAGTACAACATATTCAACATGTTGTGGCGGCGGGCGTCCTCGCCCGCCGTGAGGGCGTGGCGGAATTCTCCAGGCCCGCGGCCTCGATGCGGGCGGGGACGCCCGCGGCCACGAACGGGGAGACAGGGGCGGGGCGGGGGTGCGGACCGGAGCCCGCCCCCCGGGTGGTACGATACGCGGGCCCCGGTTCAGCCGCACCCGGGGCCGCCCCGCGGGGGCGCGAGACGGAGGTGGAGCGATGGGTCGAAGGAAGGTGGTGATCATGGGGGCCGCGGGCCGCGACTTCCACAACTTCAACTGCCTGTTCCGCGACAACGAGGCGTACGAGGTGGTGGCCTTCACCGCCACCCAGATCCCGGACATCGAGGGGCGGGTGTACCCGCCGGAGCTCGCGGGTTCGCTCTACCCGGAGGGGATCCCGATCCTGCCGGAGGAGGGCCTCGAGGAGATCATCCGCGAGCACGGGGTGGACGAGGTGTGGTTCTCCTACTCCGACGTCTCCCACGAGTACGTGATGCACCGCGGCTGCCGGGCGGTGGCGGCGGGGGCGAACTTCGGGATCTGCTCCGTCACGCGGACGATGCTCCCCAGCTCGAAGCCGGTCATCGCCGTCACCGCGGTGCGGACGGGGGTGGGGAAGTCGCAGACGACCCGGTACGTGAGCCGGATCCTCAAGAGCCTGGGGAAGAAGGTGGTGGCGGTGCGCCACCCGATGCCGTACGGCGACCTCTCCAAGCAGGCGTGCCAGCGGTTCGAGACCTACGAGGACCTGGACCGCCACCAGTGCACCATCGAGGAGCGGGAGGAGTACGAGCCGCACCTCGACAACGGGTTCGTGGTCTACGCCGGTGTGGACTACGAGATGATCCTGCGCGAGGCCGAGAAGGAGGCCGACGTCATCCTCTGGGACGGCGGCAACAACGACACCCCGTTCTTCAGGCCCGATCTCCACATCACGCTGGTGGACCCCCACCGGCCGGGGCACGAGCTCACCTACTACCCCGGCGAGGCCAACTTCCTGATGGCCGACCTGCTCATCGTCAACAAGGTGGACACCGCGGACCCTGCGAACGTGGAGAAGGTGCTGGAGAACTGCCGCCGCCACAACCCGCGGGCACGGGTGATCCGGTGCCGCTCGGTGATCACCGTGGACGATCCCGAGCTGATCCGGGGCAAGCGGGCGCTGGTGGTGGAGGACGGGCCCACCCTCACCCACGGGGGGATGAGCTACGGCGCCGGCTGGTTCGCGGCCCGGCAGGCCGGCGCGGCCGAGATCGTGGACCCGAAGCCGTACGCGGTGGGCTCCATCCGCGAGACGTACGCGAAGTACCCCAACGCGGGCGAGATCCTCCCCGCCATGGGGTACGGCGAGCGCCAGATCCGGGAACTCGAGGAGACCATCAACGCCACCCCCGCCGACGTGGTGGTGGAGGGGACCCCCATCGACCTCAAGCGGATCATCACCGTCAACAAGCCGGTCGCCAACGTCCGCTACGAGCTCGAGGAGGTGGAGCCGGGCGTGATCGAGGCGATGGTGCGCGAGGCGGTGGAGCGCTGAGCGGCCCCGGAGACGCGTCGCCGTGAGCTCGGGCTGGCGGTCGGTGGGGCTGTGGATCGTCGCCCTGGCGGTGACGGCGGCGCTCGCCGCGTACCAGCGCCGCACCGGGCCGAGCCACCCGTTCCGGGGCGAGGCGGAGGTCGCCGGGGTGCGCGTCGCCTACGCGCTGCCGCGATCGCACGGCGGGCCCGGCGGCCTCGCGGTGCGTCTGGACCCCGACGGGGCGCCGCTGGCGCGGGCCGAGCTGCTCTGGCGCCGCTACCCCACCGCGGAGCCGTGGCGGCGTCTCGTCATGCGGCGTCGCGGCGGCGTGCTGGAGGCGGAGATCCCGCACCAGCCGCCGGCGGGCAAGGTGGAGTACCGGCTGGTGCTCGCGACGCCCGGGGGCGCGGTGTCGCTCCCCGCCGGCCGGACCGTGGTGGCGCGCTTCCGGGGCGAGGTGCCCGCGTGGCTCCTGGTACCGCACATCCTGGCCATGTTCCTGGGGATGCTGCTGGCCACGCGCGGGGCGCTCGAGGCGCTCGTCCGCGGCCCGGAGCACGGCCGCGGCGCGGTGCTCGCGGCGACGGCCCTCCTCGCTCTCGGCGGGCTGGCGCTCGGCCCTCTGGTCCAGCTCCACGCGTTCGGCGCCCTCTGGACCGGCTGGCCGCTCGGCGGCGACCTCACCGACACCAAGACGCTCCTCGCCATCGCCCTCTGGCTGCCGGCGGCCGCGGCCGCCTGGCGCCGCCGCCAGCGCCGGTGGCTCCTGGCGCTGGGCTGGGCGGCGATGATGGCCGCGTTCCTGATCCCCCACAGCCTGCGCGGGTCGGAGCTCGACTGGAGCCGGATCGAGGCCGGCACGCCGGCCTCACCCCAGACGGACGTCCCCCTCGAGAACCGTGCCGTCGGCGACACGGGCGGGGGCCGGGGCGGTGATCACGACCCGTCCGCGGACCACGATCCCGGCACCGAAGGTGACGTCGCCGCGGACCTCGAGCCGCTCGCAGGGCAGCAGTGACGGCGGGCCGGCGGGGAAACGGGCGTCGAAGGCGTCCACCAGCCGGTAGAACGCCGGATCCAGCCGGATCTCGGGGGGCGCGGCACGGCGCGGGGAGAGCACCAGCCGCCAGTCGTCGGTGAGCTCGTAGGCGTCGGAGCGCACCGCGAGCAGGTCGTCGGTGGTCTTGACGGGCGAGAACCGGCTGCGGGGCACCCGCACCGCGGCGGCCCGCGGCAGCACCGAGATCGCGGCACCCATCGCGGTCTCGAGCTGGATCACCTCGGGGCTTTCCGGGTCGCGGGGATCCACGGTCTTGCGGTTGAAGATGGGCGGCAGCGGCAGGAAGCCGCCGTGTTCCTCGAGCGCCGCGGCGAGGGTGGGGAGGTGGAGCCAGAGGTTGTTGGTGTTGAAGTGGCGGTACCGCGCCACGTCCTGGAACTCCTCCCGCTCCTCCGGGGGGCACTGGGCCGCCTCGCGAAGCACCAGCCGCCCGTCGCGGAGCTCGGCGAGGTGCCCCCCCTTGCGGTCGGCGGGGGTGCGGTCCGCGGCCTCCATCACGAAGGCGAGCCCCTCCGCCGCCATCCATCCCAGGATCCCGGGGTCGGGTGTGGCGCCGAGGTTGTCGGCGTTGGACACGAACGCCCACTCGATTCCCGCATCCAGCAGGCGCTCGAGGGTCCCGCTGGTGCCGAGGGCGGTGTACAGGTCGCCGTGGCCGGGGGGGCACCACTCGAGCTCGGGGTCGGCGGGCCAGCGGACCGGTTCCAGCGTGGCCGCGTCGATCTTGGGGACCCGGTGCTGGAGGAAGGTGAGCGGCAGGCCGGGCAGCTCGAGCTCGGGATGGCGGGCCAGCGCCGCGCGGGTGGGGGCGTCGGTGCGGAAGCTGTTCATGAAGAGGAGCGGCAGCCTCGCCCCCGTGCGCTCGCGAAGGGCCAGGACGTTGCGGGCGATGAGGTCGAGGAAGGTGAGGCCGTCGCGCACCGGCAGCAGCGACTTGGGACCCTCGAGCCCCATGGAGGTGCCGAGTCCGCCGTTGAGCTTGATCACGGCGGTGGCGTCGAGCAGCGCCTCGCCCCGCCCACGGTGGTCCGCCAGCGCCCCGGCGTCGGGCAGGGGACGGGAGAGGGGGCGGATCCGGTCCCGCCCCAGGAGGCCGGTGTCACGCCGGACCAGCAGCTCGTACAGCCGCAGGAAGGCGCGGGTCGCGGGATCCGGCATCCCCGCCTCCCGCATCCGCCGCTCGATCTCACCTGCCGTCGCCCCTGGCACGCCCATGGGACACCTCCTCGCGTCGTGGCTCCGTTCGCTATAGTACTGGTGAGATGCGTCTCGCCACCGCGGCTCTCGTCCTGCTGGTCCCGCTGGGAGCCGCCGCCGCCTCGCCGGCGCGGGCCGACCTCGAGCGCCTCGCGCGCCGGATCGCGGTGGAGGAGGGGGCCGATCCACGGCTGGTGGCGGCGGTGGTCGAGGTGGAGTCGGGCTGGAACCCGCGCGCCGTGAGCCGGCGCGGGGCGATGGGGCTCATGCAGCTGATGCCCGCGACGGCCCGGAGGCTCGGTGTCGAGGACCCGTTAGACCCCGTGCAGAACCTGCGCGCCGGGATCCGCGAGCTCGGGCGCCTGATCGCGCGCTACGGCGGCGATCTGGAGCGGGCCCTGGCGGCGTACAACGCCGGCGAGGGTGCGGTGGGCCGGCACGGCGGCGTGCCACCCTACCGGGAGACCGTGGGGTACGTGGAGGCCATCCTTTCCCGCTACTTCGGCCGGCCGTACCGCACCGCCCGCTCCGGCCCGCGCCGCCGCCCCGTGCGCATGGTCCGCGATCCCGCCACCGGCCGGCTCGTGCTCAGCAACCTGCCGGACGCCGCGGCCGCCTCACCCCG
>CAYTTB010000137.1:0-4705 GCA_964440565.1 uncultured Thermoanaerobaculia bacterium
GGCGGCGGCCTCGAGGGCGAGGTCGTGGGCGAGGAGGCGCGGCGTGGGCGTCGTGGCGTTCATGGTGCCTTCCGGGCGGGCGGTGCGGACGGCGTCAGGGGTCGCGGAGCGACCGCAGGCTTGCCCTTGACGCCGGCCGCACCGGTCGCCGGCGTTCTCCTCGAACGCGACGACGGCCCGCCGCACCGCCCCGCCGGCGCGGCCGGGGTCACGGGTAGCCGTCGCCGGCGGTCGCGGTCACGGCCCCGGCTCCGGTCCCGGCTCCGCTGCCGCCATGTCCGAGGACAGACGAGTTGGGGACACTCCCCGCGACTTGGGGACAGTGTTGACCTCGGAATGTGGCGCCGCGCCCGGCCCGTGCACGGACTCGGTCCCGGATCCGGTCGCGGATGCGGCCAGCGTTCCGACTCCGGCTCGGGTTCCGGTTCCGGTTCCGGTTCCGGTCGCGGATGCGGCCCCGGATCCCGCCGCTCCCGCGCCCGCCGGGCCTTCGCCTCGCCGGTGAGGTTGCCACCGAGGTTCGACGTGAGTCCCGCCTGCGGCTTCCGGGGGACGGTCCTACGCCGGGGCGGGGGCGCGGGTAGAATCGGTCCATCGCCCGGGGACGCGATGCCGGAGGAGGGGTGCATGGTCTCGAGCGCGAGCGGGAAGCCGGAACTCGTGGTGCGGCCGGAGGAGCTGGCGGGGCTCGACCCGAGCCCGGCGCGGATGCGGCCGATCCCCGGCTCGCGGATGTTCGAGATCCGCAAGGCACTCAGGGTCTTCCGGGAGCGGCATCCGGACGGCGAGGTGTACGACGCCAGCCAGGGGGACGGGGGCGCGAGCCTCCCCGGGGTGCCGGCCGAGGTCCTGGAGGAGGCGCACCGCCTGCAGCTCGAGCACGGCACGGGGTACGACAAGCCCTACGGCACCGAGCTGTTCCGGCGGGCGGTGGTGGAGGACTACTGGCAGCTCGACGCGGCCACCGGGTGGGGGCCCGGGAACGTGATCGCCTGTCAGGGCGGCCGGGATGCCCTGGTCAAGGCGTACGACGCGGTGCAGACGCTGGGGTTCGGGCGCCGCGGCGACTTCGTGGTGGTCACCCGCGTGCCGTGGATCTCCTACAACTGGGGGCCGTACGGGGTGGGGAGCAACGTGATGCTGGCCCCGGGCTCGGAGGCGGACGCCTGGGCGCTCGAGCCCGAGGCGCTCGCCGCCTGCGTGGAGGCGGCGGGACGGCTGGGGGGGCGGCGGGTGGCGCTGCTCGTGATCACGAGCCCCGACAACCCCACCGGGAGAGTGACGCCGCTGCCGCGCCAGGTGCAGCTCGCGCGGGAGGCGATGCGACTCGGGATCCCCTTCGTGCTCCTCGACTGGATCTACCACCGGGTGAGCGACGAGCCCCCTCACGACCTGAACCGGTTTCTCGCCGCCTTCGACCGGGAGGAGCGAGCTCGCCTCATCGTCCTGGACGGGATCACCAAGTCGCTGGGCGGCAGCAACGTGCGCAACGCCCACCTCCTCGCCGACGAGCGCGTGATCCGTTACGTCGCGAGCCGCGCCTCGCACGGGGTGATCCCGAGCTTCCACTCGCAGGCGGTGGCGGTGGCGGCGTACCGGCTGGGGTTCGACCGGGCGGCGGCGCCCATCGTGGAGCCCACCAACGCCTCGCGCCGGGTGGTGCGCGAGGTCGTGGCCGAGCGCGGCCTCCGTGCCGTTCTCGGGCAGGGGTACTACGCCTTCCTCGACGTGGGGCCGTGGCTGGAACGGGCCGGGCTTCCCGACAGCGCCGCGCTCGGGACGCTCCTCGCCGAGCGGCACGGTCTCGCCGTGGTCCCGGGCGTCTACTTCAGCCGCTTCGCCTCGCGCTGGATCCGGTTCTCGTACGCGCTGCCGCCGAAGGTGACCGCCGCCGCCCTGGCGCGCCTCCTGGCGGCGCTGGACGGGCTGGGATGAGCCCGGTCGCCTGGGGACGGGTCGCGGCGCGGATCGCCCACGCCGCGGAGGTGGCGGCGGCGGAGGGGCGCCCCGGGACCACGGGGGTGGAGATCGAGCTGAACGTCGTGGACGAAGGGCTGCGGCCCGTGGAGTGGGTGGGCCGGGGCCCCGGGCGGCGCTCGCTGGCGGACGTCTTGGTCGAGGACCGGATCCCGGCGTGGGCGCGCGAGCGGTTCCAGCGCGAGGTGTTCCACTGGATGGTCGAGGCGGCCACGGCCGCTCACCATGACCCGCGGGCCACCGCCCTCGCCACCTGGCTCCTCGAGGCGGTGGCGCTGGACACCCTGCACGAGACCGGGCTCGCGCTGGGTGGGCGGCTGCTGGCGATGCCGGGCCCGCTCCTCCACCCGGTCGCGGTGGACGGGGGCTCCATCCCCTCCGGCTTCAACCTCGCCCGGCGCCGGTACCTGACGCGCTGCGTCGAGCGGTGGGGCGCCCGCCTCGCGACCGCCGGCGTCCACACCAACCACAGCCTCCCGGAGCCGCTGGTGGAGTGGGAGTTCGTGCACCTCCCGCCCTCCGAGCGGCGCCGCCTGGACCTCGCGCGGTTCCGGTCGGAGGCGATGGTCCGGGCCGCGCGCCTGCTGCGGCCGTGGTGCGCCGTGTTCATGGCCGTGTCCGCGAGCTCGCCCTTCGCCTGGGAGGCGGTCGACGGCGAGCCAGCGGTGGTGCTCACCCCGTTCGACTCCAACCGGCTGCTCACCTTCCCGAACCCGCCCGAGCTCGACCGGCCCGGCCTGTACTCGAGCCACGCCGAGTACCTCCGGATCTCGTACCGGCTGGTCGAGGAAGGGCACCGGATCGGGGGCAACAACTGGACACCGGTGCGGGCACGATCGGGCGTGGCCCCGGTGCGCTCCAACCTGGAGACCACCAGCGAGCAGCTGGCCGAGCTGTACCGGCGCGGGCTGTACGCGCCGGGCGAGGGCGACGGGCTGGAGGAGGCGGAGCGGCTCCTCACGCTGGAGAACCTCCGCGCCCGGATCGACCTCCCGCTCAGCCGGGTCGAGGTGCGCACCGACGAGGGGTGGGAGCCTCCGGAGCTGACGCTCGCCCGCCTGGCGGTGAAGCAGCTCCTCCTCTACCGGATCGCCGCCGACCCCGCGTGGGGCGCGGGCTACCGGTACGACGCGGCGGACGTGGCCAGGGCGCGCCGCAACGAGCGCCGCGCGGCGGAGCGTGGACTGGAGGCCGAGGCCGAGCACCCGTTCACCGGGGAGGCGTGCACGGTGCGGGCGCTCCTCGCCGGGCTCCTGGCCGAGGTGCGGCCGCTCGCCGCCGAGCTGGGATGGGCGGCGTGGCTGGAGCCGCTGGAGGCGATGGCGGCCGGCGCGCCGAACCCCGCCGCCGCCCTCCGGCGCGAGGTGCTCGAGGCGCTGGGAGAGGACGTGCGGACCACGTCGCTCGGCAACGTCGTGGTCCCGCGGGAGCTGGTGGTGGAGCTCGCGGCGCGCCGGGCGCGCACCCTCGCCGCGGCGATCGCCGCGGCGCCCCCGCTCCGCGAGCTGCCGGCGCCCGACGCCGACGCGGTCGCTCCGCTGCTCGAGGGGCTCGAGCGGTGGTCCGGTGACCTCCCGGGGCTCCCCGTGGCACGGCCCGCGCGGGCGACGGAGCCGCTCGCTGCCGGCGCGGACGACCTCACCCGCGAGGTGGTGGGGCTCGCCGCCGAGCTGATCCGGATCCCCTCGGTCACCAACTGCCCCCGCGAGCGTCCGGAGGACGTGCTGCGGTGCGCCCGCCGCATCGCCGGCCTGCTGGACGGCGCCGGCGCGGAGGTCCGGCTGCTCGACGACGGCCCCTACCCGGCGGTGGTGGCGGCGTTCCCGGGGACCGCGGCGCGGGTGGCGCTCTCGGGCCACTTCGACGTGGTGGAGCCCGAGCCCGGGGCCGACCAGCTGGTCCCGCGGGTCGAGGGCGAGTACCTGTGGGGACGGGGGGCCGCCGACATGAAGACCGTGGTCGCCTCCTGGATCGTCTGGTGGCGGCACAGGCTCGCCGCCGGCCCGCCGTACCCGCCGCTGCGCCTGCTGCTGGTCGGGAACGAGGAGAACGGCGAGCGCGAGCCATGGGGCACGCCGCACCTTCTGGCCCATCTCCGGACGACCGAGGGGTGGGAGCCGGAGCTGATGGTGGTGGGCGAGCGGACCGGCGAGCGCGGGGACGAGCCGGTGGGGAAGGTGTGTGTCGCCAACCGCGGGGTGGTGCGGCTGCGCCTGGTCGCCCGCGGCCGGCGGGCCCACACCGGCACCGGCGAGGCGCCGGCGGACCTCGTGGCCCGCCTCGCCAAGGGGCTCGCCGCCGCCCGGGCGGTGCTCGAGCGCCGTCTCACGCTGGCCTCCTTCGACGGCTGGCAGACGGGGCTCCGCTTCCCGTTCCTCGCCGCGGGCGAGCCCGGCGTGTACAACGTCACCCCCGGCCGCGGCGAGCTCGGGATCGAGATCCGCCCGATCCCGGAGGACGACGTCGAGGCGGCGGTGGCGGCGCTGGAGGAGGCGGCGCGCGGGCTCGGGCTCGAGGTGGCCGTGGACGTCATGGAGGGTGGAGTGGCGTGCCCGCGCGACGTCCCGGCCCTCGGGGAGCTGCTGGCCGCGGTGGCGGAGGTGCGGGGAACTCCCGCCGAGGTGGGCCGGAAGCTCGCGGGGACCTCGGCACGGTTCGCACCCGGGGGGCGGGCGGTGGTGTGGGGCCAGACCGGCATCGGGCCCCACGGCCGCGAGGAACGGCACTA
>CAYTTB010000138.1:0-4510 GCA_964440565.1 uncultured Thermoanaerobaculia bacterium
GATCCCGCTCTCGTTCGCTCGCTGTGCAGGTGCGCTCACCGGGAGCCCTCCCGTCCGGCGTGGTGTCACGAGTGTAGCGCGGAGCGGCGTCGGCCCCGTGGCCGCACCCCTCACGGGCCGGGCCGCCGGGGCCGGCCGGGGCGGGGCGGTGAAAGGTGCGCCGGAGGTGGTCGGCGACGGTCGGGATGACGGGGCGGAGCTCGAGGGCGGCGAGCCGGCCGGTGGGGTGGTCGTGGATGAGGGCGGCGAGGGCATCGCCCACGGCGCCGCCGGGCGGGCAGCCGTGGATAGGGGAACGGACGCCGGGCATCGCGCCTGTCGGGTAGGGTCGCGCGGCCGCCGTGCCGGAAACCAAGGCGCCAGTACTTGACAGTGGCGACTTCGTTCCCCATACTCGAGATGGAGGGCCGGATGTCCGGGAACGGCGGTGACGGGATGACGCTGCGGGAGCTCGCGGAGCGGGCCGGCGTGGCGCCACGGACGGTGCGGTACTACGTGGCGCGGGGGCTGTTGCCGCCCCCCGAGGGGCGCGGGCGGGCGGCGCGTTACGGGCGGGAGCACCTCGAGCGCCTGGAGCGGATCCGGCAGCTCCGGGCCGGGGGGCTGACGCTCGCGGAGATCGGGGTACGGCTCGGCGGACCGCCGGCGGAGGCGGTGCCGGTGGAGCGGTGGACGGCGCTGGTGGTGGCGCCGGACGTGACGGTGATGGTCCGGGAGGACGCGCCGCCGTGGCGGCGGCGGCTCGTGGCGCGGGCGGCGGCCGAGCTGCGGGCGGCGCTCGGTGAGGCGACGAACGAGACAGGAGGTGGACGATGACGGAGGCGATCCAGACCCTGGTGCCCAGGCGGGCGGACGGCGAGGCGCTCGAGCTCGCGATGCAGCGGATCGAGCTCGCCGGCCGGCTGGGCCCGCTCGGCGCGCGGCTGTGGGTACGGCACCGGTTCCGGTGCGCGGAGGAGCGTCCGGTGGAGGCGGTCTACACGTTCGCGCTTCCCCGGCACGGCGCGGTCCGGCGGTTCCGGATCGAGGGGGAGGGGTTCTCGGTGCGGTCGCAGCTCGAGCCGGTGGAGCACGCGCTCCGGCGGTACGAGGACGCGCTGGAGGACGGGCACCTGGCGGCGGTGGCGGAGGGCCGGCGCGACGGGCTCGTGACCCTGGCGCTGGGCAACCTCCGGCCCGGCGAGGCGGTGACGGTGGCGCTGGAGCTGGTGGCGGGGACCGATCTCGAGGACCGGCGGGTGCGGTTCCGGTTCCCGTTCACCCTCGCGCCCGCCTACCACCGCCGGATGCGAGCCGTCCGCACCGGCGAGCGGAGCGGGGAGATCGAGCTGCCGGAGGACGGGTTCGGCGGGCTGATCCTGCCGCCGTGGCGCGAGGACGCGGAGCGGCTCCACCGGGTGGGGTTCTCCCTCGCGGTGGTGGCGCCCGTGCCGGTGGAGGAGGTGGCGTCGCCGAGCCACCCGGTGCGGGTGCGCACGGCGGAGGACGGCCGGGTCCTGGTGGAGCTCGCCACGGAGGGGGACCTTCCCAACCGCGACCTGGTCCTGGACCTGCACCTGGAGCGGCCGGTGGAGGGCGTGATGTGGGGTGCCACACCGGACGGCGCCCGCCACTTCGCCGCCATCGTGCCGTCGGCCCGCCTGGGGCAGGCGGGCCCCGGCCGCCGGCGGGTGGTGTTCGTGCTCGACCGGTCGGGCTCGATGGAGGGGGCCGGGATGGAGGCGGCCCGGCGGGCGGTGCTCGCCTGCCTGGATGCGCTGGAGCCGGAGGACGAGGTGGGCGTGGTGGCGTTCGGCAGCCGGGTGGAGCGCCTCACCCGCACCCTCCGCCGCGCCACGGACGCGGCGCGTGCCCGGATCCGCCGGGCTGTGGAGGGGATCGAGGCGGGCGGCGGCACCGAGCTGCTGGCCGGGATCGAGGCGGGGGCGGAGCTGCTCGGCCCGGAGGGCGGGGACCTGGTCGTGATCACCGACGGCCAGGTGTTCGGCACCGAGGAGATCGTGGCGGGGCTCGTCGGCCTCGGCGTGCGGGTGAGCTGCCTCGGGATCGGCGCCGCGAGCCAGGACAGGTTCCTCGCCCATGTGGCGGAGGCCACGGGCGGCGTGTCCCGCTTCCTGACCGCGCGCGAGCGGGTGGAGGAGGAGGCGCTGGATCTGTTCCGGCGGATCGGCCGGACCGTGGCGCGGGACCTCGCGGTCCGGGTGGTGGGGGCGGACGGCGCCTCGCTGGGACCTGTTCCCGAGAAGGCGGCGCTGGAAGGCTTCCCCGTGGTGGTGTGGGGGGAGCTGCCCCCGGGCGAGACCGGTGGGAGCCTCCGGCTCTCCTGGGAGGGGCGGGAGGGGCCGGCCGGCCTCGATCTTCCCCTCGAGCCCCCGGCGGGCGAGCCGGGGGCCACGGTGGCGCTGCTGCGCGGTGCGCGGCTGGCCGCCGCGCTGGAGTCCGCGGCGCCGGCGATCGAGGGCAAGACGAGGGGCGAGCTCGAGGCGCTGGCCCGGCGGTTCGGCCTGGGCAACCGGGCGATGGCGCTGGTGGCGGTGCACGAGCGGGCGGACGCTCGCCCGGGGGAGCTGCCGGCGACGCGGGTGGTGCCGGTGGGGCTGCCGGAGGACGTGCAGATGGAGGCGTACTTCGCGCGGGTCGAGTGCAAGTGGGCGCTGCCGGAGGGCACGGGCCCCGGTCCGGACGAGCCGCCGGTGTCGCCGTCCAACGTCGCGATGGTCAGGGGCCTGCTCCTAGAGCCCGAGAGCGTGGAGCAGCAGCCGGTCAGGTCGCGCGGGCGGCGGCGCGGGCCGGAGCGTCGCGCCAGGGCGGCCGCGGGCTCGCCGGAGGATCTGGAGCTGGTGGCGCCGGTGATCGCCGCGCGCCTCGAGGCCGACGGCGGCCTGCCGGGGCGCACGCTCGGGGCACGGGTCGCCGCCACCGTGGCGGCGGCGGTGGCGCTGGCGTGGTTCGCGCAGGAGACCGGGACGGCCCGCTGGCGGGGGTGCCTGGAGCGGATGCTCCGGTTCCTGCGGGGGGTGGACGGCGCACGGCTCGCCCCGGAGCGTGCGGCGCTGCTCGAGGAGGTGCTGGAGGCGCTGGAGGCGGGGTACGTCCCCGCCGGGCCGTGGGCGGAGCTTGGGCGGCTCGCGGTCGGGAAGCGGCGGCGCAGCTGGATCGGCGAGGTGTGGGAGGCGCTGGAGGAGGCGTTCGCGTGAGCGGCGGGGCGCGGCCTCGGCCGCGGGGCCGCGCCCGGCTCAGCTCGCGTCCTGGCGGGCCAGGAAGTCGTGGAACTCCTCCTCGTACAGGTAGAGCAGCACGGCGAGGAGGCCGAACACGAGGGGGCCGTAGACGATCCCCAGCAGGCCGAAGGCGTCGATGCCGCCGAGGATGGCGAGGAACAGCCAGAGGGTGCTCATGCGCGCCTGGCCGCTCATGAGCAGCGGTCGCAGCAGGTTGTCGATGGCACCCACGACGATGGCGCAGTACCCGGCCAGGAACAGCGCCTTCCCCCAGTGCCCGGTGAGGAGCAGCCAGGCGGCGGCGGGCACCCACACCAGCGCCGTGCCCACCACCGGGACCAGGCTCGCCAGCGCCATGGCCGCCCCCCAGAACAGAGCCGGGATCCCCACGATGGCGAGCCCGATCCCGCCCGCGATCCCCTGCGCGGCGGCGGTCCCGAAGGCGCCGAGGATCGCGGAGCGGGACACGTCCTTGAACCGCCGGATCAGGCGCTCCTCCTGCGAGCGCCGGAGCGGCAGCAGGTGCAGCGCGCGCCCGAGCAGCGCCTCGCCGTCGCGCAGGAAGTAGAACAGCACGAAGATCATCAGGGCCAGCTTGCCGAGGGCGACGCCGGCGCCCCCGAGGAGGGCACCGCCGCGGTGCAGCAGCCAGGTGGCGGCGGTCTGGCTGAGCCGGGCGAGGGAGGTCTCGAGGTCGAGCGAGTCCATCGCCGCCCCGGGGAGGTAGCGGCGCAGCAGCTCGCCCGCGCGGCCCGCGAGGCCGGAGCTGAGCGCGCGGTCCAGGCCGCCCTCGGCCACCCAGGCCTGGATGGCGTGCAGCGAGTCCACGCCCTGGCGCACCAGTGCCGCCCCGAACCCCACCAGCGGCCCCACGATCAGCGCCACCACCACCGCGCAGACCACGATCGCGGCGAGGCTCGAGCGGCCGCGCAGCCGGTCGCGCAGCCAGGCGTGGAGGGGGTGGAGCAGGCCCGCGAGCACCGCGGCGAGGACGAGGGGGTCGAGGTAGGGGCGCACGACCCGGAAGGCGAGCCACAGCACCAGGGCCAGCATCGCCACCAGCACCCAGCGGGCGATGGGGCTCGCCGTCTCGTCACCGCTCGTCCGGATCACGGGGAAAGCGTAGCAGACCGCGGGACGACCGGTGGGGGCGCCGCGACGTCCGGCGACGCGACCCGCTCTGCGGCTCGCTGCCTCACGTCACCGCCGCGGGTGGACGAGCCGCCAGGTGAGCGCGCGCACGCGGTCGAGGAGGGCGAGGGCTCGTGCCGCGCGCCCGGGGTCCACGG
>CAYTTB010000139.1:0-4479 GCA_964440565.1 uncultured Thermoanaerobaculia bacterium
GAGGGCATCGTGGGCGCCGATGCCATCTTCGCGTGCCTCGGACCGGCGCTCGAGATCTTCTCGCGATACTCCCGGGTCGAGAAGGCCAGCGGCGAGGAGGTGACGCTGCGCGAGTACCTGGAACACGTCTGGGCCGCGGTCTCGCGCGAGGCGCTCTCGATGATCTTCGAGGACGCGGACGCCACCGGCCTCGAGGAGGATGCGCGGCTCACGGCCATGTGGCTGTGGACCCTGTCGACGGCGCCGAACGGCGACGGGGCTGCGGAACGTGAGCGCAGCGATGCCGTGGGAGGCGAGGACGGGGAGGGTTCATCCCGTGGCGGGGGCCCCGGCTACACGCTGGAGTTCGACGCAGCCCGCAAGATCGCCCAGGGGCTCGGTGTCCATCTCGAGAAGCTCCCGCACGTGGTGGAGGTCAGGGGCGACACGGCGCGCCTGCTGCCGGTGTCCGAGCGGACCCGATACCTGTTCGGAAAGGAAGGAACCCCTCGCGTGTCCGGCGCCAGGGGGCTCGGCAAGCACCGCCAGATGAGTCTGTTCGCCGAGCTGGAGGCTGCCGGGCAGGAGGCCGGTTGGGGCGAGGCGGGCGTCCCGACCGCGGGGAACACCACGCTCGACCGTGTGCACCAGGCGATGATCCTGTTCGCGGCCGGGAGGTCCGACGCTCTGAAACGGTTCCTGGTCGAGGAGGGTGTGGGCCGGGACGCGAGGTTCTGGCGGCTGGCACAGGCGCTCTCGGCGCTCTACCCTTCGGGGTCGGAGGAGAACCGCTGGGTCGATGGCGTGCTGGCACGCAAGAAGAGCGTGGGCTTCTAGATGAGCGAGGAGGCGATCATGAAGCATCGCGATCTGCTGCAGCGGATCACCGTGGATCCCCGGGTGTGCGGCGGCAGGCCGTGCATCCGCGGACACCGGATCTGGGTGTCGCTGATACTGGATCTCCTGGCCTCGGGTCTGACCGTCGCGGAGATTCTCGAGGAGTATCCTCAGCTCACGGAGGAGGATGTCCGGGCCTGTCTCGCCTACGCCTCGGAGATGGCTCGGGAACGACTCGTAGAGGCGGGGTGAGGCATGCGGGTCAAGCTCGATGAGAACCTGGGCACTCGTGCACAGAAGCTGCTGCGCGACCGCGGGTTCGACGTGGCCACTGTGGTGTCACAGGGACTCGCGGGAACCTCGGACGACGAGCTCGTCGCCGTCTGCAGGGCCGAGTCGAGAGTGCTGATCACGTTGGACAGGGACTTTTCGAACATCCTCCGCTACCCCCCGGAAAGGTTCTCGGGAATCGTGGTGCTGCGTCTGCCGGGGCCGCTGACGCTCGAGAGCATCGCCCACGCCCTGGAGCGCGTGGCGAGGGCCGCAGAGGTCGAGGATCCCACCGGAAGGCTGTGGATTGCAGACGCGACGCAGATACGGGTGTTCGAGCCATCGGGGGCCGACTCATGAAGCGCCTCGTGCCCTGGTACAAGGTGGTCACCCCCCGCGAGGACCTTCGTGAGGGCCGGCCGCTCGATGCCTCCGAGTTCGCGGTCCATCTCGACCAGGTCCGGGACGGTCGCGCACCGGCCGTGTACCAGGACCCTTCCCGGTTCTTCGAGCGGACCTACCTCACGAGGAACCTCTCTGCCCTGGCGGTGGAGGTCCTCCGGCGACTGAGCGGAACGCAGGTCGAGACGTCGGCCGTCTTCAACCTCACCACCCAGTTCGGTGGCGGCAAGACCCACGCACTGACCCTCCTCTACCACCTGGCTCGCGGAGGAGCCGAGGCCGCGCAGTGGCGGGGCGTGTCGACGTTGCTGCAGGCGGCGGGCGTGAGCCGTGTTCCCCAGGCGGCCATCGCGGTGTTCGTGGGCACGGAGTTCGACTCGCTGACCGGCCGGGGTGGCGACGACGGCACCCCGTTGCGCAAGACGCCATGGGGCGAGATCGCGTGGCAGCTCCGCGGCCACGAGGGTGTCGAGCTTTTAGCCGAGCACGAGCGGACGGGCACGGCGCCCGGAGGCGATGTGATCGCTCGAATGCTGCCTCAGGACCGGCCGGTGCTCATCCTGCTCGACGAGCTGATGAACTACGTCAGCCGCAGCCGCAGAAGCGGCCTCGGCGCGCAGCTCTACACCTTCCTGCACAATCTCTCCGAGGTCGCCAGGTCGCGCAACGACGTCGTGCTGGCCGTGTCCATCCCGGCGTCCGAGTTGGAGATGAACGCCGAGGACCAGTCGGACTACGAGCGCTTCAAGAAGCTCCTCGACCGCCTCGGCAAGCCCGTCTTCATGTCGGCGGAGGCCGAGACCTCCGAGATCATCAGGCGGCGGCTCTTCGAGTGGAGCGGGCTGCCTTCCGATGCCATCCGCACGGTGAACCGGTACGCGGAGTGGGTCGTCCAGCACCGGCACCAGCTTCCGAGCTGGTTCCCTGTGGACAACGCCCGCGAGGCCTTTGCCGCCGCCTACCCGTTTCACCCTACGGTGCTGTCCGTCTTCGAGCGGAAGTGGCGAGGGTTGCCCCGCTTCCAGCAGACGCGCGGCATCCTCCGGCTTCTGGCGCTCTGGGTGTCCAGCACCTTCGTCGAGGGGTTCCGGGGGGCACATCGGGATCCGCTCATCACGTTGGGCACGGCTCCGTTGCACGACCCCGTCTTCCGGGCCGCGGTCTTCGAGCAGCTCGGTGAATCGCGGTTGGAGGCCGCCGTCACGACGGACATCGCCGGCAAGGACCACGCCCATGCCGTGCGGCTGGACAAGGAGGCATCGAACGAGATTCGGCGTGCGCGTCTGCACCGCAAGGTGGCCACGGCCATCTTCTTCGAGTCGAACGGTGGGCAGCAGAAGGGCGAGGCGACGCTGCCCGAAGTGCGCCTGGCCGTGGCCGAGCCCGGCCTCGAGATCGGGAACGTGGAGCACAGCCTCGAGGCGCTCGCCGACGCGTGCTACTACCTCACCGCCGAGAAGAACCGCTACCGGTTCAGCTTCCGTCCCAACCTCAACAAGCTCCTGGCCGACAGGCGGGCAACCGTGCCCGCGGAGGCCATCCGGGAGCGGGTGCGTTCGGAGATTCAGCGCGTCTTCGGCGCGGGCCGGGGGGTCGAGCGGGTCTTCTTCCCCGAGAAGAGCGGCCAGGTACCCGACCGCCCGGCGTTGACCCTGGTTGTCCTGGCTCCCGAGATGGAGGCGGTCGAACCGACGACCCGGGCCCACATCGAGCGGCTGACACGAGAGCACGGCACCTCCTCGCGGACCTACAAGAGCGCCCTCATCTGGTGCGTTGCGGAGGACGCGGCGGCGCTCACCGAAGAGGCGCGCAAGCTCCTGGCCTGGGAGGACATCCAGTCGGAGTCCTCGAGCCTGCGCCTCGACGAGTCCCAGCGCCGTCAGCTCGAGGAGAACCTGGGCCGCGCCCGGCGAGACCTCCGGGAGGCGGTGTGGCGGACGTACAGGAACGTGTTCCTCCTCGACGACAGGAACACCCTTCGCCGCATCGACCTCGGGCTGGTCCACTCCAGCGCCGCCGACACGATGGTCAGCCTCGTGCTGGGGCGCCTCCAGCAGGAGGACCTCGTCGTGGATGGCGTGAGTCCCAACTTCCTCGTGCGCAACTGGCCCCCGGCCCTGCCCGAGTGGAGTACGCGCCAGGTCCGGGACGCCTTCTTCGCCTCCCCGCGCTTCCCGCGGCTGCTCGATCCCACAGCCGTGAAGCAGACCATCGCCCGGGGTGTCGAGGCCGGGATGCTCGCGTACGTGAGCAAGAAGGAGGACGGGACCTACGATCCCTTCCTCTACGAGACCGCGCTGCAGCCGGCGGACGTCGAGCTCGCCGACGACGTCTTCATCCTCCGCAAGGACGACGCGGAGGCCTACCTGCGCCGCCTGGCGTCGGAACAGCCGGCCGATGCCCAGGCCGGCACCGACGACGCGGGACCCGGCATGGCGCCGTCTGACGCGACGACGCCCCCGGCCACCACAGTGCGCGATGGCGGTGCTGCGCCCTACGACACCGCTTCCCCCACACCATCCACCGCACGAGGCGACGACGCCGGCTCCGACGTCCCGGCAGCAGGCACACAGCCCGAGCTCCCGGCGCTCGACAGGATTCCGGGCTTCCGGTGGTCAGGAGAGATCCCACCGCAGAAGTGGATGAACTTCTACACCAGGGTCCTCGCCCGCTTCGCCACCACGGGCGGACTCAGGCTGACTCTCCAGGTTGAGGTTCAGCCTCCCGGCGGAGTCACTCAGCAGCAGGTCGAGGACACCAGGGTCGCGCTGCGCGAGCTGGGCATGGATGAGAGGCTGGAATCGGTCGTCGACGTGGAGGAGTCGTCGACGTGCCCCGGTGGCCGTCGACGTCCTCCCACCGGCCATGAGTGAGTGGGAGTCATCGGTCTTGACGTGACCCGTCCGCTCGGGCTATCGCTCCCCCGGTGTTCGGGCCCACCTCCACCTCGCCGAGCAGGCGGAAGCCGCGGCGGGCGAGGAGGAGGTGGCG
>CAYTTB010000140.1:0-4460 GCA_964440565.1 uncultured Thermoanaerobaculia bacterium
GCAGATAGCGCCCGAACTGATCGATGACGTCCTTGCCGAACTGGATGGGGTTGAGGCTCATTCGGCCCCTCCGGTGTCGTGTCAGGAACATTCTTGCACGGACCGGCCACCGGTCGTGATCCTGCAAGGAAACCTTGCAATCTCGTGTCCGGTGCCCCATACTGGGCATCGGACGAGAACCGGGAGGAGCGATGTCCAGCGAGGCCAACCGAGCGATCGGCGAGGCCATCCGGGCGCTGCGCAAGCGGGCCGGGTGGTCCCAGGAGGAGCTGGCGCGGCAGGCCGGGTTCAGGCACCACCAGATCGTCTCCGCGATCGAGAGGGGCGAGCGCGCCGTGAAGGCCGCGGAACTTTTCCGTCTGGCCCGGTTGTTCCGTGTGGAGCTAACCGATCTCCTCCAAGGGACGACGCCGGAACACGAGGCGGTCGTCCTGTGGCGGGAGGGCCCCGGCGGGACCGCGCGGCGGGAGACGGAAGAGCTCTTCCTGCAACGGTGCCGAAGGTACGCGCTCGTGGAGCGCCTCGCGGGGATCGAGGAGGAGGTGACGGTTCCCCAGTTCACGATCGACTTCGAGCGGGATAGCTTCCAGCGGGTCGAGGAGATCGCCGATCAGGTGAGAGGCTCCCTGCAGCTCGGGGAGATCCCGGGCCCTGTGCTGCGAGACGCTCTGGAAGAGAGGTGGCGCGTCAAGATCTTCCCGGCCATCCTGGACGAGGGTTCCGCCGCGATCACGTGGGGCGATTTCGGGCCGGCGATTCTGGAAAACGTTGCGGAATCGCCCAAGAGGAGAGTGTTCAGCCTCGCTCATGAGCTCTTTCATGTCATCACGTGGAGGTCGTACCGGGACCTCGAGCCGGAGGTGAGGAAGGCGCTCCACGGGAAGGGCGAGCGGCTCGCGAACGCCTTTGCCAGCGCGCTGCTGCTGCCGCGGGGCTTGGTGCTGGAGTCCGTCTCTCGCCACCGCGTCGAGCAGCTCGTGGACCTGCTTCCGGTCGCCCAGACCTTCAACGTGAGCCTGCCGGCGCTTCTGTGGCGCCTGGTGAACCTCGGGAGGCTCGATCGCGATCGGGTGAAGGCGTTCCTGGACCCCGACGCATGGTGGGGGACGACGGATCCTGGATGGAGACCTCCGGAAAGCCTCGACCGGCCGCTACCGGAGCGCTACGTGAATCTGGCCTTCTCCGCCTACATCAAGGGGAAGATGACGATCGGCAAGCTGGCCGAGCTTCTCGAGACCAGCGTCGGATTGGTAGAGCAGCGTCTCTCGATGTACGGCCTGGACCTCGACCAGGATGCCTACCAGACCGAAGTTCTTCCTGCTTGACGCCGGCCCGCTCATCGAGCTTCACCGGCTCGGAATCTGGGAACGGGTCGTCGGGCGCGCCGAGCTCGTGATTCCGTCCATCGTCGTCGAGCGGGAGGCCGAGTTCTGGGATTCGGAAGACGGTGAGCGCAAGCCGATCCGCCTCGAGCCGCTCATCGCGAGTGGCGTCATCCGCAAGGTCGAGGTCGACGCCGCACAAGTGTTAGAGACAGCGGCCCTGTACGATGCCTCAATTGCAGACAGCATCCACGCGGGCGAGCTCGAAGCTCTGACTATTCTCCGCTGCTGGGAGGGCGCGGAGAGACCCTCGTTCTGCACGGGCGATCGTCTCGCGACCATTGCGTTGTGTCTGCTGGGGTTTTCCTCGCTCGCCGTGTCGCTCGAGGAGCTTCTCGAACGCGTGGGGCTCACTGCCAGGCCCCGCCCGCAGTTCTGCCGGGACAAGATGAGGAGGTGGGTCGAGGAGGGTGTTCAGCGATGGATCACGCGGGAGGGTCTACGGTGATCTCTCGGCGGACGTTCGGAGCCGCGCCTCCGTCCACCCGGCGGGCACTGGGCCCAAACGCGTCCAAACCCGGCTCGGGGCCCCCTCCAGGCTAACGACGGTTGTCGGTGGCGTCGGGCCACGCCTCGGCGAAGTGAAGGGCCATCTCGCTGAACCGTTCGAGGAAGGTGCGTAGCGTGTCGATGTCGAGTCGCGTGCCCCAAGTGCGCCGACCGTGTCTCTCGTTCCAGATTCGGACATGGGTGATGTCCCTACCGTTCTCGCTCTGGTACTCGATGTTCCCATGAGCGAAGGCGTTTCGGACGAGACGAAGGAGGTCGGCAAGGTCCCTTGGCTCGACATCTTCGGGGCGCTCCTTCTCCAACCTGGGCCACCCCCTCTCGGTCGCGCTCGCGATGGATTCGCGGGCGACGTCGCGGCGCAGGCGTTCCCAGGGGTGCGCAAGCGCTCCGAGAAACGAGTTCACGAGCTGGGTAACCTCGTACGGCCCGTCGTCGGTTGCATGGGCCCGGACAAAGTCGAGGTTGGCGATCGTCCGCGCCATGACGTCGCGAACTGGATGGGTCGGCATGGTCATCGTGTTCTCCTTATGGTCGCCTTGGGTTTAAGAGCCAGTTTCCGTTTCTTCAGTTTCCCATCTCCCGGCCGGTTGATGATCTCCGCTGCAGCTGCTCCGCCCGCTCGGGATACGCCACCGGGAACGTCGTCAGCAGGTAGCGCCGAGCTGATCGACGACGTCCTTGCCGAACTGGATCGGGTTGAGGCTCATCGGACCTCCTGGTGTTCACGGAAAGAGTACCCCTCCCGCCACGCGTTCTGGTACTTCCGAGCCAGTCGGGCGGGTAGCCGCCGCTTCGCGGCGAGCATCCGGTCGACGGCGTCGGCAGCGTCCGGTCCGGCGAGAACCTCTGCCGCCACCATCTCGTCGAGCAGCCACAGCGTCCCGTGGACCCTGCACCCCTCGGCCTCGGCCGCCCGCCGCAGGTCGGCGTCGCCGGTCACCAGAACGCCATTCAGGTGCTCGGCCAGAGCCAGCGCGAACAGGTCGTTCCGGGCGGGCTTGGGGTATCGCTCCGGGAGTTCGAATATCCTCACGGTGCCCTCGGGCGGAAGGGGCTCCTTCCGGAATCCGAGGCCATGGAGCAGCTTCTTCCATCGACGCTTCGACTTCTTCTGTAGCTCTTCCACCGTCACGTCGGAAACCACGATCTCCCAGCGGATGTGGGTCGCTACTTCCAGGACCCCGCCGTCCCGGAGATCGATCAGTGCGCTGGCATCAAGCACCAGCCGCAACGCAAAGCTCCCCGAGACCCTTCGAACGCTGCTCGACGAACTTCTCCCACGGCTGGCCGAGAAGCTCTCCGGCCCTCCTGGGCCCGATCACACCCTCCTCGACGAGGCGCATCAGGAGTCGCTCCATTCGCCGGGGCCGCTCCTCGGGCACCTGCACGCCGGGCTCCGTCCGGTCCCAGCCTTCTCTCCGGAACCGCGCGAGAAGCTCCCGCGCGTACCGCTCCGAGACGATGCGGAGCTCGCGGGCCCGCTTGATCCAGGCGGCCATGGACATCCCGTAGGCGTGCTTGAGGTCGTGCAGCTCGAGAAGCGAGATCCCCGACCGGCGATAGCCGAGCTCCCGGCGCGCGACGGCGGCCGGGACGAGGAAGGCCGCCGCGAACCGGTGACACGCCGCCTCCTCGTCCAGCCCTCCGGCGCATCGCAGCACCAGATGCCCCAGATCGTGCGCGAGGCTGAACCTCTGCCGATCGCCCGGCACTCCGTGCCGGTACACGATCGCGTACGATCCGTCGTCGGCACCGAACGCGAGGGCTTCCACCTGCGGGGGCAGATCGATGGAGCCGACGCGGATGCCGTGCTCCTCGAGCAGGCTTACCATGGACGGGATCGGGCCGTCGCCCAGGCCCCACGCGCGGCGGAGGGCGTTGGCGGTGTGTTCAACACCCTCGAGGCTCGTGACCTCCACGGGTGAGGCCAGGTGCTGATCCGCGGGCAGCGCGTCCTTCGCGAGTTCTTCCACCTCGCGGTAGCGCTCGAGCCATTCCGCCGCTGCGGCCTCGGCGCGCTTCAGCTCGGTGGCCGGGAGCTTCGGGTGTCTCCGGAACGCAAGGACGTGGATCCGTCCGCGCGTGGGCCGGAGGAAGAACTCGATCTCGACCCCCAGCGCCTCCGCGAGGCGGAGCAGCATCCCCGATCCGGGGAGCATCCGTCCGTTCTCGTACTTCGAGATCGCCATCGCCGAGACACCGGCCCTCCGGGCCAGCTCCCGCTGCGAAAGCCCCGCCAAGCGCCGGGCCGCACGGATCCGTTCGCCCAGCTGCGTCGCCACCTCCTCCCTTCGCATCGCGCACCCCCAGTTTACAATATAGTCCGATATGCTGTTCATGTAAACCTTGGCTAGCCCGCGGTGTCACAACTCGGCCCGGCAAGTGAATGTGTCTATCTGGACTCGATACCCACCGGTTGACCAACCAGCCGACGTCGTTTAGAGAACGGTCGCCTCCAAGAAGGTCACGGATACGGACGTGTCACTGGGCGTTCGTGGGCGATGCCGGCCCATTGTCAAGGGACACCCAGGTTCCCGCGGTTAGGGGACACCCAGATTCCCGCATGGT
>CAYTTB010000141.1:0-4298 GCA_964440565.1 uncultured Thermoanaerobaculia bacterium
TGCACAGACCACGGTGTCGTGGGCGCGGTGGGAGCGCGACCCCGGGCCCGCGTGGCGCGGTACCGTGATCGCGGCGGACCCCTCGGTGGTGCGCGAGGACGGCGTCCTGCGGATGGTGTACACCGACTGGCTCGAACCGCCGGGCCGGACGGTGCTGGCGGAGGCCGTCTCGGCCGACGGGAGCACGTGGCGGCCGGCGGTGGACGGGCCGGGCGGAGTTCCGGTGGTGCTCGACGGGCGGGCGGGGGCGTGGGACGACCAGATCGAGACCGGCGCTCTCCTGCGCCGGGACGGGGCCTACTGGCTGTACTACTCGGGCTACGTGATGCCACCCCCCGGCGTGAACGTGGCGTACGGGGCCATCGGGCTCGCCGTCTCGGACGACGGGGTGACGTTCGTCCGCGTCACGGACCGCCCGGTCCTCGCCCCGGAGCCCGGGGGGCTCGACGCGGACGGCGCCTACAGCCCCTCGGTGCGGTGGTGGGACGGA
Organism: uncultured Thermoanaerobaculia bacterium; assembly: GCA_964440565.1. Classification (GTDB taxonomy): domain Bacteria; phylum Acidobacteriota; class Thermoanaerobaculia; order Thermoanaerobaculales; family Sulfomarinibacteraceae; genus CAYTTB01. The sequence continues at coordinate 491 of CAYTTB010000141.1, forward strand.
CGGGCGTGGATGGTGTACGCCGGCCACTGCTGGAACGGCTGCGGCGAGGCCGGTCCGGGAGTGCGGATCCTGGGCGCGGTGTCCGAGGACGGCGTCCACTGGACCCGGCACCCGGTCCCGGTGCTGACCCCGGCCGACGTGCCGGCGTGGGCCGCGGGCGGCGTCGGGGAGCCGGAGCTGGTGGAGGGTTCCGACGGGCTGTTCTACCTGTTCTTCTCGGGGTTCTCCGACGAGCCGGTCCGTGGCTGGACCGGGCGGATCGGGGTGGCCCGGTCGCCCCACCCGTTCGGGCCGTGGGAGGTCGCGCCGGAGCCGGTGGCGGCCCCCCGCCCGGAGGCGGCCTGGGAGGGGACGGAGACCATCGCCCCCACGGTGCTGATCGAGGGCGACGCGGTCCGCCTGTGGTACCACGGGCGGCGCCGTGACCCCCCGGGGTATGCGGTGGGGTCGGCCCGCGCCCGGTGGCCGCTGGCACGGACGGCCTCGCCGTGGCGCCGGTGGCCGGCGAACCCGGTGGCGCTGCCCCTGGGTCACGTCGGGGGCGGCGAGACCGACCTCGCCATCGCCGACCCGGTGGTGCTGCGCGACCCGGAGACGGGCGTGTTCCGGGCGTGGTGGTCCACCACGGTGCTCGGCCTGTACGGGCCGGACGGGCCCGCCGTGAACGGGATCCGCTACGCCGAGAGCCCCGACGGCGTCCACTGGCGGGTGCAGCCGGAGCTCGCCTTCGCGGCCGCCGTGGGCGACCCCTCGGCGTGGGACCACACCCACGCCGAGACGCCGCACGTGGTGGTCCTCCCCGCCAATCCGCCCGGGCGGCGCTACCTGCTGTACTACTCCGGCGGCAACCGCGACGCCTGCACGGTGGGCGAGGCCCCCTGCTACCAGGTGGGGCTCGCGTTCTCCGCCGACGGGCGGCGGTTCACCCGGCTTCCGGCGGCCGAGTCGCCCTACGGCGAGGCGGGGCTCGTGCTGCGCGGCGAGGACGCGCTCGCCCGGCTCCACCCGGCCCTGGCCGTCGCCGCCGACCCGGCCGTGCTGGTCGGGGAGGACGGGATCCTCCGGATGTGGCTGTCGAGCTACGCCGAGGACGCCTCGGGGACCCACCTGGCGTTCGGCATCGCGCTGGCGGAGTCGCGGGACGGGATCCGGTGGGAGTTCCCGGTGGAGAACCGCTCCCCTCGCTGCGGCGCCCGGGCGAGGCCGCGGCGGGCCAGCAGCCCGCCGTCCTGCGCGACCCGGCGACCGGCCTGTACCACCTGTGGTTCACCGCGGACCGCCCGGAGGACGCCGCCCGCGTCCCCGCGACCATGTTCTCGGCATCGGGGTTCTGGCACGCGGTCAGCCCCGACGGGATCCACTGGAGCCCCGCCTGGGGCGAGGGGCCGGACCTGCGGTGGGATCCGGCCCACCCGGCCGAGCGGTGGGGGCTGCTCACCGGCGTGCACGTGATGCTGGTGGAGGGGCGGGTGTGGGCGTACTACGCCGCCTGGTCGTCGGTGGGAGTGCCGGAGCTGTTCCAGACGCCCACGCGCTCCGGGACCGTCCCGGCGGTGGCCGCCCTGTCGCTCGCCGTGCGGCCCCTCCCCCGGACGCCGCGGGCCCCGTCGGGTCGCGCCGGCCCGCCTCCGGGACCCCTTCCGTCCCCGGGGCGGTGAAGGGAGCCGGCGGGCACCTCGCCGGCGCGGGCTCGAACCGGTGAGGGTGGGACGGCCGTGAGGCCGTCCACCGCCTCCGCCCGTTCCGGAGGCGCCGGCTCTCGCCATGGGCCGACGAGATGCGGACACTCCCGACGAGATGGGGACGGAGTTCGTCTCGTCGTGACCACCCTCCGGCCGGAGCGGCCGCGCTCTGGCGTGCACGGGACGCAACGTCCGTGCCCCGCCGCGGCGTCCCGTCCCCATCGTCTTCCTCGTCCGGCGGTACCCTCGCGATGGGTCTCCCCGCCCTCGCTGTCCTCCCTGGCGGCCGCGGGCCGCGAGGGATCCGACCCACGGGGAGCGGGTCCGCACGGGCTGCGGTGCCGCCGGTACCGCCTCGCGGAGCCGGGCGGCGGCGCGCTCCGGGCCGCGCCGGCGGGGCGTCCGCCCGAGGCCTTGACATCTCGGGGGGGGGTGCTATGAGAAGCTGAGAGCTCATCGGGAGGTCACGGCGTGAGGCGGTGGAACGTGGCGACTGCGGTCCTCGTGGCCGGCCTGCTGGCGGTGGGCGCGAGGGCCGAGCTGCCGTGGTACGGTGGCGTCTCGAGGCCGTCGGAGTACCCGCCGCCGGGGTGTCCGACGAACGCCCCCGACAACCCGAGCCTTCCAATGCAACGTCGGGAGGCTTTCTCCGTCGGGTGTGTCGATGCCCGCACGGGAACGCCGGTGGAGTGTCTCGCGCGGTTCCGGACGTGGTTCAGCCTCGACGAGGTCCCTTCGGACGCTCGGATTCGCTGGCTGGGGGCGCACGACCACGACCGCGACCGCGTCGCGGGGCCCTTCTCCCGCCTCGTCGGCGGCCTGTGGTCGCTGCTCGACCCGAGGGAGCCGGCGGAGGACCAGGAGAGCTTCGGCGGCCGCACCGGGCGGCGGCTGTGGCCGGCGATGAAGCTCATGCCCACGGTGGCCGGAATTGTGCGCCTGCGCGCGGAGTACTTCACGCTGGACCCCAACTGGCGGTTCGTGGACCGATGGCCCTGGAGGGTGGATCCGGTGGACGGCAGGCGCGAGTGGCTCGAGATGGCCATCACGGTGGAGGAGCCGGGTCTCGTGGAGCTGCCGTCGGACGAGTCGCTGTACGTCCGCTGCGGGTCCACCGCCTCGTGCACCGGTACCGACAACGTCGAGCCGGAGCACCCGGCGGCGTTCTACGGCCTGTCGGAGCTGATCCGGAAGGTCCGCCGTCTGGCGCGGGATTTTCGCGACCAGTGGGGCATGATCCTCACCGTTACCGACATGACGCTCGAGTGGGGCGGGCTGTTCGACTACCAGGAGACGTGGACGCCCCCCCACAGCCGCCACCGCCGCGGGCGGTCGGTGGACATCAGTCGCACTGTCTGGGAGGATACCCCCCAGGGACGGGTACGCCACCGGATGACCGCCGAACAGGAGAAGTGGCTGAGGCATCACGCGCAAGAGATCGGGTTTTTCCGTGTTCCAGAGGCCCCGATTCACTTCGAGTTACGGCCTGTGGAACCGCTGCGCGTCTGTTCACCAGCGGGCTGGCCGATTCACTGACAGGGGGGCACGATGAACAGGCTTCTTCTCGCAAGCGTTACGTTCCTGGCGCCGGTCGTGGCCGCGCGGGCTGTCGAGCCCCCGAGCTTCGGGGGGATCGCTGCTCACTCCTCGGTCTCACGCGAGGCGTCAGCGTACCACTACTCGTACTCGCTTTCGGTGACCAAGCTCCTCGGCGCGCCGCTCTTCGCCCTCGAGGTCGCGCTGCCGAACTGCGCGGACATCTCCGATGGGGCCGTGCCACCGGGCTGGTTCGATTTCGACTGTACGACCACTGCTGCGCGTCGGACGGTTGCGAGCTGGCTTCCCACTTCCGGGGCTGATCGACCCCCGCCGGGCTCAGTGATCACGGGGTTTGGCTACCTGTCGATGCTGCCGCCTCAGATCGGGGAGGCGCGGATACTGGGCGATACTGGTCCCTTTCTCGAGGCCGTCTACGCTGAAGATCCAGAACGTGCGATGGTTGAATGGGATGCACCCGAGGTCATGGCGCTCGAGGAACGCCTCACCGTCCGCCAGCCGGTGCTGGTGCCGGTGGGGGAGCCGGTGGGCTCCTTCGCGCACTGGGACCGGTGGCTCGGGGATCTGGA
>CAYTTB010000142.1:0-4295 GCA_964440565.1 uncultured Thermoanaerobaculia bacterium
TGCTCGCCGAGATGCGGAGCGCTTACGGGGACCGTTTCGATCCGTCCAGCTACGGGCTCGCGTAGCGCGGGGCGGGCCGCAGTGCGTGCCCTCCGGCGATGCCGCGCGGGCCGGCTGCGGCGTGCCTGGCGGCGCCGGGCGCATCTTGATAGAGTCAACGGGCGAGGGGGCGCGGAGCTTCGGACCCGCCCGAGGAGGTGAACCGATGCATCGAAGGACCGTATACCTGTGGGCCGCGGTTCTGGCGGTTGTGGCGAGCTCTTGCGGCCGGCGGGCGCCGGTGGTGGAGGGCGAGGGGATCCGGATCGAGTTCAACGACGTGCTGCACAGCCGCGTAGTGACCCGCTTCGCAGACGAGGCGGTCCCGCTCGGCGGCTTCAGCGCCTCGGAGACGGTGACGGTGGACGGCCGCGAAGTGACTGACTTCCGCTTCACGTCGGAAGCCGAGGAGGAGTTCCAGGACGGGATCGGCGCCGGGCGGCGGTACGTGATCATTGGAGAGGCCGGCGGACTGCGGAAGACGGTGACGGTGGATCTCTATGAAGACTTTCCGCGGATGGCGCTGTTCCGGGTGAGGTATACGAACACGGGCAACGAGCCGGTTGCGGTGGGCGGGTGGAAGAGCCACGCCTACCGGATCGACGCTGCCCCAAGCGGGGCAGAGCCGGCCTTCTGGTCCTTCCAGGGCGGCACCTACGAAGACCGCCGGGACTGGGTCGTGCCGCTCGAGCCCGGTTTCTCGCAGCGGAACTATCAAGGCATGACGGCGACCGACTACGGCGGCGGCACCCCGGTGGTGGACGTCTGGCGGCGGGACGCCGGCCTGGCCGTCGGTCACGTGGAGATGGTTCCGAAGCTGGTTTCCCTGCCGGTGGCGATGCCGGACGAGCGGGGAGCGACGGTGGCGGTGGAATACGAAAAACAGATGCAGCTCTCACCCGGCGAGAGCCTGGAGACCTTCCGGACGTTCGTGGCGGTACACCAGGGCGACTACTTCCAGGCGTTGCGGGACTACCGCCGGGTGATGATGGCCCAGGGCATCGGCTTCCACGAGGCCCCGGACGACGCCTTCGAGCCCATCTGGTGCGCCTGGGGCTATCGCCGCAACTTCCGCCTGCCGCAGATCCTGGGCGCGCTGCCGAAGGTGAAAGAGCTCGGCTTCCGATGGGTGACGCTCGACGACGGCTGGCAGACGGCCGAGGGCGACTGGTACATCGACCGGAAGAAGTTCCGGCGCGGCGACGCCGACATGCGGCGCTTCACGGACCGGTTGCACAACGAGGGCTTCCAAGCGCAGCTCTGGTGGGCGCCGATGTCGGTGGACCCCGGCACGGATCTCATCGAGAAGCACCCGGAGCAGTTGCTGCTGAACGAGGACGGCTCCCGGCGGAAGATCACCTGGTGGGACGCCTACTACCTGTGCCCGGCATATCCGGACGTCGTAGAGGACGCCCGCCGGTTCACGATCAAGGCGCTGCGGGACTGGGGGTTCGACGGGCTGAAGATCGACGGGCAGTTCTTGAACGCCGTGCCGCCGTGCTACAACCCGGCCCACCAACACCAGCGGCCGGAGGAGTCGGTGGAAGCGCTGCCGGATTTCTTCAAGGCGATCTACGAAGCCGCGGTGAGCGTGAAGCCGGACGCGCTGATCGAGATCTGCCCGTGCGGAACGGCCTACTCGTTCTTCCTGCTGCCGCACATGAACATGGCGGTGGCCTCGGATCCGTTGAGCTCCTGGCAGGTCCGGCTGAAGGGCAAGACGCTGAAGGCGCTGATGGGGGACGGAGTCGCCTACTTCGGCGACCACGTCGAGCTGAGCGACGGCGGCGGGGACTTCGCCTCAACGGTGGGCGTGGGCGGCGTGGTCGGCACGGAGTTCGTCTGGCCCCCCGGCTCCGGCGGGGAGCGCGACCGCTGGCTGACGGCGGAAAAGGAGCGCGAGTGGAAGCGCTGGATCGACATCTACAAGGCGAAGATGCTTTCGCGCGGCGAGTACCTGGGCGAGCTCTACGACATCGGCTTCGACCGGCCGGAGGCCCACGCCATCCGCAAGGCCGGGAAGCTCTACTATGCCTTCTTCGCCGGAAGCTACCGCGGGCCGGTGGAACTGCGGGGGCTGGAGGCGCGGAGCTACGCGGTGACCGACTACGTGGCCGGCAAGCCTCTGGGAACGGTCCAGGGGCCGGTGGGGCGCCTGGAGGTGGCCTTCGAGAAGCACCTGTTGCTCGAAGCGGCGCCCGAGTGAGGGCCGGGCGGAGCCGCGTGGTGGAGAGGGAACCAGACGAGAGAATCCAAGCTCACGGCTTGGCCAACGGGCGTTTTTCGATGATTCCCTTCCCTTGGCGAACGACGATCCAATGGTTCACGGGAAGTTTTTCCCAGCTCTGTTCTTTGCCGTCCGGCCAGCGGATCGACAACTTGGCCTGCTTGGCGTTTCCGACGCCGAAATGCACCCGGAAATCCCCCTGTGACTCGTAGAAGCCGCCGCTGCGGACTTCGTCGATCTGAGTTCCGTCATCTGTCCGGAGCGTGACCCGAGCCCCGATGGCGTCCCGGCCATCCCGGGTCAGGGCTTGGACGAGGACGGAATTCGCTTTGGGACCGAAGTTCTTCAACAGCGACGGCGGCTCGTGCATGTTGACTACGACGATCTCCTGATCGCCGTCGTTGTCCAGATCGCCCAGGGCGATGCCGCGGGAGGAGTGCCGGGCTGCGATCCCCGGGCCGGCTTGGCGGCTCATGTCGTAGTATTCGCCGTCCCGGCGGTTCCAGTAGAGCAGCCGCGGCTGGCGGAACGTCTGGCCGACGTTGCGCGTGTCGATGTCGGGGTAAACGTGGCCGTTGGCGATGAAGATGTCTTTCCAGCCGTCGTGGTCGAAATCGAGAAACGCCACGCCCCAGCCCACGAACTGCGTGTGGATGGCGAGACCCGCGGCGGCGGTGACCTCGACGAAGCTGCCGTCGCCGAAGTTGCGGTAAAGGTTCGGGATGTCGTCGGTGAAGTTGGTCTTCACGATGTCCAACCAGCCGTCGTGGTCGTAATCCGCCGCCCACGCGCCCATCCCCGATTGCTCGTGCCCGTCCTCGTTGTACGCCACGCCCAGGAACTCTCCCATCTCCTCGAACTTGCCGTCGCCGAGGTTGCGGAACAGGAGGCTCGGCGTAGAATCCCCCGTGACATAGACGTCCACCCAGCCGTCGTTGTCGAAGTCGGCGGTGAGGACAGTCAGCCCAGCGGCTTTGGCGGTGGAGACGCCGGCTTCTACGGTAACGTCACGGAACCTTCCGTTTCCTTCGTTGTGATAAAGGGACATCGTCTCGGGCGGGAGGCCAATCGGCCCGCAGACCACCGGGAAGCCCTTCCACCGGCAACCGCCCTCAGTCCCGGCGGCGGGCACCTTGGCCGGGTCGAATTCGAGATAGTGGGCCACAAACAGGTCGAGCCAGCCGTCGCGGTCGTAGTCGAAGAAGGCGCAGCCGGTCCCCCAGCGGCGCCCCGGCGTCCCTAGTCCGCGCTCCGCGGTCTCATTCCGGAATGTGCCGTCACCCTGGTTCCGGTAGAGGACGTTTTGTCCCCAGTAGCCGACGTAGAGGTCCACGTAGCCATCATTGTCGATGTCGCCGGCGCAGACGCCTTGACCCCAACCGTCGTGAGTGATACCGGAGGCGGCGGTGACGTCCTCGAACCGCAAGCCACCCTTGTTTCGGTACAGGAAATGGGTGATCGTCTCGCCCTCGCGGCGGTCGAAACGGTCGCCGTTGACGAAGAAGATGTCGAGCAGGCCGTCGTTGTCGAAATCGAAGACGGCCACACCGGTGCCGGTGTTCTCGACGATATAGGCCTGTTTAGTCTCCGCCCCGGAAACGTTGACGCCCGTCAGGCCGGCGCGCGCGGCCAAGTCTTCGTAGCGAACTTCCGGGGCTCTTAGGCCTGGCGGCAGCGGCTTCGCCTTCTGAGGCATGCGCCCAGCGCCGGTCATCTGCGCCCAAGCAGCCGACGCGGCGAAGAGCAGTATTACGGCGCCAGCGCCGCCGGATCTAAGCAGACGCTGCCTCATTACGCGCTCCTCACGCCTGAGACGGCGTTCTTCCCACTAAAGCCTCGCTGCCCTATCGGAATAAACATTACACTTGCCGAAGTGCGAAAGGCCCCTTTCAGCCGATCGGGACTGTTCGATACCCAAACTACCAGAACGCGCCGACGCGCACGGCCACAAGGTCCCCGCCGCAATGGCGTCATGGGTGGGTGAGATTCCCCAACCGATAATCTGATAGAATTCAGAGTCTAATATCCT
>CAYTTB010000143.1:0-4188 GCA_964440565.1 uncultured Thermoanaerobaculia bacterium
CCTGCGCCTCGGCGAGCTCCTCGACCCGCGCCTCCGTCCGCGCCTGCGCCTGGGCCAGCTCCTCCAGCCGTGCCTCCGTCCGCCGCTGCGCCTCGGCGAGCTCCTCCACCACCCCCTTGAGCTCGCCGAACTCCTCCTTGGTGACGGTGGAGGTGATCTCCCGGTACAGCCTGCCCATCGCCGCCGCCAGCACCCGCGCCGGCTCCGGACCCATGGCCTCCGCCAGCTGCTCGTAGAGCTCCAGCGTGTCCAGCATCGGAACCAGTCTAACAGAGGGAACGCGCCAGGCGGTCCCGGAGCCGCCCGCCCGACCAGACGCGACGGCGTCGCGACAGTCCCGCCGGATGCCCGCCGCGGACGGCTTGCCGCCGGTGTGGCGGTGGGCTACGGTGTCGGCGGAGGTGACGATGGGCGACCGGCCACGGGCGCTGGTGACGGGGGGTGCGGGGTTCCTCGGCTCCCACCTCTGCGAGCGGCTGCTCGACGAGGGGTGGGAGGTGGTCTGCATGGACAACCTCATCACCGGCTCGCTGGCCAACGTGGAGCACCTGTTCGGCCGCGAGGGGTTCGTGTTCGTCAAGCACGACGTGACCAACTTCATCCACGTCCCGGGCCGGCTGGACGCCATCCTCCACTTCGCCTCGCCGGCCTCCCCCATCGACTACCTCAAGCTTCCCATCCAGACGCTGAAGGTCGGCTCCCTGGGCACCCACAAGGCGCTCGGCCTCGCCAAGGCGAAGGGGTGCCGGTTCCTCCTCGCCTCGACCTCCGAGGTGTACGGGGACCCGCTGATCCACCCCCAGCCCGAGAGCTACTGGGGCAACGTCAACCCCGTGGGGCCGAGGGGGGTGTACGACGAGGCCAAGCGGTTCGCCGAGGCGCTCACCATGGCGTACCACCGCTACCACGGGGTGGACACTCGCATCGTCCGCATCTTCAACACCTACGGCCCGCGGATGCGGGCCGGCGACGGGCGCGTGGTGCCCACCTTCATCAACCAGGCGCTCGACGGCGAGCCGCTCACCGTCTTCGGAGACGGCTCCCAGACCCGCTCGTTCTGCTACGTCGACGACGAGGTCGAGGGGATCTGGCGCCTGCTGCGGTCCGACATCCACGAGCCGGTGAACATCGGCAACCCGCACGAGATGACGGTGCTGGAGTTCGCCGAGACGGTCCTCCGCCTCACCCGATCGAGCTCGAGGATCGAGTTCCGGCCGCTGCCCGAGGACGACCCGAAGGTCCGGCAGCCCGACATCACGCTCGCCCGGGAGCGACTGGGGTGGGAACCGCGGGTGTCGCTGGAGGAGGGCCTCGAGGCCACCATCGAGTACTTCCGCTCGCGGCGCGCCGTGGGCTCCTGATCCCCGGCGGACCGCCCCGCGGCACGCCCCCTCCCCCGTCCGGCGCCGCCGACGGACCGCCGTGTCCTCCACCCGTGGAGCGCCCGGGGAGCCGAAGCCGAGGGCCCCGCCACGGTGCGCGAGCGGGAAACGGACGCGTGCGTCCCGACTGCCGCGAGGGGGCCGGGGCGGGCGAGGGCCCGCCGGGACTGCCCGGCGCATCCGCCCCGCCTCCGCGGGCCCCACCGTGGAGCTCCCGTGCGGCGCCGCAGGACGCCGGCGGCAGCGCCGCCCGGAGGGAGCGCGACGGCCCCGACGGCGTCACCGCACCGACGGGGACGGTCGCGGGGAGGGGGCTTGCCGCCGCCCCGCGCCGGGGCTACATTCCGCAGCCCGGGGGTGACCGTGGCCGGACCGTGGTCGCTCGCCGCCATCTACGACGCCGAGCACCGGTGGCTCGAGGAGGACGTGGGCTTCTTCCTCGCCCGCCTCGAGGAGCGCCGCGTCCGCGGACCGGTGCTGGAGCTCGGGTGCGGCACGGGCCGGGTCGCGGTCCCGCTCGCGCTGGCCGGGTACCGCGTGACCGGGCTCGATCTCTCCGAGGCCATGCTCCGGCGTGCCCGGCGGCGTCGGGCCGGGCTTCCTCCACCGGTCGCCCTCCGTCTCCGGTTCTCCCGCCAGGACATGCGCCGGTTCCGCCTCCGGGGCCGGTTCGCGGCGATCCTCGCCGCCCTCTCGTCGTTCGCGCTGCTCCCCCGCGCCGAGGACCGCCGCGCCTGCCTGGAGCGGATCGCCGCCCACCTCGCGCCCGGCGGCATCGTGCTCCTCGATCTTCCCAACCCCGAGGCCCCGCCGCCCCCCGGCGGCCGCCGCCACGGCCGCCGCACGTTCCTCCTCCCGCCGTGGGGGTACCTGGCGGAGAAGCGGATCGAGGAGCGGTGGGACGCGCGAGGCCGCCTGGTGGACGTCCGCTACCGCTACGTGATCCGGCGCCTCTCGGGCGGCGCACCCCTCCGGAGGATGGAGATGCGCTTTCCGCTCGCCCGCGTCACCCTCCAGGAGCTCGAGCCGCTGCTGTGGGAGCTCGGGTGCGACGTGGAGGCGGTGTGGGGCGACTGGCGGGGCAACCCGTGGACCCCGGCCTCGCCGCGGATGATCGTGGAGGCGGAGCGGCTGCCGTGACGCCTCAGCGGGAGAAGCGGCCGGCGGGAAGGACCGGAAGCGAGGCCGCCCGCGCCGCCGCTGCCCGCTCCCGCGCCGCCGCACGGGCGCAGGCGGCGGACGCCGGGCCCAGCAGGTCGCCGTCCTCCAGCAACGCCTCGGCGTGACACCGGTTGCAGTGGACGAAGGCGTCGCACCCCGAGCACACGGGGAGGTCCCGGCGCCGCAGCGACCGGAGCCGCCGCAGCCACTCGGAGCCCTCCCACACCTCCCGGAAGGTGCGCTCGAGCACGTTCCCCGCCACCACCGGCAGCACGTTGCACGCCAGGACGTCGCCGTTGGCCTGGATGCACGCGAACCTGTTGCCCGCGGCGCACAGGGGCAGGTCGTCGCGGTCGGCGGCGTCCCCGGCGGGCAGGTCGCACCCCCCGTGCGGCCCGCCGTAGTACGCCGCGAGGCGATCCGGGTCCAGGCGGTAGCGGAGCGGCTCGAGGCTGCCGTCCTTGCGCGGCAGGATCTGGGGGGCGCTCTGGCAGATCGCTCCCACCTCCTCGGCGAACGCCGCCACCGCCTCGAGGTCGTCCGGCGTGATGGACGTCTGCGGCACCTTCACCACCACCGGCACGCCGTGCGCCCGCAGCCGCCGGATCCCCGCGAGCACCCGCTCGAAGGAACCCACCCGCCGCGTGAGGCGCTCGAACGCGGCCCGGTCCATGGTGTGCAGGCTCACGTCCACCACGGCATGGAGGCGGGCCAGCTCCTCCGCCACGTCGTCGGTCACCCCCGAGCCGTTGGTGAGCACCGTGAGCTGGAAGCCGAGCTCGCGCGCACGCCGGGCGACGGTGCGCCAGTCGGGACGCAGGAGCGGCTCACCCCCCGTGAGGCTCAGGCGCAGGGTGCCCACCCCCGCGAGCTCCTCGAGCAGCTCCAGCACCCGGCCGGTGGTGAGCAGGTCGGGGGCCTCGAAGTCGGGGATGTAGCAGTGCCGGCAGCGGAAGTTGCAGCGGTGGGTGAGCTCGATGGCGACCTCGAGCGGGATCGCCTCGCGGGCCGCCCGGGCGTACAGATCGCCCAGCGAGCGGCTCATGCGAGCGCCTCCTCGATCACCCGCCGCACCCCGGGCTCGGGGCGAAACTCGAGCCGGAACACGGGGACCGTCGCCGCCAGGCGCGCCACCGTCCCGAACGCGGCCGCGTACGCGTCGCGCCGGTCCACCGGCCAGTAGACGTGGCGGGCGAGCGAGCGCACCGCCGCCGAGCCCTCGAGCCGCTCGAGCCGATGGCGCGGCCCGTGCGCGAGCTCCAGCACCAGGGCGAGCGGCGCCGCACCGCCCCGCTCCCCCCGCACCGGGATCGCCTCGGCGACGAACCCGTCGCGGCCGGGGCGAACCAGCGTCAGCTCCTCTCCCACCGCGAGGTCGGGAAGCAGCCGCGCCAGGGTGCTCTTGCCCGCGCCCGGCGCGCCGCAGCAGAGCACACCCCGCCCGCCCAGATCGAGCAGCGCCGCGTGCACCAGCAGTGCGGGCGCCACCTCGACGGGGAGTCGCTGCCGGACCCACGCCTCGGCCGCGGGCTCGCGGACGGCCGGGCCCTGCCTCACCCCCTGCGCCAGCGCCCCCGCCACACCCCGCCCCTCAGGAGTTGTACGGCTGCTGGTCGCAGACCAGGCTGCCGGCGGGGTTGAAGGT
>CAYTTB010000144.1:0-4155 GCA_964440565.1 uncultured Thermoanaerobaculia bacterium
CCACCTGGATCGCCTCGTACGGCTCGAGGGTGTAGGCCCGCGAGGCCAGCTCGGTGCCGTCCCCGTCGTACAGCGTCGCGGTGAACGTCACGGTGTTGCCCGTGGTCTCCACGAACCCGTAGTTGTAGCGGAACGCGCCGTCGCCCGCCTGGTTCACCCCGAGCACGTCGGTGCTCTCGCCGTACCCGATGGCGAAGCTCGCGGGCACCGCCGAGAAGAACTGCCCCTGGGTGTCCGAGAGGTCCGATCCGGGCTGGTTGTAGATCCGCGAGTTCACCACCACCTCGCGGTCGCACGTCACCCGCAGCGCCCCGTACCCCTCCAGCCCGAACAGCACCCAGGTCGCGTCGTCGTACTTCACCGTGTCGCCGGGCTGGACGGTGAGGTTGTAGGTGGGCGGCGAGGGGTTGGCCTGGTTGCGGCGCAGGAACATCACCTGGCAGTCCGCCGCCTGGTCCCCCGGGTTGTGGATCCAGAGCGTCGTCCGCCACTGCGACCCTCCCGCGCCGCTGCCGTGACCCACCGAGGCCACGAACACGTCCGTCCCCGGAAAGCCCGCTCCGGCCGGAGCCGCGGCCAGGCCGGCCACGAGGGCGCCGAGACCGATGATCCGGAACGTCTCTCGCATCGCCTGCCTCCTTCTCCTCGGTCGCCGCGAGTACCACGCGCTCCGGCAGGATCGTTCCACCGGTCACGGTGGTCCTCGCAAGAACGTCGTTTTCGTGAATATACACCCTTCCGCCCCGGGGTGCCGCACCGACCCACCGGAGGCCGGGCGCCGTATACTCGCGGCGGGCCATGCACGAGATGGGGATCGCGCTGGAGATCCTGAGGGTGTGCCGCGAGGCGGTGGCGGACCGGCCGCCGGGGCGCATCCGGCGGGTGGAGGTGGCGGTGGGGGAGCTCGCCGCGGTGGAGCCGGACCTCCTCGCCACCGCCTGGGAGGCGGCGGTGGCCGGCACCCGCGACGCGGGAGCGGTGCTCGAGATCCGCTGGCACCCGGCCCGCCAGCGGTGTCCCGACTGCGGCGAGGTGGCGGAGCGCGCCGCCGGGTCGTGGCTGCGCCTCTGCCCGCGGTGCGGGCTGCCGCTTGCCGTGGAGGGGGGCGACGAGCTCGACGTGCTCCGGCTCGAGTACCTGGAGGACGGGACGGAGGAGGAGGCCGATGCGGGACGGCGGTGACGGGGCGAAGGTGGTGGAGATCCGGCGGCGCGCGCTCGAGGGCAACCTGGAGCGGGCGGACCGCCTCCGGCGGCGGTTCGCGGAGGGCGGCACCCTGGTGGTGAACCTGATCTCCTCGCCGGGCTCCGGCAAGACCACCCTGCTCGAGGCCACCCTGCGCCGCCTCGGCTCCCGCCTGCGGTGCGGCGTGCTGGAGGGCGACGTGGCCACCGAGCGCGACGCCGAGCGGATCCGGGCGCTCGGGATCCCCGCCCACCAGATCCTCACCGCCGGCGCCTGCCACCTCGACGCCGCCCTGGTGGAGAAGGGGCTCGCCGCCGCCGGCTTCGGGCGGCTCGACATCCTGTTCATCGAGAACGTGGGCAACCTGATCTGCCCCACCTCCTACGACCTCGGCGAGGACTTCAAGGTGGCGCTGCTGTCGGTCGCCGAGGGCGACGACAAGCCGTTCAAGTACCCCGCGATCTTCGCGAGGGCCGAGGTCACCGTCATCACCAAGGCCGACCTGCTGCCCCACGTTCCCTTCGATCTCGAGGCGGTGCGCGCGCAGGTCGCCACGCTCAACCCCTCCGGCACCTTCCTGGTGGCCTCGGCCCGCACCGGCGAGGGGCTCGACGCGTGGTGCGGGCTCCTCGAGGCGCGCCTCGCCGCCAAGCGCGCCGCCGGATGACCGGCCCCGCCCGCCGCCGCGTCCGCGTGCGGTGCACCGGCGCGGTGCAGGGGGTGGGGTTCCGGCCGTTCGTCCACCGCCTCGCCACCCGGCTCGGCCTCTCGGGTCTGGTCCGCAACGACCCCGACGGCGTGCTGGTGGAGGTGGAGGGCCCGCCGGAGGCGGTGGCGGCGTTCCTCGAGCGGCTGCCCGCCGAGCTGCCCCCGCTCGCCCGCCTCGACGGCCTCGAGGTCAGCGAGACGGAACCCACCGGCGAGGCCGGCTTCACCGTCGCGCGTTCCGAGCGGGGCCGCCGCCGCCGCGCCCTCGTCCCGCCCGACGCCGCCCTCTGCGCCGACTGCCGGCGCGAGATGGCCGACCCCGCCGACCGCCGGTTCCGCTACCCGTTCACCGGCTGCGCCGGCTGCGGGCCCCGCTTCTCCCTCGTCCTCGAGCTGCCCTACGACCGCTCCCGCACCACCATGGCCTGCTTCCCGCTCTGCCCGGACTGCCGCCGGGAGTACGCCGACCCCGCCGACCGCCGCTTCCACACCGAGCCCATCTGCTGCCCGGCGTGCGGGCCGCGGCTGTGGCTCGTGGAGGGTGACGTCACCGTCCGCGACCCGGACGCCGCCCTCGGCCGCGCCGCCGCGCTGCTCCGGGAGGGGCGGATCGTCGCCATCAAGGGGCTCGGCGGCTTCCAGCTCGCCTGCCGCGCCGGCGAGCCGGAGGCCGTCGCCCGCCTGCGCGAGCGCAAGCGCCGGCCGACGAAGCCGTTCGCGCTGATGGTCCCGGACCTCGAGGCGGCCCGCCGCCTTGTCGAGCTGGGGCCGGAGGAGGAGGCGCTGCTGCTCGGGCCGCGCTCCCCCATCGTCCTCGCTCCCGCCCGCCCGGACGCCCCGGTGGCCGCGGAGGTGGCGCCCGGCATCGGCGACCTCGGCGTGATGCTGCCCACCACCCCGCTGCACCTCGAGCTCTTTCGCCGCGGCGCCCCGTGGCCGCTGGTGATGACCTCCGGCAACCTCTCCGACGAGCCCATCGCCGTCGGCAACCGCGAGGCCGTCGCCCGCCTCGGCGGGATCGCCGATGCGTTCCTGCTGCACGACCGCGACATCGCCCGCCGGGTGGACGACTCGGTGGTGCGCACCGGTCCCGACGGCCCGATCGTGGTGCGCCGCGCCCGCGGCTGGGTCCCCGAGCCGCTGCCGCTGCCCGAGCCGGCACCGGAGCCCGTCCTCGCCCTGGGCGGCCACCTCCAGGTCACCGCCTGCCTCGCCGTGGGCGGCCAGGCGTTCCCCTCCCAGCACGTGGGCGACCTCGACAGCGAGCCCGCCCGTGCCTTCCTCGCCGAGGTGGCGGAGGGGCTCGAGGCGTTCCTCGAGGCCGAGCCGCGCGTGATCGCGGTGGACCTCCACCCCGACTACGGCAGCACCCGTCTCGGCGAGGAGCTCGCCCGCCGCCGCGGCGGACGCCTGGTCCGGATCCAGCACCACGTGGCGCACCTCGCCGCCGTCCTCGCCGAGCACGGGGCGCTGCCCGAGGGCGGCGGCGCCGCCCTCGGGGTCGTCCTCGACGGCACCGGCTGGGGGCCCGACGGCACCGCCTGGGGCGGCGAGTGGATCGTCCTCCGGGGGGACCTCTCGTGGCGCCGCGCCGCCCACCTCGAGCCGTTCCCGCTGGTGGGGGGCGAGGCCGCGGTGCGCGAGCCGTGGCGGGTCGCCGCCGCCTGCCTCGAGCTCGCGGGCCGCGGCGAGGCGCTCGCGCGCCTGCCGCTCGCCGCGCTCGTCCCTCCCGAGAAGCTCGAGACCGTCCGGCGCCTCGCCCGCGCTCCCTCCTGGCCCCGCGCCTGCGGGATGGGCCGCGTCTTCGAGGCCGCCGGGGCGCTGCTCGGGCTCGCCGCCTCGAACGGCTTCGAGGGCGAGGCCGCCGCGCGCCTCGAGGCGCTCGCCGCCGAGGCCCCGCCCGGGGAGCCGTGGCCCGAGGTGATCACGGCGGAGCGCCGCCTCGCCGCACCCGTCCTCCTCGCCGCCGCCGCGGGGCGCCTCGCCGCCGGCGAGCCCCCCGCCGCCGTCGCCCGCGGCCTCCACGACACCGTCGCCGCCCTCGCCGCCGCCACCGCCCTCGAGCGGCTCCCCGCCCCGGACGCCCCCGTGGCCCTCGCTGGCGGCTGCCTCGTCAACCGGCTCCTCCTCGAGGGCCTCACCCGCCGCCTCACCGCCGCCGGCGTCACCGTCCTCCGCCCCCGCCACCTCCCCCCCGGCGACGGGGCACTGGCCTATGGCCAGGCCGCCCTCGCCGCCACCGCCCTGGCGCGGGGGGTGGAG
>CAYTTB010000145.1:0-4154 GCA_964440565.1 uncultured Thermoanaerobaculia bacterium
CCGGCGCCGCTTTGCCAAGACCGTCCCGCTCAAGCACCCCTCGCAAGGGGAAGACAGCCGAATTCTCGCCCGATCCGCGGAATAGTAGAACGCCGGAGTGGCAAACGCGGCTGAGAGGTACAGCGTCACGGGCGGAGGCTTGAAGCGCCGTTAACACCCGCACCCCACCCGTTAAGTGAACTGTGCTACGGCCCGGCTGAAGCTCAACTGGGGGCCTTCGCACTTCCCACACGCGAACAACAGACGCACGGCAGACTTTCTGACGAACCCTCCGTGGTACCGCTAGCCCCCCGGTCGAACTCCCCTCCTCCGTGCGGAAGGTTGGAGACCGCACGCGTTCCACTGTTGCCGTTGATGCACCGCCCGAGCCGCACAACTCCTCAACGATGCCTACAGGCACGAAAGCGGACGCAGAGTATTGACTTCTGTAGAATACTGCAGTAGAATACTTGAAGAGACTTCGCGAGAAAGGAGATCTAAAGATGAGACTGTTAGTAAAGATTGAGGGAGCCGAACCGGTGGCAGAGCGCATTTGGTTGGCAGACGTTCCTCCCGAGCAACTGAAGAGACTCAGCGGCTCACCGATCTCGATGGGCCGCCGCAGTGTCGTCGTAGTAAAAGGTGCAGGATTCAATCACCCCACCAAAGAATTGACAGTAGACCTGGAGAATTGTGCACTCGTCAACCTAGGACGCTCCCTTTCGACCGTGTTCGTCGATGTGAGCCATACTTCTGATGCGGCGTCTTCCGAGGCGAAGACAGAAATGGCAGGACCGGGCGAGCCAGGATCGACGTCAACAGGGGGCGCAGACCTGAAGACAAGGCCTGTGTTTGGCCCCGGAGACGACGAGTTCCTCCGCAGAATCGACACCCTTGAGCATCCGCTGCCTGAGATCGGACGGACAATCCTCTCGAGAGTCAGGACCGCGGAGCCTGGCGGCAACTTGGAACTCAGTTCTGGAGGCCGCTACGTGGAGCGTCCACGAAATTTCTGGACCATTCGACCCCAGCCGGTTGACCGCTCCTATGCGATTACGGTTTACGGCGAGCCGAAGGATTTTGCTTCCGCAAGGATCGATATCAAACCAGATCGGGGCAGCTACTCTCGATTCAAGGTCAGTTCGCCAAGCGAAGTCGACGATGCAGTGAGGATCATCCTCCAAGCCAAGCGGCTTCGAGAACTTCGCGGGAGGTTGTGATCGAGAAGGAGTTCCGTCGATTGTTACGTGCGTATTCGTGCCTACGCTGGCAGCTTCACGTGGGCTTGGGGCCAGAACTGTGCTGCAGCGCCAAACTCGGATCTCAGTTCGCTACGGTCTATAGCCGTCAGTACTGACTACATGGCGGCATCGAAGTGCCTTGAGGCTGCAAGCCGACCAGATGTGTTGCTGGCAAGTATCATGAAACGGATATGAGCATGCGGAAACCCACCCGGCGCCGCTTTGCCAAGACCGTCGCCCTCGCCGCCGCAGCCGCCTCGCCGCCGGCGGCGGGCGCGCAGGAACACGAATATTCCGATCTCTGTACCCGCACCGTGAGCCTCGACGGCGAATGGCTCTTCCGCCTCGATCCGAACGACGAGGGCAAAGCGGCCGGCTGGATGAGGAGCGCGCCCGGCGGCGCTTGGCGCACCGTCATTGTCCCCCACACGTGGAACGTCGAGCCGGAGAACGCCGGTTATCACGGCGCCGCCTGGTACCAGCGCGAGATCGCCGTCCCCCGCGACTGGCAAGGAGCCAGCGTGCGCCTGCGCTTCGGCGCTGTCTATCACACCGCCGAGGTCTGGCTGAACGGCGAGTCCGTCGGCGTCCACGAGCGCCTCGGCTACACGGCTTTCTTCTGCGATTTGACGCCCGCCATTCGCTTCGGCGAACCGAACCTCCTCGCCGTGCGCGTGGACAACTCCTTCCGCGACGACATGCTCCCCCGCGGCCGCTCCTTCGACTGGGCCGCCGACGGCGGCATCCTCCGGCCCGTCTCCCTCCATGTCACGCCGCGCGTTTTCCTCGAGCGGTTCGAGATCGAAGCCGAACCCATCGGCGGCAACCGCCGCGCCCGGATTCGCGTCCGCGTCTTCGCCCGCAACGACTCCGGCCGCCCCGTGCGCATCCAGGTCCACTGCCGCGCCGTCGAGGAGGCTTCAGGCCGCGAAGCCGTCCAGGTTCCCCCGTCGCCGCCCATCCTCACTCCCTCCGGCATCAGCCAGACAATCGATCTCGAACCCGCCGTTTTCGACAACCCCCGGCTCTGGCACTTCGACCATCCGCACCTCTACCGGCTCGAGGCCCGCCTCACCGTGGACGGCCGTCCCGGCCACTCGGCCTCGGAGATCTTCGGCATCCGCAAGATCGAGGTCCGCGGCGCCGCGTTTTACCTCAACGGCGAGCGTGTGTGGCTGGCCGGCGTCGAGCGCATGGCCGGCTCCCACCCGGAACACGGCATGGCCGAGACCGGCGCCTGGATCCGCCACGACCACGACGACATGAAGAAGCTCAACTGCATCTTCACCCGCGTCCACTGGCCGCAGGACGACCGCGTCCTCGACTACTGCGACCGCCACGGCATCCTGGTCCAGCTCGAGGTCCCCGCCTGGGGACGCCGCACGTTCCGGGACCTCACCCCGGAATTGGAGAAGGCCATCGCCGAAAATGCCGCCGATCACCTGCGCGAGATGATCGATCAGAATCGCAACCATCCTTCGGTCTTCTCCTGGGGCCTCGCGAACGAGGTCGGCGGCCAGGATCCCGCGGCGCAGAAGTTCGTCCGCGGCCTCTTCACCCGTGCCCGCCTCCAGGACCCTACCCGGCCGCTCACTTACGCCTCGAACTCCTTACAGCGCGATCCCGGTAAGGACGTCGCCGGCCAGATGGACTTCATCATGTGGAACGAGTACTACGAGAGCTGGATGCGCGGCGACGTCCCGGCCATGGAGCGGAACCTGAAGGCCATCCACGACGCCTTCCCCGACAAGCCCGTCGTCATCTCCGAGTACGGCTATTGCGAGTGCCGGCCCGCGCATTCCGGCGGCGACGCCAAACGCATCGACATCCTGAAGCGTCACACCGCCGTCTTCCGCAAGTACGACTGGGTGGCCGGGGCTATCTTCTTCGACTACAACGACTACCGCACCCACATGGGCGACAAGGGCGCCGGACCGCTGAAGCAGCGCGTCCACGGCGTCGTCGATCTCTACGGCAACCCGAAGCCGTCATACGGGGAACTGCGGCGCGAGATGAGCCCCATCGAGACGCTCGAAGCCGAGGCCGGCGGCGGGCAGGTCCGCGTCCGCCTCACGGTCCGCAAGCGCCTGCCCGGCTACGCGCTTCGCGGCTATACGCTCCGATGGGTCGTCTTCGGCTTCGGCGGCTTGCCGATGCAGATGGGCGCCCTCCCGCTGGGGGACCTCGCTCCCGGCGCGGAGAAGACCGTCAATGCCACTTACGACGCGAAGGGGGCCAGGCGGATTCAGATCGACGTGCTGCGCCCGACGGGATTCTCGGTGCGCGAGATCGCGGTTTGTTTGTGAGCCTGTCGGGACTACAGAGCGTGGCCTCTTGCGTCCTTCAGCAAGCTGGTAGCGCCCACACTAATCCTTTGCCGCTGGGTATTCGTCCCCTCACGGCCCTGAACCCCTCTTCCAGCCGAAAATGGGCGCCTCTCCTACCCGCTGGTCACTACCAGCCAGATGAACTTGAGGGTCAGCAAACACCAGCCCACCGCGGCGAGGATCAGGAGTGTAGTCAATACGCCGATGCAAACTTTTTCGACCATCTGGTCGTCCCTCCAACCCCCCAGAGAATCAGGGGCGATTCGCCGCAATCATGTAAAGATGACTGCGTTGATAAGAATAGTGCTGATTCCTCCGGGTGTCAAGAGTTTTTCGGATGCGTTTTTCGAAAGCGGGACCACCTCTCCGCCGTGGTGGTGCCCCCTCCCGGCTCCACACGGGGTCCCAACAGCCCCCGGCGCCGCTGTTTCCCCTCGGCTGGTCGCGCCGCATCCGCGCTTCGCTTCCCTGCGCAACCACTATAATTGTCGGTGAAGACCTGCCGCGCACAAGACCGTGCCCGGGTGGCGAAATCGGCAGACGCAAGGGACTTAAAATCCCTTGGTGGGAAACCACCGTGCGGGTTCGACCCCCGCCCCGGGCACCA
>CAYTTB010000146.1:0-4152 GCA_964440565.1 uncultured Thermoanaerobaculia bacterium
CGAGTCCCTGCGCCCCAGCCATCCTGGGAACGACGGGCCAGCCCACGGGCTGGCCCCCTTGTCCGGGGTACCGGACCGCCGCGCCTCGCCCCGCTCGGCGCTCCGTGCGGCCGCGGTCCCGGCTGCGGGTGCGGGTGAGGGTGCCGTCCCCCGGCGCGGGCCTTCGCTCCCGGTCCTGGCGCCGGGCTCCCCGCATGGGGCGATCCTGTCGGGACGGAGATGGGCGCTGCCTGATCGCCCCACCCACCGGGAAAACCCGGGGGGACGGGGTGCGTATACCGGGGCGACGGAGGGAGGTCCGATGGACGCGATCCTCGAGGTCCGGGAGGTCGAGAAGCGGTTCGGCGACCGCGCGGCGGTGGACGGGGTGAGCTTCACGGTCCCTGGGGGCTCCATCTTCGGCCTGCTGGGTCCCAACGGGGCCGGCAAGACCACCACCATCCGGATGATCATGCGCATCATCCTCCCCGACGCGGGGACGATCCTCCTGGACGGGCGTCCGGTGGACGACGCGCGCCGCCGGGAGATCGGCTACCTCCCCGAGGAGCGCGGGCTCTACCGCAAGATGCGGGTGCTGGACCACCTGGTGTTCCTGGCGACCGTGCGCGGCGTGGCGCCGGGGGAGGCGCGGCGCCGCGCCCTGGCGTGGCTCGAGCGGTTCGCGCTCGCCGACCGGGCGCAGGCGAAGGTGGAGACGCTCTCCAAGGGGATGCAGCAGAAGGTCCAGCTGATCGGCACGCTGCTCCACCGGCCGCGCCTGCTGATCCTGGACGAGCCGTTCTCGGGGCTCGACCCGCTGGTGACGCGGGAGATGAAGGACCTGCTGCGGGCCATGGCGGCGGAGGGCGTGACGGTGGTGCTCTCGACCCACGTCCTGCCGCAGGTGGACGAGCTGTGCGACCACATCTGCCTCATCGACCGGGGCCGGGCGATCCTCGCCGGTGACCTGGCCGGCATCCGCGACCGGTTCGGCGGCAACGTCTGGCGCGTCCGCACCGCCGCACCGCCCGGCGCGGTGGCGGGCCTGCCGGGGGTGCGGGACGTGCGCCGGCTCGGGGAGGACCTGCTGGTGGAGCTGGAGCCCGATGCAGGTGCCCCGGCGTTCGTCACCCGGCTGGTGGAGCTGGGACCACTGGAGACGTTCGCACGGTTCGTCCCCGACCTCGAGAACATCTTCATCCGTGCCGTGGAGGAGGAGCGTTCCCATGCCGCGTAGGCTGTTCGCCGTGATCCGCAGGGAGTACCTGGAGCGTGTCCGGACGAAGGCGTTCTGGCTCTCCACCGTCCTCGTCCCGCTGTTCATGGCCGGGGTGATGCTCGTGCCCGCGTGGCTCGCCGCGCGCGGCGGAGGCGAGTTCAACGTGGTGTGCCTGGATCTCACCGGGCGCCTGGGACCGTCCGTCCGCGACGAGCTCGCGAAGCTGCTCGCCGACCGGGAGGAGACCATCACCGTGAGGCTCGACCTTGCGGAACCGGGGCCCGACCCCGATGCGGCGCGGGAGCGGCTCAAGCGCGCGGTGCTGGACGGGACATACGACGGGCTGCTGGTGCTCCCCGCCGGGCTGCTCGGCGAGGAGAGCCCGGAGTACATCGCCCCCAACGTGGCCGCGTTCCGGCTGCTGGAGCTCCTCGAGCGGGCGGTGAACGACGTCGTGATCACCCAGCGTCTCGCGGCCCAGGGGCTCGATCCGGGGCGCGTCCGGGAGCTCGTGCGCCGGGTGAGCCTCGAGGCGCTCAAGCTCGGCCGGGAGGGCGAGGAGACGCGCGACCGGGGGCAGGCGTTCTTCCTCTCGTACGTGCTGATGTTCGTGATCTACATGAGCGTGCTCATGTACGGGGTCTACGTGATGCGGGGGGTGCTGGAGGAGAAGCAGTCACGGATCGTGGAGGTGATCCTGGGTGCGGTGCGGCCCTTCGAGCTGATGATGGGCAAGATCCTGGGGATCGGTGCGGTGGGGCTGACCCAGTTCCTGCTCTGGACCCT
Source organism: uncultured Thermoanaerobaculia bacterium (assembly GCA_964440565.1). Lineage (GTDB taxonomy): Bacteria > Acidobacteriota > Thermoanaerobaculia > Thermoanaerobaculales > Sulfomarinibacteraceae > CAYTTB01. The sequence continues at coordinate 1,985 of CAYTTB010000146.1, forward strand.
CGCCGGCCTCGCCCTCACCGCCCCCGGGATCGAGCGGGCGGTGGGGCTCGGGGGGGTGGAGCTGCCCTCGATCCCGGCCCACGTGCTGGTGTTCTTCGTGGTCTACTTCGTGCTCGGCTTCTTCCTGTACGGCACGCTGTACGCCGCCGTGGGAGCGGCGTTCGACACCGAGCAGGACGCGCAGCAGTTCCAGACCGTGATCACGATGCTGCTGGTGATCCCCATCGTCGTGATGATGCAGGTCATCAACCAGCCGGAGGGAGTGCTGGCCACGGTGCTCTCGCTGATCCCGTTCTTCGCGCCGGTGCTCATGTTCCTTCGGATGACGCTGATCACGGTGCCGCCCCTCGAGATCGCGGCGTCGGTGGTGCTGCTGCTCGGGAGCATCGCGGCGAGCGCCTGGGTGGCGGGCAAGATCTACCGGGTGGGGATCCTGGCGAGCGGCGCCAGACCGACCCTGAAGGACCTCCTCCGCTGGGTCCGCGAGGCGTGAGCGGGCCTCAGCCGGGGAGCTCGAGTTCCCCCGCCTCGGCCGCCGCGAGCAGCTCGCGCGCCGCCTCGAGGTCGCCCGGGTGGACCACGATCTCCACCTGACCCAGCCCGTCCAGCGTGAACCCGTGGGTGATCCGCAGCGCCTCGGCGCGCACCGCGGCCCGGATCCCGTTGGCCCGGAGGAACGCCAGCAGCTGCTGGGCCTCGGCCTCGCCCTGCACCACCCGGAGGATCACCGGCTCCCGGCTCACGGTCGGCCTCCCGGGGCGCGCAGCTCCGCGTCCACCGCACGGACCCGGACCCGCCCCACGTGCCTGGCGCGGCCGCGGATCTCCAGCGGGATCCCCAGCCTCGGGTCGAGGACGATCTCCAGGTCGCCGCGCATCCCGAAGATCCCGGTCCGGACCTCCTCGGGCTCGAGGCCGGCGGGCGGGGTCACCTGGACGCGCACCGCCCGTGGCCGCGGTACCGTCAGCGTCCCGGAGCCCCCGGGCCAGCGAAACGCGAGGGTCGCGGGCCGCGGCCGGCGCGGCGAGGGGACGAGGCGGATGACGGCGGGGCCACGGCGGGTCGCCACCACCACCGGCCCCGTGGCCCGCTCGAGCTGGGCCATCGCCGCCAGCAGGGCGTACGGGTCGGTGACCACGGCCCCGGTGGGCGGGTCGAGGACCACCCGCCGCTCGAACTCGTCGGACCACCGGGGCGGGGGGAGCGCGAGGTCGCCGGGCTCGTCGGGCTCCGTGCGCCACTCGTAGTAGCCATCGTCGGTGTAGCGCCGCACCTTCCAGTAGGCTCCGCGGCCGAACCGGCGCTTGGCGCTCTGCAGCACGGCGCCGGTCGCCGCGTCGAGCCAGACGGTGATGCGCTCGGCGCGGCCGCCGGGCAGGCGCACCCGCACCCGGACCACGTCCACCTCGGAGGTGGCGGGCAACGCCGCGTCGCCGAGCGGCGGCGTGCGCAGGTCGCGCGCCACCACCGCCAGCGGGCACCGCTCCACGCTCACCGCCGCCTCGGCCTCGAGCCACAGCTTGCGCGCCTCGAGGCGCACCTCGCGCCACGCCGGAGGGGGCGGGGCGAGGGTGGCGGCGAGGAGGACCGTGGCGACCACCCTGGCATGGTACCGGAGCCGGGACGGCGGCGGACGCCGGAGGCGCGCCGCCGGCGTCCGGCGTACCATGGCCCGGCATGCGGCGGCTGGCGATCCTCGCGCTCCTGGGAGCGGCCGCGGCCGGCGTGGCGGCCGCCCCCGGGCCCGCCGGCGGCTCCGCCGGGCCGATCCGGCTCGGGTTCGAGCCGCCGGCGGAGCCGGCGCGGACGTGGCTCCCGCCGCGCTGGCGGGTCCTCACGTTCGGCTCGCGTCCGCCCACCGTCTACCGCATCGTGGGGTGCGGGGGAGGTCCCGCGCTGCTGGCGCGCGCCGAGGGCACCGCGAGCGTGCTCTACACCCGGGTTCCCGAGCCAGCGGGCCGGACGGTCCTGTGCTGGCGGTGGCGGGTGGACCGGCTCCCCGCGGGGGCCGACCTGCGCACGGTGGAGCGCGACGACGCCGCGGCGCGGGTGTACGTGGCGTTCCGGTACGCGCCGGAGCGGCTCACGCGCGGCCAGCGCGTGCGGTACGCCCTGGCCAGGCTCCGCTACGGCGAGTGGCCGCCGCACGCGGCGGTGGCCTACGTCTG
>CAYTTB010000147.1:0-4146 GCA_964440565.1 uncultured Thermoanaerobaculia bacterium
GGCTCGCGCTCAATGCGGACCGGTGGGCCGACGGCCACTTCGAGATCCGGCCGGCCTCCGGCTGAGGCAGGGGCTCCGGGCTCGAGGCCCGGCGGGCACCTGTGGGGATCGCTCCGCCAGGCGGGTCGCCCGGTTCTGGGACCGTCGATGGGATCGAAGGCGCTATCCTGGTACCGGAGATGTTCCGGAGACGCGCCATGGGCCGGGCCGGCGTCCGCGCCCCGAGGGGAAGACCGGAGCGCCTCATGCCCGCCACCTCCGCTCCACGGCGGGCGCGACGTGGCGCCCGCCGCGCCGTGCGCCTGCGGGAGGTTCTCCGGATGAGCCGTCCTCGCCTCCGGCGCACCGCCGGGCTGTCGGGGCTCCGCCCGGTGCTGGTCCTGACGGTCGCGCTCCTTCCGGCGACTTCCCGCGCCGCCACCTACTACGTGGCGCCGTGGGGCGACGATGCGGCCTCCGGGACGGCCGCCGATCCCTGGCGGTCACCCGCCGTGGCCGTCTCCCGCCTCGGCCCCGGCGACACGCTGGTGCTCCGCGGCGGCACGTACCTCCTCTCGGACTTCGAGCGTGACGTGCTCCGTCCCCCCTCCGGCACCGAGGAGGCGTGGATCGTGATCCGCGGCCAGGAGGGCGAGCGTGCGGTCCTCGCCGGCCGCGACGACCTGGCCCTCGCCGTGGATCTGTCCGGGGTGAGCTATCTCCGGCTCGAGAACCTCGAGATCACCCACGATCCCACCGCCACCGGCGAGGCGGCGTGGTTCCGGGACGGGATCGCCGCCCCGGCCGGACCGGTCTCGCACGTGGTGCTCGAGAACCTCCACATCCACCACCTGGACGAGTTCGGGATCGACATCGCCGACGCGCGCGACCTGTCGGTGATCGGTTCCACCATCGAATACTGCGGGTTCGGCGCCATCGGCGGCCCGCGCGGGCGGTACGGAGGGTTCCGTGGCCTGGTCGTCCGCCGGTGTTCCCTCTCCTGGAGCGGGCACTACTACCGCGGTGGTGACGGGACCGACCGCCCCTACGATCGTCCCGATGGGCTGGGCATCGAGCCGTCGGACGGACCGGTGCTCGTCGAGGACACCGTGGTCTCGCACAACGCCGGCGACGGCCTCGACTCCAAGGCCCGGTCCACCACCGTCCGGCGCTGCATCGTCGCCAACAACGCCGCGGACGGTGTGAAGCTCTGGGGTAGCGGCAGCCGGGTCGAGAACACCCTGATCTACGGGCGTGGGGACGGCGATCCGACGGTGACCCCGTGGGCCCCCGTGGTGATCGCGGCCGGCGAGGCGGGAGCCACGTTCGAGCTGGTCAACGTCACGGTGGACGACCAGCTCGGCCACAACTACCTCCTGTACGCGCAGTACGACGAGCCGGTTCCCGTCGCGGTCACCATCCGCAACTCCATCTTCCGGTGCGCCGGGACCGACTGTCCCCTCTGGTTTCGGGGAACGGTCTCCCTCGTGCTGGACCACGATCTGTTCTACCTCCCCGGCAGCCCGACCGTGCTGATCCACGGCGACACGGCGTACACGGCCGGGAGCCTCGCCGGCCTGGGACCGGGCATCCTCTACGGCGATCCGCTTTTTGCCGGTCCCGCGTGGGGAACCGACGGGGACTACCACCTGCGCGAGGGGTCACCGGCCATCGATGCGGGAACCCCCGACGGAGCACCGGCGGACGATCTGGAGGGCAACGCGCGGGACAGCGCCCCGGACCTCGGGGCCTACGAGTACCGGGCGGCGGGGTGTACGCTGTCCTGCTCCCCGTCCGTACCCGCCACCGCCGAGGTGGGGGTTCCTGCCACGTTCCGTGCGGGGGTGGAAGCCCACGGATGTTCCGGCCCTCCCACCGTGCTGTGGCGGTTCGGTGACGGGTTCTCCTCCTCCGAGCCCGTGACCCGGCACGCGTACACCGCGGAGGGCGTGTTCCGGTGGACGCTCACCGCCACCGGCGGCGGCACGTCGTGCGGCGCGGCCGGCGAGATCGCGGTGGGCGCCGGCTCGGGCCGATCGCACCTGTACCTCGTGCCCGCCGTCGCCCACAACCCGGGCCTCGGCGGCACGAACTGGCGGACCGACCTGGCCCTCGTCGCCACCGGGGATACACCGGCCGAGGTGGAGCTCCGCTTCGCGGGGACCTCAGCCTCCATCGCGCGCTCGCTGGTGCTCGAGCCCGGCGGCACCCGGGTCTGGCCCGACGTCCTGGAGACCCTCTTCGGGACCCCTCCCGAGAGCTCCGATCAGGGGGTGATCACCGTCGTCTCCTCCGCACCGCTGGCGGTGGCCGGCAGGACCTTCAACGACACGGGGCACGGGTCGTACGGGCAGTTCGTTCCCGGTCTCACGGCCGGGGACGGTCTCGGGGCCGGCGAGCCGGGGTACCTGCCCCTGCTGCGGAGCGACCCCAACGCCCGCACCAACCTGGGGGTGGTGAACCTCGGCGGCGACCCCATCCGGGTCACGGTGGTACTGGTCGGGGAGCACGGCGAGACTCTGGGGAGCCCGCTGGTGATCTCCGTGCCTCCCGCCGGGTGGCGGCAGATCGTGGACGTGTTCGCCGCGGCGGGGGCGGGTTCCACTGCCGCCGCGTACGCCCTCCTCCGGCTGGAGGGGACCGACGGGCGGTTCTGGGCGTACGGGTCGGTGGTGGACTCGCGCACCGGCGACGCGGTCACCGTACCCGTGATCCCGGCCGCTGGCGCGGGCTCGTGAGCCGCGGTCCGGCTCAGTCTCCCGCCGCGGTATCGTCCGGCTCGGCCTCGCGGGCGCGCACCAGGACGACGGTGACGTTGTCGTTGCCCCCGTGCTGGTTGGCCGCGATCACGAGCGCCTGGGCCGTCTCCTCGAGCTCGCCCCCCTCCGCCAGGATCTCGGCGATCTCCTCGTCCCGGAGCATGGTGTTGAGACCGTCCGAGCAGAGGAGCACGAGGTCGCCGGGGCGGAGCTCGAGCTCGAGCAGGTCCACCGTGGGCTCGACGCTGCCGCCGAGCGCCTGGGTGACGACGTTCTTCAGGGGATGGCTGCGCGCGGCCTCCTCGCTGAGGTGGCCGCCCTTGACCTGCTCGTGGACCCACGAGTGGTCCTCGGTGAGGAGCTCGAGCTCGCCGTCGCGGTAGAGGTAGGCGCGGCTGTCCCCGACGTGCCCGATCACGAGCGCCGGTCCGGGACCGGGCCGGAACGCCGCCACCACCGTGGTCCCCATCCCCTTCAGCTCGGTGTGCGTCTCCACCTCCCGCGTCACCGCCCGGTGGCCCTCGAGAATGGCGTCCGCGAGGAGGTTGGCGGCGGTGGAGCGCCCCGGGTCCCAGTGCACCGGCCAGGTGCCGTCCTCCGCGATCTCCCGGGTGCGCTCGATCGTCTCGGCGATGGCCCGGGCGGCCAGCTCCGAGGCGACCTCGCCGGCCGCGTGGCCGCCCATTCCGTCCGCCACCAGGTACAGACCCAGGTCGTCGCGAACGAGGAAGACGTCCTCGTTGAGACGGCGCTTCATGCCCACGTCGGTGACGCCCCACGCCTCGAGGATCAACGCGCCGCCGCTCACGCCCTCCCCCGCTTCCCGAGCAGCCCGCCCAGCAGGCCGGATCCGCCCTCCGAGGCCGCTGCGCCCTCGACCTCGGCCAGCACGCCGGACGCCTTCGCGTTGGTGGGGTCGAGAGAGAGGGCCTGCTCCGCGAACCGTCGCGCCCGGGCCTGCATCCCGAGCGCCAGGAAGATGCGCGCGGCCTCGGCGGCGATGGTGGGGTTGGTCGGCTCGAGGGCGGCCGCCCGCTCCAGGTGCCGGGCGGCCTCCTTGGTGCGGCCGGGGACCCGTTGCAGCGCCAGGCCGTAGAAGTAGTGGGCCCTGGCGTTCCCGTCGTCGTGCCGGATGGCCATGTCCAGCGTCTCCAGCGCGCCCGGGAGGTTGCCCTCCCTGAGCTGCTGCGCCCCCCTGGCGGCCAGCAGCCGGGCCACCTCCCTCGGATCGCGCGGCGCCTCGGTCCGGCCCCGGGCCAGCTCGGCGTCGTACTTCTCGCGCAGGTGGGGACGCGACAGGACGTTGAACGCCTCGGTGATCTCCTGGAACCGCTCCTCCGCCCGACGCCGCTCCTCGCCGGTGAACCGGTCGGGGTGCAGCTCCCTCGTCAGGCGCCGGAAGGCGGCA
>CAYTTB010000148.1:0-4094 GCA_964440565.1 uncultured Thermoanaerobaculia bacterium
GGGTATGCTGACTTGACACGAACCCTCTCATGGGCGCCGCCACAACCCGTTGTATTTGTTGTGTTTACTGTTTGTTGTGGCTGCGGGCGTCCCCGCCCGCACAGAAGGCGATGGCCCATGCCCGCCCGTGTTCTCGCAATGTGTGGGTTGTCGCCACGGGCGTCTCGCCCGCGGGCGTCCCCACCGGGATACAATCGGGCCATGGGCGGCGAGCACGGGTCCGGCCTTCGCGCACCGCTCGTCCTGCGAGACGGGCGGCTCCGGCTCCCGCCGGATCTCGACCTCGAGGAGTGGGCGCTCTCGGTGGTGCGCCGGCTCATCCTGGAAGCCGTCGGGGACCGGCCGGTCAGGGTCTGGCTGTTCGGCTCCCGGGCACGGGGGGACGCACGCCCCTCGTCCGACCTCGACATCGCCCTCGACGCGGGCGAGCCGCTGCCCCGGGAGTGGGTAGCCTCGTTGCGGGAGCGCCTCGAGGACAGCGCGGTCCCCTTCGAGGTCGAGCTGGTGGACCTGGCCCTGGCCGGTTCGGAGCTCAGAGAAGCCGTCCGGCGTGAGGGAGTCGCGTGGACCTGACCCGGCTGCGGCTCCGCGCTGCCGACGCGGCGCTCCGGCGCCTGGAGGAGGCCCTGGCCCTGCCGCGTCACTCGCCGCTGGAGCGCGACGGCGCCGTGCAACGCTTCGAGTTCTCCTTCGAGGCGTTCTGGAAGGCGGCGCGGCAGTGGCTCGCGGCTCACGAGGGCCTCGACTGCGCCTCCCCCCGCGCGTGCCTGAGGGCGCTCGGGAGGGTCGGGGTGCTCGACCCGGAGGAGACGGTGGCCGCGCTCGCCATGGCGGACGATCGCAACCTGACCGTGCACACCTACAACGAGACGACGGCCCGGGCGATCTTCGCGCGCCTTCCCGCGCACGCCGCGCTCATGCGGGCCGCTCTCGAGCGCATGGCCGCCCGTCTGGCCGCCGATCGCTGAGGCCGCGGCCCTCCCGCCCCCACGGCGGGCGTTCGCCTTCACGGCGGGCCTTCGCCTGCACGGCGGACGAGACGCCTTCACGGCGGGCCTTCGCCTTCATGGCGGGCGAGGACCACGCCTCCACAACTCGTTGTACCTGCAGTGGATACGTCCCCGCCCGTGCCCCCCGTTTGTGGCTGCGGGCGTCCCCGCCCGCACAGAGGGCGACGGCCCGTGCCAGACCTCCACCCCACCCGGCGGGCGAGAGCCCCGCCGCCACGAACCGGGGAGACAGCCCCCGACGCCTGGCCCGACCCGCCGGGTCCGGGCCCCCTCCGGGAGCCTCACCCCTCTGGAAGGCACACCGGGCCCACCCGGCCCGCCGCCTCGCGGAGGGCGGTGTCCAACGTGGCGATGGGAACCTCGAGGCGAAGCGCGAGCTCCAGGTACGCCGCGTCGTAGGCCGAGATCCCATGGGTCATCGCGAGCTCCAGCATCGCCGACACCGCACGCTCCGGCGGCCGGCGATCCACGTCCACGGGAAGCGCCTCGAGGTCCGCGGCGATGGAGCGCGCCCCCTCCGGCGCGAGGCGCCCGCGCCGGACCGCCGTCGCCAGCACGTTGGCGACCTCGAGCGGCCACAGCGCCGGCACCAACGCGCCGGTGCGCACCACCCGCTCGAGGAGGGGCAGCGCCGCGTCGGTCGCCTCGTCCCCCAGCGCCCACGCCATGGCCACCGAGCAGTCGAGGACGAACATCCTCAGTACCGGCGCCCCTCGCCCACCATCGGCGCGATCTCCTCCCGCGGGATCGCGTGCCGACGCCGCCGCGCGAGCAGGCGCGCCACAACCTCTTCGAGCGAGTCACGGCCTGCCGGCGAGACCGGGCGCAGCTCCGCCACGGGGCGCCCGTGGCGCGTGATCACCACGTGCTCCCCCCGCTCCACGGCCCGAAGCAGCTCCGCGAGCCGGGCCTTGGCCTCGTACGCGCCCACCGTCCGCACGACCTCACCTCCGACCAGTCACCGACCAGTCTAACCTCTCCTCCCACCGCACGCGACTTCGCCTTGAGCCGCGGCCGCAGCCGCCCCCGCCCATGCCCCCCATCTGTGGCCACGACCCTCCCGCCCCCACGGCGGACGACGCGCCCCCCGGCGGGCGGAAGCCTTCACGGCGGGCGAGGCCGCCCGCCGCCACAACTCGTTGCATCTGTTGTGCTTCTTATGAGTTGTAGCCGCGGGCGTCCCCGCCCGCACCTCCCCGTTTGTAGCTGCGGGCGTCCCCGCCCGCACCGAGGGCGATGGCACGTGTCAGACCTCCACCCCACCGGCCCATGTCCCCCGTTTGTGGCTGCGGGCGTCCCCGCCAGCACCGGGGGTGATGGCCCATGTCAGACCCCCACCCGACCCGCCCGTGCCCCCTCATTTGTAGCTGCGGGCGTCCTCGCCCGCCGGCGTCCCCGCCCGCACAGAAGGCGCCGGCCCGTGTCAGACCCCCACCCCACCGGCCCATGTCCCCCCATTTGTGCCTGCGGGCGTCCCCGCCCGCACAGAGGGCGCCGGCCCATGGCACACCCCCCCACCCGGCAGTCGAGCCGCCCGCCGGCACGACCTGTCGTCCCCCTCGTTGGTGCCGGTCACCACACGGGAGCGACGCTTCCGCGCCACCCCGAACCCGAGCCAGCGTTGGGTGCTACCTGTAAGTCAGATTGACAGATAGCACCGGCACGGGGTAACCTCCACCCGTGATCCCGCGCCGCCTCGCCACCGTCCTCGAGCGGCACGCCCGGCACTTTCCGGTGGTGACCGTCACCGGTCCGCGCCAGTCCGGAAAGACCACCCTGTGCCGCGCCACCTTCCCCGGCCACGATTACGTCTCGCTGGAGGCACCGGACCTTCGCGCCTGGGCCGTGGAGGACCCCCGGGGGTTCCTCGAGGACCATCCCCCTCCGGTGATCCTGGACGAGGTGCAGCGCGCTCCCGACCTGCTCTCGTACCTGCAGACCGCCGTGGACGAGCGGCCGGAGCCGGGCGGGTACATCCTCACCGGCTCGGTCAATCTGGCGCTCGTCGCCGCGGTCTCGCAGTCGCTTGCGGGACGCACCGCCGTGGTCCACCTGCTACCCCTCGGGTACGACGAGCTGCAGCGGTTCCCCGACGCCCCAGCGGTCCTCGACGAGGTGCTGTGGAGCGGGTCGTACCCCGCCATCTTCGACCGCAAGATCCCGCCTGCCGACTGGTACCGGAGCTACCTCGCCACCTACCTCGAGCGTGACGTTCGGCAGCTGCTGAACGTGCGCGACCTCCTCGCGTTCCAGGAGTTGCTCACGCTCGCCGCCGGCAGGGTCGGCCATCTCGTCAACCTCTCGCAGCTCGGCGCCGAGGCGGGGGTGAGCCACAACACGGCACGGGCCTGGCTCTCCGTGCTCGAGGCGAGCTTCGTGGTCTTCCGGCTGCGCCCGTACGCGGCCAACCTCGCCACACGGGTCGTCAAGAGCCCGAAGCTCTACTTCTACGACACCGGGCTCGTCTGCGCGCTCCTCGGCATCACCGAGCCCGGCCACCTCCGCGCCCATCCCCTGCGCGGGGCGATCTTCGAGAACTGGGTGGCGGCCGAGGCGATGAAGGCCACCGTCCACCGCGGCACCGCCCCACAGATCTTCTTCCTCCGCGACCGCAAGGGGTTCGAGATCGACCTGCTCGCCCGGCGCGGGACGACGCTTCTCGCGGTGGAGGTGAAGGCGGGGCGCACCATCGCGGGGGACGCGTTCCGAAACCTCGAGCGCCTCCCGGACCGCCTCCAGGGCGAGCTGGCCGGGCTCGGCCTCGAGCGCGCGGTGGTGTACGCCGGAGAGGACTTCCAGCGCCGCCCGGAGATCCGGGTCGTGCCGTGGCGTGCGGTGCCGGACCTCCGCTGGACCGACTGAGCGCCCCCACGGCGGGCGAAAGTCTTCACGGTGGGCGGAGGCCTTCACGGCGGACGACGCGCCTTCACAGCGGGCGAGACGCCTCTACGGCGGGCGGGGACGCCCGCCTCCACAACTCGTTGCATCTGTTGTGCTTCTTATGAGTTGTAGCTGTGGGCCCGCCCGCACCGCCCAAGTTCGACAGTTTTGAGCGTAAGTTATTGAAAGCATTGGACCGGCCTT
>CAYTTB010000149.1:0-4091 GCA_964440565.1 uncultured Thermoanaerobaculia bacterium
CACCGACAGCTGCGGCTCCTCGAGCGGCAGCTGAGGGAGCCGCTTCCCGCGCCGCGGGGACGGGCGGGCGCTCCGGCGCCCGCCCGCTCCGTGTCCACGCCCCGGCCGGCGGCCGCGCCCGTCCCGCGGCCGCGCTGTGGTAAGAGAGTGGTGTGCCGCTCGAGAGACGTCTCCGGGATCACGTCGTGGTGGGTGACGGGGCGATGGGCTCGGAGCTCCTCGGGCGGGTGCCGGGGCTCTCCCGCCTCGACCTCGCTCCGCTGGAGCATCCCAGGGAGGTGCTGGCCGTCCACCTCGACTACCTCGCCGCCGGGTCGGAGGTGATCCAGACCGCCACCTTCACCTCCTCCCGCCCGCGCCTGGAGCGGCTGGGAGCGGCCTCCGAGACCGAGGCGGTCAACGCCACCGCGGTGAAGCTCGCCCGCGAGGCGCGCGAGGTGGCGGGCGTGGACGCCCTGGTGGGCGGCTCCATCGGCCCTCTCGCCGGTGTGCTCGACCCCGACGACCCCGAGGACCGCGCCGCCATCGCCGCCGCCCACGCCGAGCAGGCCGCGATCCTGGCCGGCCGCGGCGCCGATCTCCTGGTGCTGGAGAGCTTCTTCCGGTTCGACGAGCTCGAGCTCGCCGTGGCCGCGGTGCGCGACGTCACCGACCTCCCGGTGCTGGCGCTGCTCACCTTCCCCGCCGATCGCGAGCCGCACGACTGGGAGCGGCGCGCGGCCCTCGTCGCCGCGCTCGCCGACCTGCCCGTGACCGCCGTCGGGATCAACTGCGCGCCGGGCCCCATGGGCACGCTCGAGATCCTGGAGCGGCTGCCGGCCACGGACCGGCCGGTCGCGGTGCAGCCCAACGCGGGCGTCGTGGTGGGCCGGCACGACCGCACGCTCCTCACGCCCGCCACCCCCCAGTACCTGGCCCGGTTCGCCCGGCGGGCGGTGGAGCTGGGGACCTCGTACGTGGGCGGCTGCTGCGGGACCGGGCCCGAGCACATCGCCGCCATGGCCGCGGCGGTGCGCGGACTGCGCCCGCGGCCGGCGGGCCGCGTCACGGTGACGGTGACGCCGTCCCGCCCGCCCGAGCCGCCGCGCCCCCGGCCGCCGGCCTCGCCCTTCGCCGAGAAGCTGGCGCGGGGGCAGTTCGTCCGGGTGGTCCAGGTGGATCCGCCCAAGGGCACCAACCTCGACGCCCTGCTCGACGCCGCCCGCGCTATCCGGGCGCACGGCCGGGTGGACGCCGTGGACGTGAACTCCAACCCGCTGGGGCGGCTCCACATGGACGCCCTCTGGGTGGCCGCCGAGATCCAGCACCGGGTGGGGCTCGAGACCATCCCACACGTGACCCCCCGCGACGCGAGCCTCATGGGCCTCGAGGCCCAGCTCCTGGGCGCCTGGCGGTGGGGGATCCGCAACCTCCTCGCCATCAGCGGTGACCCCTCGCAGGTGGGCGAGTACGCGGGGCAGCACGACGTCTACCACGTGGACATCTTCGACCTGGTCCGCGCCATCCGGCGCATGGCCCGCGGCGAGGACTGGGCCGGCAACCCCATCGGGGGACCGCCGGCCTTCACCGTGGGCGTCGCGGTGAACCCCAACGCGCCCGACCCGGCCGTGGAGGCCGACCGCCTCCGGCGCAAGGTGGACGCGGGTGCCGCCTTCGCCATGAGCCAGGTGTTCTTCGAGTGGGCCCCGTGGGAGCGTTTCCTGGAGCTGTTCGGAGGCGAGCTGCCGGTGCCCGCCCTGGTGGCCGTGTGGCCCCTGACCTCCCACAAGCTGGCGCTGCGCCTCCACCACGAGGTGCCCGGGATCGTGGTTCCCGAGGACCTCCTCGCGGCGATGGAGCGGGCCGGTGCCGGGGCCGCGGAGGTGGGCCGGGAGCGGGCCCTGGCCCTCCTCGAGCAGGCGCCGGATCACGCCGCCGGCGTGTACCTGGTGGCGCCGTTCCGGCGCCCGGAGCGGATCCTGGACCTCCTCGGACCTCCCGCCGGGGGCGGGTGATCACCGCCCGCCGCGCGCCGCGGCCACCGCCAGCGCCGCCCACCCCGCGATGAGGGCGAGCCCGCCCGCCGGGGTGACCGCGCCGAGCCAGCGGGGCGCCCCCAGCGCCAGCGCGTACACGGTGCCCGAGAACACCACGGTTCCCGCCACGAGCAGCACCCCTCCCGCCCCCGCCCACGCCCCCGGCCATCTCCCCGCGACCCACGCCGCGCCCAGCAGCGCCGCGGCGTGGATCAGATGGTACCGTGCCGCCGTCGCCCACAGCTCCATCGCGCGCGGCTCGAGGCGCCCGGAGAGCCCATGCGCCCCGAACGCCCCCAGCGCCACCCCGCTCGCCCCCACGATCCCGGCCAGCACCGCCAGCGTCCGCTCCACGGCCACCTCCCACCGCGCCAACGGTGCGGCGCGGCCGGCCCATTCCGCACGGGCCCCGAGGCCGGCCGCGCGGGCCGGGGCGGCCGCCACCGCCGCGGTGATCGCCGCCCCGGCGCGGGGTCACTCGCGCTCACCGGCACCCTCGAGCGGCCTCGCCACCTGCCGCCCGATCTCGAGCTCCGGCGGCTGCCCGTACCCCTCGGGGTAGAGGTAGCGGCCCCGCTCGCCTTCGGGCTTCGGCATCTCCGCCCGGACCGGGTGGTCGCGCAGGTAGGGGTCGTTGCGCACCGCCGACAGCCGCCAGGACACCCTCCCGCCCGGAACGCCCCCCGCGATCCGGAAGGTGTTCCCTTCCACCTCGCGGGCGACGTAGAGCCCCGGCATCGGCGCCCCGATGGGGGTGAGCGAGTACCGGTACGGGCCGGTGTTCACCGCCTCGAAGTAGTCGGGCAGGCGGATGACGGCCTCGCCGTTCTCATCGAGGCGCACCTCCCCCTCGTACACGTTGCGCACCTCGGGGCTCTCCATCGCGAAGTGGAGCAGGTAGGCGTTGGCCGGATCGAGGGGGTGGTCGATCCTGAACGCCTTGGTCCCGCTGGCGGTGAAGTCGCCCTGGACGTGGGTCCTCCCGTAGAAGTAGCCGGCGTAGCCCGGTCCGTCGGTCTTCCCCATGACGCCGTACCCGATGTCGGTGGTGTTCATGTCGTACCCGAACACCCCGTAGCCGGCGACCTTCGAGGTGAACCCGATCGCCCCGTTGTTGCCCCCGAACACGCCGCCCGAGGCGTAGTAGCCCGTGAGGGAGCTGACGTCGTAGGAGCCCTGCATCCCGGCGACGCCGTACGACTGCTCGCTCCCCCCCCAGCCGTAGACGCCGTAGTTCAGATCGGCGCCGACGGCGGTACCCCAGACGCCGATCCCGAGGTGGCCCTGCGCATCGCCCTTGATCGCCACCCCCCCGGGCGAGCTCGACCTGTTGATCGCGTGGAGAGCCTGGACAGGGTCGTTGCCGACGACGGTGAGCGTCTCCGACGTGCCCAGGTTCTCGATCCTGAAGGCCGGCGTCCCGGGGGTGGAGACGTCGGCCGTGCCCGAGTACGGCAGCTGGAGCCCCAGGTCGTCCGCCCAGGCGAGCGCTCCGCCCGAGAGCTTCAGCACCTGCCCGTCGGCACCCCCTGCCGCCGAGAGCTTGGCCCGGGTGACGGCACCGTCGGCGATCCGGGTCGTGGTCACCGCGCCGGGCGCCAGATCCGCGGCGTGCACCTCACCGTCCGCGATCTTGGCCGAGGTCACCGCCCCATCGCCGAGCTTGCCCGAGGTCACCGCGCCGTCGGCGAGGTCCGCGGTGTCCACGGTCCCGTCGGCGATCTTGCCCGAGGTCACGACCGCATCGGCGAGCATCGTGGTCACGATCCCGCCGGGGGCGACCTCGAGGGTCACGTCGCCCTCGGTTCCCCCGCCGGCGAGGCCGTCGCCCGCGTACACCGCGGTGATGTCGCCGCCGCCCGAGGACTGCTCGTGGAACGTCATCTCGAAGGTGGACGGGTCCTGCGAGGTGTTGGCGATCCCGGAGCCGAACGCGATCACCCGGCCCGATCCCCCCGTCACCTCCACGTGCAGCCGGCCGTTGTCCGTGGGAGCGTCGCCCGCCCCCAGGTCGGCCAGCCCCACCTGGATCGCCTCGTACGGCTCGAGGGTGTAGGCCCGCGAGGCCAGCTCGGT
>CAYTTB010000150.1:0-3970 GCA_964440565.1 uncultured Thermoanaerobaculia bacterium
TGGCACGGGACGGTGCTCCGCTCGGTCCATGATAGCCCGGCGCTCCGGGAGACTCGCCCGCCGCGGGATGGGGACGGTGTTCGTCTCCCCCGTGACCGCCGACCGGCGCCAGCCACCCCGCGCCGCCGCGCGGGGGGGGGGGCGGCTACGAGAGGGGAGCGGCGGTGGGGACGGCGGTACCACCCCGGAGATGTGGTCGGGCGTGTGCTACGATCGGGCCATGGCCCAGGCGGCGTCCCGGGATCTCGAGCAGCGGGTGGCGCTCCTCGAGGGGTGGAAGGAGAGCCAGGAGCCGTTCGTGCGCTCGCTCAAGGACGACATCCGCGAGGTCCAGACCCGCCTGACGGCGTTCCAGGCGCACGTGGACCACCGGTTCTCGGACCTCGAGGCCGCGGTCTCGCGCCTGCGGGAGGAGCTCTCCCGTCGCATCGAGGCGCAGGGCGAGGAGCTGCGGGGGGAGATCGCCCAGGTCCGGGAGGAGCTGCGCGGCGAGATCGCGGAGCTCTCCCGCCGCATGGACGCGCAGGGTGAGGAGCTGCGGCGCGAGATGCGGGAGGAGAACGCCCGCCTGGTGCAGCGGATGGACACCCAGACGCGCTGGATCGTGGGTGTCCAGTTCCTCACGCTGCTGACCCTCGTCGCGGCGCTGCTTCGGCTGGCCGGTTGAGGACGGCTCTCCGCGCACCGAGCCGGCGCCCGTTCTCCGCACCGTCGGTACCCGCCGTGAGCGGTACCGCACCGTGCTCGCGTCACACCCCAGGAGCCGGGCCACCGCCCGCGAGCTCGCTCCCCGCTCTCGCCTCCACGCCATCGCCTCGATATCCTCCCGTGCGAGCTCGGGGCTCCGACCCTCCAGGGTCGGTACTCGACCCAAGGAGATGAGGGCCCCAGGCTCCTCTCCGTGCGGGAGACTGGGTGTCCCCTACGACCTCAACGTACCGTGTCCGCTGACAGGCGGGCCGTTCATGGTCCCGGGTCGGGGGTTCCCCCCGCGCATCCACCCGCTCACGTTCCTCGGCGGCGGGCGGCGTCCGGTGGGGCGCACCCGCCCCCTCGAGCTGGTGCCGCTCCCGCCGGGGAGGGTCCGGGTGGTGGGGCCGGAGCTGGACCGCTGACACGGGCGACCGGGCCGGCGTGGCGTGCCCGCCTCGCCTCCGTGGGAACCGCGCGGGGAGCCGGCCGTCTCCTCCCGCGCGGCAGGGCGGTGCAGGGAGCTCCGGCAGCGGTGCGAGCCTGCAGCGGTGGTGGCGTCGGCGCGGGCGTCGGAGGCGGGAGCGCCGGCGACGGAGGTCAGGGGGCGGCGGTGCCGTCCTGTGGGTGGCCGCCGCCGGCACGCTCGCGCCCCGCGGCGATGTGCGCCTGGGCCCGCGCCGGTTCCATGGGCCGGCCGAACAGGTACCCCTGCCCGTACTCGCACCCCAGCGTGCGCAGGATCTCGGCCTCCTCCGGCACCTCGATCCCCTCCGCCACCACCTCCATCCCCAGGTTGTGGGCCAGGCTCACCACCGCCGCCACCATCTCGCGCTTGCGCCGCTCGCGGTGCATCCCGGTCACGAAGGAACGGTCGATCTTGAGGATCGAGACCGGCAGCCGGTGCAGGTAGGCGAGCGAGGAGTACCCGGTGCCGAAGTCGTCCACCACGATCCGGACCCCCGCCGACCGGAGCCGCTCGAGGATCGGGAGCACCACGCTCTCGCGGTCGATCATCACCTGCTCGGTCAGCTCCAGGTGCACGGAGGAGGGCGGCAGATCCGCCTCGGCCACGAGGGCGAGGATCGCCTCGCCGAGGTCGGGGCGGCGCAGCTGGTACGGGTGCAGGTTGACGGCCACCGTGAGCTCCTCCCGCAGCGGCCGCCACCGCGCCAGCTGGGCGACCGCCTCCCGCAGCACCCACTCGCCGGCCTCCACGATCAGACCGGTCTCCTCCAGGACGGCGAGGAAACGGGCCGGGGGCAGCAGGGTGCCGTCCTCGGCCGGCCACCGGAGCAGCGCCTCCAGGCCGGCCAGCTCGCCGGTGGCGAGGCGCACCACCGGCTGGTAGACCAGCTCCAGGCCTCCCTCCCGCACCGCCCGCCGCAGCGCCATCTCGTGCCGGAGCCGGCGGGTGGCGGTGCGCTCCATCGCCGGGGCGAAGGGCACCGTGCGGTTCCCGCCGCGGTGCTTCGCCTCGCTGTGGGCGATCTCGGCCCGCCGCACCAGCTCCTCGGGTCGCACGCCGCTTCCCTCCCGGGCGACGGCGAGACCCGCGGAGAGGGAGAGGTAGACCTCCTCCCCGCCCACGGCGAGCGGGGCCGTCAGCCGCTTCCGCAGCGCCTCCACCCGGGCCGCGGCCCGCCCGGCCTCACCCTTCGCCACCAGCAGGAGGGTGAACCGGTCGGCGCCGAACCGGGCGGCCGTCTCGCCGGGCCCGAGCCCGGCCTCGAGCCGTCGGCCCACCTCCCGGAGCACCTCGTCTCCCGCGTCGTGCCCGAGGCTCTCGTTGATCCGGTGGAACCGGTCGATGTCCAGGAACGCCACCACCACCAGGGCACGCTCCCCGGCCGCCGGCCGCTCGAGGGCCAGGCGCAGCCGGTCGTGGAACAGCGCCCGGTTCGGCAGCCCGGTGAGGCGGTCGTGGACGGCGTCGTGGAGCAGCCGCTCCTCGGTGCGCTTGCGCCGGGTGATGTCGGTCTGCGAGCCCACCACCCGCACCGCGCTCCCCCGCGGGTCGCGGACCGCGAGGCCGCGCAGCAGCACCCACAGCCACTCCCCCGTGCGGTGCCGGATCCGGTACTCCGTCTCGAGCAGCTCCTCCTCGCCGGCGAGGAACCGGTCGAGCCGGATCCGCAGGCTCTCCCGGTCGTCGGGGTGGACCAGCTGCAGCCACCCCTCGAGGGTGGGCTCCACGTCGCCGGGCCCGAGCCCAAGCATGCCGAGCCACCGCTCCGAGAAGAAGATCGTGCCGCCCGCGACGTCCCAGTCCCACAGCCCGTCGTTGGCGCCCCGGGCCGCCAGCGCGTACCGCTCCTCGCTGCGCCGCAGCGCCTCCTCGGCCCGCTGGCGGCGCACCGCCTCGCCCAGCGCCTCGCCGGCGAGGCGGAACGCCTCGATCTCCGGCCACCCCCACGCGTCGCGCCCCGCCCCGCTCCCCACGAGCAACGCGCCCCACAGCTCGTCCTGGACCCGCACGGGGACCGCCACCAGGGTGCGCACCCCCATCGCCGCCCATTCCCGGCGCCGCACCTCCGGGAGCGTGGCCCGGTCCACCACCGCCGCCTCCCCGGCCGCGAGCCGGTGGCGGATGCCGGGCAGCGCGGCGGCCAGCGCCCGGACCTCCGCCTCCGGGACGGGGAGACGCGCCCCGCTGTCGGGGGTGCCGCCCCACGCCGGGCCCGGCTCGGCGCGCGCCGCGGCGGGCAGGCGCACGAACGCCGCCCGGACCGCGAAGGCGGCCCGGCCCAGGGCCTCGAGCACCGGGACCACGCTGCGGTCCCAGCTCGCGCCGCCGAGCAGCCGGCGGGTGGCCTCGGCGGCCGCCCGCAGGATCCGCTCCCGGTCGGCGGCGAGCCGCTGGCCGCGCCGCACGCCCTCGGCGAGCTCGCCCACCACCACGGCGAGCAGGTTCAGCGTGATGACCAGCGCCACCGCATCACGCTCGGCGGCGATCCCGTGCCGGAGCACCGGAACCGCGATCACCGCGCTGGGAACCAGCGCGAGCAGCCACGCTCCCAGCGCACCCAGACCCAGCGCGGCCAGCGCCACCGGGACCGCCAGGAGCGGCCCCGCCATCGTCACCCCCCGGGCCACGGCGTGGGCGAGGACCACGGTGGCCGCCACCACGGCCACCGTCAGCGGCGCGCGCCGCCGCACCGCCCGTGCCAGCAGGGCGCGCTCCCACGCCAGTCCCCCGCGGACGAGGCGGAGAACGCGCAGGGCGAGCACCACCAGCACCACGTCCACCGAGGTCTCGGCGAGGAGCCCCCCGAGGAGG
>CAYTTB010000151.1:0-3943 GCA_964440565.1 uncultured Thermoanaerobaculia bacterium
CGGGCGCGGGGGGCCGAGGCGGGCCGTGTGCTCCGCGACGGGTCGCGCCCCGTGCGGCTCCCGCTGCCCGGGTTCTCCGGGCCGCTGCTCGAGATGCCAGCCTACGGCGACCGGCTGGACTCCACCGAGCTCGAGCTGCTCCTCGGCTACGTGGAGTGGCTGGCCGAGCGGCCGCCGGAGGTGCCGTAACCCGGTCCGGTTCGAGAACGTATCTCCTTCTCGTGAGGGGTCGGGTCCGCCGCGTCGTGTCCGTGGTGGCCGTGGCGGCGCTCGCCGCGGCGACGGCCGGGTGCGTCTCGGTGGGGCAGCGGCCCCGCATCCTGTCGTGGCCCGCGTTCGAGCGGCTGGTGCGCGAGCGGGGGCTCGATCCGGCCGGGGTGGTCTACCCCTTCGCCACCACCCCGGAGATGGAGGCGTTCGCGCGCCGGGTCACCGCCGGCCTCACGGCGCCGCTCCCACGGCTTTACCGCCTCCAGGAGGCGCTGTTCGACCGGGCGGCGTTCCCGTTCGCCTACGACGCCCGGACGACCGTGCCTGCACCCGAGGCGTTCAGGACACGCCGCGGCAACTGCCTCAGCTTCACCGTGCTGTTCGTGGCGCTCTCCCGCTCCCTGGGCTACCCGACCCGGATCTACTCCGTGCGCCGGGTGCTCGACGTGGACCGGGCGGAAAACCTCGTCGTGGTGAACCGGCACGTCGTGGCCGGGTACCGGCTCGCCGGGAAGCTGTACGTCTTCGACTTCAGCGAGCTCGAGGAGACGTTCGCGGGGCGGCACCGGCCGCTCGACGACCTCACCGTGGCCGGGATGTTCCACGTCAACCGCGGGGCTCTCCTGCTGGAGCGGGGCGATCTCGCGGGAGCCCGCCGCGAGCTCCGGATCGCCATCCGGCTGGCGCCGGCCTTCGCGGGGGCGTGGATCGACCTCGGGGTCGTGGAGCGGCGGATGGGGCGGCTCGACGAGGCGCTCGCCGCCTACCGGCGGGCGCTGGAGCTGGAGCCGGGCAGTTCCTCCGCCCTGACCAACATCGCCTACCTCCACGAGCTCCAGGGACGGCACGAGGAGGCGCGCGCGGCGCTCGCGGCCGCCGCGCGCGGCGCCTCGAGCCCCTACGCGCTGGTGGCGCTGGCCGACCTCGAGATGAGGGCGGGCCGGCTCTCGCAGGCACGGCGGCTCCTGCGGCGGGCGCTCCGGCGCCCCGGCGGCCGGGTCCCGGAGGTGTACCGTGCGCTCGCCCGCTGGGCGCGTCGGGCGGGGCACGCTCGGCTCGCGGCGCGGTACGAGCGCCGGGCGGCGCGACTCGCGGCACGTGCCGGCGGGGGCGGCGGCTGACGGGGAGCGCGGGGCGCGGTTCCGGGCTATCCTGTGGCCCGGCGCCGGTGCGGCGCCGCGGGAGGGTGCATGGACTCGGAGGTGCGCATCGAGCGGGGCGAGCTCGAGCGATGGGCGAGGATCCTCCTCGACCACTCGCTCGGCGGGATCCGGCCGGAGGACCGGGTGATGATCAAGGGGGAGCGCGTCTGCTGGCCGCTTCTCGAGGTGCTCGAGCGGGAGGTGATCCGTGCCGGCGCCGTGCCGGACGTGTTCCTCGTCCCGCCCAACAACGAGCGCGGCCGGGTCTGGTCCGCGGCCATGGCGCGGTGGGGCACCGCGGAGCAGCTCGAGCGGGTGCCGGGCTGGATGCGGGAGCGGTACGAGTCCATGACCAGGTACGTCGAGGTGCTCGGGGCCGAGACGCCGCAGGCGTACGCCGACCTCGACGCCGGGCAGGTGGCCGCGCTCGCCGCCGCCGACCGACCCCTGGCCGAGATCCGGCTCTCGAAGCCGTGGGTGCTCACCCTCTACCCCACACGCGCCTTCGCCGAGATGGAGGGGATGCCGCTCGACGAGTACGCGCGGTTCATCGTCCGCGCCTCCACCACCGACCCGCGCCCGCTCCGCGCGGCCGAGGAGCGGCTGGCGCCGTACTTCGAACGGGGACGGGAGGTCCGCATCGTGACCTGGCATCCCGGGCAGCGGCGGGAGCTCGAGCTCGTCCTCGACATCACCCCGAGCCGGCCGGTCCTCTCCTACGGGCTCCGGAACTTCCCCGACGGCGAGATCTTCACCAGCCCCGACGCGAGGCGGACGGAGGGCGAGATCTACCTGGACCTGCCCGTCCACTACGGGGGGCGGGACATCCGCGGGATCTACCTGCGGTTCGAGGACGGGGCGGTGGTGGCGCACGACGCGGAGGAGGGCGCCGATCGCCTCGCGGCCATCGTGGAGACCGACGACGGCTCTCGGCGCCTCGGCGAGTTCGCCCTCGGCATGAACCCCGGGCTCGACCGCGTCCTCAAGCACCCGCTGTTCGTGGAGAAGGTCGGCGGCACGCTGCACGTGGCGCTGGGCGCGAGCTACTCCGAGTGCTTCGTGGAGGACCCGGGGTCCGGGGCCGGACGCGAGCGTGTCCACGAGCTGGAGGCGGCCGGCGTCCTCAACCGGTCGGCGCAGCACGTGGACATCGTCTGCGACTTCCGCCCCGGGGGGTGTGGCCGCAGGGTGACCATCGACGGGGTGGAGCTGGTCCAGGAGGGGGGCGTGTGGACGGTCGCGGAGGGAGCACCATGACGGACGAGGGGGGACGTTCGCTGCACGAGATCCGCCCGCCGGAGATCTTCGCCGAGCTCAGGAAGGGCGTGCTGGGACAGGACGGGGCGCTGCGCTACGTGGCGGTCGCGGTGTACAAGCACGTCACCGGCAAGGTCCCCGGCAACATCCTCCTGATCGGGAACTCGGGCACGGGCAAGACCACCATCATGAACAACATCCAGCGCCTGTACCAGACCGTGCCCGAGTACCGGCCGTTCCGCGCAATGACCATCATCAACGCCAACCTGCTGGTGGACGCGGACCGGATGGAGTTCCGGCCGGACCGGCTGCTGGCGGCGGTGGAGCAGCGGGCGCGGGCACAGTTCGACGGCCCTCCGGCTGCGGAGGAGCTCGCCGAGGCCATGTCGCGCGCCACCATCTGCATCGACGAGATCGACAAGATGTCCTCGGTGGTGGCGGGCAAGCCCAACCCGCTCGGCGTGGTCCTCCAGCAGGGGCTGCTCACCCTGATGGAGGGCGAGCGGGTCGCGTACGTCACCCACGCCGTGGTGGACGGCGAGGAGCGCCGGGTGACGCTCGACATCGACACCTCGGGGATGATGTTCATCTGCGGCGGCGCCTTCGAGGGGCTGTACGACCAGGTGTACCTGCGGGTCACCAAGCCCGGGAGCGGGGAGCGCCTGCGCACGCACGCGATCCGGACCGCGGACGGTCAGGTGCGGATCGAGGAGCGCTTCTCGCTCGCCGACTTCCTCAAGATCGAGGACCTGTTCGAGTACGGCATGGTGCCGCAGTTCATGGCCCGGTTCGACAACGTCGTGCTGCTGCGGGACCTCGACGTGGACGTGCTCAAGGAGATCCTGCTCCACTCGTACGACTCGCCCTACGTGCGCTCGCGGGAGTACTTCTCGGTGATGGGGATCGAGCTCGAGATCGAGGACCGGGCGGCGGCGCTCATCGCGGAGGCGGCCGAGCGCCATTCCCGGACCGGGGCGCGGGCGCTGCGGACCATCTTCGGGAAGATCGTGAACCGCCTGGAGTTCGATCCCGAGGGCAGCGGGCGGCTCGAGGAGGGCGGCGGCGACCGCCGGCGCCTCCTCATCGACGCGGACATGGTGCGCCGCGCGCTGAGCTGAGCGGCGCCCGGACCGGCCGCGCTCCGCGGGGCGTCCGTGGAGCCCGCCATCCGGCCACGGCGGTGGCGACTCGCGGCCGGGGGAGCGCGGGCTTCAGCCCGCAAGGGCCTCCCGGCTGCGGCGCGTGCCAGGTGCGTCGCGCCGGTGGTATCTCGCACGGGCGCAAGGGCCTTGCGGACCGAGGTCGGCGCTCCGCGGGGCGTCCGTGGGGCCCGC
>CAYTTB010000152.1:0-3913 GCA_964440565.1 uncultured Thermoanaerobaculia bacterium
CGCGGGGCGGAGCGCCGTAGACTGGGGCGGTGGCGCTCGTGGTGGTCCGGGGCGGTGGCGCGCCGGAGGAGGATCTGGCGCGCGAGGAGGCGCTGCTCGAGCGGGCGGCGCACGGCGAGACGGTTCTCGCCTGGTGGTCGTGGCGGGATCCGGTGGTGGTGCTCGGCTACGCCCAGCCGGAGGACGATGTGGATCTTCCGCTCTGCCGCTCGGAGCGGATCCGCGTGCTGCGGCGGATCACCGGGGGAACAGGCGTGGTGCACCACGGTGACCTCGCGCTGTCGCTGGCGCTGCCCGCCGGCCACCCGTGGGCGCGCTCGGTTCGGGTGCTGTACGACCGGTTCCTGGAGGCGCTGGCGGCCGCTCTCGGGACGCTCGGGGTGGCGGTGGAGCGTCCGGCACCGGCTCCCCCGCGCCGGCTCCTGGAGCGCTCGCCGGTGTGCTTCCTCGACCGCTTGGCGGACACCCTCACCGTCGCGGGGCGCAAGGCGGTGGGGTGCGCCCAGGCCCGTCGCCGGGCGGCGGTCCTGGTCCACGGGCTGGTCCTGCTCGGGCTCGACCCCGGCCTGTACGCGCGGGTGTTCCGGGTGGAGCGGGAGGCGGTGGCGGCGGGCCTGGGGGCGGCGACGCACGCCGGGCCGGAGGAGGTGGCGACCGCAGCGGCGGAGGCGCTGGCGCGAACGCTCGGCGTGCCCGTGCGCGAGGCCCGCCTCGCGCCGCCGCCGGAGGCGCTCGCCCGCTACCGCGACCGGCGGTGGGCGCCGGTGTAGAGTGGGGAGCGGGGCGAGAATGGGTCGGATGGTGCGGCTCAGCTTCACGCTGGACGAGGGGCTCCACCGGCGGCTGGAGGACCTCCGTCGGGAGCGCGGGTACCGGAACCGGTCCGAGTTCCTCCGCGATCTCCTGCGCGACCGTCTGGTGGAGGAGGCGTGGAGAGGTTCGCGGGAGCCGGTGGTGGGGACGCTCACCCTGGTCTACGATCACCACACGCCGGGGGTCAGCGAGCGGCTCGTGCGGATCCAGCACGACCACCACGCGGAGATCCTGGCCACCACCCACGTGCACCTGAGCCACGAGACCTGCGTGGAGGTGATCATCGTCCGCGGCCCGGCCGGCGACGTGGTGGCGCTCGCCGATGCGCTGGGGCGGGAGCGCGGGGTGCTGCACTCCGCCCTGGCGGCCACCGCCCCGGTGGACACGATGCGCTGAGCGGGAATCCCACCGCCCGCCCGCGCCTTGAACGGGAGGGGGTGCGATGCGTGGACGGGGCGGACACGGCGCGGCGGTGGCCGCGGTGGCGGTGGGGATCGTGGCGGCGGGGGTGGCAGCGATGACGGCGAGCGCGGGCGGCGCGGGGGGACGGCGCGAGGTGGCCATCGTGGCCGGGGGTTGCTTCTGGGGGGTGGAGCACCTGATGCGGCAGCTTCCGGGGGTGGTGGACACCGAGGTCGGGTACACGGGCGGCGGTACGCCCGACCCCACGTACCGCCAGGTCCGCACGGGGCGCACCGGCCACGCGGAGGCGGTGCGGGTGGTGTTCGATCCGGAGGTGGTGAGCTACGCCGACGTGCTGCGCCACTTCTTCCGGCTCCACGACCCCACCACCCGCGACCGCCAGGGCCCGGACGTGGGAAGCCAGTACCGCTCCGCGATCTTCTACCTCGACGAGGCCCAGCGGGAGACGGCGGAGGCGGTGCGGGCGGAGGTGGACGCCTCGGGAAGGTGGCCGCGCCCCGTGGTGACCGAGATCGTGCCCGCGGGGAGGTTCTGGCCCGCCGAGGAGGAGCACCAGGACTACCTGGTGAAGCACCCCGACGGCTACACCTGCCACTGGCTGCGCGACTGAGCGGGCCGGGCGGCGCGGCCGCTCATCCGTGGGTCGCGAGGCGGCGGAGCGCCTCCACGAGCGCGTCCACGTCCCGTTCGGTGGAGAAGGGGCCCACCGCGGCACGGAGGGTCCCCGCGGGGAAAGTGCCGAGGCGGCGGTGAGCGGCCGGGGCGCAGTGGAGGCCGGCGCGGAGCATGATCCCGTGCTCGCGGTCGAGGCGGGCCGCGAGCTCGCCCGCGTCCGCCCCGGCCACGGTGAAGGAGACGATCCCGACCCGCGGCTCCCCGTCCACCCAGCCGTGGAGACGCACCCCGGGGACGGCGCGGAGGCGCCCGGCGAGCCGGCGGGCCAGCCGGAGCGTGCGGGCGTGGATCCGGTCCACCCCCTGGCGGCGGAGCCACGCTGCGGCCACCGCGAGGCCCGCGAGGCCGGCGGCGTTCGGGGTGCCCGCCTCGAGCCGGTCGGGGAGCGCCGTCGGCATCTCCTGCGACTCCGAGCGCGAGCCCGTTCCGCCCCGGGAGAGCGGCGGCAGCTCGGCGGCGAGCCGCGCGTTCAGGAGGAGAACGCCGGTCCCCGGCGGGCCGAGCAGGCCCTTGTGCCCGGAGCAGGCGAAGGCGGCGAGACCGGAGCCGTCGAAGTCGAGCGGCACCGTGCCGGCGGTCTGGGCGCCGTCCGCGAGCACCGGCACCGGGGCCACCGCCCGGGCGACAGCCGCCACCGGAAGCAGCGCCCCGGAGACGTTGGAGGCGTGGGTGAGCACCACGAGGCGGGTGGGGGACTCCGCCACCGCGGCGGCGATCTCGTCGGGAGTGGGCACGCCGGAGGGGTCCGTCCCCTCCACCACCCGCACCCGCACCCCGGCGGTCCGCTCGAGGTGGGAGAGCGGCCGCATCACCGCGTTGTGCTCCAGCGCGGACACCACCACCCGGTCGCCGGGGCGGAGGAGACCGCGGAGGACGGTGTTGATCCAGAACGTGGCGCCGGGACCGAGCAGGGTCCGCTCGGGATCGCAGCCGAGGAGCGCCGCCACCTCCTCGCGGCACCGCTCCACCGCGCGCGCCGCCGCCACCGCCAGGGCGTGGCCGCCGCGGCCGGGGTTGCCCGCCTCCCGCTCCAGGAACCGCGCCACCGCGGCCGCGACCCCGGGGGCCTTCGGGAACGACGTGGCGGCGTGGTCGAGGTAGACCGTCGGTGTCACGGGCGCACGACCCGTGCCGCCCCGGCCAGGCGGGTGGCGATCTCCAGCATGTCGGTGACGCGGCCCACGGCCAGGCTCGCGGCGAGCCCGTAGTAGTTGAGGCAGGTGCCGCAGGCGAGGATCTCCACGCCCTTCGCCTCGAGCCGGCGCAGGTCCTCGAGCACCGGCGAGCCCTCGCAGCACAGGCGCACCCCCGCGTTGTAGAAGACGACAGTGTCCGGCCCGAGGCGAGGCTCGAGCTCGAGGAGGGTCTTGAGGAACGACCGGAGCAGGAGGGCGCCCAGCTCGTCGTCGCCCCGCCCCATGACGTCCGAGCTCACCTGGACCACCAGCGGGCGGCCGTCGGCGGCGGGCAGGGAGCACTCGAGCCCGCGGTCGCCCTCCGGCGGCGGCCGGTGGGACCCTTCGCCGGCGCGGACAGTGACCGCGAACCCTCCCGAGGGGAGCGGCTCGGAGCTGACCTCGGCCCCCCGCGAGGCGGCGAACCGGGTGACGTTGGAGCGGGCGAGCTCGTCGGCCACCAGCACCCTGAGCTCTCGCTCCCCGGCCTCCAGGGCCTTCCGGACCTCGATCACCGGCCCCGGGCACGGCAGATGCCGCACGTCCAGCTCGCGCATGGTCACCCCCCGCCGCGGATGATAGCCGTCACGGCGCCGCGGCGGGCTCCAGGAGGATGGTGGTGGGGTCGCCGGTGACGTTGTCCACCACCGAGAGGTAGGCCACCACCCGTCCGGGACCGCCGGTCACCTCCACCCGGACCACCCCGTCGCTCACCTCGCCCGAGACGCCCACCTCGCGCACCACCCGGTTGAGCTGGACCGTCCCGTACGGGGGGAGCTCCACCGTGGTGGAGCCGAGCGCGGTCATGGAGGCGTCGTACACGGTGA
>CAYTTB010000153.1:0-3843 GCA_964440565.1 uncultured Thermoanaerobaculia bacterium
GGTGTCGCCCACGGGGAGCCCGTCGTAGGTGAGGCTGCCCCGGACCGTCGCCGCGCTCGCGACCCCGGCGGCGAGCAGCGCCGCCCGCAGCGCGATCCGCACCGTGCGCCGCATCGCCCGTTCGTTGCCCACCCTCCGAGGGTCGCGCGGCCGGGACTGGCGCGTCCATCGCCCTCGCCCGGTCTCGCCCGGCCTCCGGCGGACGTCGGCGGGGAGCGCGACACCCGCAGAGCCGCGAGGGCGTTCGCGGAGCCTGGGGAACCTCCTCGACCTGGGGCTTGACATCGTTTTTTTTTTTTTTGGTATTGCACGGGCAACGAGAGCGAAGCGGCGCCCCGAGCGGGCGCGGGGAGGGTACGATGGCACGTGAGGTGCGACGGTGGTCGGTGGCGCTGATCCTGGGTGTGGTGGCGGCACTCGCCGTGGCGGTGCCGGCGCGAGCCATCCGGCCCCGGAACTGTGTGGACTGCGAGGCGTTCGAGTGCCGGCGGTTCTCGTTCGGCTACGCCCACTGCGAGACCGGCACCTATCCGGGGGGCGGGATGTACTGCATCTCGTGGGGAAGCTGCGGGTTCCGCGCCCCCGATATCGGGCTGTGAGGCGCGGCCTCCGCGCCGCCGTGGTGCTCCTCCTGAGCACCTGGGCCGCCCTGCCGACGCGCGGTGCCCGCGCCGGTACGGAGCCGCCCTACGCGGAGGTGCTGGCCAGGGCGCGTGCCTCGGACTGGCCCGAGTGCGTGCGGCTCCTCGAGCCGGTGGTCCGGGACGGGGTCCAGGACCCGCGGGTGCTGTCGCGGTACGGACTGTGCCTGTCGATGCTGGGCGAGGCGGCGCGCGCCGAGCGCGTGCTGCGGCGCTGCGTGAACCTGCACCCGGGGTTCGAGGGGTGCCTCAACGACCTCGGCGCGGTGCTGGAGGACCAGGGGCGTTCCCGGGAGGCGAGGCCGTTCTTCGAACGGGCGGCGCAGCTCGCCGTGGCGCACGGGCACTATTCGGCCTCCTTCGAGTGGCTCGTCGTGGAGGACCTCCGCGAGGGGGCGCTCGAGAGCGCGCGGGTCCACCTGCGGACCGCATGGTCGCTGGTCCAGGACGACCGCAGGCGCGCGGCACTCGAGGTCCTGGAGGCGAGGCTGTGCCTCCTGGCGGGTGACGGCGAGGGGGCGCTCCGGCATCTGGGCACGGGGGTGGTGCGCCGGCACCTGCCAGGTCTCCCGCTCCTGCGCGGCCTGGTGCTCGCATGGCTCGGGCGGTTCTCCGAGGCGTCCTCCGAGATCCGCCTGGCCGGGGCGCATGCCGCGAGCCTACCCCCCGGTGACGCCGAGCTGGTGCGGATCGCACCGGCGGTGCTCGCGGGCACCGCCCGCAGGGCGGACGTCGAGGCGCTCCTGCACCGGTTCGAGGACGACCAGCGCGCCTGGTTCCTCGCCGCCACGGCGGCCCACCTCGCGGGGCGCGACCGGGAGGCGTGCCGACTGCTGGTGCGGGGCCGGGCCCGCGTGGTGGGGTCGCGGAGCCTGCTCCGGCCGCCGTGGGCCACGTGCGGCCCCGGAGGCGAGAACCGGAGAGGAGGTGGTGACCCATGAACCTGGCCGCCGTCGTCGCCACGGTGGTGCTCCACGTCACGACCCGGCCCGCAGCGCGGGTCCCGGTGCGGGCGGAGGTGACCTGCGAGGGGGTCGCCGCAGGGGAGGTGGAGGGCTGGTCGGGGGACGACCTCCGGCTGCCGGTGCCCTGCGGGGAGGCTGCGGTGCGGGTCAGCGCCGAGGAGTTCGTCCCGCGAACCGTTCGGGTCGCCGCGTCCACGGGACGGGTCGGCGTGGTCCTCGAGCGGTACGCCCAGCTCGTGCTCGGCGCGGGGCCGCCGGGCACCCCGCCGCCAGCGCTCTGGTGGCGGCCGGCCGGGGGGAGGGCCCGGCGGCTCGAGCCGGATGGAAGCCGTCGCGTGCGCCTGGTCGCGGAGGAGGGGTGCCTGGGCGTGCTGGCGGGCGATCGCGAGCCGGTCCTCCTTCCGCTGGAACCGGGCCCGGGGGAGGAGCTCGCGGCGCCGCCCGCCTCGCGGGCGCCGGGGACGTACCTCCGGGGTGCGGTGGTGGACGGCGAGGGGCACGCGGTGAGCGCACGGGTGCGGGTCCGGCCCGACGGGGAGCGTCCCCTGGCCTCCGACGCCTGCCGGGCCCTCGGCGAGGAGCTGGGGCTCCTCGCCACCTTCACGGGGAACGACGGTGATTTCCGGCTGGGCCCGCTCCCGGGCGGCGTGTGGACGGTGGAGGTCTCGGCCGAGGGGCACGCCACGCGCACCGTCACGGTGCGGGGTCGCCCCGGTGGGGGCGAGGTGGATCTGGGCGAGATCCGTCTGCCGGGGATCGCCTCCCTGGAGATCGCGCTGGACGCCAGCGGCTGCCCGGAGCCACCGCCGTACCGGGTCCGGGTGGACCGGGAGGTGGGAGGGTGGGCGGACCAGCGCGCGCGCTGGCACCGGGAGGCGTCGGTGGAGGCGGACGGCGAGCGTCCGGTGGTGCTCGAGGGGCTGCAGCCGGGCTCGTACCGTGTCCGCGTCGACCGTCCCCGGGGGCGGCTGTCCGCCGTGGAGTTCGTCGAGCTCACTCCGGGCTCCACCCAGCGGGTGGTGGTGCACCTGCAGCCGTTTTCGGTCACCGGGGTGGTGCGGCGCGATGGGTCCCCGGTGGCCGGGGCGCGCGTGCGCTTCCTGCTCGAGGGTGCTTCGGTGGAGCGCGAGGCGGACGAGGACGGCAGGTACCGGGTCTCGCTGTGGACCCCCGGCGACTACGCCGTTCTCGCCAGCGCGCCCGACGACCCCACCCCCTACCCGACCCACCTCGACCTCACCGACGCCGGGCCCGGGGACGAACGGACCCTGGACATCGATCTTCCCTCGCGGCAGGTGGCGGGTGTGGTGGTGGAGCGGGACACCGGGCGTCCCGTCGCGGGGGCCACGGTGGCGCTGTCGGAAACCGGGACGGCCACCGGCGTACGGCGGAGCCAGGCCGTGCGGACCGGTGAGGACGGGTCGTTCCGGTTCACCAACTTGATGGAGGGCCCCCCCGTGAGCGTCACCGCGTCGGCGGAGGGGTTCCTGCCGCAGACGGTCACCGTGGATCCGGAATCACCGGAGGCACGCCAGCTGGTGCTGGAGCTCCGGCGCGGGGAGGCGGTGCGCGGGCGGGTGGTGGAACCGCCGGGCACGCCCGTGGAGGGCGCGCAGGTGATGTGCTGCCCGCTGGGTGCTCACGGTGGGTTCGGTTCGGTCACCACGAGCGGTGTGGACGGCCGGTTCACCCTCGACGCGAGGGCCGGCGAGCTGCTGTGGGCGGTGGCCAGGGGCCTGGCGTTCGGGTGGGCGCGTGCCGTGGAGCGCGGAGAGACCGTGATCCTCCTCCAGCCGCAGCAGGGCGTCACCGTGCTCGAGCTGCGCACCGAGGCGGGCGATCCCGTGGCGGGCGTGCAGCCGCTCTTCTCGGCCCCCGATGGGACCCCGATCCCGCCGCGGCTGGTGGAGATCGCGGCGTTCCTCGCCGGGGAGAGCCCCCTCACCGGCAGCGACGGAACCCTCACCCTGTGGGGTTTTCCGCCCGGGACGTACCAGGTCTGGCTCCCCGGCCCCGGCGGGCTCGAACCGCTGGGTGCGGTGCCGGTACCCTCCACGTCGCCGGTGGTGCTGAGCGTGCCGGCGTCGTCACGATCGGGCGGCGGCTGAGCGGGTGCCCGCGCCGGGTGCGGATGTTGTCAAGCATACTTGACAGTTTCCGGCCCGAGTGCTAGGGTGCGCGGCGTGAGCGGGTACGCGTCGTTCTGGCGGGCGTTCGAGGCCAACGAGATCACCCAC
>CAYTTB010000154.1:0-3749 GCA_964440565.1 uncultured Thermoanaerobaculia bacterium
AAGTCTGCCTCGCAGGGGGGAGCTGTACAGAGAGCCGGTGCGTCCCCGTCCAACCACTCGCCGAGAACACGAGCGTGCTGACCGATGGGGACGCTCTCCACCCGAGACGCGGCGTATGATGCGGGGCATGGAGCCGGTCCTGGCGAAGGCGCTCGAGCTGCTCGCGGGGCGGGACCACTTCGCGGCGGAGCTCGAGGAGAAGCTGCGGCGGCGGGGGTTCTCTCGCGAGGAGATCGCGGTCGCGGTCCAGCGCTGCCGCGAGCTCGGGTTCCTCGACGAGGCGCGGCTCGCGCGCCGGTTCGTGGAGGTGCAGGCGGGCCGCAAGGGGTGGGGGCCGCGGCGGATCGAGGCGGAGCTCGCCCGCCGCGGCGTGCCGCGCGAGGTGGCGGCGGCGGCGGTGCGGGAGGCGGAGCGCCACGCGGCGCGGGCGCTCGCGGTGGCACTGGAGCGCGCCGAGCGGCGGGCTCCCGGCGGCTGGTGGCGCCTTCCCGCGGCACGGGCGCGGATGGTAACCTCTCTGCTCCGCCGGGGGTTCGACCCGGAGGAGGCGCGCCGCGCGGTGGAGGAGCTGGCGGCGCGCCGGGAGAGGGGTGCCGATGCGCAGCATGACCAGCTCGGAGATCCGTAGCTCGTTCCTCGAGTACTTCGCCTCGCAGGGGCACCGGGTGGTGCCCTCCTCCTCGCTGGTGCCCGCGGGGGACACCACGCTGCTGTTCACCAACGCGGGGATGAACCAGTTCAAGGACGTGTTCCTGGGCCGGGAGCGGCGCGACTACACCCGCGCCGCGAGCTGCCAGAAGTGCGTCCGTGCCGGGGGCAAGCACAACGACCTCGAGAACGTGGGCTACACCGCGCGGCACCACACGTTCTTCGAGATGCTGGGCAACTTCTCCTTCGGCGACTACTTCAAGGCCGAGGCGATCCGGTTCGCGTGGGAGCTGCTGGTCGAGGTGTGGCAGCTGCCGCTGGAGCGGCTGTGGTTCACGGTGTACACCGACGACGACGAGGCGGCCCGCCTGTGGGCGGAGGCCGGCGCCCCCGAGGGCCGGATCCTCAGGTTCGGCGAGAAGGAGAACTTCTGGGCGATGGGCGAGACCGGCCCCTGCGGGCCGTGCTCGGAGATCCACTTCGACCGCGGCGAGGACCCCACGGCTCCCGGCCGCGCCCGGCTGGTCAACGGCCCCGGCGACGAGATCGTGGAGATCTGGAACCTGGTGTTCATGCAGTACGAGCGGGACGCGGAGGGGCGGATGCACCCGCTGCCGCGGCCCTCCATCGACACCGGGGCGGGGCTGGAGCGGCTGGCCACAGTGATGCAGGGGGTGGACTCCAACTACGACACCGACCTGTTCGTCCCCCTCCTCCGCGCCGTGGAGGAGCTCACCGGGCGTCCCTACCGGCCGGAGCACGAGCTGGCGCCGGCGTTCCGGGTCATCGCCGACCACATCCGCGCCGCCACCTTCCTCATGACGGACGGGGTGGTCCCGTCCAACGAGGGGCGGGGGTACGTGCTGCGCCGCATCGTCCGGAGGGCGCTCCGGTACGGGCGCAGGCTGGGCCTGGACGGCGCCTTCCTCCACACGCTCGTGCCCGTGGTGGTGGACCTGATGGGCCAGGTCTACCCCGAGCTCCGCGAGCGCCAGGAGGTGGTCGCCACCCAGCTCCGGCAGGAGGAGGAGCGGTTCGCCCGCACCCTCAACGTGGGCACCGACGTGGCCCAGCGGGAGCTCGAGCGGCTGCGGCGGGCGGGCGGACGGGTGGTCCCCGGGGAGCTGGCCTTCGACCTCTACCAGACCCACGGCCTGCCGGTGGACCTGCTCGAGGAGCTGGCCCAGGAGGAGGGGCTCGAGCTCGACCGCGCGGGGTTCGACGAGGCGCTGGAGCGCGAGCGGCGGCGCGGCCAGGCGTCGTGGAGGGGCGAGGTGGCGGCGCGGTTCCGGCCGGAGTACGAGGATCTGGCGGAGCGGGGCGTGCGCTCGGAGTTCGTGGGGTACGACCGGCTCGAGGCCGGGGGGAAGGTGGCGGCGCTGCTCGGCGAGTCCGGCGAGGTGGACCTGCTGGCTGCGCCCGCACGGGGCGAGGTGGTGCTGGACACGACCCCGTTCTACGCCGAGTCGGGCGGCCAGGTGGGCGACACCGGCGAGCTGGTCTGGGAGGGCGGGCGCGCCCGCGTCACCGACACCCAGCGGCCCATCGAGGGCCTCGTCGTCCACCACGTCGAGGTCGTGGAGGGGACGCTCTCCCGCGGCGCCGCCGTCCGCGCCCGCGTGACCGAGGGCGCCCGCCTCGACACCCAGCGCAACCACACCGCGACCCACCTGCTGCACGCGGCGCTGCGGCGGGTGCTGGGGCCGGCGGCGCAGCAGGCGGGCTCGCTGGTGGCGCCGGACCGCCTCCGGTTCGACTTCACCTGGGGCGAGCCGGTGAGGCGCGAGCAGCTGGTGGAGATCGAGCGCCTGGTGAACGCCGAGATCGTGCGCAACCTCCCCGTCGAGAAGCGGTGGATGGCGCTGGAGGAGGCGAGGGCGGCGGGCGCGGTGGCGCTGTTCGGCGAGAAGTACGGCGAGCGGGTGCGGGTGGTGTCCATCGGCGGCGGCTCGGTCTCGATGGAGCTGTGCGGTGGCTGCCACGTGGAGCGCACCGGCGACATCGGCCTCTTCAAGATCGTCGCGGAGCGGGGCGTGGCCGCCGGAGTGCGCCGGATCGAGGCGGTGACGGGACGGGGGGCGCTCGAGTGGGTGGAGCGGGCCGAGGCGCTGCTGCTGGAGACCGCGGCCCGGTTCCAGACCGCGCCGGAGCGGATCCCGGAGGCGGTGGACCGGCTGCGCGAGCGGGTGCGGGAGCTCGAGGAGGAGGTGCGGCAGCTGAAGCTGCGGCTCGCCTCGGGCGCGGCGGCGGCGGAGGAGACCCGGACCGAGGTGGATGGGATCCCCGTGCTGGCGCGCCGCGTGCCGGAGATGCCGGTGCCCGACCTGCGCCACCTCGCGGATACTCTCAGGCAGCGCCTGGGCTCGGGCGTGGTGGTGCTCGGGATGGAGGCGGGCGGCAAGGCGACGCTGCTCGTCGCCGTGACCGACGACCTCACGGGGCGGGTGAAGGCGGGCGAGGTGGTGCGGCGCCTGGCCCCCGTCGTGGGCGGGCGCGGCGGCGGCCGGCCCCACCTCGCGCAGGCGGGCGGTCCCGACCCGTCGCGGCTCGGCGAGGCGCTGGCCGCGGCGCCCGAGGCCGTGCGCGAGGCGCTCGCCGGCTGAGCGGTCGGCGTGCCCCCGCCCCCGGGTACCGTCGCGCGCGGCCTCGCGGGCGGTCCGGTCCCGTCACGGCCGCTGGCCCGGTCTCCGGTCCCCCGCGTCCCCCCTCCCCGCGCGGTGCGGCATCGGCGCGGGTGTACAGTCGTGGGCGGCACGGGAGGGGCTCATGATCCTGACGAGGCTGACGGCGGCGGTGGTGGTGGCCGCCTCGTGCGCCGCGGCGGCGGCGGGGGGCGTGGCACCGGAGGCGTACCGGGCGCTCCGCTGGCGGGAGGTGGGGCCGTACCGCGGTGGCCGCAGCGCGGCCGTGACTGGGGTTCCCGGCTGGCCGCGGACGTTCTACTTCGGCGCCACCGGCGGTGGGGTGTGGAGGACCACCGACGCCGGCGCAACCTGGACCAACGTCTCCGACGGGTTCTTCGGCGGCTCGATCGGGGCGGTGGCGGTGGCCCCCCAAGTTCGACAGTTCGAGGCCTGAGGGGGGCGATTTCTCGGTGGCCG
>CAYTTB010000155.1:0-3375 GCA_964440565.1 uncultured Thermoanaerobaculia bacterium
CGCGCGGAGCCGGCCGGGAGGATCGTGGAGGCGAGCCCGTGGCCGGTGGTGAACGTCGGCCGGCCCAGCCGCTCGAGGAGCTGGCGGCCGAACGCCAGCACGCCCCCCTCGATCTCGTCCGCCCGGCTCGCCTCCATCCCCATCGCCATGCGTCGCGTCCTCCTCGTCGTCCTGCCCCGCGGACAAGCAAGGATCCTGCCAACACAGTCCGGGATCCGCATCGCCCACGGCAGGAGTGGGTTGCGCGACCGACGCCGCGAGCGGAGGTGATTCCCGATGGAAACGGCGCGCTAACCAGTGGAATCGTCTCCGGACGCCTCGATCCCGAGCCGCCGCAGCTTCTTGAACAGGCCGGCCCGCGTCATCCCCAGCCGCCGCGCCGCCCGGGTCCGGTTGCCGCCGCACGCCTCCAGCACCGCCCCGACGAACGCCCGCTCGAACTCCGCCACCGCCTCCTCCAGCGGCAGGCCGAGCAGCGGCGAGGGATCCACCGGCGGGCTGGCCACGGGATCCGAGGACACGATCCGCGGCGACAGGTGATCCACGTCGATGACCGCCCCGTCGGCCACCTGGGCCAGCATCCGGATCACCTCGCTCCGGAGCTCCCGGACGTTTCCCGGCCATGGGTACCTCGTGAGCGCATCGAGAGCCCGCACCGTGCACCCTCCCACGCGCCGGCCGAGCTTGGGCGCCTCGGTGGCGAGGAAGTGGTTCACCAGCGCGGGGATGTCCTCGCGGCGCCGGCGCAGCGGCGGGATCTCGAGCGGCAGCACGTCCAGCCGGTAGTAGAGGTCGGCGCGAAACCTCCCCTGGCGCACCTCCTCGGCGAGGTCGCGGTTGGTGGCCGCGACGATGCGGGCGTCCGCGCGCCGCGGTGCGTCCTCCCCCACCCGGAAGTACTCGTGGTTCTCGAGCACGCGCAGCAGCTTGCCCTGGAGCGCGAGGGGGAAGTCCCCGATCTCGTCGAGGAACAGGGTGCCCCCCCTGGCCGCCGCGAACTTGCCGAGCCGCTCGCTCACCCCCGTCGCCGCGCCCGGCGCGACCCCGAACAGCTCCGCCTCGATCAGGTCCTCGGGTACGGCGGCGCAGTTGACGGCCACGAACGGCCCCTCGGCCCGGGAGGACCACCGGTGGATGAGCTGGGCGAACAGCTCCTTGCCGACGCCGCTCTCGCCCAGGATCATCACCGGCTCGCCCAGCTGCGCGTACTCGCGCGCCTTGCGGACGGCCGCCACCAGCGCCCGGGAGTTGCCCACGATCGGGACCGGAAGGCCGCCGGCGGCGTGCGCCCGGGCGATGGGCTCCACGGTGCGCGCCTGGGCGGTGCCCAGGATGTTGCGCATGGCGGCGCGCACGGCGCGCAGCTCCAGCGCCGAGAGGGTCCCGGCGGCAGCGCCCAGGACGAGGGTGTGGTCGTGGTCCAGCCGCAGGCCCACCAGCCGGTCGCCGATGGCCACCTCCCCCGCACCGCGGGGATCCGAGGCGCTGGGATCGGCGACCCGCCGCACCACCTCGTCCAGCTCGCCGAGCTCGCCCAGCATCGCCTCCACCCGTCCCGCGCTGCAGACGACCGCCTTCTCGCCGCGGGGCCCGCTCGCGATCACCAGCGCCCCGGGAACCCCGAAGGCCTCGGTGATCCAGGTCAGCAGGGCCGCCGCCGAGCTGGCACGGTCCCCGCTCGCGCGCTCGAGCAGCTCGACGAACACCTCGGGCCCCGCGTGCCGCTGGTGCTGGTAGGTCTCGGATGCGGACGACGGGCGCCGCGCCTCCCGCCGCTCCATCACCGGCTCGATCTCCTCCGAGACCCGGAACGTCCCCGAGCTCGTCTCCGCGAGCAGCAGCTCCGCCGACGAGAGCGCGATGCGATCGCCGCACCGCACCACCGCGGAGACCACCGGATGCCCGTTGACGTAGGTGCCGTTCTTGCTGCCCAGGTCGGTGATCCGCACCCCGTCCGGGTGGACGTAGAGCACGGCGTGATCGCGGGACACGTCGTTCTGCGGGATCACGATGTCGTTGTCGGGCCGCTTCCCCAGGCGGTAGCGCCGCCCCGGCTTCAGCTCGAACCGCTGCTCTCCCAGGTCGGGGTGGTCGTAGATCAGCACCAGCGTTCCCACCGCGCCCTCCGCCTCACGCCACCCGGTCCACGCGGCTCACGAGATACCCGGACAGCGACCCCGGCACGAACCGGTAGTGCAGGCTCACGTCCTCCCGCCGCACCTCCACCACCGCGGCATCGCCGTCCGCCGTGCGGAGGCTCCGCGTCGCCTTGCGCAGGACCAGGGAGCGCAGCATCAGCGACACCTCCTCGATCTCCTCGAGCCCGGGCAGCAGCAGCACGAGGCGCAGGGGCCGCTCGAGCTGCAGCGCCAGCTCCAGCATCGCCGTGTCCACCGCCTCCACGTGTTCCTCCCAGCTGAGCCCGTGCGAGCGCCACACCCCCAGCGGCTCCATCGCCAGCACCGAGAACCCTCTCCAGCTCGCGTCCGCCGCGATGGCGAGGAGGCTCCGGCGGACGTCGCCGGGCCGGCAGCTGGGACGCACCTCGAGGTCGTGCACCACCGCCTGGTACGTCCAGTACGGGCGGCCTTCCCGCGGACGCATGAGAAGGTACCGGCCGAGGGGGAGGGGCCGGTGGCGGACGATGGCGAGGTAGGCGGCGTCGAGCTCGTTCTCGCGATCGAGATCCAGCAGCGGCGGGGCCGAGACCACCAGGTTGCGATCCTCCTGGACGATCACCGCATCCGGCTCGAGGCGGCGCCCGAGGGCGTCCTCGAGATCCAGGTCGAGTCGCAGCGTCGGGCCCGGCACGGCTCCAGTGTAGCGCAGCCCGGACTCCCCGCCGGATCCGGGCCCGCCGAACGGACGTGGCCGAGACGTCGCCGGTGGGCCGCCTGTTCAGGCGAGACGGGCGCCGAGAGCCGGCACCACCGTCCGAGCGGGGACAGGCGCCGGCACCGCCGTCGCGCGCTGGCGCCCCGGCGGAGCCGGGCCCGGGCGGGCGCCGGGGCGTGCCGGCACCCTCCACGGACGCCCCGCGGAGCGCGGACCTCGGTCCGCAAGGCCCTTCAGCCCGTGCGAGATACCACCGGCGTGGTGCCGCTGGCAGCCACCACGGCCGGGAGGCCCGATGCGGGCCGAGGCCCGCGCTCCCTGGACCGCCAGTCCGTACGGCCCGGCGGGATGGCGGGCTCCACGGCTGCCCCGCGGAGCGCGGACTTCAGAGCCTGTCCCAAAATGGTGATCTCGGGTACGGAAAGAGACCACGAATCTCTGTCGCTAGTGTTCCTTGGGTATCGCGAGGCTTTGTATAATCCCTACATGGCACGAGAGATCGGAGGCAACCGTCACCAGATCTTCCTCTTCCCACCAACC
>CAYTTB010000156.1:0-3014 GCA_964440565.1 uncultured Thermoanaerobaculia bacterium
CATGCCTGGCAGGAGCTTCATGGTGGGCCTGACGGTGGGGCTCTGAGATGGGGCGGGCGAGGTGGTGGCGGGTGCTCCTGCCCGTGGCCGTGATCGCGGCCGGGGGGGCGACGGCCGTCCTGCTCGTGGCCCACCGCGGGGGGGCGACGGTGGCGGACAGGCCCCGTATCCGGGTCGTGGTCACCACCTCGTTGCTGGAGGCGGCGGTGCGGGACCTGACGGGCGGCGCCGTGGAGGTCGAACGGCTGGTACCTCCCGGCAGCTGTCCGGGCCACTTCGACCTGCGTCCCGCGGATCTCGAGCGCCTGCTCGACGCTCGCCTGGTCCTCCTGGACGTCTACCAGCGTCCGCTCGCGGCGCGGCTCGAGGGCATCGCGACGCGGTGCGGCGAGGCGGTCCTGCTTCCCGAGTCCCGCTCACCGCTGGTCCCGGACGGGTACGCAGCCCTGCTGGAGGAGCTGGCGCGGAGGGCGGGCCCGGCTCTCGGTCTGGACACCGCCACCGCAAGGCTCCGCCTCGAGCGGCTCGGGAGGCGCCTGGAGCGGCTGGGCACGGTCCTGCGCCGGGAGGCGGCGCCGATGCGTGGCGTGCGGGTCGTGAGCTCGGTGCGTCTGGCGGAGCTGTGCCGGTGGCTGGGGCTCGAGGTGGTGGCGACCCTGCCGCCGAACGGTGATGCCTCCCCGCGGGCGCTCCTGCGATCCACCGCCGCCGCGCCCGAGCTGGTGGTGGCGAGCCTCCAGGAGGGGATCGGGGCGGCGCGCGCGCTGGCGGAGCGGTACGGCGTGCCGGTGGCGGTGCTGTCCACCTTTCCCGGAGCGCCGGGCTTCGGCTCGGGCTACGAGGAGCTCCTGCGCTCGGACGTCCGGAGGCTGGAGGAGGCATGGCGGGCCTCGCCCTCGCGCTCGACGCGGTGACCGTCCGCCGCGGCGGACGCACGGTTCTCGGCCCGGTCACGCTGGAGGTGGGCGCGGGCCAGGCGTGGGGCGTGATCGGCCCCAACTGTGCCGGCAAGACCACCCTCCTGCTCACCCTCGCGGGCGTGCTCCGGCCCGCCTCGGGCCGGGTGCGTCGGGTCCGGGAGGACGGGGCACGGGTGCGCCGCACCGACGTGGGGTTGCTGCTCCAGCACTGCCCGGAGCCGCCGCCGGTCCCGCTGTCGGTGCTCGAGGTGGTGCTGCTCGGCATGGTGGGGCTCGAGGCCCCGCGAGGACCGGGGTGGCGGCGGAGGGAACGCGAGGCGGCGCTCTCCGTGCTGCGCGAGCTCGGCATGGAGGCGCTGGCGCACCGCCGCCTCGACCAGCTCTCCGGGGGCGAACGGTGCAAGGCCCACATCGCGCGTCTGCTCCTCCAGGATGCCCGGGTGCTGCTCCTCGACGAGCCCACCACCTCGCTGGACCCAGCCTGGAGGATCCGCGTCGTGGAGCTCCTGGACGCGCTCCATGCGGCGCGGGGCGTCACCCTGGTGGTGGCGGCGCACGACCTCCACCATCTGCCCGGACGCACGACCCACGTCGCGGTGCTCCGCGGGGGGTCCCTCCTGGCCGCGGGGCCTCGCCGGGAGGCCCTCCGGCCCGAAGTCCTCTCCGAGCTCTACGGGCGGCAGGTGCGGCCGGTGGAACTGCCCCCGGACGCGCTGCCGGTGCCTGCGATGCGGCGCGCGGAGGCCCCGTGACGGTGGCGGTGCTGGTGCCGGTGGTGGCGGCGGCGGTGCTCGGCGGCGCCGCGGCGGGACTGCTGGGCTGCCTCGTCGTGGGACTGCGGCTGCCGTTCGTGGCGGTCTTCACCGCCCATGCGGCGCTGGCCGGGGCGGTCTTCGCCACGCTGGCGGGCGTCCCGGCGCGGGCCGGGGCGCTCGCCGGCGCCGCCGTGGGCTCGGTGGCCCTGGGTGTGATCCTGCGTCGGTGGGAGGTGGAGCCGGAGATCGCGCTGGGCAGCCTCTTCTCCCTCATGCTGGGCCTCGCGTTCGTCGGGATCGGTCTCGTCCGGGGACCGCGGACCGAGCTCCTCGGCCTGATGTGGGGGAGCCTGCTGTTCGTGGGGCGGTCGCAGCTCGCATGGCTGGCGGTGAGTCTTGCCGCCGTGGTGGCCCTGGTGGTGGCGGTGTGCCGCGAGCTGGGGCTCCTGATCGTGAGCCGTGAGCTGGCGGCGCTGCAGAGCCGGGGCGACCTGCTCCTGATCGGCGTGCTCCTCATCGCCGCGCTGGTGATCGCGGTGAACCTGGAGACGGTGGGCGGGCTCATGATCTACAGCCTGGTCGCGAACCCAGCGGTGGTGGCGGTGCGCACGGCACGGTCGTTCCAGGGCGCGCTGGTGGTGTCGGCGCTCGTGGGCGCGGCGTGCGCCCTCGTCGGCTTCGGCGTGGCGTGGTGGCTGGACCTGCCCGTGGGAGCCTCCATCGTCCTGCTGTCCTCGCTGGTGGTGGGGGCCGTGGAGGGGTGGCGGTGGCTGCACCGGTGACCCGAGCGGGGGAGCTCGAGACCGCGGCGTTCTTCGACCGGCTGGCGCTCCGGGGCGAGATGGAGCGCTTCTCCGACGAGGAGCTGAGGGTGGTCCGGCGCCAGCTGCGCCGCTGGCGGCTGCCGCGAGGGGGAACGGTGCTCGAGGTGGGGTGTGGGAGCTGCCGGCTGCGGCCGTACCTCGAGCGTGCGGTGGGGCCCGAGGGGCTCGTGATCTCGCTCGACGTGTCGCTGGGCATGCTGGCCGCGGCGCGCCGGCTGGGCCGCGGGGTGCGCGGCCCGTTGCTCGCCGCCTCCGCCGCGGCGTTGCCGCTTCCGGCCTCGCGTGTCCACCGGGCGATCCTGTTCCAGGTGCTGCCTCACCTCGCCGACCGCGGGGCGGCGCTGCGCGAGGTGGCCAGGGTGCTGCGTCCGGGTGGGACGGTGTGGATCGCCCACGCGCTTTCCCGCGACGCCGTGAACGCGTTCCACCGCACGCTCGGCCCTCCGGTGAGCACCCATGTCCTGCCCGAGGATGCGGTCCTGCTCGCCGAGGCGAGGCGTGCGGGGTTGCGTCCG
>CAYTTB010000157.1:0-2917 GCA_964440565.1 uncultured Thermoanaerobaculia bacterium
GCCAGTATACTTCACCGCGGGAGGCGCGCGGTGGCGCGAAACGTGCTGGGGATCCGGGCGGAGACCAAGAACCGGTGGGAGCGCCGGGCCCCGCTCGCTCCCGAGCACGTGGCCCAGCTCGTGCGGGAGCACGGGGTACGGCTCGTGGTGGAGCCGTCGCCGCTTCGGGCGTTCCGGGAGGCGGACTACTTGGCGGCGGGCGCGGAGATCGCCGGCGACCTCGCGCGATGTGACGTCATCCTGGGGGTGAAGGAGGTACCCCCCGACCGGCTTCTGCCCGGGAAGGTGTATCTCTACTTCGCGCACGTGATCAAGGGACAGCCTGCCAACATGCCGGCGCTGGCGCGGCACCTCGAGCTGGGGACCACCCTGGTGGACTACGAACGGATCACCGACGCCCAGGGGCGACGGCTGATCTTCTTCAGCCGGCACGCGGGGTACGCGGGCGCCATCGAGACGCTGTGGACGCTGGGGCAGCGGCTCGCACGGGAGGGGTACCGGACACCGCTCGAGGAGGCGCGCCGGGCGCTCCACTACTCCAGCCTGGACGAGGCACTGCGCCACCTCACCGGGATCGGCGACGAGATTCGCCGGCTCGGGCTGCCGCCGGATGTCGGGCCCCTGGTGCTGGGGATCACCGGCGCCGGTAACGTGGCCCAGGGTGTGTGGGAGGTGATCTCGCGTCTGCCGCTCGAGCGGGTCGAGCCGGAGGAGCTCGCCGGGCTCGCTGCGGACGGCGATCGGCCACCCAACCTGGTCTACGTGACCACGTTCCGGCGCCATCACCGGTTCCAGCGCCGGGACGGCGGACGGTTCGACGCCGGGGAGCTCGCGGAGCACCCGCAGCGGTACGAGTCCGCGATGGGGCGGTACCTGCCCCACCTCACCGCGCTCCTCCACTGTGCCTACTGGGAGCCCGGGCAGCCACGGCTGGTGACCCGCGAGCAGCTCGCGGCGGCGCTCGCCGCCGCGCCCCGGCGGCTGCGGGTGATCGCGGACATCTCGTGCGACGTGGACGGCGCCGTGGAGGCCACCGTGCGTGCCACCGACCCCGGCGAGCCCGTGTACGTGTACGATCCCGCCACCGGGGCGACCGCGCCCGGGCTCGAGGGGCGTGGCGTGGTGGTGATGGCGGTGGACAACCTGCCGTGCGAGCTCCCCGTCGAGGCGACCCGCCACTTCGGTGACCAGCTGCTGCGCTTCCTCCCGGCGGTCGCGCGCTGCGACTGGGCGGCGCCGCTGCCCTCGCTGGAGCTGCCGGAGGAGGTGCGGCGGGCGGTGGTCTGCCATCGGGGCGAGCTGGCGCGGGCCTACCGCTACCTGGAGGAGCCGCTGGCACGCCACGGGAGGGGGACGTGAACAACGTCCTGATCCTCGGCGCCGGACGGGTCGCCCGCCCGCTGGTGCGGTACCTGCTCTCGCGCCCCAACTACCGGGTGGTGGTGGCGTCGCTGGCGCCCAGCGAGGGGGTGCGGCGGGTGCTGGAGGCGCACCCGTCGCGGGCGCGCCTGCTCGAGGTGGATGCCACCGACACCGCAGCGCTCCTGCCGCTGCTCGTGGAGGCCGACGTGGTGGTGGGTCTCGTGCCCGCCGCGCTCAACGCCCGGATCGCGCGCCTGTGCGTGCGGGAGGGGCGGCCGTTCGTCACCACCTCCTACACCGCGCAGGAGATCCGGGAGCTGGACGAGGCGGCACGGCGGCGTGGGGTGTTGCTGCTCAACGAGGTGGGGCTCGATCCCGGGCTCGACCACATGTCGGCGGTCCGCCTGATCCGGAGGGTGCGTGCGGCCGGCGGCACCGTGCGCCGTCTGGTGAGCTGCTGTGGCGGGATCCCGGCCCCGGACGCCAACACCAACCCGTGGGGGTACAAGTTCTCGTGGCATCCGCGCGGGGTGCTGCTGGCGGCGCGGCAGCCCGCCCGGTTCGTGCGCGCGGGGCGGGTCGTGACCGTCCCCGGGGAGCGGCTGTTCCACCGCTCCTGGCCGTACCCGGTGGAGGGGCTGGGGACGTTCGAGGTGTACCCCAACCGCGACGCCACCGTCTACCTGGAGCCGTACCGGCTCGAGGGCGTGGAGGGGTTCTTCCGCGGCACCGTG
Organism: uncultured Thermoanaerobaculia bacterium; assembly: GCA_964440565.1. Classification (GTDB taxonomy): domain Bacteria; phylum Acidobacteriota; class Thermoanaerobaculia; order Thermoanaerobaculales; family Sulfomarinibacteraceae; genus CAYTTB01. The sequence continues at coordinate 2,097 of CAYTTB010000157.1, forward strand.
CGCTACCCCGGGTGGTGCGAGACGCTGCGGGCCGTGGCCGAGCTGGGGCTACTGGAGGTGGAGGCGGTGGAGCTGGGCGAGGGCGCGACCTGGGCGGACCTGACCACGCGGCGGGCAGGCTCCGGCGGATCGGCGGCGGAGCGGGTCGCCTCGGTCCTGGGGGTGGACCCCGACGCGGAGGTGGTGGCGCGCCTGGAGTGGGCCGGGCTGCTCTCGGACCGGCGGCTCGGGGTGGAGCGGGCGGCCCCGCTGGACCTGCTCTCGGCCAGGCTCGAGCGGCTGATGGCCTACCGGGCGGGGGAGCGGGACCTGGTGGTGCTCAAGCACACCCTCACGGCCGGGTTCCCGGATGGCTCCACCCAGATCGTCACCTCGAAGCTGGTGGCCACGGGCGATCCCTGGGGCGACTCCGCCATGGCCCGGACCGTGGGGCTCCCGGCGGCCATCGTCACCGACCGCCTGCTGTCCGGGAAGATCGGCGCGGTGGGCGTCCAGATCCCCGTGCTTCCCGAGATCTACGAGCCGGTCCTGGACGAGCTCGAGGAGCTCGGGTACAGCCTCGAGGAGTCGAGCCTCACCCTCTATCCCGGGCCGCTCGACCCGCCGTGCGAGGAGCTCACCGCCGCCAGGCGAGGTGACGCCGCAGGCAGCGGGCGGCACGAGATCTGAGCCGGGTCCGGTTGCAGGCGCCGGCCGCCGTCCCGATTCCGGCCCCGGATCCAGTCGCGGACGCGGGCGCAGTCACGGCTCCGGATCCGGTTCCGGTTCCGGATCCGGTCGCGCCCGGCCCCGGATGCGCCGGGCGCCGCGGCGCGCTCGCG
>CAYTTB010000158.1:0-2826 GCA_964440565.1 uncultured Thermoanaerobaculia bacterium
TGGGGGTGTGGGTGGGTCGGGGCCCGTCGCCCTCTGTGCGGGCGGGGACGCCCGCGGCTACAACTCATAAGAAGTGCCACAGATACAACGGGTTGTGGCGGCGGGCGGCCTCGCCCGCCGTGAAGGCCTTCGCCCGCCGTGGGACGCGGGTTCGCCTCACAGAAACTGTGCTACACTGGTTCTGTGGAGGCGATGGTGGCGCGGAAGAACGTGACGCTCAGCCTGGACGAGGAGCTGCTGCGGGAGGCACGGATCCTGGCGGCGATGGAGGGACGCTCGCTCAGCGAGCTGCTGCGGCGGGAGCTGCGCCGGCTGGTTCGTGGCCGGCGAGACCGCCTCGCGGCGCTGCGGGCGGTGGAGGACCTGCTGGACCACCCCCCCGGGAGGATCGAGGGCCCGCTTCCCGGGCGGGAGGCGCTCCATGAGCGGTGAGATCGAGGCGTTCCTCGACACCAACGTGCTGGTGCACGCGGTGGCGGTGCAGGACGAGCGCAAGCACGCGCTGGCGGCGGCGCTGGTGCGGCGGGGGTTCGAGGAGGGGTGCTTCGCGATCAGCGCCCAGGTGCTGATGGAGCTGTACGTGACGGTCACGCGCAAGATCGCGCGATGCCTCACGGAGCACGACGGCCTGCGGCTGGTTCGGTCGCTGCGGACGTGGCGGGTGGTGCCATCCGACGGCTCGCTGGTCGAGGAGGCGCTGGAGGTGGCGTCGCGGTTCCGCATCTCGCCATGGGACGCGGCGATTCTCGAGGCGGCGCGACGAGCACCGTGCGGGGTGGTCCTGTCGGAGGACCTGGGCCACGGGCAGCGGTACGGGGAGGTCGAGGTCAGGAACCCGTTCGCCGAGGCGTGAGCGCCCGCGCGGCTGCCGGGTGGGGATGGGCGCCGGGCACGGGCCAGTGCCTGCTGTGCGGGCGGGGACGCCCGCAGCCACAAACGGGGGGACATGGGCGGGGACGCCCGCAGCCCGCGGGCGAGGACGCCCGCGGCTACAATAAACAATAACCACAACAAATACAACGAGTTGTGGTGGCGGGCGTCCTCGCCCGCCATGCAGGCGAAGGCCCGCCGTGAAGGCGAAGGCCCTGCCTTCACGGGGCGCGGCCTCAGCCGTGAGCAGCCAGGCGGGTACCGTGGTCCCGGGCGGGGGAATGGGCTGAACGGGATGCAGGCCGGCAGGCGTACACTGGGGTCGTGAGGGACGGTACGCAGCGCCGGCGGCCGCTGTTCCCGGACCGGATCGTGGACCCATCCCAGCTTCCGTTCGTCCGGGGGCGCCGGCGGGGACGGCTTCCCCACCTCGAGAAGGAGGGCTGCTCCTACTTCGTCACGTTCTGTGTCCGGGGCTCGGAGAGGCGGAGGCGTCGCCCGGGGGTGGCACCGGAGGACGTGGCGTGGAGCAGCGAGCCGTGGCGCGGCCGGTGGCGGCCCCTGGAGGACCAGCGCGTCGCGGCCGCGGTGGAGGCCGCTCTTCTCCGGCATCAGGGTGAACGCTACCTGCTGAGCGCCTGGTGCGTGATGCCGGACCACGTGCACGCGGTGGTGACGCCGTTGCCGCCGTGGACGCTCGGGCAGGTGCTGCAGCGGTGGAAGTCGTTCACCGCCCACGAGGCGAACCGGATTCTCGGACGACGGGGCGGGTTCTGGCAGGAGGAGTCGTTCGATCACCTGATCCGGAACCGGGAGAGCTTCGAGCGCTTCGTCGCGTACGTGGAGGGGAACCCGGTGGCGGCGGGCCTGTGCACCCGTCCGGAGGACTGGCCGTACTCGAGCGCGCGTGCGGCTGCCGGGTGAACGCGGCCCCGTCGTGGCGGCGGCCGGCTCGACTGCCGGGTGGGGGGGTGTGACACGGGCCATCGCCTTCTGTGCGGGCGGGGACGCCCGCACCCACAACAAACCGTAAACACACCAAATACAACGGGTTGTGGCGGCGGGGCTCTCGCCCGCCGTGGGGGTGTGGGTGGGTCGGGGCCCGTCGCCCTCTGTGCGGGCGGGGACGCCCGCAGCCCGCGGGCGAGGACGCCCGCGGCTACAACTCATAAGACGCGCAACAGATACAACGAGTTGTGGGGGCGGGCGTCCTCGCCCGCCATGAAGGCGAAGGCCCGCCGTGAAGGCTTCCGCCCGCCGTGGTGCGGGGGCGCACCGCCGGGGCGTCACTCCTGCTCGAGCTCGGCCTCCCACGCTGCCATCTCGGCGTCGGAGAGCCCGAAATGGTGGCCGATCTCGTGAAGGAGGGTGAGCTGCACCTGGCGGGTGAGCTCCGCCCGGGTGCGGCAGGCGGCGAGCAGGGGGCGGCGGTAGAGGACGATGACGTCCGGGAGGACGTTGCCGTACCACCCCCCGCGCTGCTCGAGCGGCACGCCGGTGTACAGGCCGAACAGCGTCGAGCGGTGCGGATCGAGCCCCACGGACCGGATCGTCTCGGGGTCCGGCGCCTCGCGCACCTGGATGACGACGTTCTCCATGAGCTCGGCGAACCGGTGAGGCAGCGTGTCCAGCGCCTCGGCCACGAGCTCCTCGAAGGCACGGCGATCGAGCTCCACGCGACGATGGTACCGGAGGCGGCGCGTGCGGGCGGGGAGGGCTGTGTACATGGGGCCAATCGGGACAGGGGAAACGGGTCGTGGCGGCGGGGGTCTCGCCCGCCGGGAGGAAGGGGGTGCCGGGCACGGGCCAGTGCCCCCGGTGCGGGCGGGGACGCCCGCAGCCACAAATGAGTGGGCACGGGCGGGGACGCCCGCACCCACAACAAACAGTACACACAACAGATACAACGGGTTGTGGCGGCGCCCATGAGAGGGTTCGTGTCAAGTCAGCATACCC
>CAYTTB010000159.1:0-2800 GCA_964440565.1 uncultured Thermoanaerobaculia bacterium
GCGGGAGCAGAACTGTGTCCCCTTCCGCGGGAGCAGAACTGTGTCCCCTTCCGGGTCTCGTCGTGGCGGAGCGGGGGCTCGGGGTGCTGCCGGCCGGGGCGGTGTACGATCCGGCCCGGAGGGAGCCGTGAGCGTCTTCGAGGCGATGTCCCGCGAGGAGCTGCTGAAGGTGGTGGAGATGTTCGCGAAGAGCTGGCTCGCCCACGACGGGTGCTGGTTCCTCGCGGCGGAGGAGCGGTTCGGGCTCGAGGCCGCCATCGAGCTCGACACCGAGTCGTGGCGGCGGTTCGCGGCGGCGGAGGCGGCGCGGATCGTGCGCACCTTCGGCCTCCCGCAGCGCGGGGGCCTCGAGGCGCTGGAGCGTGCGCTCTCGCTGCGGATGTACGCCGCCATCAACCCGCAGCACGTGGAGTGGGCCGACGGCGGGAGGCGGCTCAGGTTCTTCATGGACTCCTGCCGGGTGCAGGAGACCCGGCGGCGGAAGGGACTTGCGGACTTTCCCTGCAAGCCGGTGGGCACGGTGGAGTTCTCCACCTTCGCGCGGACCATCGACCCGCGGATCCGCACCGAGTGCCTGCGCTGCCCGCCGGACGAGGTGGGAACGGGCGCCTGCGCCTGGGAGTTCACCCTGGAGGAGGGATGAGTCCATGGCCGTCCGGCCCGCGGGGGGGCCGCCCAACGCAGCGCTCGCCGAGGCGCTCTTCCGGCTGGCCGAGCGCGAGCCGCCGGGGGAGCGCCGCCTGGCGCTGCTGCGCGCGGGGTACGCGGCGATGGACGCGCCGGGCCCGGCGCGCCGGCGGTTGCTGGCGGAGGCCCCGGCCTGGCTCGAGCCGCTGCTCGGGCAGCTGCTCGCCTGCCCCGGGGAGGCGGCGCTGGAGGCGGCGGTGGAACGGCTGGCCGGTGGCGCCTCGCGGCGTCGCCGCGAGACCCGCGCCCGCTTCCTGTCGCGGGCCGAGGTGGCGCGGGAGCTCGCGGCGTGCCCCGAGGCGCTGCGGCCCGGGCGGCTCCGGGGGGCGTTCCACTGGCACACGCGCGACTCCGACGGCCGCGCCGCGCTCGAGACGATGGCGCGGGCGTGCCTCGCGCGCGGCGCGAGCTGGGCGGTGGTGACCGACCACTCGCGCGGGCTCGAGGTCGCCTCGGGCCTCGACCGCGAGGGGGTGCGCCTGCAGCGGCGGCGGATCGAGCGGTGGAACCGGCAGCGGGGCGAGGAGCTGTATCTCTTCCAGGGGCTCGAGGTGGAGATCCGCGAGGACGGCACGGTGGACGTGCCGTCGGTGGAGCGCGGCGAGCTCGACGTGGTGGTGGCGGCGGTGCACTCGGGCCTCGACCCCCGCCGCGACCAGACGGGGCGGCTGCTTCGCGCCGTGGCCACGCCGGGGGTGCACGTGCTCGCTCACCCACGCGGGCGTCTGTTCCACCACCGGCAGGGGATCCGTGCCCGCTGGGAGCGGGTGTTCGCGGCCTGCGCCGAGCGCGGGGTGGCGGTGGAGATCAACGGATTCCCGCGCCGGCAGGACCTCGACTGGGAGCTCGCCCGCCTCGCCGTCGACGCCGGCTGCGACCTGGTGCTCGCCTCCGACGCCCATGCCCCGGCGCACCTGGAGTTCGACGCCTACGCCACCGCCATCGCCGCCCGCGCCGGGGTGCCGCCGGAGCGGGTGGTGAACCTCCGCACCGCGGAGGCGTTCGCGGATTGGCTCGAACGGCGGGCGTGATGGTGCCCTCACTCGGCGAACATCTCGCGCAGCACCTCGAGAACCCGGCGACCCGTTCCCTCGTCCAGGCGTCCCAGGCGGCGCACGAGACGGGAGCGGTCCACGGTGCGGATCTGATCGAGCACCACGAACCCGTCCTTGCCCGCAAAGGTCGTCGGAACCCGCGTCGGCCACGCTTTCCCGGTTGTGGTCATGGGCGCCACGATGACGGTCCGCAACACGTGCATCTCGTCGGGCGAGACGACGACGCACGGCCGCGTCTTCCGGATCTCGCTCCCACGGGTGGGATCCAGCGAGATCAGGAAGACGTCGAAACGCCTCACCACGACCAGCCCTCGCTGTCGAAGGCGTTGGGGGCGTCCTCGTCGAGGAGCGGTGCGTCGGCGCCCGCGGCCGACAGCTCTTCGAGGGCCTCGCGCCAGCCCGTGCGCGGCCCGCGCCGTGGCCGGACGAGGAGCCCTTCCGCCACGACGCGGAACTCCAGCTCGCACCCTTCGAGCCCGGCCTGCTCGATGATGGGCTTCGGGATCCTGATCCCTCGCGAGTTCCCGATACGGATCAGCCGCGCCACTGTGACCTCCGGAAATACATTGTAATTCCGCCTCCGACGCGGGTCCAGCCACCTGCCTCACCGGTAACGACCCGGCCAACGCCTCCTGCCCCGGCGCACCTGGAGTTCGACGCCTACGCCACCGCCATCGCCGCCCGCGCCGGGGTGCCGCCGGAGCGGGTGGTGAACCTCCGCACCGCGGAGGCGTTCGCGGGGTGGCTGGAGGTCCGGGGCTGAAGGCGTCCGGGCGTCCTGCGGCGGCCGCCAGCCCGGGGCGGTGGCGAGCCACCGGCCCCCGGCGAGGGCACGGCGGAGGAACGGCAGCCCCTCGGCCAGGAAACGGGCGAGCTCCGCCTCGGTGTACACGGCGAGGTCCGCGGGGATTCCCGCCTCGGGCGGGGGCAGGGCGGCGGGACGGTGGGCCGGCGGCAGGTCGCTCTCGCGCACCGCCACGATGAGGTCGGCGTCGGAGCCGGGGACGTGGTCGCCCCGCGCCAGCGAGCCGAAGAGGAGCACGCCCGGCACCTCCGGC
>CAYTTB010000160.1:0-2767 GCA_964440565.1 uncultured Thermoanaerobaculia bacterium
GGTTGGGGCCCATTGGCCGGTGACGATCAGGACGCGGTCGAGCAGCGCATGGAGCTGCTTCTCGAGGCGCAGGCGCTTGGCATCGACACCACGTGCGGCGGCCAACGCAAGCAGGGCGTCGCCGAGGTGAGCGAGGGTCTCGATGTCGGGGTCGGCGCGCTCGAGCTGCATCTCCATGGCGTTGAGGATCGCGATGAGCTCGCCCTGGCAGTCGAGCTCGAGGCGCACGATGGCCCGCTCGATGCGCGCCAGGCGCCCCAGCGCCTCCTCGTCCCAGGGCGGGTGCCACTCGGCCATGCTCGCGCGAGTGTAGCGCGCCGCTCGGGCTCGGTGCGCGGGCGGGGAGTCGGCTCAGGGAGGGCCCGGGAGGCGGGGGTGCTCGCTCGGTGGTGGGGGTGCGAGCACCTCGGCGACGCTCGCCGCGGGGGCGCAGAGCAGCTCGACGAGCAGCGCGATGGGGTCGCGGCGCTGCTGGCGGCTGGTCTGGAAGAAGCTGGCCAGCACCTCCTGGGTTCGCGCCCCGCGCGCGGTGCGGTTGCCACCGCAGACCTTGCGGGTGACGACAGCCGGGCGGATGGCCTGCTCGGCCAGGTAGTTGGTGGCCGCCACCTCGGGGTGGAGCAGGAAGGTGAACACGGCATCGTGCGCGTGCTCCTTGGCCAGATGCCTGAGCAGGCGGGCGTTGTCGGGGTCGGTGGGTCGCCAGGCGAGCAGGCGCTCGAGGCGCGCGCGCAGCCGTCCGACGCCCGCCCGCAGCCCGTGCTCGCTGAGCTTGCCGGCATCGCGCCGTGCGCGCAGGGCGAAGGCGGCATCGAGGATGCGCTTGAGGGCGCGGGGCACGCGGGCCGCGCCGCGCTCGGCGGCCTCGAGGCGGGCGTCGTTTCGCCGGGTGATGTGGGCCAGGCAGGTCTGGTGGCCAGCCTGCTCGAAGCGCCGGTACGGGGCCCAGCCGTCGCGCACCAGGATGCCCGCGTAGTGCTCGCCGAGGATGAGGGCGGCCTGCTCGAAGCCGCGCCCCGGTGCGATGGAGTACACGGTGAGCGAGCGGCTGACGAACACCCACAGCCACTGCAGCCGCCCGGCGACCTTCCAGCCGGTCTCGTCGGGGCTGACCACGGGCTCGGCGCGCAGCCACTCGAGCATCGCCCGATAGGTCGGCTCGGCGACCGCGCCGCCACGGGCCACGGCCTGGCACAGCCCCCCGGGGGTGAGCGTGATGCCGAAGCACTCGGCATAGAGCCGGGTGCACTTGCCGAGCGCCAGCCCGAGCCCCTTGTGCAGGTAGGCCCCGAGGGCCAGGGCGCGCGGCCCGAGCTGGCTGGCCGCGGCGCCCAGCGCATCGGAGCGCTGGCGGGGGTGGCGGCCCTGGACGCGCGCCCCGCAGCGCCGGCAGCGCCCGACGTGCACGTCGAAGCGGGTGACGTGGGGGCGAACGGGCGGGAGCTCGGTGTGGTACTGGGCCACGATGCGCTGCTCCTCGAGCGGCCCCTGGCAGCGCGGGCAGCACGCGGGCAGGGGCGCGTCGAGCTGCTCGTCGACGTGAGTGGGCAGCGTGCGGTGGGCGTGGCGCCCGTGGGCGGGGCCGGCACGGCGCCCCGGGCGGCGCGGGTTGGGCTTCGGTGGGCCCTTGGAGAAGGGCGCGGCCTGGCGCTTGGCGGCACGGCGGCTCGCCTCGAGCTGCTCTTTGAGCCTGGCGAGTTCCTCGCGAAGGCGTGCGTTGTCGCGCTCCAGGCGCGCGCAACGGCGGCGAAGACGACGGTTGTCGTGCTCGAGCGCCGCGACCCGCTCAGCGCTGGCCACGCAGCACCTCGCGCGCATCCGCGCGCAGCGCATAGACGAACACCTCCTTGGGCGAGTGCCCGTGGCGCTCGTGGCCCCGGTCCTGGCGCCCGCGCCCCTGGGTGGGGCCGAGCCCGACCCAGCCCGCCGCCCGGTAGCAGGTCCCGGCGAAGCGCCGCGCATCGACCAGCGTCTCGAGCAGCACCGGGCGAACCCCGTAGGCCTGCTCCCAGTGCCCGGGCGCCTCGCGAGCCATCCGCGCCAGCACGTGGCTGGCCAGGTTGCGAACCTCGACCCAGGGCAGCACCAGGAAGCGGCTGTTGCTCACCACCTGCTGCAGATGGGCGCGCCGCGTGGCCTCGTCCCAGCCAATCCATCGGTCGCGCGGCGCCATCTTCCAGGCCGGGCTGGAGAGCTGCAGGCACCCGAGCACGGCCCGCCGCGCTCCACCCCCCTCGATGAGGTAGCGAAGATGCGCACCGAAGGGCACCCGATGGCCCAGATAGTGGTAGCGCTCGATGAGCTCGCGCCACAGCCGGCGCTGCTCGGCGCTGCTGACCCGGCGCAACACCACCGGCGCCACGTCGCGCACCGTGCCCCGCAGCGCCTCCCCCGGCTCCCCGCGCGCGCTGCGCTCCACCGAGGTCCGAGAGCCCCGGGGCTTGGTCGCTCGAAGCGCGGGCAGCTCGAGCAGGCCCCTGGCCTCGAGCGCCCCGAGCAGCTCCTTGCACTCCCAGACCTTCAGCCCCCCGTTGGGCCGGCGCCATTCGAGCAGCTCGCACACGGTGTAGGCGAGCTCCTGGCGGCTCAGCCCCCGGCAGCGCGCCACCACATCGTGGACCAGCGCGAGCTCCTCGGCGCTGAACGCCCGGCCCTTGAACACCAGCTCCGCGGCAGCGGTCACGGTACTCATCGCCGCGTACTCTATCCACGCGGCTGCGAAATGTCCAGCCCCCACCCGGGCTCGGGCATCCAGCCGACCTCGTGG
>CAYTTB010000161.1:0-2680 GCA_964440565.1 uncultured Thermoanaerobaculia bacterium
ACCCCAGCGAGAGGAGGTTGCCGAAGTCGTCGTAGGTGTACTCCCGCCTCGCCGACACCTTCGCTCAACGTGCCGAGCACACGTGTGCGGCACCCGGGTTCCTCGCAGGATTTCCGCCTTCGATCGCCGCCAGCAGCTCGACGGGGCAGGCATGCGCGCGTGACGGCGTCAACGTCGCCGCGCGGCTCGCAGCTCCTCTGCGTCGCAGCGGCTCGCGTACGGAGCGAACAGTAGCTCCTTCTTCTCGGGGTACAGCTCGAGGGGCAGGTGAAACTCCTCGTAAGGGACGAGGGTCGAGAGCGTTTCGCCCGGCGCAACCACGGTGACACATCGGGGGCAGTATTCCGCAACGTCCTCGACGGTAAAGCACATGTCACCCACCTTAAGGAAGACCCACCCTTTGGCGGAATCGAACCTCCCCGCTTGGTTGGGCCAGGCCGCCCTTGAAAAACAGACCGGAAACGGGTATTCGTTGTGAAATTTCACCTCGATCGCGCCCTCCTCCGGGTGGTCGATGACCTCGTACCTGACCGGAAAGAGCATGTACGTGCTCGTGCATCCGGTGACCATGAGCCAGCCGACGGCAACGAGAAACCGGCGCATCATCTCGTCCCCCAGTGAAGGCCCGTGGGCAAACTCACGACCCTCCGAACCACTCCCCTCGCCTGCTGGGACAGCTCCGGACCGCCGCGATTCGGGCCACGCCGCGGACCCGCGTGACCTCGAGCAGCCGCAACGCACCCACTCCACCGGGGCGACTCCGGTCCCCTGACCGTGTGCCCTACCCGCGGCATGCCCCGCAAACTCCTCAGACGCTCCACTTGCTCGTCCACAACCACACGCGCGTCCCCAGCTCAGCTCCCGCCGGCCCAACCGTGCGGTTCCGGCCGCGGTATCGCCGGAGTCCCCGCAAGCGTCCGATCCGTGCCCGACGGAACGGGCCACGGCGAGAACCAACGTCGCGAGACAGGCTGCCACCCCCCTGCCACCCGCGTCTTCTCCCGCTCCCCAGAGCATCCCCCACACCCCGCCCAGCGCGCGCCCTCCCTCCTCTGCCAACGCCGATCCACGCTCGCCGCAGCGGATCGCCGCACTCCGCTGCGACAAAGCCGCCCGCCGCAGACTCCGAGCGTCGTCCGAACCGCATCAGCCACTTCGATCTCGAGCTCGACGAACAGCCCGCGCCCACCGTCGCTGCGGGACCACACGGAACACCCCCCTCGCCCCGCCGATCGCAACCCTCGCGTCACCGAAGCGGGTCCTTGCCCCCAGACGTTCGCTGAACGGGCACCAGCTTGCTCAGACTTCGCCACCTCCATACCGGGGAGTCGCAGCGGTACGCGCCCACCACCACGGTCACCTCCTTCTTCTCGCCGAAAAGCACCGGCGGCAGGTCGAAGGCCTCGTACGGCAGTCGATGGGCCACCGTCTGCCCCGGAGCCATCGCCGTGGGACACACCCCGGAACAGAGCACCGCACCGAGGTCGCCAAGGGAGAAACACCTGTCGCCAACCCTGAGCAGGACGTAGCCGGCAGCTTCGGACCCAGTAGATTCCCCGGGCAGAGTAGTATCCGGCAGGCAGACCGGAAACGGGTTATCATTGTGAATGACCAGCTCAAGAAGCTGGTTATCAGGATGATCGCGTACCTCGTACTCGAGCACGCACAGCTCAAACGCGCTACGGCATGCGGTCAGTGTAAGCAGCACCACCACCGCCACGGGCAGGCGCATGGTTTCCTCCCGCAAACTAATACACCAAGTCCATCAGACGGTCCGGAGTCTCAAGCGCAAGCGGCAAGCCGGCGATCCTCTTATACAAGAGCCGCTGGGCTCTTGTGCCGAACGGGTAGGCTGTCGTCCCCTGGTCGTCCTTGAAATCATGCAACCCCACCGTATGGAGGGCCTCGTGCCCAAGCGCCCACTTCCGCCGGAATCCCGGCTGCCGCCACACCGGGTGATCCAGGTTGATCACGATACGCGATCCACCAACCTCCGCCAAAGCCACGCCATCCACGCCCCCTCCCACGGCGCGATACACATCACCCCGCACGGCGTCCGCAACCGGAGCGCCCGGACCCGTGGCCCGCAGCACCCGCGCGGCGGCGCCCAGGCGCTCCGCTGCCACCCGTAACGCCGCCGCTCGCTCCCGCAGCCGCTTCGCCTTCTTCGGATTCTTCCGTCCCGTCCTCGCTGCCTTCGCCTCCAGCTTCGCGCTCTTCTGCCTGATTCTCCTCACCGCCCGCTCGATATCGGACGCGGTCCGTTGTTGGAGCCTGTCGAATTCCCGCCACTGCTCGTCCGTAAAGCCGGAACCCCGCCGGTATCGTCCATCCGGATCGACGGCGTTGAGGGGGTTGTCCCGGACGTAGGCGTACCGGTTCCAGGTCTGGCTGAGGCCCACCTCGCCGTCCTCGGGGTCCACCGACAGGAAGCGGCCGGTGGTGTGGGAGTAGTACCGCGCGTGCATGTAGTCGAGACCAGCCAGGGGATCGCTGGCCGTCCCCACCCAGTCGCGCTCGTGGCCGGTGAAGAGGTGGGCGCCGTTGGCGAGATCCCAGCTCGAGGTGCCGGCACGCCAGCGGGCTCGCACCTCGCCGTACGGCCACAGCTCGAGCCGCACCCGGCCACCGTCCGCCTCCCCGACGTCGGCACGCAGGCTCCCCAGGTGATCCCGCCCCG
>CAYTTB010000162.1:0-2653 GCA_964440565.1 uncultured Thermoanaerobaculia bacterium
CGGCCGTGGGGGGAGGCGCCCGAGGGAGCGCGGACTTCAGTCCGCAACGGCGTCGCGGCTGTGGAGCCTTCCACCTGCGCCTCGCCCGTTCCAGCTCGCGCGGCCGCTGCGATCGATGCGGGCTGAAGCCCGCGCTCCGCGTGGTGTGCGCCGCTGCGGCCGTGGGGGGAGGCGCCCGAGGGAGCGCGGACTTCAGTCCGCAACGGCGCTCATGGAGCGCGGACTTCAGTCCGCAACGTCCTTCCGCCCGTGCGAGAAACCACCTGCGCCTCGCCCGTGCCAGCTCGCGCGGCCGTTTCGGCCGATGCGGGCTGAAGCCCGCGCTCCCCGGGGAGCGTCGCGGCTGTGCGGGATACCACCTGGGTGACGGCCCGGGCCGTCCCCGCGGGAGGCGCGCCCCGCGGAGCGCCGGTGCCCGTCCGCATGGGGCGGTCACGAGGATACTGTCACGGGCGCCAGAAGCTCCCCAGCTCCGACGCGGCTTCCGCCAGCCTCCTGTCCAGGGTCCACATCGGGATGCCGGCGAGTCTCGCCGAGGCCAGGAGGTGCACGTCGATCCAGCCGAGGCCGCGGCCGTACAGGTGGTGATGCTCGATCAGGTGCAGCACCTCGCTGAACTCCGCCTCGGGAGCCCGGGGCAGTGCTCGGAGCAGCTCGAGGACGGTCCGCCGCGACCGGAGGCCACCGCAGGCCAGCTCACCGATCACGTGGACGTGGACGGTCACCAGACCCCTGTCCAGGAGGACGGCCAGGGCCTCGTTCCCCCGGCGCAGGTGATCCACCCACACCGAGGTGTCCACCAGCACGCTCATGCCGGCCTGCGCCTGGGGACGGGCTCGAGATCCGGCTCCGATCCGCCCAGCCGCGCGAGCCGCCGGGCGCTCTCCAGCGCGATCAGCGCCTCGAGTCCGCGCCGGACCAACGTGGTCTTCTCGCGGATGCCGGTGAGCTCCCGCGCCTTCTCGATCAGCTCGTCGTCGATGTTGATGGTGGTCCTCATGCATTCAAATATGCATGGCTCGTGCATCTCCGTCAACCCGATGCGGTCCCGGGCGCGGTGGAACCTGCCTTCGACGCCCCGCGCTCCCTCGGAGCGCGGCCGTCGGTCCACGAGGAACGGCACGGTCCGTCGCCGGCCGCAGCCACGGCTCGGAAAGGAGCGATGAGATGACCGATCTCCTGCTGATCAACCTGGGCATGGGGAGGACCGACCGGGATCCCCCGTACGACGAGGTGACGTACGTCTTCGACGACGGGTTCGAGGTACGCACGGCGCTCGCCGGGCTCGCGCTGTGGAGGTGGCTCGCGGAGGCAGGGCGCGAGCCGGCCCGGGTGGCGTTCGTGGCGACGGCGAAGGCGTGGCGCGAGCGGTGCGAGTTCGCGCTGGACGAGGTCCGCAGGATGGGGGGAATCGAGAGCTCGCGGCTCGATCCGGAACCGCTCGAGACCCGCCTGCCGGCTTCCATGGGCGATCTCTGGGGCGACCTCGACGCCATCGCCAGCTGGTGCGCGCGGCACGGGGAGGGTGAGGCGCCCACGCTGCACCTCGACCTCACCCACTCGTTCCGCGCCATCCCCCTCGCCCAGATCCTGCTCCTCGAGTACCTCCAGAGCCGCGGCGCGGTGCGCGTGGGATTCCTCGGTTACGGCGTCTACACCCCGGACACCGAAGGGGAGCGGGCGCCGGTGCTCGACCTCTCGATCCTGATGCGGGCGGCGGAGTGGGCCGCAGCCATCCGTGACTTCCGGCAGCGGTTCGATCCGGCCCGCCTGGCGGGGCTCGTCTCCCAGGAGGAGCGGGACCCGCGGGTCCTGGAGATCCGGGAGCTGGGCACTCTCTCCGAGCGGAGGCGGAGGGCGGGGAGCCAGATCCGTTCGGTGGTCGGGGCGGCGGAGGCGGCCGGAGAGGCGTTCGCGGCGGGTCTCCCGCTCGAGGTCGGCCTCGCGGTGGCGCGTGCCGGCAGCCAGCTCGAGGCCCTCGATCCGGAGGAGCTCGCCGGGGTGATCCCGCCGCCGGTGGCGCGGGTCGTGGGCGAGCTGGCGGGGGCGCTCCGGCCGCTGGAGCCGGCGTTCGCTGCCGCCGAGCGTAAGGCGACGCTCCGTCTCGACGGCGCCGAGATCGAGCGGGAGCTGCTCCTCGTGAGGCGGTGGGCCGAGGTGGGAGACCCCGCGAACGGGCTCGAGGCGCTGCGCGAGCTCATGGTCAACCGCGTCCTGCTGGCTCGGCTCGGGATGGGGGCGACGGGGTGGCTCGACCGTGAACTCCGCGAGGCGGCCGAGAGGGCGTTGTCGGCCTGCCGTCCCGCGGCCGGTGCCGCGCCGCGAGCGCTCTCGCCTGCGGAGAGGGCGATCGGCGAGCTCTGGGACGCGGTGGGCCGCGACCGCAACGGGGTAGCCCACGCCGGGATGTGCCCGGACCGCGTGAACCCGGAGGCGGTGGCCCGGCGCCTGCAGCAGCGCCACGTTCCCGAGTTCGAGCGCCTCCACCGCGAGGCGGGCGATGCCTGGCGCCTCGAGGGAATGGAGAGCGCCGTCGGCGGAGACGCCTGAGCGGGGCGCCGGCATGGACGCGGGGAAGGTGATCCTGGCGTCGCTCCGCGCCGCCCTCGCGCGCAACGACCGGGACGCGGCCCGGTCGGCGCTGGGGCCGTTG
>CAYTTB010000163.1:0-2640 GCA_964440565.1 uncultured Thermoanaerobaculia bacterium
ACCCCAAACCCGAAACCCGAAACGACCATCAACCATCTTCCCTCCCCGCAATCCGCAATCCGAAATCCGAAATCCGAAATCCGAAAAATCCCCGGCTCTCTATTCCGGCATTCGGAACCGAACCCGCGGCGCCCACCACAGGCTGAGCTGAAACAGCCAGGCGCTGTCCTCAGCACCCACGACGTGGCCGAGATTGCTGAAATTCGACCGCTGTGCTTTCATCGAAACCCTGAGCCAGCTCACCGGATGATAAACCAGGCCCAGGTCGATGCGCCGCGTTGTTTCAACCACCCCGGTGGGAAAAGGCTCGTGGTATCCCTGCTCCAGCGTATAGTTTACCCACGGCGTGTCGAATGGCGCGTAGACGTCCCCCTCCCCCTTGCGGACGCGCTCCAGCCCCAACCTCAGCTCCAGATCCGGCCTTACCCATTGCTTCCACTGAAGCTGCCAGCGGTCAAAGTCATTGCCCAGATAGTGGCCGAGCGGAAAATTCCGGTGCAAGAACTTCTCATAGGGCAGCACAGTGTTGTAGGTGCGGTTGGTTACCCGCGTGTACTCCAGAACAACGTTGCTGCCCGGCAGACCCCCCGGGTCGGCCAGCCGCAGCCCCACCAGCCAGCCGAGCTCGTTTGGCTCCAGGTCTCCGGGAGACGTCTTCTCCAACTGGATGTCGTCGATCATGAAGGTGCCGTAGAAGCCGATCTTCCGGGCCGGCAGAAAATACCAGTCGATGCTGCCGAAGGTGTTGCCCTGGCCCGGGCCGTTCATGAGGTTGCCGTGGAAAAACAGGAAGGGATTCAAATAGGCAAACTCCATGGAGCGCCCGGCCCCGCCGTACAGAATGACCTCGGTCGCCGCAAGCTGGAGCCACCTGCCCAACCGTAGATCCAGACGGTGAGCTGCCAGATAGCGGCGCGCGCGGACGATGCGCGCCCCTGCCCCGGTGCTCTCCGGCACATCCATCGGGTCCAGCATGGCAGTAAAAAAGGTGAACTTGAAAAAACTGCCCCGGTAGCTGGCCAGGAAAAGATCCATGGGCCGGGCGACATCTGAAATCAACAGCGTCGCCGCTTCACCAGCACCCCAGCGGAGGAAGTCACGGCCAAGAACCAAACCAAACCCTTTGCGGCTGAACCGCACGTAGGCCTGCTCCGTGAAGCCGGCCACCTCTCTCTTGCGCTTGCCCAGGTAGAGCGGGTCGTTGTCCAGCCGATTGTCGAAGGCGATGCCGTTGTAGATCTCGAAACCTGGCCCGGCGGAAAGGGCGGCTCGCGTGCGATATCGAAAATGGTCTTGGAAGTCACCCTGCCGGGAATTGAGGTCCTCGATGAAATAGCCTCCCACGGTCGCCTGTCTGCTGGGACTCGCACCCTGCAGGGCGTCGATCTCAGGTTGGAACTCGTCCCGGAGTCGCGCCAAGAGCCAGCGATCCTGGGGCGGCACGGTGCGTTTTCCCTGAGCAACCTCCTGCTGGAGGGTGACAACCGCCCTGGCGACCTCGCCGCGGGTGTAGGGGCGGTTTAGAACCAGCAGATCCGGGAAGTAGCCCCGTATCCACAGTTGGTCGATGTAGCCATACGCCCAGTGATACGTCGGCAGGGTTTCCTGCAAACCCGCCGAGGCTGGATTTGTGCCCGAAAGCAACACAAGAAAACCAAGAAGCGCGATCGCCAGTCGCCGCCCTCTGGAAAGGGACAATCTCGGCATCGGACGGAAAGGTAGGTCTTGCATCGCTGTCTGATCCTGTTCAAACAAAAAAGGCGCCGACAAGCGCCCGTCTGACATCATGATCGCAAAGCATCGCCAATGGAAATGTGAGTGATGCGAGAGCCGACAGTTGTTTCGTGACCGCCAGTGCGAGGGGTGACGGTCTACGAGATCGCCTCGGCTGTGGGCTCGACAGTCCTGGTGTCCAACATTGGAGCGTCTGCCTTGGGATTCTCGTGAATGCGGCTGCGCAGCTCGTAGATGACGTAGTGCGCGATCACCAGATGAAGGCATTCGGCAATCCCCATGTCGTCGACCGGCACGTGAATGCTGTGCTGGGCCAGGCCCCGCAGTCGGCCGCCATCGAAGCCCGTCATCCCGACGGTGATCATGCCGTTGTCATTGGCGTAGCGCACGGCGTTGAGGACGTTGGCGCTGTTCCCCGATCCGCTGATGCCGATCACCACGTCGCCGGGTCGCCCGAAGTTCCGCAACTGCTGCTCAAAGATCGTTTCATATCCCTCGTCGTTCGCCCACGCCAGGATGTACGGTGTATTGTCAGTGAGGCTCATGACGCGGAAGCGCTTCTGGTCGCCCGGGGTCTTGAGGGTGCCCTTGCCAAGGTCTTCGCAGAAGTGGGAGGCATTGGCTCCGCTACCGCCGTTCCCGAAAATGAAGATCTGGTTGCCGGCATGATAAGCTCGCTCGAGAAGATCCACGAGCTTTCTGCAGGCTTCCGGGTTCAATCGACGGCAAACCTCGGCCGTTGTCTCGAATAGCTTTTCAGGTTCCAGCATGGCCGGTCCTCCCGTCTGTCAGGTACGCGGATGATAAATGATGGCTAATGGACCAGGGGTGATGCCGGTTTCGGGTTTCGGGTTTCGCGTTTGGGGATCCAGAGAGCGTGCGTGAAATCAAACCACCACCGCCCAA
>CAYTTB010000164.1:0-2602 GCA_964440565.1 uncultured Thermoanaerobaculia bacterium
GCCCCCTTCTGCCGGCCCCCGCCCTCAGTCCCGGCGCGGCCCGCGCCGCGCGCAGGGCCCGGCCTCGTGCCTTTCGAGCCAGCGGCCGAACTCGGCGGCGGGCAGTGGCGCCGAGAGGTGGTAGCCCTGGATCAGAGCGCAGCCGGCGGCCACCAGCCAGCGCAGGCTGGCACGTGCCCCGACCCCCGCCGCCACCCCCCCCCCCCCCCCCCCGCCGGGGGGGGGGCGGCGGCGCCCGGGGGGGCCCGCCCCGCGCCACCCCCCCCCCCCCCTTGGCGCTACCCTCGTGGTGTGGAGGTTCGAGACAGGTCATCCGGCGCGGACCGCAGGTGGCGGGAGGGCGTAGCGAGCCGTACTGCGCGCTCTCCGCCGTCGCGCGAGTCCGGATCGGTGGGGCTTGCAACCTCGAGGGGCGTTGCCCCGAAACCAACCACAATTCCGAGACACGGAGGTGGCAGACATGAAGCGTTGCAAGGTACCGATGGTCGTGATCACGGCACCCCTGCTCGCCCTCGCGGCCCGGGCGTTCGCGGCGCAGCCGGGGGTGGAGGCCAACCCCGCTGCGGCCCGGACCCGTTCCGCGGTGACCTGTCCGTGCACGGTCGAGGGGGCCGAGGCGCCCGTCTCCGTGGACGTTCGAGGCCCCCGTGGCACGTTCACCATCCGACCCGCTCGGATCATCAAGAACTCGTCGTGTCACATGGCGCCGGGCGGACTGACCTGCTTCGCTGGAGGCGAGGAATGCGAGTGGGTACGAGTCGAGGGCGTCTGGATCTGCTGACCGCGACGGCGCTCGCCGTGGCGGTGGTCGCCGCCGCGCCGACTCGAGCCCGCGAGCCCAGGCTCACGGCCCGCGAGGTGCTCCGGGTCGAGGCGCTCGCCGCGCGGTACTCGCCCGGCTCGAAGGACAGCGAGGACTGGCGGGTGGCACGCCTCGTGCCGATCGATGGCAAGCGGTTTCTCGCCCTGGTGAAGCACTCCCGGATGCGCCACGACGTGTGGTCGGAGCCGGATGCGGCGCGCACGGCACGCGAGACCGGCGGCGTGGTCAGGGGCACCGCGCGGACCGCGGTGACCAGCAGCTACGCGCTGGCGATCGTGCGCCGTGACGGGAAGCTGCTCGCGAGCTCGGACGAGCCGGCGGAGGCCCAGATCCGGCCGCCGGTCTACCCCGGGGCGCACGCGCTCCCGTTGGTGATGGACGAGACCGACACCTGCCCGTACGCGCTCCTCGAGCCGACGGGAGGCGCCCTCCTCTGCTACGACCTCGACCTCCACTTCATGGGCACGCACCGGCTCCCGTTGGACGAGATCACCGGCGCCAAGGTCACCTTCGACGGCGTCGAGTACACCCTGTGGCTGTTCGGCGCGAGGTACGGCGAGCGGCCGAGCGCGAAGAGCTGGCAGGATGTCGATCGGGCGGCGCCCGTACGCCCGGAGGCACTCGGGGTTCGGTTCACCGTGGGCAACGACACCGCGGAGCCGTTTCCCTTCGCCGTGGACGAGCTCCACGACCGCCTGCGCCGCGTCGCGCGCGGCCCGGAGGACGAGCGCGTGGAGCTCGACCCGACGGGCGTCCGCCTCGTCCCGTTCCGCGACCTGGACCAGGACGACACGTTCTGGACGTTGGCCGAGGCGATCTCGAGCGACCGGCGCGACCAGCGCTCGATCTTCTCGGGCACCCGTCTCTATTTCAGGGTCCGCCTCTCGCCGCAGGGGCTGGGGAAGGTCGAGCAGCTCCCGGTGTGGGTCGTGCAGGAGCACCGCGATGTCCCCGACCTCGATCTCGCGAGCGGCATCTTCCACTTCCCACGGTACCTCGAGCCCGAGGATCTCCAGGCGTTCTCGCTCGGCGCCACCGACCTGGCCGTCCGCGTCAAGCTCGCCTACAAACCCCCGCAACCCGACGGGACCTTCCGTGACGATCCGGTGTTCGAGTCGACCGACCTCCTCGGCGTGTTCCGCGGCGCCGACCGTCCGGCGACGTGGATCCCGCTGCAGCAGGAGCAGTCGATCCTCCGCTGGCGTGACCAGCTCGCGAGGAGGTACGCCGATCTCGACGTGCTCGCGGGTTGGTTCCTCGACCGGGTGGGGCGGGACGAGTTCGCGTTCCGCGCCCACTGCCGGCGGCGCGGAGCCGGGCGCGAGGTGGCTCCCGCTCCCTGCGTGGCCCTCCTGGAGCTCGAGTACTGAGTGCCGGTCCGGCGGGCCGGGCGTGACCGGCGCCCGGCCCGCCGGTCGCTCCCATCCCGCGCTGCGAAGGGCACCGCTCGCAGCGGGAGGCCCGCGAGGCGAGAGATGTCGGCGAGGGGTGCAGGGGACACGCTCCACCGTGAGTTCCCGTCCCGCCCGGGATGTGCTGCCGGCGTGGTCGTCGCCGGGGTGGGGGCGGAGGCTGGACGGCTCCCGCCGTGGTCGCCGATGCGGACGGCGAGGACGGACCCCGCGGAGCCGGTCACGGCCCCGGGCCCGGTCGCCCTCGCCCCCGGTCAGACCTCCGCAGGTGGGGAGGGCTCCGCCCCGTGCCGTGGCGAGCGGCTCCTTCGCGGTGCGGGTAGAATGCGCGGGTTGGATCCCGCGGCCCGGAGGCCGGGAGGAGGAG
>CAYTTB010000165.1:0-2519 GCA_964440565.1 uncultured Thermoanaerobaculia bacterium
TCCGTGCGGGAAACTGGATGTCCCCTACGACCTCAACGTACCGTGTCCGCTGACAAACCGGCTCGTCCGCGCGTACGCAGGGAGGAGTCCGGCCCAAATTGGAGAGAGGAACACCAGGTAGGCAAGCCCAGGGATGAGCCACTCTAAATCTACGCCGATCATTCGGAGAATTAGACGTTGAAACCAAGAGAGAGGAATGACCGAAAGGAATGCACCCGGAAGAGCCGCCACAGCGAGGATGGCCGTCCAGAGAAAGCCATTGCGAACCAACCAAGGTATGGAGATTGGCCAAGCCGAGCCATCACTTCCCCGGTCATGCCTCGGTCCGCGCATTTTCTCACCGTCCGCAAACCAGCGGTGGGCAGACGAAGTTCCCAAGCTTCTCCCACACGCGGTCCGAGATGGGAGTTACTCGGAGCGCCGCATAGATCGCATCCCCCATCGCGCGGTTCCAGCTCTCGGGGATCACGTACACCCGGATCGCCCGACCCAGGCTCGCCGATGCCACGTACGTCGCCCCGCCCACCAGCAGCGCCGTCCCCCCCGTCAGCCCCGAATACATGAAACCCGTCGGCACCTCCACCTCCGCCCCGAGCGAGGCCAGGTGCCCGGCGATGGCGAGCTCCTCCTGCACCGCCCCGACCCCCTCCCCCACGTACCGGAACGTCGACAGAAGAGCCCCACCACTGCCCAGCACCCCCGCCGCCGCCCTCATGTCTCCGTGCCCACCCCACGCCGCCTCGACCACCCTCCGCCCCAGGACCAGACGACCGCCCACGCTCACGATCGTACCGTGCACCGGCGTCGGCCCAGACACCACGCCGGCGTCCAGCACCATCACGACCACCCTGCCACCGACCTGCTGCACCGCCACCACATACACCCTCGACGAGCGCGCGCTCCGGCTCACGAAAGGTGTCAGCGGCGTGCTGGTGAAGAACGCGTCCCACGCCGTCTCGACGGTCTCCACGCTCCCGAGGTTCACCGGCAGATCCTTGTCGCCGAGCAGCAGGTTCTCCGCCCGGCCGTCGGGATCGGTGGCATTGATGGGGTTCCCCGAGACGTACGCGTACCGGCTCCAGGAGGCCTCGGCGGGATCCACCGAGAGGAACCTCCCGGTCCAGAAGCTGTAATAGCGGGCGTGCATGTAATCGAGATCGTCGGTGGTCTTGGTGGGGAGGTTCAGGTCCCGCTCGTGGCCGGTGAAGCGGATCCGCAGGCCATCGTCGGTGCTGCCCGGCGCGTCCTCCCCGTACGGCCACAGCTCGTGGTACGCCACCCGCTCCGCGCACCGGTCGCAGACGAGACGGGGCGTCCCCAGGTGGTCCGTCACCACCCGCCGGGTGCCGTGCTCCGGATCCACCACCGCCAGCAGCCCCGCCGGACCCCACACGTAGTCCCGCAGCCAGGTGAGGCGGCCTCCCCGGTCGAGGACCTCCCTGAGCGGCCGGCCCTCCAGATCGCGCAGCAGAGAACCCTCCACTCTCCGCCGCCTCACCCCATCCACAGCAACCTCACCCTGCCGCGACAGGCCGCCCCGGAGACCGCGCCGTCACCGGTCGCGAACCGCACCCACCTCGACGATCTCCACCTCGAGCTGGCGATAACGCACCCTGACTTCGTAGACAGGCCGTCGTTGGGCCTCCTCTGAAGAGCGTAGGTACGCTCCCTCCGAGGCGATCTCAACCCCGCCCAGCGCTGTCAGCCATTCGGTCGGATCGGCCGATCGAAGAGTCGCCTCACACGAGCTGACGGCGCGAAACACCATCGAAACTTTCCTGGAAACCGCGCCCCCCGGCTCTCTGCGCCCTCGAGCCTTCCATCCCTCGCCGCCCCCAGTCGCTTCCCGGAACAGTACCATGCTCACGCGCTGCGCAGCTGGATCGTGCACCAGATCCCGCGGGCGAAAACGCGCCCCGTCCGTCAACTCTCCCAGACACTCCAGAATCCTCGAATCGCTTCGGCTCGCCTCGAGCCGCAGAGACCAGAGCACCTCCTCGTTCCGGAATTCACCCACCTCCTGATCCCCGGCGTCCCCGCCGTATCCGCACCGGTCAAGGTACTCGAGAAAGGACGAAACAACAGCACGCAGCCTTTCCTCGCCGAAATAGCCGGAGTCCTCGCGACGAAGCTTGGCATCCGGCTCGTACCCGTCCAAGTCAACCAGAAGATCGGCCAACGTCGCACGCAGTTCGGAAGGAATGGCGCCACCTTCGTCCCCCCATAGGAGGTTCTCGAGTGACATTATCAGTTCCTCTTTGTCCGAAGACCCGTCGCGAATCTCTTCGAGCAGTCTTCGAAAGCGCCTCACAGCGCGTTCATCCACCATCATGATACCGGTATCCATCGCGGGCCGAGGGGGTCGGAGCGAACCATGACGGTTACGACCTTCCCGGTTTCCTCGCTGATCGCCACATGGATCTGTCGACCGCCCACTCTTGCTAGGATAGACCACCTCTGGAGTCCCCCCAAGTTCGACAGTTCGAGGCCTGAGGGGGGCGATTTCTCGGTGGCCGGTG
>CAYTTB010000166.1:0-2507 GCA_964440565.1 uncultured Thermoanaerobaculia bacterium
TTCAGGTTCTGCAGCAGGACCGATTCCAGACACCCGAAGAAGCCGTCCAGGCACTGGCACTTGATCGAATACATGCTCATAGGACCCGATTTCTGCACGCCCACGAGCCCCGCTTCCTTCAAGATGGCCAGGTGCTTGGACACCGTCGACTGGTCCAGCCCCGCCAGCTCCGTCAAGTCGTTCACGCACATGTCCTTGTCGCGCAACGCATCCAAGAGAAGCAGGCGCACCGGGTGGGCCAGCGCCTTGGCGATCTTGGCCCGTGCTTCGTAGAGCTGCCTGGACCGTACCGTCATGGTTCAAAGGCCATATTACCATATGCTCTTCCAATCTATAAACCCGGTTCCGTTACCTCGGCAGCCGCCCGGGCCTGCCCCGCCCAGCCACGCGCTCGGCTCTCCGCCGGTTGCCCCGATCCCCGCCTTCCATTAGACTCGGGACGGCCTGGTCCGAACGGCTCGGCGCCCCCGGCGGACCCTCGCCGGCGTCCGGGGCCGTGCGGCCGGCGCCACAAAGAGTCTCGACAGGAGCATCACGATGAGCCGGAACCCAGGAATCTCGCGGCGGCGACTGCTGCAGACCGCCGGCGCCGCGGCCGGGGCCGCCAGGCTGCGCGGCGCGCAGGTCTCGGTGGGCGCCGGCCGCCGGGTGAGCGTCAGAGTGGATGAGCGCGGCGCCGTCCGGGTCACGACCGCCACCCTCGAAGCCACGATCGAGGAAGGCTTCCTCACCTCGCTCCGCAGCAGGCGCTCGGGCGAGGAATTCCTCCGCGAGTTCGACCGCGCCGCCTCCGACGCCCTGCAGCTCGTCTTCCGCGACGGCGAGACCACGGACGTCGGCGAGCGCCGCTTCGGTGAAGTGCAGGCGCGCCCGGTCTCCGAGGGCCGCGCCGAAGTCGTCTTTCATGGCTGGAACGGCGACGGCGTCCTGGCGATCTCCGCCGACCCGGAGACGGGCGACCTGCTGCTCGAGCCCTCGGCGTTCTCCTCGCGTCCCGGCGCCCGGGCGTGCCGCTGGCTTCTGAAGGGAATCGGCCGCCAACTCAGGCTGGTGGCGCCGTTCTTTCAAGGGGTGTCGTTGAGCCTGGACGACCCTCTGATCCGCAACACCCACTGGGAGTGGCCCCGCGCCTGGGAGGCCGGCCTGGCGATCCTCGAGGGCCGCGGCGGAGGGTTCTGGATCCACACCCGGGACGACCGCTACCGCTACAAGTCCCTGAAGGTCGGCCTCAGCGGCGAGCCGCACGTCCTCGGTTTCGACACCGAAGTCTACGGGCCCATCGACGGCAACCTGGCCGCCGGCGGCCTCGTCTGGCGCATCAACGTCTATGACGGCGACTGGAAGGTCCCCGCCGAACGCTACCGGAGCTGGCTGTGGAAGGCTTACGGGCTCGCCCGGCAGGAGGCGGCGCGGCCGGAGTGGCTCGGCGGGCTGCGCATGGCGATCTCGTGGTGCCCCGGCGAGCTCGACATCCTGGAAGCCCTCGCCGAGCGCACGGACCCGCGCAAGGTCTTGATCCACTTCCCCCACTGGCGCACGGACCCCTACGACGAGAACTACCCTACTTATGAGCCGAGCGAGAACGCCAAGCGGTTCATCGCCCGGGCCCTCGATCTGGGCTTCCACGTCATGCCCCACTTCAACTCGCTCGAGGTAGACCCCGGCAACCCGGTCTACGAGACGGTCCGCGATTTCGCCTATCGCCACATCGAAACCAAGAAGCTGCAGGGCTGGAGCTGGGTGAATCGCCGGTCCATCGGCGTGCCGGAATCCAACCGCATGAGGCCGCGCTACCGCGACAAGAAAGTGATGGTGAAGATCCCCCGGGCCTGGCGATGTGGCGCTCGATCCTGTGCCGCCGGATCGCGGCGGCCGCCCGGCAGCTCTCGCTCCGCGAGGTCTTCTGCGACGTGACGCTGAACACTTACAACCTGCACAACTGCCTCGTCGAGGGCATGACCCCCTCGGAGGGGATGAACCGGCTGCTGCGCCGGGTGGCCGCTCTCGAGGGCGGGCTGGCCGTCGGCGGCGAGGGCCTCAACGAGATCACTTTCAAGGCGCAGTCTTTCGGCCAGGTCCACCTGTTCCGCAGTTGGCACGCCTCGGTAGAGGGTCTGGAGCGAACCGCGGGCCCGCCGCTGAACAACTACCTGTTCGGCCGGCTGACGCGTTCTTTCGGTTACTCGCGCCTCGGCGACCGGACCGCCGATGAAGAGCTGCGCGCCCGGGTCCACGAAGCCCACGAGGCGCTGCCGACCATCACCATCACCTCCGCCGCCGACATCGTCAATCCGACCCCGGCAGTGAAGCGCGCCCTGGAGAGCGCTCGCTGACCCGGCGGTGGCCCCCGGCGGGCGGCGAACCGAGCGCCGGTCCGGCAGCCCGTCCACAGGGCTCGAGAGGGCGAAGATCCGGCGAAGAGAGAAGCGCCCTAACTCGTTTGCCTGCAAAGGCTTAGCCAGAGCTTGGCTTCTTCCGAAAATAGCCCGCAAGTGATTGATCTTGTT